>NZ_AQYF01000004.1:0-160000 GCF_000380525.1 Thioalkalivibrio sp. AKL8 | reverse complement strand
ACCGAAGCTGCGGACTTGCTTTGCAAGTGGTAGAGGAGCGTTCTGTAAGCCTGTGAAGGTGTGCCGAGAGGCATGCTGGAGGTATCAGAAGTGCGAATGCTGACATGAGTAACGATAAGATGGGTGAAAAACCCATCCGCCGAAAGCCCAAGGTTTCCTGCGCAACGCTAATCGGCGCAGGGTTAGTCGGCCCCTAAGGCGAGGCAGAAATGCGTAGTCGATGGGAAACAGGTTAATATTCCTGTACCGACTGTTAATGCGATGGGGGGACGGAGAAGGCTAAGTGATCCGGCAGTTGGTGCCCGGTTCAAGTATGTAGGGAGTGTCCTTAGGCAAATCCGGGGACACAATCCTGAGATACGATGACGAGCCTCCACGGAGGCGAAGTCACTGATGCCATGCTTCCAGGAAAAGCCTCTAAGCTTCAGTTAACAGTTGACCGTACCCCAAACCGACACAGGTGGGCAGGGTGAGAATCCCAAGGCGCTTGAGAGAACTCGGGTGAAGGAACTAGGCAAAATGGTACCGTAACTTCGGGAGAAGGTACGCCTCGGCTGGTGATGGGACTTGCTCCCTGAGCTGGCCGAGGTCGCAGAGACCAGGCCGCTGCGACTGTTTATTAAAAACACAGCACTCTGCAAACTCGAAAGAGGACGTATAGGGTGTGACGCCTGCCCGGTGCCGGAAGGTTAATTGATGGGGTTATCTTCGGAGAAGCTCTTGATCGAAGCCCCGGTAAACGGCGGCCGTAACTATAACGGTCCTAAGGTAGCGAAATTCCTTGTCGGGTAAGTTCCGACCTGCACGAATGGCGTAACGATGGCGGCGCTGTCTCCACCCGAGACTCAGTGAAATTGAAATCGCAGTGAAGATGCTGTGTACCCGCGGCTAGACGGAAAGACCCCGTGAACCTTTACTACAGCTTCACACTGAACTTTGAACTTGTTTGTGTAGGATAGGTGGGAGGCTTTGAAACCGGGACGCCAGTCTCGGCGGAGCCAACCTTGAAATACCACCCTGGCAATTTTGGAGTTCTAACCCAGGCCTGTTATCCAGGTCGGGGACCGTGTGTGGTGGGTAGTTTGACTGGGGCGGTCTCCTCCCAAAGAGTAACGGAGGAGTGCGAAGGTACCCTCAGCGCGGTCGGAAATCGCGCGACGAGTGCAAAGGCATAAGGGTGCTTAACTGCGAGACAGACACGTCGAGCAGGTGCGAAAGCAGGTCTTAGTGATCCGGTGGTTCTGTATGGAAGGGCCATCGCTCAACGGATAAAAGGTACTCCGGGGATAACAGGCTGATACTGCCCAAGAGTCCATATCGACGGCAGTGTTTGGCACCTCGATGTCGGCTCATCACATCCTGGGGCTGAAGCAGGTCCCAAGGGTATGGCTGTTCGCCATTTAAAGTGGTACGCGAGCTGGGTTTAGAACGTCGTGAGACAGTTCGGTCCCTATCTGCCGTGGGCGTCGGAGATTTGACAGGATCTGTCCTTAGTACGAGAGGACCGGGATGGACGCACCTCTGGTGTTCCGGTTGTCACGCCAGTGGCATTGCCGGGTAGCTAAGTGCGGAAGGGATAACCGCTGAAAGCATCTAAGCGGGAAACCCACCTGAAGATGATATCTCCCTGGACCCTCGAGGTCCCTGTAGGGCCGTTGAAGACTACAACGTTGATAGGCTGGGTGTTGAAGCGCGGTAACGCGTGTAGCTAACCAGTACTAATTGCCCGTGAGGCTTGACCATATAACACCCAAAGTGTTGGTGGTCTCGTTTGACACATCGCTACGTACACAAGCCTAGAAAGCATTCCGAATTTAGATGACGTGGAACAGTCCGCGTGGTCTAGCCAGTTTGTCTGGCGGCAATAGCGAGTAGGAACCACCCGATCCCATCCCGAACTCGGAAGTGAAACTGCTCTGCGCCGATGGTAGTGTGGGGTCTCCCCATGTGAGAGTAGGTCACCGCCAGGCATTAATCCGAAGCCCGGTCCCCTTTTTGGGGGCCGGGCTTTTTTTATGCGTGTTAGTCAGGCACCGTGTGCGGACGGTGAAGGCTGCTGCTGCGGCCCTTGGCCGGTTTGCAAGGGACGCAGGTGCCGAGACGGAGGCTGGGATGAGACAGAAGCGGACGGACGGAGGGTTGGTCCTGGTAGGGCTGGTGCTGCTCGGAATTGGACTCTATGCGATTTTCGGCGGACAGTTGGCTTTCACGCCCATTGCGCCGCGGGAGGGTTCCGGGTTTGGCGGGCCGGTGGCAACAGTCATTGGCGTGGCCTTCGTGATCGGGGGCCTGTATTTCCTTCGGGAGTCGCGCCGCTGATCACACTGGGCTTGGGACCACGTTGAAGAGCCGGCCTTGGTTTCCGACCCCAGCGTCAGGTGGCCGGAGGGGGCTGCGCCATGTGGGTTGATTGGCGCAGCCCTTCGACATGCGGCCGCGGCCGGGCTGATGTGACCGGGGGCACGGCGTTGGACGGGTAGTTGGAGTCAGGCTTGAGCCGTGGTTCGCCACGTGAAGCCGTAGTCCTGGGTTGCGATCTCGGGGTCGGATGGGGAGGAGCCAAGGCCGTCGGCGAGCGCCTGGCGTGCAAGCCCCTCGTGGTTGTTGTCACTCGACAGGTGCATACCGATCACGTGGCGTAGCCTGGATCGATCGATGCGATGGAGAAGGTCGGTGGCCGCGTGATTCGGTAGGTGGCCGTAACCGCCCGCAATACGTCGCTTGAGCGATGCCGGGTACCGCCCGGCGGCGAGCATGGCAGGGTCGTGGTTGCACTCCAGTAACAGGGCTTCGGCTGCATTGGCCACGTCGACCATGTGCGGGGAGATGTGGCCGGCATCCGTCATCAGGACCAGCCGGTGATCGCCGTCGGAAAACGCGAATTGGATGGGTTCGCGGGAGTCGTGCGGCACCGTGTACGGTTGCACCCAGGCGTCGTCGATCTCCAGCGGTGCATCCGCCTGGATCTCCTGGATGTGAGCAAAACCGGTGTCGCGGGCGGCCAATCGGGTGCCGGGGCTGGTAAATACGGTGAGGCCGTAACGCCGGGATAGCGGCGCGGTGGCGCCGATGTGGTCGGCGTGCTCATGGGTCACCAGGACGGCCGTCAGGTCCTGTGGGGTCAGGTCGACCCGGGACAGGCGGCGTTCCAGCTCCTGCATCGAGAATCCGCAATCCACCAGCAGGCGAGTGGCACCGATCTCGACCACCAGGGCGTTGCCGGAACTCCCGCTGCCCAGGGAGCAGAAGCGGATCATGGTGGCTGGGCTCGCCGCGTTCTAGCGAAGGATCTGCTGCTCGATCTGCTCCAGTACGAACTCGGCGTCACGGCGGCCAAGGGGCTCGCCATCGATGTCGCGCGCCTCGATTCGCAGATCGCCGTCGCCGATGTCGGTCAGGCGAATCTGATAACGCTCGTTCTCGCGACGATCACCGCCGCGCCCGAAGATCCGACTGAAGAAGCCGCCGCGTTCGCTCTCGCCGACCATGTCGGGGCGATAGGTCACCTCGAAGGTCCCCGTATTGCGGTCTTGCTCGTCCACCAGGAGGCCGGCGCGGTCCAGGTAGGTGCCCATCTGCGACCACATGCGGTCGAAGTCGCTGCCCGTCACCAGTACCGGGTGGCCTTCGTGTTCCGTCTGGTGCAGCTCGGTCGGACGGTCGCCAATGGTCTCGGCTACCCGGGTGCCGCCCTCGGGGGTCTCGCCCGTGGCGAGGTAGACACGCAGGCGATTAAGCATTTCGGCCTCGAGTTCGGGATCGGACGGGCGCATTGCCCAGCGCCAGGTCTCGCCCTCGGGTTCTTCGGTGGCCCTTCGGTGCGAGATGTAGATGGCTGAGCGGCCATTGTCGCGTTCGACGCGCAGGCGGTATTGGTCGCGCGTGTTGGCGTCGTACACGTTACCCAGCGCACGGGCGAAGATGTTCTGTGTGCCCCGCAGCGGAATCCCGGCGCGGTCTTCGGCCCATTCGGTCTCCATGACGCCGACCTGGGGTTCGTTGCGCTCCAGGCGCAGGTTCTGACTGTCCCAGAATGCGGTCAGGCGATCCCAGAGATCCTCCGGGGCCACCTCGACACTCAGCCAGCGGACGCTGCCTTCGCGCATCAGCTGGATCTCGGTCGATTCCGGAAGCACCCGGGCATCGCTGCGGACCGGCGCGGTTGCCCCGGTGGGCTGGCGCTGCTGCTGGCGGGCCGCGGAGTCTTGCTGCATCTCGCGGGCGCTGATCCGTTCGCCCGGGGCGTCCGGAATACGGTAGGCGCGTTCGCTGTCGGGCGCGATCAGGTCCGGCGGGACCTCGAGGTTGTCCATCTGCCGACTCATTTCGTACTCGGGGCCGGACTGGCGGTCGCCGGAGGTCGAGCACCCGGCGATGGCCAGGCCCGTAGCCAGGGCCAGGGCGGTGCGGGTCGCGTGACGGTGGAGCTTGGCAGACTGTTTCATGTCGGGGATCAGACCTCTATGCCGGCCTGGCGCATCGCGTCCAGGACCGGCGCATGGAAGGGTTCGGACAACGGAGTCAGAGGCAGGCGGATGCCTTCCTCCATGAGCCCCATGCGTTGCAGCGCCCATTTGACCGGAATCGGGTTGGCCTCGAGGAACAGGGCCGAATGCAGCCCGTCCAACTGGCGATTGATCTCGCGCGCCTCGTCGGGGCGGCCTTCGCGCACGGCGCGGCACATGGCGGCCATCAGTTGCGGTGCGACGTTGGCGGTGACCGAGATAACCCCGTGGCCGCCCGCGAGCAGAAAGGCCAGCCCGTTGCCGTCATCCCCACTGTAGAGGTCCAAGCGGTTGCCGACACGGGCGACCAGCTCGGCGGTGCGTTCGTTACTGGCCGAGGCTTCCTTGATCCCGATGATGTTCGGGATGTCGGCCAGACGCTCCACCGTCTCCGGCAACAGATCGACTGCGGTGCGGCCTGGCACGTTGTACAGGATCTGCGGGATGTCCACCGCTTCCGCAATGGCCTTGTGGTGCAGGTAAAGGCCTTCCTGGGTCGGCTTGTTGTAGTAGGGGGAGACCAGCAGGCAGGCATCCGCGCCGCCTTCCTTGGCGCAGCGGGTCAGGGCGATGGCCTCGCGCGTGGAGTTCGCGCCGGTACCCGCGATCACCGGCAGGCGCCCCGCGACGGTCTTCACCGTGTGGGCGATGGCCTCGCAGTGCTCGTCGAAATCGAGGGTCGCGGATTCACCGGTGGTGCCGACGGCAACAATGGCATCGGTGCCGGCCTCGATGTGGAATTCCAGGAGCCGATCCAGGGCCGGCCAGTCCAGGCTGCCGTCCGCGTGCATCGGGGTCGCCAGTGCGACCATGCTGCCTTGAAACATCGACTCCTCCAACAACGGTAATGGTGCAGTCTAACGGGCGGGTGACAGGGCATTCAAGATTCCTTCGGCCGGGTGTTCGCCGCACCTCGTCTTTCGTGCACCCGGTCGCCTCCCCTGGCGGGGAGACACGCGGATCAAGTCGCCCGGCTGCGTTGGCGCCGCCGGGGCAAGGTGGTATGTTGCGAGCCATCATGCCTGTCGCCGCTTTCACGCAGAGAACCCCCGGGTGCTTGCCCGCCCCTTGCCTCGCGCGCAGCCGGCGGGTGCCGCATGGCTGAGGTGGTTGGCGCGGGCACCCACACCCACTTGATCCTCAACCTGATCGGGCCCGATCAGCCCGGTCTGGTGTCCAGCGTGACCCGCGTGATCGCCGACACCGGCTGCAATCTCGAATCCAGTCGCATCACGGTCGTGGGTGGCTACTGCTGCATGGCGCTTAGCGCCAGTGGCAACTGGAAGACCCTGGGTACCCTGGAGTCCCGTCTGCAGCGCCTGGAGGCGGAGATGGGGCTGGTCGTGGTGGCCCGTCGCGGCCCGCTGGAGGAGCGCCCCGAGGCGGCGATGCCCTATGCCGTGGACGCAGTAGCCCTGGACACCCCGGGCCTGCTGAATGCCCTGGCCGATTTCTTTACCAGCCGTGGAGTGAACCTGCGCGACGTCCAGACCCGGGTGTACATTGCCCAGCAGACTGGGGCGCGCATGTTTGCGGCCAATATGGTCGTGGATATCCCCGCAGGGCAGCACCTGGCCACCCTGCGTGGCGAGTTCATGGATTTCTGTGACGAACTGAACGTGGACGGCGTGCTGGACCCGATCAAGGCCTGAACCGGCCGGGCTCGCGTGGCGTCCGCAGTCTTCTGCTTTGAGACCCTCTACTCAAGGAGCAACGCCTGATGAGCATCGCAATCGACCAGCGGGTACCCGAGGACCTGCGTGTGCCGGCGACCGGCGACCAGACGCTGGGACCGGCCGACTTCAAGGGCCGCATCGTGGTCCTGTATTTTTACCCCAAGGACAGTACCCCCGGCTGCACCAACGAGAGCCGCGACTTTGCTGCCAACCAGGCCGCCTTTGACGCCGCCGGTGCAGTGATCCTCGGTGTCTCGCGCGACAGCGTGAAGAGCCACGAGAACTTCCGCGCCAAGCAGGAGTTGCCCTTCGATCTGTTGAGCGATGGCGACGAGACCCTGTGCGACGCCTTCGATGTCATCAAGATGAAGAACATGTACGGCAAGCAGGTGCGTGGTATCGAGCGCTCCACGTTCGTGATCGATGCCGATGGCGTGTTGCGCAAGGAGTGGCGCAAGGTGAAGGTGCCGGGCCATGTGGACGAGGTTCTCGCCGCGGTGCGCGAACTCGCAGGGAGCTGAGCCCCTCTTCCCCCACTGCGCCCCGGAGGTGTCATGAACGCGATCGCCCAGGATCCGAAACGCCTGCTCGTCCTGGACACCAATGTCCTGATGCACGACCCCACGGCGCTGTTCCGCTTCAAGGAACACGACATCTTCCTGCCCATGGTCGTGCTCGAGGAGCTCGACCGTGGCAAGAAGGGGGTTTCCGAAGTCGCGCGCAACGTACGCCAGGTCTCGCGCTTCATTGACGAGCTCACCACCGGCGCCCAGCACGAGCAGATCGCCGCCGGGTTGCCGCTGCAGGCGGATTCGCTCAGCGAGTCGACGTTCGCGCCCACCGGGCGCCTGTTCTTTCAGACCCGCAACCTGTCCTCCAGCCTGCCGGCCTCGCTGCCGGGCACCTCGGCCGACAATGACATCCTCGCCACGGCCCAGGCGCTGAAGACCGAGTATCCCGACACCCCGGTGACGCTGGTATCCAAGGACATCAACCTGCGCATCAAGGCCACGGTGATCGGCCTGCACGCGGAGGACTACTACAACGATCAGGTGCTGGACGACGTCAGCCTGCTGTTCTCCGGCATGACCGAACTGCCAGCGGACTTCTGGGAGACCCACGGTGCCAAGATGGACTCCTGGCAGGAGTCCGGCCGCACCTACTATCGCGTGACCGGCCCGCTGGTGGCCGAGTGGCAGCCCAACCAGTTCGTCTACCGCGAGGGCGAGAACCCGCTGTCCGCGATCGTGCTGGAGATCGACCAGCCGAACGAATCCGCGGTAATCGAGCTGGTCGACGACTACATGACCCCGCGCCACAGCGTCTGGGGCATCAACGCCCGCAATCGCGAGCAGAACTACGCCCTGAACCTGCTGATGGACCCGGAGGTGGACTTCGTCTCCCTGCTGGGGGCCGCCGGCACCGGCAAGACCCTGCTGACCCTGGCCGCCGGGCTTGCGCAGACACTGGAGGACAACACCTACAAGGAGATCATCATGACCCGGGTCACGGTCCCGGTGGGCGAGGATATCGGCTTCCTGCCCGGGACCGAAGAGGAAAAGATGACCCCGTGGATGGGAGCGCTGATGGACAACCTCGAGGTGCTGGCCAAGTCCGAGGGCGCCGGGGACTGGGGGCGCATGGCCACCAACGACGTCCTGACCAGCCGCATCAAGATCCGCTCGCTGAACTTCATGCGCGGGCGTACCTTCCTCAACCGCTACATCATCCTTGACGAGGCGCAGAACCTGACCTCCAAGCAGATGAAGACCCTGATCACCCGGGCCGGGCCCGGGACCAAGGTGGTCGCGCTGGGCAATATCGCGCAGATCGACACCCCGTACCTGACCGAGACTTCCAGCGGACTGACCTATGTAGTGGACCGGTTCCGCAACTGGACCCACAGCGGCCACATCACGCTGACACGCGGGGAGCGCTCACGGCTGGCGGACTACGCCTCGAATCACTTGTAGGTGTCGGGAAGACAAACGCGGGGGCGGCAACGGAGCGGGAAACGGGCACCGTCATTGCGAGGAGCGAAGCGACGTGGCGACCTCCGTCCGGGATCATCTGATTCCGCATCTAGCTCAGCGCCAGCTTCGGGCGGTTGCCGCGGCCCCTGCGGGGCCTCGCAATGACGGTGCCAGTTGCGAGGAATGGGCTCAGCCGTCCTCGCTGTAGCGCACGCAGGCGCGGTCGGTCTCCCACAGGGTCAGCGCGTGCATGCGCAGGCCCGGGCGGTTCAGGCGTCCGGCCATTTCCCGGTAGAACCACTGGGCAATGTTCTCGGCCGTGGGGTTGACCGTGTCGAACGGCGGGACGTCGTTCAGGTAGCGGTGATCCAGCTGCCCGGCGATCTCGCGCGCGGCGGTCTTGACCACCTTGAAGTCCACCGCCATGCCGGAATCGTCCAGGGTCTCGGCCTGGACCTCGGCCTCCACCTTCCAGTTGTGCCCGTGCATGTTCGCGCACTGCCCCGGGTAGTCGCGCAGGGTATGCGCGGAGGCAAAGTCGGTCAGGACGCGAAGGGTGTAACGGGCACTCATGATCGTTTTCCGGGCGAGCGGCCATGGCGGCCGGGTTTTGATTAGCCCGCGAAGCCTATCCGGCTGCCGTCGTCCGCGCAATTCTCCAGCCCGAAGGCGTGGCGAATCGCGGCCAGTACGCCGGCCGTGTCGAGGCCGCAATCGGCGAGGATCTGCTCGCGCGAGCCATGCTCGGTGAAGGCATCCGGGATGCCCAGTACCTGGCAGGGCCGGGTCAGCCCTTCGGCCGAGAGCCACTCCAGTACTGCGCTGCCGGCACCACCGGCGCGCGCATGATCCTCGAGCGTCACGAAGCCCTGGTGGCTGGCGGCCAGTTGCGCCAGCAGCGCCGTATCCAGGGGCTTGATGAAGCGCATGTTGACCACGGTGGCATCCAGCGCCTCGCCGGCCGCCAGGGCGGTCTCCAGCAGAGCGCCGAAGCTGAGGATGGCCAGACCCCGGCCCTCGCGCACGACCTCGGCGCGCCCGACCGGCAATGTTTCCAGATCCTCGCTGCCGCCCTCCGGCAGTTCGCCGGGCCCGCCACCGCGCGGATAGCGCACCGCCGCCGGGCCGTCGTGGGCGAAGCCGGTGGACAGCATCTGGCGACACTCGCGCTCGTTGGCGGGTGCCATCAGCAGCAGGTTGGGGACCGTGCGCAGCAGGGCCGTGTCGAAGGTGCCGGCATGGGTCGGGCCATCGGCGCCGACGATCCCGGCACGATCCACGGCGAACAGCACCGGCAGATTCTGCAGTGCGACGTCGTGGATCACCTGATCCATGGCGCGCTGCAGGAAGGTCGAGTAGATCGCCACCACGGGCTTCTGGCCCTCGCAGGCCATGCCCGCGGCCAGGGTGACGGCATGCTGCTCGGCGATCCCGACGTCGAAATAGCGCTGTGGGAATTGTTCGGAGAACGCGACCAGGCCGGAACCCTCGCGCATGGCCGGGGTGATACCCAGCAGGCGATTGTCGGCCGTGGCCTGGTCGCACAGCCACTGGCTGAAGATGTCGGTGTAGGTTGGGGGCTTCGGGGCGGACGGGGCGAGGCCATTTTCCGGCTCGAACTTGGACACGCCATGGTAGCGGCAGGGGTCTTCCTCCGCGGGTGCATAGCCCTGGCCCTTGCGGGTAACCACGTGCAGCAGTTGCGGCCCGTGGGTGCCGCGCAGGTTCTTCAGGATCGAGACCAGCCCGTTCACGTCGTGGCCGTCCACCGGGCCGAAGTAGCGAAAGCCCAGTTCCTCGAACAGCGTACCGGGCACGAACATGCCCTTCATGTGTTCCTCGGCGCGCTGGGCAAAGGCCTTCATCGGCGGGACGAACTCCAGCATGCGCTTGGAGCCTTCGCGCATCGAGCTGTACAGGGGGCCGGACAGCAGTCGGGTGAAGTACTGATTGAGCGCGCCGACATTGGGCGAGATCGACATATCGTTGTCGTTCAGGATCACCAGCAGGTTGCAGTCGAGATCGCCGATGTGGTTCAGCGCCTCGAAGGCCATGCCCGCGGTCATCGCGCCGTCGCCGATTACGGCCACGTGGCGCCGGTCCAGCCCGGCGTGCTTCGCCGCCAGGGCCATGCCGGCGGCAGCGCTGATGGAGGTGCTGGAGTGCCCCGCCCCGAAGGCGTCGTATTCGCTCTCCGCGCGTTTGGGGAAGCCGGCCAGGCCCCCGTACTGGCGCAGACGGGCCATGTCGGCCCGGCGTCCGGTCAGGATCTTGTGGGCGTAGGCCTGATGGCCGACGTCCCAGACGATGCGGTCGTCGGGGGTGTTGAACGCGTAGTGCAGCGCGATCGCGAGTTCCACCGTGCCGAGGTTGGCAGCGAGATGGCCGCCGGTGCGCGAGACGCTCTCGATCAGGAATTGACGCAGTTCGTCGGCCACCCCGGTGAGGTCCGAGGCCGGGCGTTCCCGCAGGTCGGCGGGCCATTCGATTGCATCCAGCAAGGGTGTGGGGGTCATCTAGGCGGGCCGGTTCAATTCATGCGATCGACGATGTACCGCGCCAGGAAGCGAAGCAAGTCCGCCTCCTGACCGAAGGGTTGCAGCTCGGTCAGTGCCTCGTCGACCAGGGCCACCGCCCGCTCGCGCGAGGCCTCCAGGCCCTGCAGCGAGGGGAAGGTGGGCTTGTGCAGACGGGCATCCGCGCCACAGGCCTTGCCCAGGATCTCGGGGTCGCCTTCCACGTCGAGGACGTCGTCACGGATCTGGAAGGCCAGGCCGATGCATTCGGCGTAGCGTGTCAGGCGCTCCAGGGCGTCGGGGTCGGGCGTGCCGGCCAGCGCCCCCAGCCGCACCGAGGCGCGGATCAGGGCGCCGGTCTTCAGCCGGTGCATGCGTTCCAGTTCCGGCAGGTCGATGGGCTGGCCGCAGGCCCCGAGGTCGATCGCCTGGCCACCCGCCATGCCGTGCAGGCCGGCGGCGCGCGCGAGCTCGCGCACCGCGTTCAGCCCGGTCGGCGCGGGCAGTTCCGCGACGCCATCGGTCAGGATGTCGAAGGCCAGGGCCTGCAAGGCATCCCCGGCGAGGATGGCGGTCGCCTCGTCGAAGGCCTTGTGGCAGGTCGGGCGGCCGCGACGCAGGTCGTCATCGTCCATCGCCGGAAGGTCATCGTGGATCAGGGAATAGACGTGGATCATCTCCACCGCTGCGGCCATCGCATCCAGCGCCGGTTCCGGGGCGCCGGTCGTGCGCCCGGCCGCGTAGACCAGGACCGGGCGCAGGCGCTTGCCGCCGGACAGCGTGGCGTAGCGCATCGCCTCGATCAGGCGGGCGTCGGGGGCGCCGCCCGTGCCCAGGTGGCGGTCGAGGACGACCTCGATGCGATGCTGGTATTCGTTCAGGGCCTGCTCGGGGGCGGTGGCGGTCAATGGCGGCTCGCTAGAACGGGACATCGGGGTCCGTCGTATCGTGCGGCTCCGGTGTCCGGGGAACATGGGTGCTTGCGTGATGGTCATTCTGGGCAGCGGTGCCGGAAGGTGCTTCCTGGGCCAGTGCCTCGATCCGGCGCTGGGCATCGTCGAGCGCCAGCTGGCAGCGGTTGACCAGTTCCATGCCACGCTGGAATTCGCCCAGCGACTGCTCCAGGCCGAGCTCGCCGGACTCCATCCGGGCGACCAGGGCCTCCAGGGCCTCCAGGCTGGCTTCGAATTCCGCCGGGCTGTCGGCGCTGGGCGAATCGGTCATGATGGATTACCGGGTCGAAAAGGTGAGAAAGTATCCGATCCGCTGCGGCGAGGAAAGGCGTGGCGCACGGCAGTCCTTGTTTATGGCGCCACCGCCCCCATAATCCGGAGGGCTTCCGGTTGACACTGAACCGGGTGCCGACTAGAGTTTTCGTACGGTTTAGACCGAGTCTAAACGCCCGTCTGCACAGGCATTCCTGTGGTTGTGTAGAACTTATCCAGAGAGAAGGAGAGCACCATGGACCTGAAAGGCAGCAAGACCGAAGAAGCCCTGAAAGAGGCCTTTGCCGGCGAATCGATGGCCAACCGCCGTTACCTGTACTTCGCTTCCAAGGCCGACGTGGAAGGCTACAACGACGTCGCCACCGTGTTCCGTTCCACCGCGGAAGGTGAAACCGGCCACGCCCACGGTCATCTCGAGTACCTCGAGAGCTGCGGCGATCCGGCCACCGGCCTGGAGTTCGGCCCCACCTCCGCCAACCTGAAGACCGCCGTCGCCGGCGAGACCCACGAGTACACCGACATGTACCCGGGCATGGCCAAGACCGCCCGCGACGAAGGCTTCGACGAAGTCGCCGACTGGTTCGAAACCCTCGCCAAGGCGGAGCGTTCCCACGCCAACCGCTTCCAGAAGGCGCTGGACCAGCTGGACGACTGATCGTCTCGCAGTGCTGGAAGTACACGGGGCCGGTCCGCCGGCCCCGTTTTCCGGGAGATACGGAACAGCCTGTGGCGTGGCTGAATGCAGTTCACCTCGCATGCTGTTCCGTGTTTCCCTCGAAGCATCGTACTGATACGGACACCGGAGGGATGCATGTCTGCGCCGACGCACCAACGTGAAGGAAGTCTCGAAGCCCCGACCCGTCATCCGCTGGACTGGAAGAACCCGGAGTTCTACAACGAGGAATCGCTGTTCAGCGAACTGGAACGGGTCTTTGATATCTGCCACGGCTGCCGTCGTTGCGTAAGCCTGTGCAACTCCTTCCCCACCCTGTTCGACTTGGTCGACGAATCCGAGACCCTGGAAGTCGACGGGGTCGACAAGAAGGATTACTGGCAGGTCGTCGATCACTGCTACCTGTGTGATCTGTGCTACCTGACCAAGTGTCCCTATGTGCCGCCGCACGAGTGGAACGTGGACTTCCCGCACCTGATGTTGCGGGCCAAGGCCTTCCGTTTCCAGAACGAGGGCGCCAAGACCTCGCACAAGCTGATGTCCAGCACGGACATGGTCGGCAAGCTGGCGGGCATCCCGGTGGTCGCCGGCGCGGTCAATGCCGCGAACAAGAACGGCGCGGTGCGCAAGATGCTGGACAAGACCATGGGCGTGCACCCGGACGCCCCGGTCCCCGAGTACCACTCCAGCAAGGGCCGCTCGCGCGTTGCCAAGACCGCGAAGGGTGTCAGCAACCCCGAGCCGGCCGGTGCCACCCAGGGCAAGGTCGCCCTCTACGCGACCTGCTACGGCAACTACAACGAGCCGCATCTGGTCGAGGACCTGGTCAAGGTCTTCGAGCACAACGGTATCGAGGTCACCCTGGTCGAGAAGGAACAGTGCTGCGGCATGCCCAAGCTGGAGCTGGGCGACCTGAAGTCGGTAGAGGCCTCCAAGGACGCCAACATCCCGGCAATGAAGCGCATGATCGACCAGGGCTATGACATCGTGGCCCCGGTGCCGTCCTGCGTGCTGATGTTCAAGCAGGAACTTCCGCTGATGTTCCCGGACGACGCCGACGTGATCGCAGTGCGCGACCGCATCTTCGACCCGTTCGAGTACCTGATGGAGCGGCACAAGGACGGCAAGCTGAATACCGATTTCCCCGAGAAGCTCGGCAAGATCGCTTACCACGCCGCCTGCCACCTGCGGGTGCAGAACATGGGTCTGAAGACCCGTGATCTGCTCAAACTGGTGCCGGAGACCGAGATCGACGTGATCGAGCGCTGCTCCGGACACGACGGCACCTACGGGGTGAAAAGCGAATTCTACGAGACGGCATCCAAGATCTGCCGTCCGGTAGTCAGCCGCGTGCAGAAGGCCGAGTCCGACCACTACTCGAGCGATTGCCCGATGGCCGGCCACATGATCGAGAACGGGCTGCAGGGCAAGGGCGAGGACAAGGCGCCCGAGCATCCGCTAACCCTTCTGCGCCAGGCGTATGGCCTGTAAGGCTGCCGGGCGGTATATCAGGATCAGCAAGGGCGTGAACGAACGCCCGCGAACGGAGAGAACCCATGGCGAGTGACAGCTACCACGAACCGGTGGAGGAACTGAGCGACGAGTCGCGCGAGATGCATCGCGCGATCGTCTCGTTGATGGAAGAACTCGAGGCGGTGGACTGGTACCAGCAGCGCATCGACGGCTGCAAGGACGAAGAGCTCAAGGCGATCCTCGCGCACAACCGCGACGAGGAGATCGAGCACGCCGCGATGGTGCTGGAGTGGATCCGTCGGCATAACCCGGTGTTCGATCACGAACTGAAAGACAACCTCTGGTCCGACAAGGACTACACGAAGACGGGGCATCACGATCACTGAGATGTGCTGATCCTGACGGACCCGTCCGGCGCGAAGGAGGTATCGAGATGAAGATGGAGGCAAGTGTGGACAAGCTGAGTCGTGAAGACCTGTATTCGCTGGAGAAGTACCACGAGATGCGGCCCCAGTTCCGCGCCGAGGTGATGCAGCACAAACGCAATCGCGTCGTGCAGGTGGGCCCGGCCGTGAGCCTGCACTTCGAGGATCGCAAGACGATGCAGTACCAGATCCAGGAGATGCTGCGGGTCGAGAAGATCTTCGACGCCGAGGGCATCCAGGAAGAGCTGGATTCCTACAACCCCTTGATCCCGGACGGCTCCAACTGGAAGGCGACCATGATGGTCGAGTATCCGGACGTGGACGAGCGCAAGGTGCAGCTGTCCAAACTGATCGGGATCGAGCGCAAGACTTATGTGCAGGTCGAAGGGCATGACAAGGTCTACCCGATCGCGAACGAGGACCTCGAGCGCGAGACGGACGACAAGACCTCGTCGGTGCACTTCCTGCGCTTCGAGTTGACGCCGGAGATGGTCGCGGCGGCGAAGTCGGGTGCGGCCATTGCCATGGGTGTGGAGCACGAGAACTACAACCACCGGCTGGACGCGGTCGCCGAAGGCACCCGCGAGTCGCTGGCCGCCGATCTCGACGCCATCAACTAACGCCGCGCGCTCCCGCGCATCGCAAAGGCGCCTCCGGGCGCCTTTTTTGTGCCTCCGTGTTGCCGGCGAACAGGCTGACCGTGGCCCGAAATCCGGTGTTTACATGCCTTCGCCCAGCCGCCTGCCCTGTTGTGGCTAGGCCGGGTTCGTCATCTGGTGTTTACGGTGCGTTCGTCTGGCCGCCTGCCACGCGCTCTCTCGCGAGCGCACCGCGAGGTCCTTTCTTGCTTGTCCAAGAAAGGACCCAAAGAAGGACACCCGGATTCCGCCCGGGAACCTTGCTCCAGGGCCCTCGGGCCGGCGGCGCTGAACTCGCTGCGCCTGCGGCTCCGCTCAGACATCCAGCGCCTTCTCCCGGCCCGAGAACCCTTCCGCAAGGGGCTCCGTACGGGAGGCGAAGGTCAAAACCGACCGCATCCCGACGCTTCCGCCTAACCATAGGCATCGCCGCTCGCAGCCCCCCGGCGCCCGCCGCGCGGGCGCGGCACGCAACGGCCAAAGGCCGAGCGTGCCGAAGATGTCCGAAGACCTAGCCATCATCCACTGGCAACAACGTCGGGAAAGCTGTTGTTTTGACCTACCTCCCCGTTGTCGTCGCGCCGAGTGGAGAGGCTTTTCGCGGGAGAAAAGGCGCTGGATGTCTGAGCGGAGCCGAAGGCGTAGCGAGTTCAGCGCCGCCCGCGAAAAGCCTCGGAGCGAGGGAAACCCCGGCCCGCGCAGCGGGCTGGGGTCGCGGCAGTCGGGCGTGTTTCTTGGGTACTTCTTTGCACGAGCAAAGAAGTACCTCGCGGTGCGCTCGCGAGAGAGCGCCTGGCAGGCGGTGGACCGGAGCCACCGTAAACACCGGACGATGAACCATGGCCAGCCACAACAAGGCAGGCGGCCGGTCGAAAGTACGTAAACACCGAGCGATGAACCTGGCCCGACCTGGGCGCGCGGCAGGAGACGACGCTACAGGGCGTCGAGGACCTCCGAGAGGCGCGATACGGGGATGACCTCCATTCCCTTGATCGGCTTGCGCGGGGCGTTGGCGGCCGGCGCGATGGCGCGGGTGTAGCCATGCTTGGCCGCTTCGCGCAGGCGTTCCTCGCCGTTCGGGACCGGGCGGATCTCGCCGGCCAGGCCGACCTCGCCGAACGCCAGCAGCTCCTGCGGCAGGGCGCGATCACGGAAGCTGGAGAGCGCGGCCGCCAGCATCGGCAGGTCGGCGGCAGTCTCGGTTACGCGCACGCCGCCTACCACGTTGATGAAGACGTCCTGGTCGAACAGGGCCACGCCGCCGTGGCGATGCAGTACGGCCAGGAGCATGGTCAGGCGGTTCTGCTCCAGCCCGACGGTGATCCGCCGCGGCTGCGAGGCATGGCTCTCGGCGACCAGCGCCTGCACCTCGACCAGCAACGGGCGCGTGCCCTCGCGGGTAACCATGACGACGCTGCCGGGCACCGGCCCCTGGTGACGTGACAGGAAGATCGCGGACGGGTTGGAGACGGCCTTCAAGCCGTTCTCCAGCATGGCGAACACGCCCAGCTCATTCACCGCGCCGAAGCGGTTCTTCACCGCGCGCAGCATGCGATAGCGCCCGTCCGGGTCGCCCTCGAAATAGAGCACCGTATCGACCATGTGTTCCAGCACGCGTGGCCCGGCGAGCTGGCCGTCCTTGGTCACGTGCCCGACCAGGATCACGGTGATGCCGCGCTGCTTGGCCATGCGCACCAGGGCCGCGGCGCTTTCGCGCACCTGGCCGACCGAGCCGGGGGCGGACTGCAGCGCAGCGGTGTAGAGCGTCTGGATGGAGTCGATTACCAGTACGCGCGGGCGCTCGCGTTCGCAGGTGGCGATCACGTTCTCGACCTGGGTCTCGGTCAGCAGGCGCAGCCCGTCGACCTCCAGGCCCAGGCGCCGGGCGCGCATGCCGATCTGCTGGGCCGATTCCTCGCCGGTCACGTAGAGCGTGTCGCCGATGGGCAGCATGGCCAGGGTCTGCAGCAGCAGGGTGGACTTGCCGATGCCCGGGTCGCCGCCCAGCAGCACCACCGACCCGTGGACCAGGCCGCCCCCCAGGGCGCGATCCAGCTCCGACAACCCGGTGCTGGTGCGCGGTACCTCGGCCAGCTCGACCTCGCCCAGGCGGGTAATGCCGGCGACCGCGCCGGCGTACCCGCCGCGCGGGCCGGCGCTGGCCGCCGGAGCGGCCTCCTCCAGGGTGTTCCAGGCGCCGCAGTCGCCGCACTGGCCGGCCCACTTGGGGCTGATCGCGCCGCAGGACTGGCATACGTACTGGGTCTTGCTCTTTGCCATCAGGGGGCCTTCTGCGGTGGGGCTTCCGGCAGGTCGGGCGCGACCACGCGCACGGTGCGGATGGTGTTGTTCTTGATCTGGGCGATGTCCATCACCACGCCGTTGATTTTCACGCTCACGGGCGCTTCGGGGATGCTCTCCAGGTGTTCGACGATCAGGCCGCTGAGGGTCTTCGGGCCGTCCTGTGGCAGGTCCAGGCCCAGGGCCCGGTTCAGTTCACGCAGATGAATGCCGCCGTCGACCATGACCGAGCCGTCGTCCTGACGCAGGAGGTCGTCGCTCATCGCCGGGGAGTCGGTGGTGAACTCGCCGACGATCTCCTCCAGCAGGTCCTCCAGCGTGATCAGCCCCTCGATATCACCGTACTCGTCCACCACCAGGCCGATCCGCTTCTTCTGTTGCTGGAAGTTGATCAGCTGGCGGTTGAGCGCCGTACCTTCGGGAATGAAGTAGGGCGGGGTCAGGACCTGACGCAGGTCGTCGGGGCCGAACGCGTCACGTTCGACCAGTGGCAGGACGTCGCGGCGATGGACGAAGCCGACGATGTGGTCCAGCTCGCCCTCCACCACCGGCAGGCGGGTGAAGCTGCCGTGGATCAGTTGGTCCTCGACCTCGTTCCAGGGTTCGTTCAGGTCGATCACCACAATCTCGTTGCGCGGGATCATGATGTCCTCGACCGTGGTGCGCTCCAGATCCAGCAGGTTCAGCAGCATGCGCTGGTGGTTGGCCGGGATCAGCGCGCCGGCCTCGGAGACCACGCTGCGGAGTTCATCGGTGTTCAGTGCGGCGCGCTGGTCGGCATTCATATGGACGCCAAATAGGCGCAGCACGCCGTTCGCCATCAGGTTGATCATCCAGACCACCGGCCACATCACCCTGATCAGTCCAGAGTAGACCCAGGCGGCGGGGTAGGCCACGCGTTCGCTGTGCAGCGCGGCGAGGGTCTTCGGTGCGGTCTCGGCGAAGATCAGCAGGGTCAGGGTCAGCACGCCGGTGGCGATGGCCACGCCGGTATCGCCGAACAGGCGCCACCCGATGAAGGTGGCGATCTGCGCGATCATGATGTTGACGAAATTATTGCCCAGCAGGATCAGTCCGATCAGTCGATCCGGTTTCTCCAGCAGCCGCGCGGCGCGCTGGGCGCCGCGATGGCCGGTCTGCGCGCGGTGGCGCATGCGATAGCGGTTCAACGCCATCAACGCCGTCTCCGAGCCGGAGAAGAACGCCGACAGCAGGAACAGCACCACCAGGGCGCCGAACAGGACGTACAGCGGGATCTCTTGCAAGGGTGCGGCCTGCGGTCAGGGGTGGGCGGACGGGCGGGGCTGCATGCTCGGGATCATTTCAGGCAAGGCCCGCGGGGGTGTCAAGCCGTGGTTACCGCGTTCAGATGCGTCCGAGGATGACTTCCAGCACCAGCTTGGAGCCGAAATAGGCCAGCACCAGCACGACAAAGCCGCCGGTGGTCCAGGCCAGCGCGCGGGTGCCGCGCCAGCCGAGACGCCAGCGGCCAATCAGCAGGGTGGAGAAGATCAGCCAGGCCAGGATCGACAGTGTGGTCTTGTGGACCAGGTGCTGGGCAAACAGGTTGTCCACGAACAGCAACCCGGACAGCAGGCTGAGCCCGAGGAACAGCCAGCCGATGAAGATCATCCGGAACAGCCACACCTCCATCGAGAACAACGGCGGCAGGGCACGCACGAAGCCCGAGGCGTGATGGTTGTGCAGGGCCCGGTGCTGGGCGGCCATCACCGCCGCCTGTGCGGTGGACAGCGCGAGGAACGCCCAGCCCAGTGCCGAGAACAGGATGTGCAGGTCGATCCCGGCCGAGGTGGTATAGCGCGTATCGCCGTCACACAGGAGAGCGGTGAGGGCGGCCAGCGCGGTCAGCGGCAGGATCACGACCCCGAGGATGGCCAGGGGATGGCGCCAGCTCGTCAGCCACAGCAGTGCGGCCACCAGCCACAGCGAGGCCGACAGCGCATTGCCCAGGCACAGGTTGAGTCCCGTATCGGTCAGCACCATCGGCAGCAGAGCGCCCAGGTGGGCGAGCAGCGCGAGCCCCCACAGGGCCAGGGGCCCCCGCGGCTGGCCCTGTGTCAGCGGCTGCCGGCGGGCGGTGACAACCAGGTAGCCCGCGGTGACGAGATACAGCGCGACGGCGAGGAGTCCGATGGCAATGATCATGACGCCGGATTATCGCCGCTCCGCGGGCGGATTGCACATGGTGGCGGCCGTTCCGGCGCCAGTTCGGGTGCCCCGCTGTGATCTCTCGACCGGTTGCCCGGCGGTGGGCCTGCATCCCGGAGCGCGAGAGCGGTATACTGTGCGGTCCCGTGGTCGGTGGATGTGCGCCGACCACCGCTGATTTAGACGAGGACGCGTGATGTTCGACGGCCTTTCCAGCCGCCTGCAGGAGACCATGAAGCGCCTGAAGGGTCAGGCGCGGCTCACGGAGGACAATGTCCAGGACGCCCTGCGCGAGGTGCGCATGGCGCTGCTGGAGGCCGACGTGGCCCTGCCGGTGGTGCGCGAGTTCATCAAGGACGTCAAGGAAAAGGCGCTGGGCAAGGAGGTCATCGGCAGCCTGACCCCCGGCCAGGCCCTGATCAAGGTCGTCCATGACGAACTGATCGCGACCATGGGTGGCGAGAATGCCACGCTGAACCTGGCGCAGCAGCCGCCCGCCGTAGTGTTGGTGGCCGGCCTCCAGGGTGCCGGCAAGACCACCAGTATCGGCAAGCTCGCGCGCCTGTTGCGCGAGCGCGAGAAGAAAAAGGTCGCAGTGGTCAGCTGTGACGTCTATCGCCCGGCGGCAATCCAGCAGTTGGAGACCCTGGCCGGCCAGGTCGAAGTCACGTTCTATCCCAGTGACACCAGCCAGAAGCCCGAGGCGATCGCCAGGGATGCGGTCGCCCGCGCCCGCCGCGAGGGCATCGAGGTCCTGCTGGTGGATACCGCGGGCCGCCTGCATGTCGACGAGGACATGATGGCCGAGGTCCAGGCCCTGCATCAGGCGATCGACCCGATCGAGACCCTGTTCGTGGTCGATTCCATGACCGGGCAGGATGCGGCGAACACCGCACGCGCCTTCGGCGAGGCGCTGCCGCTGACCGGCGTGGTGCTGACCAAGGCGGACGGCGATGCCCGTGGGGGTGCGGCCCTCTCGGTGCGCCAGATCACCGGCGTGCCGATCAAGTTTATTGGCATGGGCGAGCGCCCGGATGCCCTGGAGCCGTTCCACCCCGAGCGCATCGCCTCGCGCATCCTCGGCAAGGGCGACGTGCTGTCGCTGGTCGAGGAGGCCAGTCGCCAGGTCGACCAGGATCAGGCCGAGAAGCTGACCCGCAAGTTGAAGAAGGGGCGCGGCTTCGACCTGAACGACCTGCGCGACCAGCTGGGCCAGATGCAGAAGATGGGCGGCATGAGTTCCATGCTCGAGAAGCTCCCCGGCGGCGGCAAGCTGCCGGATGCGGTGAAGAATCAGGCCAACGACAAGGAGATCGGTCGCATGATGGCGGTGATCTCGTCGATGACCGAGCGCGAGCGCCGTCACCCGGAGGTGATCAAGGGCTCGCGCAAGCGCCGTATTGCCGCCGGTTCCGGCACCCAGATTCAGGATGTGAATCGTCTGCTCAAGCAACACACCCAAATGAGCAAGGCGATGAAGAAATTCTCCAAGGGCGGCGCATCGAAGATGATGCGGGCCCTGGGGAGCAAAATGGGCGGCATGGGGGGTATGGGTGGCCCCGGCGGCGGGATGCCGTTTCGCTAGCAGAAACTACCTAAAGCACGCGCGAGCGGCGGCCTGGCGCACAAGGGAGACCTGAGCTCTCCCTTGTGTTGTCGGTCGAATTCGTTATAATCGCGCGTTTTCTCGAGAAAACGGACTCACGGGGTTCAACACTACATGGTTACGATTCGCCTGCTACGCCGCGGCGCCAAGAAGCGCCCGTTTTATTCGATCGTGGTTACCGATTCCCGCGCTCGTCGCGATAGCGGCTACAAGGAGCAGATCGGTTTCTTCAACCCGGTGGCCCGCGGTCAGGAAGAACCGCTGCGCATCGATCTGGAGCGCGTGGACCACTGGCTGGGTCACGGCGCCGGCATGTCCGAGCGTGTGAATCACCTGGTCAAGGGTTACCGCAAGCAGCAGCAGTCCGCGGCGGCCTGAGGGCGCCCGGCCGTTGTACTGACGCTTGGCTGCGGTCATGAATGAGGCGGATGAGCGTATCCGCGTCGGGCGTGTGTCCGGGGTCTATGGCGTCAAGGGTTGGGTGCGGGTCTTTTCCGAGACCGCGCCGCGCGCCGCGATCACCGAATTCCCGCAGCTGTGGATGCAGCACGGGAGTGATTGGCGCCTGGTTGACGTCGAGGGCGGCCGCGGCCATGGCCAGGGCGTCGTGATGAAGTTTCGCGAAGCCGCGGATCGCGATGGGGCGCACCGGTTGATTGGTGCCGAACTCGCGATCGAGCGGGCCTGGTTGCCACCGGCCGAGGATGGCGCCTACTACTGGGCCGATCTTCTGGGCATGGCGGTCGAGAACAACGACGGCGCGGTGTTGGGAACCATCTCGGGTTTTATCGAGACCGGTGCCAACGACGTGCTGGTAGTCCAGGGGGATCGGGAACGCCTGATCCCCTGGGTTCGCGACCAGTACGTGCTGGACGTGGATCTGGAGGCCCGCCGCGTGCGGGTCGACTGGGACCCGGAATTCTGAAGCGGCGCGGATGCGTTTCGACGTCATCTCGCTGTTTCCGGAGCTGGTCGCAGCGGTTGGCGAATCCGGAGTGACCGGGCGGGCCGTGGAGCGCGGTCAGCTGGAACTGAGATACTGGAATCCGCGTGCCTGGGGCGCCGGTGTTCACCAGGCAGTGGACGACCGGCCATATGGCGGGGGTCCGGGCATGGTGATGCAGTACGCGCCGCTGGCGTCCGCGCTGAATGCGGCGCGGGCGGATGCCGAAGCCACGCCGCACGTGATCGCACTGACCCCGCAGGGGCAACCGATCCGGCAGGCGATGCTGCGTGAACTGGCCGGGCGGCCGCGGGTCGCCCTGGTCTGCGGGCGCTACGAGGGTATCGACGAGCGCTTTATCGAGGCGCAGGTCGACGCGGAGTGGTCGCTGGGCGACTTCGTGCTCTCGGGCGGCGAACTTGCGGCGATGGCGGTGATCGATGGCTGTGCCCGCCTGCTACCGGGGGTTCTGGGGCATGCGGACTCGGCCGAGCAGGACTCGTTCAGTGCGGGGCTTCTGGATTGCCCGCACTACACGCGCCCGGAGACGGTCGCCGGGCGTACCGTGCCGCCGGTCCTGAAGGGGGGCGATCATGGCGCGATCCGGCGCTGGCGCCGCCGCGAGGCACTGGGCAGGACCTGGACCCGGCGGCCGGACCTGCTGGCCCGGCTGGAACTCGGGGCCGAAGATGCGGCCCTGTTGGACGAATACCGTGCGAGTGGCCATACCGGCGGCTCGCGCACCGAAAGCGATGATTGAGGTCGAGCAATGAATAACGTCATTCAGGAACTGGAAGCCGAGCAGATGAAGTCGGATGTGCCCGCCTTCGGGCCCGGCGATACCTTGGTGGTGCAGGTCAAGGTTCGCGAAGGCGACCGCGAGCGTCTGCAGGCCTTCGAGGGCGCGGTGATCGCCGTGCGCAACCGCGGCCTCAACTCCGCCTTCACCCTGCGCAAGGTCTCCTACGGCAACGGCGTGGAGCGTACCTTCCAGACCCACAGCCCGCAGATCGCCGAGATCAAGGTGAAGCGCCGCGGCAAGGTGCGTCGTTCCAAGCTGTACTACCTGCGCGACCGGACCGGCAAGGCCGCCCGCATCAAGGAAGACGTCAAGGCCGCGAAGTAACGCGACCGGACGGGGTTCGGCGTATGGCCGAATCCCTGCCACCCCTGGCGTTTAACCATTCGATGTCGGCAGGTCCGATGACCCGCAGCCAGCGCTGCCTCCTCCCCGGAGTCGCGCTGGCTTTTGTGTGGCTGGAATCCGCCGATGGCGAAGTCCTGGCCTGCGACTGGCAGGATCCGGGCGATCCCGAGGACCTGGTGCCGTTGGTGGATATCCCGAGCGCGGATCTCCAGGCGCCGCGCTTTGACCCGGAACGCTACGGTCGTGACGCCACGGCCTGGCGCCCGACGTCGGCTGTACCCCCCGGCAGCGCCCATGCGCGCCGGGTGTGGGCCGCCTTGTCGGAGATCCCGGTGGGCGAGGTGCGCACTTACTCCGAGATCGCGACCCGCGTGGGTTCTGCGCCCCGTGCGGTGGGGCAGGCCTGTCGTGCCAACCCCTGGCCCTTGTTCATCCCCTGCCACCGCGTGGTGTCCTCGCGTTTTCGTACCTCCAGCGATGTCGGCGGTTACGCCGGCGATCAGGTTGGCGAGCTGGCCCAGGTGAAACGCCTGCTGCTGGTCCATGAGGGTGTTCTGGGTCGCGATTGACCCCGCGGCCGCTAGTTCGCAGCTCGCCGATCCCTCCCCATACTCGTACCTGCGTCGGGTGCTTTTCTCATTCTGGCCCGCTATTCCGTGGAGGCCGCGTTAGCCCGCCGTTCTCGGGCTGGTGATGGCCCCCGGGTATTCGCCCGCGGCATCAGGTGTTTGTCGCTCGGGGCGCGCCTGAACGGCGCCTGAAAAAAACTCTGGAAAGGCGGGAATAATAAAGGGGTAATCATCGTCTGCCCCTTGGTGTTGATCCCCAAGAATCGTTGCAAAACAGCCTTTTAGCAAACGCTAATATAGTCTTTTGTGTTGACAGCACGGACTCGGGTTCAGCACTCTGCTACACAGGTCCGGGCCAGATCAGTCCCGGGCTCAATCGAAAAAAAACCCGTGTGATGGAGGTTTCCATGTTCAAGAAAGCATTGCTTGCGTTGCCCGTAGCAATGGCTGTTGGGGCTGCGGCTCAGGCCGGCGAATGGCAAGACCCCAACGATGTCCTGCAGAACTTCCTGCAGGAAAATCCAGACTCCGCCTACCTGCATCAGAGTGAAATGAACATCATGATGATGCCGGACAACCCGGCCCTGTGGCTGGTCGAGGAAGGCGAGGATCTGTTCTACGCCCAGCGTGGCCCGAACAACGTATCCCTGGAAGGCTGCGACTTCGGCAAGGGCCCGGGCGAGCTGGACGGCGCCTATGTCGAACTGCCGCGCTACTTCGAAGATACCGGCAAGGTGATGGACTTCGAAATGCGCCTGGTGCACTGCATGAAGGAACTGCAGGGCTTCACCAGTGATGACGCCGCCGTTGGCCAGCGCCACGGCAACGGCTCCGACATCATGAAGCTGACCACCTTCATCGCCCACCAGTCCTCCGGCATGGCGTGGAACCCGTCGCTGGAGCACCCGGAAGAGCAGGCCATGCGTGATGCGGGCGAGAAACTGTTCTACCGCCGCGGCGGCGCGATGGACTTCAACTGCGCCAGCTGCCATGGCGAAGTGGGCAAGCAGATCCGTGCTTCCGTGCTTCCGCATGTAGGTACCGGTCCGGAATGGTCCAAGGCTGTGTCCTGGCCCGCTCACCGCGCCGGCCACGACAACGTGCGTAGCCAGAACCACCGTATCCGTGGTTGCGTGTGGCAGATGCGTCACGCAGGTATCAAGCACGATACCCCGGTCAACACCGCCCTGATCTCGTTCTGGAACGACGCGGCGCGTGGCGAACCGGCCATCCTGCCTGACCTGAAGCGGTAATCTACGGACGCAATAGGAGACACCAAGTATGTTTAAAAAGAATGCTGTTGCGGCCGGCATGGCCGCGTTCGCATCCGTCGCCCTCGCCGCTGGTTGCGCCGTTGCCGATGGAAGCAAGGGTTCGGATGTCGACATCACCGCGATGAGCGCGGACGAGCTGGCCGAGCATCTCATCTTCGAAACGGACAGCTTCCGTGACCAGGAGATGCAGGAAGGCGGGTCCTGGCGTGATCGCATGACCCAGGACGAGCTGCAGAAGGCCTGCTCCATGGAAGGCGATCCGGATGGCGAAACCGCCGGCCGTGTCGTGGCCATGGCGCGTGCCGGCTACGAGCGTCCGGAAGGCGGCGTGGAGCTGGGTGACTGGCGCAAGGGTGCCGAACTGGCGAATTCCGGTTATGGCTACCGCCAGGGTCATCGCACCGACAACCACGATCAGCGCGAGGCGGGTGGCAACTGCTACAACTGCCACGTGTTCGACCCGCGGGTTTCCGACCAGGGGACCATCGGCCCGAGCCTACAGAACTACGGTGCCAACCGTGGTACCAGCGAAGCGGTGCTGAACTACGTGCACGAGGTGATTTCCAATCCTCACCAGTACTTCCCGTGCACCCAGATGCCGCGGTTCAACTCCGACCGTCACCAGCTCCTGAGCGACGAGCAGATCAGCCATCTCATGGCTTACCTGCTGGATCCGGAGTCGCCGGTCAACAACCAGTAAGCCACACGCTGGTTCGAGGGCGGCCTCCCGGGGCTGCCCTTTTTTGAACCACCGTGGGATGGCCCGCGGTGGTTTTTCCTGACGGACTCGAGCATGGGTCTATTTATTTTGCGGCCATGGGCCGTTGATCCGGGACCTGTTCTCCATCGGGCCTGGAGGCAACCGGGCCTACGCCTGGAAGACGCCGGCACGATGATCGGCCAGAAGCGGCAATAGCCGACGCAAGAGGAGACATCAGGGATGCTTAGGAACAAGACAGTTGGGGCGGGCTTGGCCGTTCTGGCGTCCACGGTGCTGATCGCGGGTTGCGATGGCTGGATGGGCGAGACCAGTGGCGAAGTCGACATTACGGCGATGAGCGCCGATGAATTGGCAGATTACCTCGTGCTGGAAACGGACAGTTATCGTTTCGAGCAGGAGGCACAGGAAGGTGGGTCGGCCCGTGATCGCATGGTGCAGGATGGCATTCAGGCCGCCTGTTCGATCGAGGGCGATCCGAATTCCGGGACCGCGGGCGCGGTGATCGCCATGGCCCGCGAAAGCTACGAGGTGCCGCCGGGTGGTCCGCGCCTGGGCAACTGGCGCCGTGGCGCCGAGTTGGCGCGCTCCGGGTATGGCTACCGTATCGGTCATCGAAACGATGACCATGGTACCCGCGAGGCAGGCGGTAACTGCTACGCCTGCCATCAGATGGATCCGGCCGAGGAGCTTTACGGCACCCTGGGCCCGAGCCTGGCCGGGTATGGGGCCACCCGCGGTAATGACAGTTCGGTGGTGAATTACGTGCACCAGGTGGTGTCCAACCCCCACCAGTACTTCCCGTGCACCCAGATGCCGCGGTTCGGACGCAACAATTTCCTCAGCGAGGAACAGATTGCGCACGTCATGGCGTATCTTCTGGATCCGGACTCGCCGGTCAACCAGTAAGCCGTTCACACGGTCGAGGGCGGTCCTGCCGGGCTGCCCTTCTTGAGCCATCGCGGGTACTCTCGCGGTGGCTTTTTGTTTGAGGAACGCATGCTCAGCTACCAACACGACTATCACGCCGGCAATTTCGCCGACGTGCATAAGCACCTGGTCCTGTGGCAGGTACTGGAATCGCTGCGCGGGCGTGACAAGCCCTTCGTGGCACTGGACCTGCACGCAGGAGCCGGGGGCTATGACCTGACCGGCGCGCGGGCGCGCAAGACCGACGAGGCCGCCTCCGGTATCGCACGTCTGTGGTCTGCGGATCCGGTCTGGCCATCCGCGGGCCGCACGTTCCTGCAGACGCTGCGGGGGATGCAGCCGAAGCCCCCGCGCCTTACCGAATATCCGGGGTCCCCGTTGCTGATTCAGGCGCGGTTGCGCGAACGCGATCGCCTGATCGCGTGCGAACTCCATCCGGAGGCCTATGATCGGCTGCAGACGCGCCTCGCCGGCGATTCACGCTGCCATGTGCACAAGCGTGACGCGCGCGAGGCCGCGCGAGCGCTGTTTCCGCCGGAGCCACGCCGCGGTCTGGTCCTGCTGGACCCGTCCTACGAGCGCAAGTCGGAGTACCGCGAGGTGGCGGAGATGGTGACCACCATCCGTCGGCGCTGGAACACCGGGATCATCCTGGTCTGGTACCCCATTCTCGCAGGCCGGCCGGATCACCCGATGCGCGAACAGTTACGCGCCGAGCTGGACGATCCCTGGCTGGTCAGCGAGTTGCGTATCGCCGCCGACCCGGAGCGCCACCTCGGGTTGGCGGGCTCCGGGATGCTGGTGCTGCGTCCGCCGTGGCAGCTGGAGGAGCAGCTTCCGGAGCTGCTCGCGCCGGTCTGGGCACTGCTGGATCCGGAAGGAGCGGGCGGACTTTACCAGGCCGCGGTCCTTGAAAACGGGACAGGCGACCCTACCTTACGACGTGTCGAGAACAATCAAGGGACACGCACGCCATGACCGAAACCCAGACCGAACCCAGCACCGAAACTCGCCGCTTCGAGACCGAGGTCAGCCAGCTTCTGCAGCTGATGATCCACTCGCTTTATTCCAATCGCGAGATCTTCCTGCGTGAGTTGATCTCCAACGGCGCCGATGCCTGTGACAAGCTGCGTTTCGAGGCCCTGGCCCAGCCGGACGCGATCCCGCAGCCGGCGGAGCTGGTGATTGACGTCGAGGTGGACGCGGAGGCGCGGACGGTGACGGTGCGCGACAACGGCATCGGCATGTCGCGGGACGAGGTGGTCGAACATATCGGCACCATCGCACGCTCGGGTACCAAGGCGTTTCTCGAGAAGCTGACTGGCGACCAGAAAAAGGATTCCCAGCTGATTGGTCAGTTCGGCGTGGGTTTCTACTCGTCGTTCATCGTCGCCGACCACGTGCGCCTGGAGACGCGCCGCGCCGGCAGCGAACAGGATGCGGGTACCCGCTGGGAGTCGCGTGGCGATGGTGAATACACCATTACCCCATGCGAGCGCACCGAGGCCGGGACCGAGATCACCCTGACGCTGAAGGAAGACGCCGGCGAGTTTCTCGAGCCCGTGCGTCTGCGCCACATCATCGGGCGCTACTCGGACCATGTGGCGTTCCCGATCCGCATGCGCAAGCAGGACGAGGAGGGCAACCCTACCGACGACTGGGAGACCGTGAACCGTGCCAGCGCGCTGTGGACTCGCTCGAAGAGCGAGATCAGCGACGAGGAATACCGGGAGTTCTACAAGCACGTCGCGCACGACTTCGAGGATCCGGCCGCCTGGACCCACAATCACGTGGAGGGCCGGCAGGAATACACCACGCTGTTCTACATCCCGAAGCGCGCGCCGTTCGACCTTTGGGATCGCGATGCCCGCCACGGGGTGAAGCTCTACGTGAAGCGGGTGTTCATCATGGACGACGCGGACAAGCTGCTGCCCAACTACCTGCGCTTCGTGCGCGGGGTGGTGGACTCGGCGGACCTGCCGCTGAACGTCTCGCGCGAGATCCTGCAGGACAACCGCCTGGTGGACTCGATCCGCTCCGGTTCGGTGAAGAAGATCCTGGGGCTGCTGGAAAGCATCGCCAAAAACGAGCCCGAGGCGTACGCCGAGATCTGGCAGAACTTCGGGCGGGTGCTGAAGGAGGGCCCGGGCGAGGATTTCGCCAACCAGGAGGCGATCGCCAAGTTGCTGCGCTTTGCCAGCACCCATAACAGCGACGACACCCAGAACGTCGCGCTGGCGGATTACCTCGGGCGCATGAAGGAGGGCCAGGAGGCGATCTACCTGATCACTGCCGACAATGCCTCCGCAGCGCGCAATAGCCCGCACCTGGAGATCTTCCGCAAGCACGGGATCGAGGTCCTGTTGCTGTCGGACCGGGTCGACGAGTGGCTGCTGTCCCACCTGCGCGAGTTCGACGGCAAGCCCATCAAGAATGTCGCCAAGGGTGACCTGGACCTCGACAAGATCATCGGCGAGGACGTCGAGCAGAAGGACGAGACCGGCGAACAAGCCGCGGAGGGCGACCTGGGCGATCTGCCGGAACGTCTGCAGCAGGCCCTGGGCGACCGCGTGGAGAGCGTGCGGCCCTCGCGGCGGTTGGTGGAGTCCCCGGCCTGTATCGTGCTTGGCGAGCACGAGATGGCGCTGTATCTGCAGGAACTGCTGAAACAGGCGGGCCAGGAGACCTTCTCCGGCAAGCCGGTGCTGGAGGTCAACCCGGGCCATCCGCTGGTCGCACGCCTCAAGGCCGCGGAAGGCGACGACTTCAACGACCTGGCCTCCTTGCTGTTCGAGCAGTCCCTGCTGGCCGAGGGCGGACAGCTGGAGGACCCGAGCGGCTTCGTCGCCCGGTTGAACCGACTGCTGTTGCAGAAGGCCGCCTGACCCGGCGGACACCCCACCCGCCGGAAACCGCGTGTCCGGCGGGTGGACCTGACGTGGAGCGATATTCCGCGTTACCCTTAAAAGTTCATGTATTAAGAGGGCAAAGCCCATGCAAGTCGCGCAGAACGCCGTGGTGGCCATCCACTACACCCTGACCAACGATGCTGGCGAGAAAATCGACAGCTCCGAAGGCCGCGAGCCGCTGGCCTACCTGCACGGACAAGGCCAGATTGTCCCGGGCCTGGAAAAGGAGCTGGAGGGCAAGGCCGCCGGTGACAAGGTCCAGGCGAAGGTCTCCCCGGAAGAAGGCTATGGCGAGAAGATCGACGCCATGGTTCAGGAGATCCCGATGGAGGCCTTCCAGGGCGTTGAATCCGTCGAGCCGGGGATGCAGTTCCAGGCGCAGACCGAGAACGGCCCGCTGACGGTCACCGTGACCAAGGTCGAGGGCGACACCGCCACGGTCGATGGCAACCATCCGCTGGCCGGCGAGACCCTGAACTTCGACGTCGAGATTGTCGAAGTCCGCGAGGCCTCGGCCGAAGAGCTGGAGCACGGCCACGCCCACGGCGAGGGCGGTCACCAGCACTGATCGCGCCTGGCCGGCGATACCGCCGGCCTAGCCGCCTTTTTCGACCCGCCCCGGTGCCGCCGGGGCGGGTTTTATCGTTTTGGACCCGAGGAAAGTTGACCCGGGCTGCCGCGTATCGATCCGGAGCGAATGGTGCCATATGCGACTGGTATTGCAAACCATTCGCATTAAGGGTAGGGTGCGCTCTGTTCGTGGGCAGTGACTTGGCAATCCGCCGGCTAGCCGCGATAGTCGGATTCCGGGAGATGCGTGACCCATACGCGCCGATGTGCGAGCGGGTTAGCTTCTCTTCGGTCAAGGCGTCTATACATTCGTGTCCTGCGGCGAGCTAGCTCATCCATGACCCACCGTTCTTCCATATCCCCTTCCGGCAGTCGTCGTGCGTTGGCGCTGGGCGTGGCCGTGAGCTTCGCGCTGCATGGCGGGATACTGGGCTCGCTATGGGTGATGCGTGATGCCGCACCGGAGTTGGCTGGCACCCGGGGCGGGGGCATGGAGGCACACTGGGTCGAACTGGACGCAGTGTTGCCTGACCCGACCGGGCAAGAAACGGCGGTCGTTGAACCCGACGCCGTGACCGAGACACTTGAGGAACCGGAACCGGAACCGGAACCGGAACCGGAACCGGAACCGGAACCGGAACCGGAACCGGAACCGGAACCGGAACCGGAACCGGAACCAGAGCCGGAACCAGAGCCGGAACCAGAGCCGGAACCAGAGCCGGAACCAGAGCCGGAACCAGAGCCGGAACCAGAGCCGGAACCAGAGCCAGAGCCAGAGCCAGAGCCAGAGCCAGAGCCAGAACCGGAGCCAGAACCGGAGCCAGAACCGGAGCCAGAACCGGAGCCAGAACCGAGTCGTTCGGGCGCGTCCGGGCCGGCCGAAGACCAGGAGCCGGCGACGGAGGCGGCCCCCGGTGGTCCGGTGGGCCAAGAGGACGAGCCCTTCGAGGAGCCGGGGTTCGGGGCGGAGTACCTGAATAACCCGCCGCCGGACTATCCGCGAATCTCGTTGCGCCGAGGGGAGGAGGGTACCGTCCTGCTGCGAGTCCGGGTCTCCGCGCAGGGGCAGCCGCTGGACTGGTCGGTGGAGGAGAGCAGCGGCCACCGGCGCCTGGACGATGCCGCCGAGGCGGCGATCGAGCATTGGGAGTTCGAGCCTGCCCGCCGTGGGGGACGCGCGGTGGAGGGCGTGGTGCTCGTACCGATGGACTTTTCGATTCGATGACAAGGCCGGCGCATGAAGCGCTGCGCAGCCGGGGATGATTGCATGAACGAGTTCGATGTCTTCTACGTGTTTCGCCATGGTGACCCGGTGCTGGTCGCGGTCTTCGCGATCCTGCTGCTGATGTCCGTCGCGACCTGGGCGATTGCCGCGAGCAAGCTGCTGACGCTGATTGGCGTGCGTCGCGACAACCGCGCCGCGTTGGCGGCCTTCGATGCCAGCCAGACGGCGCCGGCCTTCCACGACGCGATCCACGACCAGCGCGGCCCGCTGGCGGTGATCGGTCAGGAGGCGTTTGCCGCGTTCGACGACTACCGCGGGGTGCGTGATGGGTCGGACAAGGCCGAGCAGCGCCTGGACGACCACGTGGTGCGCCGGATTCGCCAGGCGATGGACCGGCAGCTGCTGCGCATGCAGGCCGGCAATATCGTGTTCGCCTCGGTCGGGGCGCTGGCGCCCTTTGTCGGACTCCTCGGTACCGTCTGGGGTATCCATGGCGCCCTGATCGACATCTCACAGGAGTCGTCGGTGTCCATGGATCTGGTGGCGGGTCCGCTCGGCGAGGCCCTGGTGGCGACCGCCGCCGGCCTGGCCGCGGCGATCCCGGCGGTGGCCTTCTTCAACATCTTCAATCGCTCCCAGCGCCTGTTGCATCAGGACTTCGAGGCCTTTGCACACGATGTGCATGCGCTGCTGATGCACTCTGACCTGAAGCCCGGCAATGCTCGCGAGGCGCGTGACCGTCGCACCGATCCGCATGCACTGCCGGACGACGGCCTGCACCAGGAGGGCTAAGCCATGGCCTTCGGACGCATGGGCGACACCAGCGAACCAATGTCGGACATGAACGTGATCCCGCTGGTGGATGTGATGCTGGTGCTGCTGGTGATCTTCATCATCACTGCACCGGTGATTACCCACTCGGTGGACCTGGATCTGCCTCAGGCCGCCAGCGAGCCGGTGGACGAGCTGCCGGACAGCGTGACGCTGTCCCTGGACGGAAGCGGCGACCTGTACTGGAACAACGAGTCGGTCTCCCAGGAGCGTCTCCCGGCGCGCCTGCGCGAGGCGCTGGAGACACAACCGGACATCGCGATCTATCTGCGCGCGGATCGTGACACGCGTTACGAACGCCTGGCCCGGGTGATGGCCGAGGTGCGCCAGTCCGGGGTGAGCCGCATGGCCTTCGTCTCCGAACCGGAGGGGGAACAATGAATTCCGGAACGCATCCACCCGGCAAGCCGGCTGTCCGCCAGGATCCGGGCCCGCGCGAGATCGCCAGCGAGCAGCTGCTGGGCTCCGCGCGGCAGATCCGCATCTGCCACCGCGGCGAGTGGTACACCCTGCGCCGGACCGCCAACGACAAGCTGATCCTGACCAAGTAAACCCCGTGAAACACCGGCCACGGTCCACACCGTGGCACCTGCCAGCCAGGGGAGCCTCTCCCTCAGCCAGCCTCCAATCCGTCACCGATCCGCGGCGCCCCGGCGTCCGTGGCGGTGTTGATGCTGGCCAACTCAAGGGAGACAACCATGGCTCGAAACCATCTGGCAAGCCGCCGAATCGCACGACCCGCCGACCACTCGCGCAACTCCGGGGTATGGAGGCGACGTGCCGTCGTACTCGCAATTGCCGGGGCCGTGGGGATTCCCGCGCTGCATGCCGACGAGGCCGCCCCGACCGCCGAGTCCGGAACCGAGGCCCGGCTGGCGCCGGTGCAAATCCTCGGAGACGTGACCGCGACGCAGCGCCTGCCCGGTTCGGCGGCCGTGGTGGGTCGCGAACAGCTGGAAACCGAAGGGACCACGGACATCCACCAGGCGCTCAAGACCGTGCCCGGCGTGTACGTGCAGGAGGAAGACGGGGCGGGTCTGCGCCCCAATATCGGGATCCGTGCGGCGCCTCCGGGCCGCAGCAGCAAGGTGACCCTGATGGAGGACAACGTGCTGATCGCCCCGGCACCGTATTCCAACCCGGCGGCCTACTATTTCCCGACCACGATGCGGGTCAGCGAGATCGAAGTGCTCAAGGGGGCCCCGCTGTTGCGCCACGGGCCGCAGACCACCGGGGGCGTGATCAATCTGGTATCCACGCCCATCCCCCGGGAACGCGGAGGCTCCATCGAGACGGTGGTGAACGATCGGGGCGGCACCGACGTGCACGCGATGTTCGGGGATCGCTCCGGTGACTGGAGCTACATGGTCGAGACCGTCCAGCGCAACGGGGCCGGCTTCAAGGACATCGATCGCAGCAACCGCGATACCGGCTACGACATCCAGGACTATGTCGGCAAGCTGCGCTGGGATGGCGAGCGCCAGAGCATCGAGGCCAAGGTCCAGTACTCGGAGGAAACGTCCAACGAGACCTATCTTGGCCTGACCGACGCGGATTTCGCGCGTGACCCCAATCGGCGCTATGGCCTGTCCGAGATCGATCAGATGGAGAACGACCACCTCGGTCTGAGCGTCACGCATGACATCGATTGGTCCGAGCGCGTGCGCATGACCACCACGTTGTACCGCAACGAATTCGCCCGAAACTGGTTCAAGCTGGGCGGGGGTAGCGCGTTCATTGATGACGCCAATCGGGGCGACGCGACCGCGCAACGAATCCTCCGGGGCGAGGACGATGTGGCGGGGATGACCTACCGCAACAACAACCGTGAGTATGTGTCCGAGGGCATCCAGACCGAACTGGGCATGGACTTCGGGGACCACTGGCTGCGTGCGGGTGCCCGCTATCACCAGGACGAGATGGACCGCTTCCAGCCGGACGACATCTACGATCAGGTCAACGGTTCCCTGGTCTACCAGGAGACCATCCAGCCGACGGGCAGCAACAACCGGTTCGAGGATGCGCAGGCCCGGAGCTTCTGGCTCGCCGACGAGTGGTACGTCAGTGACCGGCTGACCGCGAACCTGCTGCTGCGCTATGAGGATGTCGAGACCTCGCGGACCCAGTATGCCGACACGCAGCGTAACGTCGTGGATTCGCGGCGCTCCAACTCGAGCAGCGTCTGGCTGCCCGGGGCCTCGCTAACCTACGACTTCACGGACCGCTGGCAACTCCTGGCGGGGGTTCACCGTGGGTTTGCTCCCCTGGGGGGCGGTGCGACCGAAGACCAGGACCCGGAAACCAGCACGAACTGGGAACTGGGCGCCCGGTATCAGGGCGACCATGCGTTTGTCGAGGCGATTGGTTTCTACAGCGATTTCTCCGACTTCGTGCAGAACTGCTCGGTGGCGACGCCCTGCTCGGACGGCGCCACCTCCGGGACCTTCACGACCGGGGAGGCGGTCATCTCCGGACTGGAGTTGCGGGCCTCCACTGGGATGGATCTGGGATCCTTCCACGCGCCCCTGGAGGCCAGCTACACCTACACCAGCGCCAAGGCCAGCGCGGACAACCCGGCCTCGGGGCAGCAAGAGGGCGATCGCTTGCAGGGGGTCCCGCGCCACCAGTTCAGCCTTCGAGGGGGCCTCGAGCACGCGAGTGGCTGGAACCACTACGCGGTCGTGAAGTACATCGACGCGACCTGCAATAGCGATGGCTGTAACCGGAGCACGGGCGCATTCGACCGCACCGAGTCGCTGACCACGATCGACCTGGTGAGCCAGTATCCCCTGGGCAGGAACACCGACCTCTATGCCCGGGTGAGCAATGTGCTGGATGAGCAACAAATCATCTCCCGTTCCCCGGACGGTGCCCGGCCCAACGAACCGCGTACGTTCTCGGTCGGGTTGACGCACCGGTTCTGAGTCGGTGTCTCTTGCATCGAAGACCGCACCTTCCTCGGGTGCGGTCTTCTTGTATGGGAAACCGGAATCGGTAGCCCGTCACATTCTGGAGGGCGGGTTTCCGGCAAGACGGATCGTATGTTGGGCTTCCCGGTCGAATGCCCCGAGTGTCCCCGGTTCGACGGGTAACTGTCGGGTACTGGGGGCGAAGCGAGAAAGGACCCTTACGGTAAAGGAGAACACCATGTGGAAATCGCGACTGACGATCCTGATGCTTGCCCTGATGATGGCGCTGGGCAGTGCCACCCTCGCGGGGTGTGACAATCAGGGCCCGGCGGAAGAGGCCGGCGAGAACATCGATGACGCCATGGACGATGCGGGCGATTCGATGGAGGATGCCGGCGACGAGATGGAAGACACCTTCAGCAACTGATTTCCTGCCCTGCAGTACGTGAAAGCCCCGGCACGCGCAGCGTGTCGGGGCTTTTTTTGTGGCGGACCAGCGCCAGCTGGTCGCCTGGGTGACGGATCCGGGGCAGGATCAGAGGCGGTCGTCACCCTCGGGTTCCAGGGAGCCGCCCTGCTCGTCCATGCCGTCATCCATCGGGGGCTGCTGCATGTCGCCTTCCCGCGGCTGCTGTTGCTGCATGCCGTCTTGGGGTGGTGGGGCGCTCTGCATGCCGCCTTCACCGGTCTCGGGCTGTTGCTGCATCTGTTGCTCTTCGAACTCGTCCATGCCCATGTCGCCGTCGGAGCAGCCCATCAGGAAGACGAGGGGTGCGATGGCCATGGCGGCCAGGATCTTGGTGGAATGTTTCATGGAAACTCCTGTGTATCCGGGGTGAATGTGAACGGACAAATGACGTTCAATCCGGTTGACCGGAATACCCCCTCATATGTTGCGAGAAGTTCATCACACTCCATCGTTTCGGTGAGGCGATCGTGGCGCTCATCACGTATCCCCGTGCGGTTTGTCGACGCATCACGAACCCACCGCTACAGTGATGCCCAGGCAATTCACGGACCGTAGTGATGGCGCAATCCTCCCAACCCGACCCCCTCCTCGATCAGGCCCGCTCGGCCTGGGCCCGGGGCGAACATGACGCTGCGATGACCCTTTGGCGCCAGGGTGCCGAGGCGGGGGATCCGCAGTGCGCGTTTAATCTTGGCGTGCTGCTGGACGAAGGGCAGTACCTGCCCCGGGATCCGCTCGAGGCCGCGCAGTGGTACCAGCGCTCAGCCGAGGCCGGCTTCCCGGATGCGGCCTTCAACCTGGCGGTGCTGTTCGAGCAGGGTGATGGGCCGGAGGCGAATCCCAACGAGGCCGCGCGCTGGTTCCATATTGCCGCCGAGCGCGGGAACGCCCAGGCCATGTTCAATCTGGGTCTCAAGTTCGACGAGGGCCGGGGCCTGCCGCAGGACCCGGAACAGGCGGCACAGTGGTACCTGCTGGCGGCCGAGGCCGGTGAGGGGCGTGGGGCGGCCAATCTCGCGCGTCTGTTCGCGATGGGCGAGGGCGTGGAGCGGTCCGACGTGTCGGCGTTCAAGTGGTATGCGATTGCGGCGGAGATGGGGGTTGCGAGCGCCGCGCGGCACCGCGAGCGGGTCGCTCGCGAGCTGAGCCCGGAGCAGCGCCTGCATGCCGGTGAGCGTGCGCAGGAGTGGTTGCAGGGCCATTCGTCGCCCCGTCTGCAATAGCGGGTCGGTCGGGCGCTTGCGCTGGGGTGCCCCTGAGACTGAGAAAGGGGCAAGGCGTTGCGGTTGGCGTTGGGCTAGATCACTACGTTCAGTTCGCGGCGCGGCTCTTCGGCCGGGCCGGCCAGGCTGACCGCGAGTTCCACGCGACGGCGCAGGGCCTCGACACCACCACCGCTCAGCGGGCCGCCGTCCGCCGGCATGGCCTCGGCGGAATCATTGCCGCTGCGGAACGCCTCGATCTGGGCCGCCACGCGGGCGCGGGAGGCCATCTCCTGGTCCGATCGCGGGAAGGCCAGTCCCTGATCCTGTTCGGCATCACCGCGCCGGTTGTCGTCCTGTTCCGGGCGGTCTTCGAGCGGCCGGCGGGCTGCGCCGGCCTCCGGATCGTTCAGCGGGCGTTCGAAATCCGCCGGGGTGGAGAGTTGGCCCAGGCCCAGCCGGTCGCTTCCGGTCGGGCGTGTGCCGATCGGTACTGCAGCTGAGGGGTTGGAGACTGGGACTTCCATCGTGTGACTCGTCGAGCCCCCTGATCGTTACGTGGTCTTGTCGCCTGGATTCAGGCGCGCACATCCAGCAGTGAGCCGATCATTCGATCTTCGGCCTGCAGGGTCTTCACCGAGGCCTCGATCTGATTCTGGCTGGCGATCATGCCGACCTGGGCGCCCATGCCCTCGCGACTGCCCGCATTCTCGGTGGCCACCGTATGTGCCTGCTGGCGCATGCTGGTCATGCCCTTCTGAATGCCCGCGAGGGAGGTGCTGCCGTCGATCATCGTTTCGAACTCGTTATGGTTTTCGGTTGCAACCCTACGACCGAATTATAGATCAATTAGTTGCACTTCACCGGAAGCCCATCCAGGAAGGCGTCAGGAGGTGCCGAGCAAGCCTTGCAGGCGGGCTTGAACAGCCTCGCGGGCGCCGGCCTGTCGCGCCTGCCATGCAGCCAGACGCTCGCGGCGAGCCTGCCGATCAATCCCTTCCGCCAGGCGGGCAAGCACCTCTTCGGCCACCTGTTCGGGGTCCTCGCCGCGGGCGACCAGGCCGGTGTGTTCGGCCGCGATGCGCAGCCGGGTGGCGGCGTCCGGATGGCGCTCGTGCTGCGCGGGGCCGCAGATCACCGCGCTGCCACAGGCCAGTGGCAGCCCCAGGTCCGGAGGGGTCTCGCTGGCGGCCAGGGTGCCACCCGGCAGGGTCACGTCGGCGCAGGTGTAGGCGGCGTGCAGGGTCTCCGGGTCCTCGATGTAGTAGACCCGGTTCTTGCGCGGCACGAAGGACGTCATGAAGCGGTTGTGGCGGATGATCGGCAGGGAGTACTTGATCGCGTCGCGATAGACCGGCTCGTGGCGTGCCGGGTCGGCCGGGGCCAGCAACAGGATGGCGGCGCTCTTGCGCAGGACCGCGAACAACACGGCGAAGGCGAAGGCCTCCTCGCCCGGGCCAGTATTGGGTGCCAGCAGGATCGGGTGACCCTTCTCGTGGTACTCGCGAAAACGCTCGCAGAACCCGTCATCTCCGGATGGCGCGGGCGGCAGTTCCACCGCGCCGGCGATCGGATCGCCGATCACCTCGACCGGGCCGGAGGGGGTAGCGGCCTCGCGTGCAGCGAAGACCGCATTCCATTCGACGCCTGCCGCGCCGTCACCCTCGGCATTGATCCAGATGCGTGGCACGTGGACCGCGCCGAGGGCGGGTCCCAGGTCCAGATCGCCAGCGTGCAGGGGGCCGATGACCAGGATGGCGCGCGGTTGCAGGCGCGCCAGACGTGTGGCGGCCAGTTCGGGGCGCATCGCCAGGGCCGGGAGGCCGTCGATCAGGCCCTCGACCTCGCGGTCCTGGCCACAGTCGGTGACGCCGAGGGCGATGGGGCCGACGGACCCGGCCAGCTCCTGCAGCCAGTCGGCGGCGGTCTCCAGAGTGGCCCGCGGGGCCAGGACCAGGATGCGCCCGCTGCTTTCGCCGGGGACGGAGCGGGCGGTGATCCAGGCAGACAAACGTGCGAACATGGTGGGCTGTTATCCGGTCGTCGGGCGAGCGCCGCATTATACGAGGCGCCGCACAGCGCCCGCCACGGGCGGGCTACACGTTGTCTCGAGGGGAATCGCGGAATGGGCATACGCTGGATCATCGGGCTGGTGGTGATGGGGGTCATCCTGGCCCTGGCCATGTGGGTCTATTCCAACCCCGGCGGGATGCGCAGCCAGCAGTTCTCCGATCTGCCCTGGCAGATCGAGGTGGGGGACCGCCAGCGCACCCGGGTGCTGGGGGTCGTGCTGGGCGAGACCACCATGGCGGATCTGATGCACCGCCTGCCGGTGCCGGATATCCGCCTGTTCGTGGACGCGGACGGCTCGCGTTCGCTGGAGGCCTATTACGTGAACGCGCGCATCCCGCCGTTCGAGGCCAACCTGATCCTGCGCCCGGATCTGGACGAGGCCGCGCTGGACCGGATTCAATCCGAAGTCACCTCCGAGCGCCCGATGCCCAGTGGCGCCCGGCGCTACGGGCTGAGCGACAATGCCCTGACCTCGCTGGGCAATGTGCCGATCGTCGAGATGAGCTATATCCCCCGCGCGCAATGGACCGAGGACCTGATCACCAAGCGCTTCGGCGAGCCCCGCGAGCGGATGCGCATCGCCTCCGATCACAGTTACTGGCTCTACCCCGAGGAGGGGCTGGTTATCCTGGTCCCGCGGCGCGGCCGCGTGCTGATGCATTACGTCATCCAGGACCGCTGGGGGCAGACGGTGGAGCGCCTGCGCGATGAGGGGCGGCGCCGTCTGGGCGAGGATCACGGGGATCATGAGTGAGTCGAACCCGACGGATGACCGCCCGTTCTGGGAGCGCCCGCTCGAGAGCCTGACCCATGCCGAGTGGGAGGCCCTGTGCGATGGCTGCGGGCGCTGCTGCCTGCACAAGCTGGAAGACGAGGACTCGGGCGAGCTCGCCTTCACCTGGCTGGCCTGCGATCTGCTCGACTGCGAGACCGGCTACTGCTCCGACTACGCGAACCGCCGCGACTTCGTGCCGGACTGCATCCAGCTGACCCGGAAGGACCTGCCGCACTATCACTGGCTGCCACCGACCTGCGCCTACCGGCTGCGCTTCGAGGGCCACCCTCTGCCAGCCTGGCATCCCCTGCTGAGCGGCGATCCGGAGACGGTCCGCCGCGCCCGCGTTTCAGTGGCCGGGCGCGTGATCCGCGAGCAGGACGCCCCGGACCTGCCACTGATCGACTACGTCGTGGACTGGCCCGGCGAGGTGCCCGAGTCCGCGCGCCTGTGGCGCCCGGTGGTCCGCCTGCCGCGGGAGTAGCCATGCCGGCGGTGGTGGACCTGTTCGTCTACGGGACGCTCAAGCGCGGTTTTGCCAACCACCGTGCATTCTGCGAGCGGGCCCTCCGGATCCGCCCCGCGTCGATCGAAGGCACGATCTTTGACCTGCCGGTGGGCTACCCGGCCGTACAGATCCCCGGTGACAGCATCCTGCTGGAGGCGGGCCCCGATCCCGTGCGCGATGCAGGCCGCCAGCGGCTCGTCCGGAACCCGGTGCCACCCGTGCGGGCCGGGGATGCCTGCGGCCGCGTCCTGGGCGAATGGATCCGTCTGCCCGACCCGGCCTGCACCCTCCCGCGAGTGGACGCCCTCGAAGGCCTCCGCCGCGACGGCCGCGGGGAATATCGCCGCGCGCTGGTTCCCGCCTGGACGGAGGAGGGACCCCGGGCCCTCTGGGTGTACTGGATGCCGCAATTGCCGCCCGATGCGCGCTACCTGCCGGATGGGGCCTGGCCGGCGCGGTCTTGATCCGGGCGGCGTGTTCATTGTGGTCCCGGGACGCCGGCGGCCCGGTCCGAAAGCGGTAGGATGCCGATGAGCGCAGCGAATCGCATCGGGTGGCCCATGGGGTGAGTGCCACGTCTTGAACGATGCGATTCGCTGCGCTCATTGCATCCTACGGTTTCCCTGGTATTCGTGGTTCCGGGGAGGCGCTAGCCGGCGGAGGCGAGGAGTTCGCGGGCGTGGGTGCGGGTGGTCTCGGTGAGCTGGGTGCCGCCGATCAGGCGGGCCAGGGCCTCCACGCGGCGTTCGTCGTCCAGCGGCTGGATCGCGGTGCGGGTGCCGTCCTTGGCGTGGCTCTTTTGTACCTCCAGCTGGTGGTGCGCCTGGGCGGCGACCTGGGCCAGGTGAGTCACGCACAGGACCTGATGGCGCTCGCCCAGGCTGCGCAGCTTGCGCCCGACCACCTCGGCGACCGCGCCACTGATGCCGCTGTCGACTTCGTCGAAGATCAGCGTGGGCACTGTCTGCTGCTCGCTGGCCAGTACCTGTAGCGCCAGCCCGATGCGCGAGAGCTCGCCGCCGGAGGCGACCTTGGCCATCGGCTGCGGCGCAGCACCGGGGTTCGCGGCCACGCGGAATTCAATGTGGTCCACGCCGTGGGCCTGCGGCTTGTCGGCGGGCTCGACCCCGATCTCGAAGTGGCCGCCAGCCATGCCCAGTTCCTGCATGGTCTCGGTGACCGACTGTCCGATGCGGCTGGCGGCCTTCCGGCGGGCCTGAGTGAGTTTCGTGGCAGCGGTATCGAAGGCCGCGCGGGTCTGCTGTTCGCGGGCCTCCAGGGCCTCAACGGTCTGATCGCCGTTTTCCAGGGCATCCAGTTCCGTTTGCAGTTCATCGAACAGGCCTGGCAGGGCCTCGGGGTCGATCCGGTGCTTGCGCGCCAGGCGCAGGTATTCGCTGACGCGAGTATCCAGCTCGGCGAGACGTTCCGGGTCCAGCTCGATGCCGTCGGCCAGGCGGCGCAGGTGGTCGCCCGCCTCGTCGATCTGGATGCGGGCGGATTCCAGCAGCTCGACCGCCGGACTGACCCGCTCGTCGTGTTGCGCGGCGTCCTGCAGGGCGTGCAGGACCTGGCCCAGCTGCGTGTCCAGCCCGCTGTCCTCCTCGATCTGCTGGCTGGCGGTCTGCAGGGCGGTGAGTACCTCGGTGCCGTGGGCGAGCTGGTTTTGTTCGGTCAGCAGTCGGGGGTATTCGTCCTGTACCGGGGCCAGCTCGGCCAGTTCTCCGCTCTGGAAGCGCAGCAGATCGAGGCGGTCGGAGGTGTCGGCCTGGGCCTCGCGTGCCTGGTCCAGGGCGCTCGCCGCAGCGCGCCAGGCGCGGTGGGCCTCGCGGACATCGCGCGTCGGGTTGCCGTCGAGGAAGCCGTCCAGCCAGTGGCGCTGGGTATCGCGCTGCAAGAGCTGCTGATGCGCGTGCTGGCCGTGGATGTCCACCAGCCATTCGCCCAGGGTGCGCAGCTGACCCACCGCGACCGGCCGCCCGTTGATCCAGGCGCGGCTCTTCCCCTGGCGGGTCAGCACGCGGCGCAGCAGGACGTTTTCGTCGTCCGCCGCGGCCAGGTCCTGTTCGGCCAGCCAGGCGCTGGCCGGGCCCTTGGCGGGCAGGGCGAACTCGGCCGACAGATCGGCCTGTTCGGCGCCCTCGCGCACCATGCCGGCGTCGGCGCGGTCGCCCAGCAGTTGGCCGATCACGTCGATCAGGATGGACTTGCCGGCCCCGGTCTCGCCGGTCAGGGCGCTCAGGCCGGTGTCCAGCTCCAGTTCCAGCCGGTCGATGATCGCGAAGTCGCGGATGCTGATCAGATGCAACATGGGATCAGGGCTGCTCGCCCCAGCGCAGCTTGGTGCGGAGCACGCGCAGGAAGTGGTGTTCGCGGGGGTGGATCAGGGTCAGGGCCTGTTCGCGGCGATGGATGCGCAGCAGGTCGCCGGGGGCGAAGTCCACGTTCTCCTGGCCATCCAGTGCGACCTGGGCCGGCGAGCGGCTGCCGCTGGACAGGCGGATCTCGATGGTGGAGCGGCCGCTGACGACCAGCGGGCGGTGATTCAGGCTGTGCGGGCAGACCGGCACGAGCACCATCGCGTCCAGCTGGGGGGTCAGGATCGGCCCGCCGGCGGACAGTGCGTAGGCGGTGGAACCGGTGGGGGTCGCGATTACGAGGCCGTCGGCCCGCAGGCGTCCGACATCCATGCCGTCGATCGCGGTGTCGAATTCGATAATGCGCACCACGCTCAGCACGTGGAGGACGACGTCATTCAGGGCGATCCCGCGGTGGATGGTGACGCCGTCGCGGATCAGCTCGGCCTCGAGCATGGCCCGGGGTTCGCGCTCGAAGGCGCCATCCAGGACCTCGCCCAGTTCCTCCGGGGCGGTGTCGGGGGAGACATCCACCAGGAAGCCGAGCCGGCCGAGGTTGATCCCCAGCAGCGGGGTGTCGGCATCCGCGGTGACGCGGGCCGTGGCCAGCAGTGTCCCGTCACCGCCGATCACGATCAGCAGGTCCACCGCGTGGGCCAGTTCGTCCAGCGGCAGGAGCCCGACGCTGTCCGGCCGCTCGAAGCCGTCGATCTCCTGTTCCATGAAGACCTGGCGGCCGCGCTCCTGCAGCAGACCCACCAGGGTCGCGACCAGGGGCGCGGTACGCGAGTCGCTGGACTTGCCGACCAGTCCGACCTTGTTGAAGTCTGGCATCATGCCGGCATTATCCGGAAAAGGGACCGCGACTGCACCCGGGGTTTCTTGACCTGATTCCTGCACGATCCAAGACTGAACCTTTAAGCACTCGACCGAGTGGAGCGCTGACGATCCATGGAAAACGCAACGATCAATCTGGACGCCAGGGCCCGCACCCTGTTGCGGACCCTGATCGAGAGCTATATCCGGGATGGCCAGCCCGTCGGTTCGCGCACCCTGGCCCGGACCTCTGGCCTCAGTGTGAGCGCCGCCACCGTGCGCAACGTGATGGCGGATCTCGAGGATATGGGGCTGATCCATTCGCCGCATACCTCGGCCGGGCGCATACCGACCCCGGCCGGCTACCGGCTGTTCGTCGACAGCCTGCTGGAGGTGCGCAATCCCTCGCCGGAGGATATCCGTGCGATCCAGTCGGGGTTCGATCCGACTGCCAGCACCCAGGACCTGATGGACGCCACCAGCAACCTGCTGTCGCGGGTCACGCGCATGGCCGGGATGGTGCGCCTGCCGCGGCATCGCAACGTGGCGCTCAGTCAGATCGAGTTCCTGCGCCTGGGCGAGGGCCGCATCCTTGCGATCCTGGTGATCGACGGCAAGGAGGTGCAGAACCGGGTACTGGAACTGGACCGTGACTTCAGCCAGGACGAACTGCAGCGCATGGCGAACTACCTGAATGCCCATCTGGCCGGCAAGAGCCTGCATGCGGTGCGCGCCGAGCTGTTACGCGAGATGCGTGACGTGCGCGACGACCTGGACGCAATGATGCTGGCGGCGATCGACCTGGGCGAGAAGGCGGTGGGCGACGAGGACCCGGACGATGTGGTCGTGGCCGGGCAGACCCACCTGCTGGGCTACGAGGAGCTGGCGGACATGGCTCGCCTGCGCCAGTTGCTGGAGGCCTTCAACGAGAAGCAGGAGATCCTCGGCATCCTCGACCAGTGCATCCGCGGCGACCGGGTGCAGATCTTCATCGGCCGCGAATCGGGGCTCGACTGGTTCGAGAACTGTTCGGTGGTGACTGCGCCCTACAGTGTCGACGGCGAGGTGGTGGGCGTGCTCGGGGTCATTGGTCCCACGCGGATGTCCTACGACCGGGTGATCCCGATTGTGGACGTGACGGCCCGCCTGCTGGGCTCGGCGCTGGGCGATCACCCGGTGGATGATTCGAAGTAGCGACCCCCTTGAAACCGGGGGGAATGCCCCCAGCATCCAGATAGACAACCCAATCCACCCTGTCCGCCGGTGATCGGCGCGGCGGGCGATTTTGTTTTTCATTGATTTGCGAGGCCAGCATGTCCGAACAGCGGGAATCCCAGGAACAGCCGGAAGAACTCGAGACCCGGAACGAGGAGGCCCCCGAGGCCGAGGGTGGCACGGATGATCGGCTGCAGGAGCTCGAGGCTCTGGCCGAAGAGCGCCGCGACCAGGCCCTGCGGGCCCAGGCCGAGCTGGAGAACCAGCGCCGCCGCTTCGAGCGCGAGCTGGAGAACGCGCACAAGTACGCAATGGAGAAGTTCGCTGCCGAAATGCTGGAGGTGGGCGACTCGCTGGAACTGGGGCTGCAGGCGGCGCGCGAGTCCAAGGATGTCGAGCGCATCATCGAGGGCGCCGAGCTGACCCTGAAGAACCTGACCCGGGTGTTCGAGAAGTTCGGCATCCAGTCCGAGGACCCGACCGGCCAGCGCTTCGATCCGGAGCGTCACCAGGCGATGTCCATGCAGGAAGACCCGGAGAACCCGCCGAACACCGTGGTGGCCACCATGCAGAAGGGGTACCGGTTGCAGGACCGCGTGCTGCGCCCGGCGATGGTGGTGGTCTCCAAGGCGCCGACCTCGCCGAACATCGACGAAAGCGCCTGACACCGTCTTTTCGGGCCGGTTTTCGGGGTATCGGACACGCTGCCCCTTGAAAACCCGGCCCGGGGCCCCAGATTCCCGTACAAGTTGGCAGAGAAACACGCTCTGCAGCGCAAAATTTTTCGCATCAGGAGATTTCAGTCATGGGCAAGATCATTGGTATTGACCTCGGGACCACTAACTCCTGCGTCGCCGTAATGGAAGGCGACCAGGCCAAGGTCATCGAGAACGCGGAAGGCACCCGCACCACCCCGTCCATCGTCGCGTTCAGTGACGACGGCGAGGTGCTGGTTGGCCAGTCCGCGAAGCGCCAGGCGGTCACCAACCCCCAGAACACCGTGTTCGCTTCCAAGCGCCTGATCGGTCGCAAGTTCCAGGAAGACGAGGTCCAGAAGGACATCAAGCTCGTCTCCTACAACATCGTGAAGGCTGACAACGGTGACGCCTGGATCGAGGTGCAGGGCAAGAAGATGGCCCCGCCGGAGATCTCTGCGCGCGTGCTGCAGAAGATGAAGAAGACCGCCGAGGACTATCTCGGCGAAGAGGTCACCGAGGCGGTCATCACCGTCCCGGCGTACTTCAACGACTCCCAGCGCCAGGCGACCAAGGACGCCGGCAAGATCGCCGGGCTCGAGGTCAAGCGCATCATCAACGAGCCGACCGCGGCCGCGCTCGCCTATGGCATGGACAAGCAGCGCGGGGATCGCAAGATCGCCGTGTACGACCTGGGTGGCGGTACCTTCGACGTCTCGATCATCGAGATCGCCGAGGTGGATGGCGAGCACCAGTTCGAGGTGCTGGCGACCAACGGCGACACCTTCCTCGGTGGCGAGGACTTCGACAATCGCCTGATCGACTACCTGGTCGACGAGTTCAAGAAGGACCAGGGCATCGACATCAAGGGCGATCCGCTGGCGATGCAGCGCGTGAAGGAGGCCGCCGAGAAGGCCAAGATCGAGCTGTCCTCCAGCCAGCAGACCGAGGTGAACCTGCCGTACATCACCGCCGACAACACCGGGCCCAAGCACCTGGCGCTGAAGATCACCCGCGCCAAGCTGGAAAGCCTGGTCGATGACCTGGTCAAGCGCTCCATCGAGCCGTGCAAGGTCGCGCTGAAGGATGCCGGTCTGTCCGCCTCCGAGGTGGACGACGTGATCCTGGTCGGTGGCCAGACCCGCATGCCCAAGGTGCAGGAAGCGGTGCAGGCCTTCTTCGGCAAGGAGCCGCGCAAGGACGTGAACCCGGACGAGGCCGTTGCGGTCGGTGCCGCGGTGCAGGCCGGCGTGCTGGGTGGCGACGTCAAGGACGTGCTGCTGCTGGACGTGACCCCGCTGTCGCTCGGGATCGAGACGATGGGCGGCGTGATGACCAAGCTGATCGAGAAGAACACCACCATCCCGACCCGGGCCAATCAGGTGTTCTCCACCGCCGAGGACAACCAGACGGCGGTGACCGTGCACGTGCTGCAGGGCGAGCGCGACATGGCCAGCGCCAACAAGTCGCTGGGTCGCTTCGACCTGCAGGACATCCCGGCCGCGCCGCGTGGTGTGCCGCAGATCGAGGTCACCTTCGACATCGACTCCAACGGCATCCTGAACGTCTCGGCCAAGGACAAGGCGACCGGCAAGGAGAACAAGATCGTCATCAAGGCCTCCTCCGGCCTGTCCGACGAGGAAGTCGAACAGATGGTCAAGGACGCCGAGGCCCACGCCGAGGACGACAAGAAGTTCCAGCAGCTGGTCCAGGCGCGCAACCAGGCTGATGGCCTGGTGCATTCGGCCGAGAAATCCCTGAAGGATCTGGCAGACCAGGTCTCCGACGACGAGCGCACCGCGATCGAGTCGGCGGTGGCCGAGACCAAGACCGCGATGGAAGGCGACGACCCCGAGGTCATTGAGCAGGCCGCGCAGAAGCTGGCCGAGGTCTCCGGCAAGCTGGCCGAGAAGGCCTATGCCCAGGGCGCGGACGCCGCGGGCGAGGCCGGGGCCGAGCAGGCCGAGGGTGGCCCGCAGGGCGACGATGTCGTGGACGCCGAGTTCGAGGAAGTCGACGACGACCAGAAAAAGCAGGGCTGATGCCGCAGCCGGCGGGACGCTATGGCGTCCCGCCGGAACTGTTTGAACGCCGCGCCCGGGGTACTCGTGACTCCGGGCGTTTGCGTGAAGGCATTCCGCGTTCGCGCGCACGAATCAGCAGGGAATGACCATGTCACAACGCGACTATTACGAGGTGCTGGGCGTCTCCAAGGACGCCTCGGCCGCCGATATCAAGAAGGCCTTTCGCCGCCTGGCGATGAAGCACCACCCCGACCGCAACCCCGGGGATGCGGAGGCCGAGGCCAAGTTCAAGGAGGCGCGCGCCGCCTATGACGTGCTCAGCGACGACCAGAAGCGCGCCGCCTACGACCGTTACGGCCATGCCGGCGTGGACGGCTCGGCCGGGGGCTTTGGCGGGGGCGCCGGGGCCTCCAACTTCAGTGACATCTTCGAGGACATCTTTGGCGATATCTTCGGAGGTGGCGGGGGCGGCCGCGGGCAGCGGGCCTATCGTGGCTCCGACCTGCAGTACAACCTGGATCTGACCCTGGAAGAGGCCGTGTTCGGCACTGAGGTGAAGGTCCGTATCCCGACCACCGTCAGCTGCGAGGCCTGTGATGGCTCGGGCGCCGAGCCGGGGACCTCGCCGGAGACCTGCCCGACCTGTAATGGGGTCGGCCAGGTGCGCATCCAGCAGGGCTTCTTTTCGGTGCAGCAGACCTGCCCGCGTTGCGAGGGCGCGGGCAAGGTCGTCTCCAGCCCCTGCAAGTCCTGCCACGGCAAGGGTCGAGTGCAGGAGCAGAACACCCTGGACGTGAAGATCCCGGCCGGGGTGGACAGCGGTGACCGCATCCGCCTGGGAGGCCAGGGCGAGGCCGGCATGAACGGCGGCCCGCCGGGTGATCTGTACGTGCAGGTGCGGGTCAAGCCGCACAAGTTGTTCCGGCGCGAGGGCTCGGATCTGCACTGCGAGGTGCCGGTGTCGTTCGCCACGGCCGCTCTGGGCGGCGATTTGGAAGTGCCGTCGCTGGATGGCCGGGTCAAGCTGAAGGTCCCCGCGGAGACCCAGACCGGCAAGCAGTTCCGGGTCGGTGGCAAGGGCGTGAAGTCCGTGCATGGCGGCGGGGTCGGTGACCTGATCTGCCGCGTGGTGGTGGAGACGCCGATCAACCTGACCAAGGAGCAGAAACAGCTCCTGCGCCAGTTCGAGGAGTCCACCCAGGCTGGTGGTACCAAGCACAGCCCGCAGGCTCACTCCTGGCTGGACGGCGTTAAGGGGTTCTTCGAGGACCTGAACTTCTGGTCCAAGTAGTCCCGCAGGGCAAGGACGATGCTTCGCACAGGCGCCGGTTTTCACCGGGGCCTGTTGCGTTGGGGGCGTGCTCAGCCCTCCATGAAGCCCTTCGCTCTGCGGACTCGACTTTCGTGCTACCCAACACGGGGTTCACGGAGGACAACGCTGTGCAGGAAGACGGGATGGGCGGCCGCATGAGCGTCGCAGGGGCCGCGCTTCCCTGCGCGGCCGTCAGCGCGGTTCCTCACACCCCTGGGTCGGCTGTGAGTCGCCCTTGACCTGCCCGGCGCCGTGTCCTCTGCGCGTTCTGTGGGAGAAGCCGGAGTCCGCGAGATGGGGGCTCAGGTCGAGGTGAAATCGAAGGTGGGGGCGGGCATCGGTGCCTGCAGGAAGTAGCCCTGAACGAGGTTCACGTTCAGGCTGTAGAGCACGGCGAGCACGCTGGCGTCCTCGACATAGGGCACGATGACCTGCTTGCCCTTGGCATGCGCGGCATCGGTATGTTCGCGGATCAACTGCTGGTTCTCCTCGCTCTCGGCCAGGTTCTTCACGTAGGACGGGTCCAGCTTGATGTGATCCGCCTCCAGGTGCTGCAGGAGCTGGAACGGGTTCAGGCCGCTGCCGAAGTCGTCGATACACAGATGGCCGTGCATTTCCTGCAGCCCGCGGGCGACGTGGATCGCCGGCTTCAGGTGGGTAACTACGGTGGGTTCCTTCAGCTCGACGACCACGTTGTCGGCGGGGATGCGCATGCCGTGCAGGTCGTCGTGCAGCCAGCTGACCACGGAGGGGTCGCCCAGGGAGCCGTTGGTCAGTTTGAGGAAGAACTGGGTGGTCGGGTCTTTCTTCAGCTGTTCCGTCAGCATCTGTAGCGCAGTCTTCAGGACCCAGCGGTCGATGGGTGCCGCCATCTCGGTGCGCTCGGCACTGGGCAGGAAGGCATCCGGCTCGTGGATATGCCCCTCGGCGTCACGCAGGCGCACGAACACCGAGTAGCGCGGGCGATCGGCACCGTGCAGGTTCACGATCGGCTGATACAGCAGTTCCAGGCGGTCGTGTTCCAGGGCGTCCTGAATGCGCAGCTTCCACTGCTGGTCGTTTTGCGCCTGGGTCATCTCGCCCTCTGCGGGACGGAAGAAGCGGTGGTTTCCGCCCCCGGCCTCCACGGCCTCTTGCAGGGCGCGGTCGGCGTGGGTCAACAGTTCTTCGGTATCCACCGCCGTCTCGTCGGCGATCACGATGCCGGCCGACAGGCTGCAGTTGGTCGAGGCGTTGCCGAGTTCGAAGACACGTCCGGTGACTGCTTCCATCAGACCGTGGATGCGGGCCTCCACCTCGTTGCGCCGGGTGTCGGGGACCACGATCCCGAAGTGCTCGGCCTCCAGGCGTGCGGCGATGGCCGGGTCGGGAAAGTGATCCTCGATCAGCTTGCCAATATCGGCAAGCAGCAGATCGCTCGCGGACATACCGACGTTGGCCCGGATCTCGGGGAAACGGTCCACCGCAAGGGTGACCAGGGCGAAGGGCTTTTCCGATTGCGCGGCCTGGCTCTGCGCGGTCTCGATCATCCCGGAGAAGTGCTGGCGGTTGTAGAGCCCGGTGACCAGGTCACGCTGGGAGAGGTAGTCGATCTTCTCGGCCAGCTCCGGGTCCTCCTGGGCCGAGTCCAGCAGCACCTGGGTGCAGGCCTCCCCCTCGACGCTGGCGGTGGACAGACGCAGGTTGGCCTCGAACGGCGTGCCGTCAAACGCCTGCAGCTGGAAGGCCTGATGGGTCTGGTCACCTTCCTCGCCACTCTGGAAGCGGCGCAGCAGGCCCTTCAGTTCGTCGCGGCTTTCCGGGGCGATCAGGTCCATCAGCGGCAGGCCTTCCACTTCCTCCGGATCGGCAATCCCGAAGCGCTCGCGCCAGGACGCGTTGGCATAGATGTGCATGCCCTCGTGGACGTAGGCGATGGCGTCGCGCGAGTTGTCCAGCAACAGTTGGCAGCGGCGTTCGGACTCCTGCAGCGATGCGTCCATGCGCCCCATCCGCTGGCGCAGCTGGAACTGCTCGGCAGCGCGCACCGCAAGGATGCCGGCCAGTTCGTGCAGTTCGTGATCGACGACGGCATAGGCGCCGGCCTCGTAGTCATCTATGCGCGCGGGTTCGGGGCGCTCGGTCATGATGACCAGCGGGGTACGTCGACCGGATGCGTGCAGCGCCGCGTCGACGTGTTCCCGGGTCAGGGCCAGGCCGGGTTCGATCAGGACGATCACGTCGAAGCGCCGGCCCTCCAGCGCCTCGGCCAGGGCGTCGCTACCGGATACCTGCTCCGGGCGGATCGCGCTGCCGCGGGTCCGGATACTGCTGATGACCTCTTCAGCCCGGTTCGGGTTGCTGGTCACGAAGAGCGTGCGAATCGTTTCGTTCATGGGGCTAGTCGTCGCGGTTGCGGGTGGTGAATGGCGGTCCGTCGTCATCCGCGAGGGCCGGTCCGTCGGCGGTGTCGGGTGTCTCGCCAGCCGGTTGGCGGACCTCCAGGGCGGTCATGCGGCACCCGACCTCGGTAAACAGCGTAGTGCCCGTGCGCTCACTGTCCAGTTCCAGAACACGGGCGCGCCTGTTCAGCCAGCAGACGACACGTTGTTCATGATCGAACACCTGCGCTGGCAGGAACAGTACCGCCCCGTCGGCATCGGTGCGCTGCGGGGCGAACAGTCCTGATTGCGGGACGCCCGCCGCCATGCCATTGCGGAAATCCTGAATCTGCATGGGCAGGCAGCGATCGGCGAGAAATTCCACGCCGATGCTGATCAGGCTGCCGGCCTGGTCGTCGAAGCGAATCCAGCGCAGGACCCCGATGGTCCAGCGATGACCATCCACGGCCCGCAAGCCGACGAGATCCCCGATCAGCAAGGGCTGTTGGGGGCTGTCCAGGCGCAGACGCACGCCGCCGGCGCCGATGTCGTCCACCTGCCAGTGTTCCGGGGGGTGACGCTTGGTGATCGGCCCCGTGGGTTCATCGCGGGCGGCGATCTCGAGCCCGCGCCCGACATCCTCCCAGGCGGTCGCGGCGGTATTCGGCGAGTCGTCCGCAAGTGGCTGCAGGTCGCGTTCGCGGTCGGAACGGTGCGGGCTGTCTACCAGGGCGAGATCCGAACCGCGCCGCGCGGCCTTCGACATTTCGAACACGCTGACGCCGCGGTCGCGTTCGTGCAGGGATTTCAGGCCGGTCTCCGGCGCTTCCGCTGCCCCGGTGGTCTCGGACCCACGCCGGCTGCCCATCTCCATCAGCAGGAAATCATGGATACGTTCCAGGCCCATCACGCAGATCCGCTGCAGGTCGCTGGCGCTTTCGCGACTGTGACGGCGGGTCGGCAGGTTCGACCACAGGCGCAACAAGTGTTCGGCCAGCGGCTGTCCCTCGCCGCGGCCGCGCGGTTCCAGGTCGTCGGGGCGTTCACGAAGGGCGTCCAGCGCCGGCGTCAGCTCAATGAAGCAGGCGGGTTCGGTCGCCGGCGTCCCGCGCAGGGCCAGGCCCGGGGCGTGGTCGCGGTCGAGATCGCAGCGCAGCACGGGAAGGTCGGGGTGTTGTTCCGGGTCGGGGGCGGGGGTGCAGGCAAGGGGCAGGGTGTTGGCCCAGCGAGCCAGCAAGTCCATTTCGCCCATCTTCATCGCATTGGGGTCGGTGCTGCCCAGTATCATCAGCCGTGCGCTCATGGCTTCGACGCGGTCCACCTCCAGCGGGCCGAAGCGCTTGTCGGTGGCGGGCCGCTCGTCGGCGATTCCCTGCTCACGCGCCAGGCGCAGCACATCGAACAGCCGCTGCCAGTGGCCCGGCGGCACGGACTGGTACAGCCGCCAGTGGTGCATGCTCAGGGTCCCAAGCAGTGCGACTGCGGCCTGCAGGGGCGCCGTCAGGCGTTTCGCGTGGCGGTTGTCGTGCGCGTCCGCGCGTTCGCGGACCACCAGCAGCTCCGCGTTGAGGAGGGCGCGCACAGCGGCGCTGTAAACATCGGCACGCTTGCGGCTGCGGTTCCCCAGCGGCAGGGGCCGCTGGCGCAGCAGTCGCTCCATGGCCGGGAGTAGCGGCAGGAGATGATCTTCCAGTATTGCGACCAGCGTGGCTCGGGTTCCGGGGCGAAGTACGATCGCGTTCAGCCCGTCGAGGGCCTCGCGGATGCGCTGGATGCCGAGCTCCGGCTCGCTGCCGGGCAGCTCCGCACACCAGGCGTCCAGTGCTTGCGGGGTCTGGTGGGGGAAGCTGTCGGGACCGGCCGGTTGGGTGGGCAGCTCGGGCAGGGCTTGCAGCATGGGCGTGTCCAGTGGTTGCTGGGCCGGTTGCAGGATTCTGGCGCTACTTTAGCAGCAAACCGCGCAATCGGTGTGGGTGCCGGTGGGGCTCATTCATGCGCGGGAAACGGTGTCTGCAGGGTCTTGCCGGGTTCTCCGGCGATCTCGCGCGCCAGTCGCGGGACCAGGTAGCCCGGCAGGCGGGCGTGCAGGGCGCGGTAGAGTTCGCGCGCGCGGGCGTCCGGTACCTCGAAGTGGGCTGTGCCGCGGGTGCGGTCGAGCTGGTGCAGGTAGTAGGGCAGCACGCCCAGGCGGAAGCCGGCCTCCTGGAGTTCAATCAGGGTCTCGGTGTCGTCGTTGATGCCGGCCAGCAGTACTGCCTGGTTGAGGAGCGTGACCCCGGCGGCGCGCAGGCGATCGATCGCGGCATCGGCCGGTGCGGCGAACTCGCGCGGGTGATTCGCGTGCAGCACCAGGATGTGCTGCAGACGGCCCTTGCCGAGCCAGGCCAGCAGGCGGCCGTCGACCCGTTCCGGCAGCACCACCGGCAGGCGTGTGTGGATGCGCAGGCGCTCGAGGTGCGGGATGTTTCCGAGCCGGTCCGTTAGCCGTTCCAGGCGGGTATCCGACAGGCTCAGCGGGTCGCCGCCGCTGAGGATGACCTCGCGGATGTCCGGATGCGCGGCAATGTAGTTCAGCGCGGGTTCCCAGTCGTCCCGGGCCGGATTGTGGTCGGCATAGTCGAACTCGCGGCGGAAGCAGTAACGGCAGTGGATGGCGCAGGCCCCGGTGGTCAGCAGCAGGGCGCGGCCGTGGTACTTGTGCACCACGCCGGGGGCGGCCAGCGCGTCGTGGTCGCCGACCGGGTCACTGACGAACCCCGGGGACTCGATGGCCTCGCGCGCGTCTGGCAGGGCCTGCAACAGCAGGGGATCCCGCGGGTCGCCGGGATGGATGCGGGCCAGGTAGCTCTCCGGGATGCGGGTGCGAAACAGCCGGTGCCCGGCCTGCATGCCCGGCAGGGCCTCGGGCGGCAGTCCCAGGCGTGCGGCCAGGGTCTCGGGATCGGCGATCGCGCGCGCCAGCGCCTGCTGCCAGGCCGGCGTGGATGCCGGCTCGGGTGGCTGGGTTCCGCGCGGCTCGCGCGTTATCATGACGGGCTTTGTGGGCATGAATCGTTTCCGGACGGGGCGGCATGTCCGCGCCACGCATCATCGAGGGACAGCGCGCAATGGCAACCTACAGTACCAACGAATTCAAGGCCGGTCTCAAGCTCCTGCTGGATGGTGACCCGCAGGCCATCGTGGAGAACGAGTTCGTCAAGCCGGGCAAGGGCCAGGCCTTCAGCCGGGTCAAGCTGCGCAATCTGCGTACCGGCCGGGTGCTGGAGAAGACCTTCAAGTCCGGCGAGTCGGTGGAGGCCGCCGACGTGATGGATACCGAGATGCAGTATCTCTACAACGATGGCGAGTTCTGGCACTTCATGGTGCCGGACACCTTCGAGCAGTATGCCGTCGGGGAGGCCGCACTGGGTGATTCCGGGCAGTGGCTGAAGGAACAGGATATTTGCACCGTGACCCTGTGGAACGGCGAGCCGCTGTCGGTGGTGCCGCCGTCCTTCACCGAGCTGAAGATCACCCAGTGCGATCCGGGCCTGCGCGGTGACACCGCGCAGGGCGGCACCAAGCCGGCCACGCTGGAGAGCGGCGCGGTGGTCAAGGTCCCGTTGTTCGTCGAAGAGGGCGAGACGGTGAAGGTGGATACCCGCAACGGCGAGTACGTCTCGCGCGTGTGAGCCGCACCCCGGCAGGCGCTGCGACATGACCGACTGGCGTCCGGGTGCGGCGCCGGCCCGCGCGGCGCGCGCCCGCCTCCTGGCCGGGTTGCGGGCGTTCTTCGCGGCCCGCGGGGTGCTCGAGGTCGAGACCCCGATCCTGAGCCGGGGCGCGCCGCAAGATCCAATGCTGGAGAGCTGGGAGGCGCAGGCCCCCGGCGGCGAGCGCGGCTACCTGCAGACCTCGCCGGAGTACCCGATGAAGCGCCTGCTGGCGGACGGCGCCCCGGATATCTACCAGATCGCACGGGTGTTCCGCGGGGGTGAATCCGGCCCGCGGCACAACCCCGAATTCACTCTGCTGGAGTGGTATCGCCTGGGCCTGGATCACCATGCACTGGCGCGCGAGGTGGTGGCCCTGATCGCGGATCAGGCCGCGCAGTCTCCCGACTGGCACGCGCCCCGGGGGTGCGAGGCGATCGCCTATGCCGATCTGTTTCGCTCGACTTTGGGGGTGGACCCGGCGGAGACGAATGCCGCGGAGCTGGAACGGGTCGCGGGGGACCACGGGCTGGTCATCCGCGGCGGGCTGGATCGGGATGGCTGGCTGGATGCCCTGATCAGCCTGGTGATCGCGCCGGGCTTCCCGCCGGACCGGCTGACAATCCTGTTCGACTACCCCGAGAGCCAGGCCGTCCTCGCGCGCCCCTGCGCGGACCGGCCGGGCTATGCCGCCCGTTTCGAGCTCTACTGGGGCGACCTGGAGCTGGCCAACGGCTATCACGAGCTGACCGACCCCGCAGTGTTTCGCCAGCGCCGCGAGCGGGACATCGCTCAGCGCCGCGCGCGCGGCCAGCCCCTTCCGCCCGTGGACGATCACCTGGAGGCGGCGCTGGAGTCGGGTCTGCCGGACTGCGCGGGCGTGGCCCTGGGCGTGGACCGGCTGCTGATGCGTCTGTTGGGGGTGTCGCGTATCGATCAGGTGATCGATTTCCCCTGGGCGTGACGAAGCCCATCCGGAGGGCTTGTCGCGGCCGGGATGGCGGCACACTATAGGGGCCGTTGCCGAAGGCTCTCATGCAGGATGGCTGGTCTCAATGTCCCCTTGTCGTTTTTCGCGTCGCCCCGGGCCCCGGTCCGGACCTTCCTGGTGTTTCGTATCCGTCGCTCTGATCCTCTTGTTGTGGCTGGCACCGCTGGCCGCACAGGCCCAGTTCGAGCATCTCCCGGGACCGCTGCAGCGGGCGATCGAGAACCAGCGTCTGCCGCCGGCAAATGTGGGCCTGTGGGTGCAGCGGATGTCCGATGGCGCGGTCCTCGCGCGCCTGAATGCCGATCAGCCGTACAACCCGGCCTCCACCATCAAGCTGGCCACCTCGCTGGCGGCCTTGCACGAGCTGGGGCCGGAGTACACCTGGACCACCGAGGTGTGGGCCACGCGTCCGGTGCGCGACGGTGTATTGCGCGGCGATCTGGTGATCCGTGGGACCGGCGACCCCGGCATGGTCAGCGAGGAGCACTGGCGCATGCTGGGGCAGTTGCGTCAGATCGGGCTGCGGCGCATCGAGGGCAACGTCATCCTCGACGCCTCGCATTTCGAACTGCCTCCGGGCCATCCGGCCGCATTCAATGACCAGCCGCTGCGGGCCTACAACCAGCTGCCCTATGCCCTGCACGTAAACGCCAACGCCCAGCGCTTCCGTGTGCGGCCGGAGCGGCATGGGAACGGGATTGACGTGACCGTGGATCCGCCGCTGCCGGGGCTGACGATCGAGAATCGCCTGCAGCCGTCGCGTGGCAGCTGCGGGGCCTGGCAACGGGGCATTCGCTTTGACGCCGATCCCGAGGCGCAACGCGTGACCTTGTCCGGCGAGTACCCGGTTAACTGCGGGGACTACGAACTGCTGAGGACGGTCCTGACGCCGGAGGCCAATCACGCCGAGATGTTCCGTCTGCACTGGGCGCAGTGGGGCGGTGAGCTGACCGGCGACATTCGCCCCGGCGTGCTGCCGGTGCTGTACGACGAACCGATCCTGCGTCATACCTCGCGGCCGCTGGCGGATCTGATCCGGGTCTCCAACAAGTGGAGCTCCAACGTGATGACCCGCCACCTGCTGCTGACCCTGGGGGCGCGTCACTTCACCCCGCCGGCCACGCTGGAGAAGGGGCAGCAGGCCCTGCTGGAGTCGCTGCGCGGGTTGGGGGTCGAGGTGGGTGGCATGGTGGTCGACAACGGGTCGGGGCTCAGCCGCGACACCCGCATGACCGCGCGCCAGCTGGGCCAGATCCTCGAGGGCGGATGGCAGCACTCTCACCGTCCGGAATTCCAGTCCTCCCTGGCCCTGGCCGGGCTGGACGGGACCCTGCGCAATCGCTTCCGCAACGGCAGCCAGCGCGACCTGCGCGGGCAGATGCACCTGAAGACGGGGCACCTCAACGAGGTCTCTGCGGTCGCCGGCTACGTGCGCACGCAAGGTGGGGACGACCTGGCCGTGGTGGTGCTGGTCAACGACCCCCGCGCGCATCAGGGCCTCGGCCGGAACCTGCAGGATGCCGTCCTGGAGTGGGCCCACCGCCTTTGACGCCCGGCGTTTATCCACCACGAAGCGCGCACGAAGGGTTAGGTTCGCGCGCTTCGTGGTCAGAGGGCCTTGATTGACCTCAGGGTGAGTCGAGCTTCCAGTTGGACATGATCGGGAGGCGCGAGACATCGACCTCCAGGGCCGTCAGCCAGTGCGCGACCATGCGGTTGGAGTTGTTGCGCAGGGTGTAGGCCTCGGGGTGTTCGACAAAGGCCATGTCCCATTCTGTCGATACCTTGCGGTCATCGTGGCCCGCCTGCCAGATTCCCTCCAGCGCCTCGCGCAGTGCCGTAACCCTGGCCCCGGGGACCGTCAGCAGATGCAGTTCCTCCAGCGGCACGCGCAACTGGGTTGCCGTCGCGTCCTCCAGGTCGGAGCCGGTCAGGGATTGCCGGCCGAGGCCCGCCCGTGTGGGCAGGAACAGCCCGGCCAGCCCCTGCAGGGGGTTGATTCGCCGCTCGACGTAAAACGACCAGTCGCCGTAGGAATAGCGCAGCCAGGCGTCCGGGGTCGCGGTCGGCAGGACCAGACTGGAGTGATGGCCGTGGTCCAGGAGTGCCACAGTGACCGGGTCTTCCGGTTCGGCCGGCGGCTGCAGGGTGACTGCGGCGCAGCCTTGCAGGAGCCACAGGGCGATTACGGCCAGCATCAGATGCTCGAGGCGGAACGTGCCTCGGCCGCGCGGCCTGCAAATGCTGGAATGGCGCACGGGTTGGTCAGTGGTGCTCGAGCTTGCCCAGCTCCGAGAGGATCGAGAGCACCAGCGACTCGCCCTGGGCGTCCATGCCGCGGCACAGCACATCCGGGTCACGCTCGCCGTCCACCAGGCGCTTGGTGATGCCACCCAGACGCGCCATGTCGCCCCCGGCCCGGCTCATCTGTTCGGCCATCTGCGACAGCCAGTGCAGCGACTGGGCGTCTCCGTGGGCCGCGCCGTGGATCATCTGGGCCAGCCCCGGTGCGGCCTGCGCCGGATCGCCGCTTTGCTCGGGGTCCGGCAGGGTGGAGGGATCCTGCAGGCCGGCCAGGATCGCCGTCAGGATCACCGTGTCCTCGTCGTCCAGCCCCTGCAGCAGGGACGTGTCGCGTTCGCCTTCGAGCACGCGGCGGATGCGCAGGATCAGCTCGCCCCAGCCGGCCTCGTGGGCCTGGTTCAGCACTGGCTCCAGTTCGCGGCGGGTCTCCGGGTTCTGGGTGGCCTGCACCACCAGGTTGATCAGGCCGGCCTGGGCCTGGCGGATCTGCTGGGCATGTTGCGGTTCGATCATGGTGGGTCTGACTCTTGGTTGTACGGCGGATTGAAACGGCTTCCGGGGGCCTTCCTGCGTGGTTCCGGTGTCCCTGTTGTGGCGAGGTTAGCATGCCCGGCAGTGCGTTCGGCGAGGGCCTGCGGCACAATGGCGGCTCCATTTGCAGAGGATGTCGTGGTGGAAGAACAGACAGCAGTGGGGTTGTGGGTGGCCCTCGGGATCCTGGCTATCGTGGTTGCCGCCCTCGTGGGTTTCTGGGTGGGCCGCGTCACCAGTGACGAGCGCAAGCTGATCCGCGAGCTGGAAGAGGAACTCGACCGGCGCATGCAGGAACTGACCCGCTACCGCAGCCAGGTCAACGACCATTTCGATCGCACGGCCACGCTGTTCGCGACCATGGCGGGTTCCTACCGCGACCTCTACCACCACCTGGCGCAGAGCGCGGAGGAACTGGCGGACAAGCCGACCCGTGATCGCCTCGAGGACCGGGCCGGGCAGTTGCTGTCGCACATGACGCGCCGAGACTACGGTGCCGGTCCCGGCGAGGCGGCCGGCGGCGCCAACGAATCGGACGCCCAGGACGACGAGCCGACCCCCAAGAGTTCCGAGGGCGAGGCACGCAAGCCGGACGAACGCCCGCGCCCCGACTGACCCGTGACCGCGGAGTCGGTTTGGGATCACCGCGGCGCACAGGAAGGGACGAAGAAAACCTGAAAAGCATCACCAGGTCGGTGTAAAGACTGGATGATGGGCAAGACCGCAACGGAGGCGCAAGACGCTTCCGTCACCGCATTCCTTCCGATCTCCCCGCCTTCATGCGCTTCGTGATGAAAGGCCCTTTGCCCTGGAGCGTGCGCACCGCGCGGGGGTGTGCCCGACGCGGTGCGGGGTGGGATCAGAGGGCGGAGATCTGCGCCCGGATCTGGTTGTCCAGATTCTGGATCCAGTTGTTGTAGTTCGGGTGGATATTGCCGTCCGCGTAGTTCAGGTTGGTGCTGTCCTTGTAGCGAATGCTGTATTCACCCGCCGCATAGGGGATCTCCACTTCGGCGACGTGGTCGCGCAGCGCAAGTCGCCCTTCGAGCAGCCCCGGTTCCACTTCTTCCATGCGCCAGCCCAGCGCCGTTCCGGCGGTGCGGATGGCGCGTTCCATCTGTTCGGCGCTGGGGCGTTTACCCGCAACATCGGTGACCGTGGTATCGCTGACGTTGTGCACGGGGACCGTGCCGCGGCAGCCGGCCAGCGCGATCAGGCTGGCAAACAGGATGACCAGCAACGTCCTGGTATTCATGGCGTTTTCCTTCTGGGATGGGTGCGTCGAGAGTGTAGACACGCGTGCCGTTGGTTTCCAAGGGCGCGGCCCGGAGCGGCACGCCGGGGCCTTCAGCGCACCAGGCCCCGCGAGCGCAACAGCCCCAGCGGGCGCATCCCGCGGCGCAGCAGGTGGCCGGCGACCATGGCGATGATGCGCAGGGTGTCCGCGGTCGCGCGGTAATGGCTGGGGCGGTGGTTCTCCGGGTAGATACAGCGTACCGGGACCACCCGCACCGGGAATCCCAGCCGCTCGGCGACGATCAGGGCCTCGCTTTCGAACACGAAGCCGCGCGCCCGGTGATGACGCAGCTCGAGGCGTCGCAACAGCGCCGCGGGATACAGGCGGAACCCCGACTGCGAATCCTGCAGCGGTTGCCCCGAGGCCCAGGCAATCCAGAAGTCCGCCATGCGGTTGCCGAACAGGCGCAGCGGCGGGGTATGTTCGCGGCCCTTGAGTCGGGCCCCCAGGATTAGCCGCTCGGGGGTCTCGCGCCAGGCGGCGATGAGGGCCGGGATCTCCGTGGTGTCGTGCTGGCCGTCGGCGTCCAGGGTCACCACGGCGTCGGCCCCGGTGGCCAGGGCATGCTGCATCCCGGCCCACAACGCGGCCGCCTTGCCGCCATTCTCGGGTTGCCGAAGGACCTCCGCCTGGTCCTCGATCAGGCTTGCGGTCGCATCCTCGGAGCCGTCGTCCACCACGATCACCCGGTCCACGTGGGCGCGGGCGCCGGCGACGACGTCTTCGATGGTGGCGGCCTCGTTGTGGGCCGGGATCAGGGCAACGACGTGGCTCATGGCGGGGTCAGGCGAGGGCGCCGTTGACGCCGATCACCTGACCGGACACGTAGCTGGCGCCCTCGCTGGCGAGGAAGCCGACCACACTCGCGACCTCCGCGGGCTGGCCGGCACGGCGCATGGGTACGATGGTGCGGATGCGGTCGGCATCGAAGCTCGAATCGCTCATCGGGCTTTCGATGATGCCGGGGGCGACCGCGTTGGCGGTAATCCCGCGCGAGGCGACCTCCTGGGCCAGCGAGCGAATGGCACCATGGAGCCCGGCCTTGGCCGCTGCATAGTTGGTCTGGCCGCGGTTGCCGATCTGCCCGGCGACGGAGGAGATCGCCACGACCCGGCCCCAGCGGGTGGTGATCATCGGCAGCAGCAGTGGCTGGGTGACGTTGTAGAACCCGTTCAGTCCGACGTCGATCGGTCGGTCCCACTGTTCGCGGCGCATTCCGGCCAGCGGCGCATCGTCATGGATGCCTGCGTTATGCACCAGGATCTGCACCGGTTGCTCGGCCGCCAGGGGCTCCAGGGCCTCGCGGCAGGCCCCCTCGTCGGTGATGTCGAACACCAGCACGCGGGCCTGGCCGCCGTCGGCGCGGATGGCCGCGGCTGTTGCTTCGGCCGCGTCGGCATTGCGATGGGCGTGCAGGATCACCTCATGGCCAGCCGCGGCCAGGGCTTGGGCAATGGCGGCGCCGATGGCACCGCTGGCTCCGGTAATCAGGGCGCGTGCAGTCACGGGGTCTTTTCCTCGTCGGCGGGTTGCAGGATCACCGTCGCGCGGGCGTTCAGCACCGGCTGGTCGCCGGCGGTGACCCGCAGGTCGTAGATCGAGCTGTGGGTATCCGACAGGATGCGTTCGGCGTGGATCTCGAGCGGGTCGTCGAGGCCGTCGAGACGTTGGACCTGCAGTTGCAGGTTGCGCACGGCCGCCAGGTAGCCGGCCCGGGGCGGGCCGCCATCCGCCAGCAGTGCCCCGTGCACGGCCATGCCCTGGGCGCCGTATTCCAGTGCCCCCAGGGCATGCAGGCCGCCTTCCCCGCGCAGCGGGTTGGCCGGATCCCGGTGGCTGTCGGCACGACAGTGGATGGCGTCGTCGGACCAGGCCTCTACCGAATCCAGCAGGCACATCGCCCCGGCGTGCGGCAGCAGCCGGCAGATGGCGTCGTGATCCAGGGTTTCGGGTCGCGATGGCATGCGCGGGATCTTCCTGATCCGGGCGATTGTTCAGGGCTCGATGCGGATGCTCAGCGACCGGCCCAACGGGGCGTCAAGCGTAACATGGCCGGCCGTGCCCCGGGCCAGTTGCTCCAGCAGCGGCAGGGCGCGTGCCGCCGGGTTGCTCTCGCGCAGGGCCTCCAGTTCGTCTGCCACGCAGCGATCGGCGGTGGCGGGTCCCTTGAGGTCCATCTGCAGCCGCCAGGTGGCGCCCTCCACCGGCCCCAGGCGCAGGGCGACCGCGAACGCATGGTGGATCGGGCGCACGCGGATGAATGTCTCCATCGACGGTACGTCGTAGCAGGTGAGCAGCACCTCGCCACCCTCGCACTGTTGCAGCGTCGCGGCCTCCAGCAAGCCGGCGGCCACCGTGGCGTTGTAGCCGGATACGGCGGTCGCCGGAGCGGGGTTGCGGGTGGCGATCGACCAGTTACCGGCCGGGGCGTTGTGCACCGAATTGTGGAACTGGACCGGCGAAACCACCGGCTCCGGCTGGGTGAGCGCGTCGCAGATGCGATCGATGATGTCCATGTCGCCGGAGGACGAGGCGAACACGCTGCGCAGTTGGCTGCGATCGCTGTCGGTTGTGGCCTCTTCCGCCACCTTCAGGGCCAGGCGGATCGTGGTCGTGGTGCGTCGACGCTCGTTGGCGGGGAGCAGCCGCACGGGTGGGATATTGATCGCGTCGCCCGCCAGAGGCGCCGTGCCGGCGAGGATGGCGCGGGCGGTCTCGAAGTCGTCCAGTCCCGGGCCCAGCAGTCCGACCGCATGCAGACCGATGGTGTTCATTGCGGTGCCTCCAGCAGCAGGCTGCAGTTGTTTCCGCCGAACCCGAAGGCGTTGACCAGGACCCGCCGAACCGGGCGGTCCTCGGTCTCTGCCCGTGCATCCAGGCCCAGTTCCGGGTCCGGGTGCCGTAGCCCGGCGGTCGCCGGCACGAAGCCGCCGGCCAGGCTGGCCAGTGCCTGCGCGACCCCCACCGCGCCGGCGGCCCCGAGGGTATGCCCGGTCAGGCCCTTGCTGCCCACCGCGCGCGGGGTCGGGCCCAGGCGGTGGATCAGGGCGCGGGCCTCGGAACGGTCGTTGGCCGGGGTCGCGGTGGCATGCATCAGCACATAGTCGATCTCGTCGCCTTGCCGCCCTGCACGGTCCAGGGCTTGCTGTAGTGCCGTCGCGGCCCCCAGGCCTTCCGGGTGCGGGGCGGACATGTGGTGGGCATCGCTGGATTCGCCGTAACCGGTCAGCCGTGCGCCGTGGGCATTCGCGGAGGGGCGCTCCAGCAGGAAGAAGCCGGCGGCCTCGCCGATGGAGATCCCGGTCCGGTCGCGATCCAGTGGGGTGCAGGGCTGTGCGGCGACCAGCTGCAGGGCGTTGAAGCCGTACAGCGTCATGCCGCACAGGCTGTCGACGCCGCCGACCACGGCGGCGTCGCACAGTCCCGCCGCGATGTAGCGCCGGGCATCGGCAAAGACCTTGGCGCTGGACGAGCAGGCAGTGGAGACCACCATGGCGGGGCCGGACAGGCCGAGGCGGGTGGCAACAAAGTCGGCTAGCGAGAACATGTTCTGGGTGTGCTGGTAATCGTAGTCCGGTGGCAGGGCCCCGGTCTGCGGGTCACGACGGTGGTACGCGGCCTCGGTGGCGGCGATCCCGGAGGTGCTGGTGCCCAGCAAAACGGCTACCCGATCGGCCCCGTGGCGCTCCACTGCAGCCGCCACCGCATCGATGAAGCCGTCCTGGCGCAGCCCCAGTTCGGCCAGCTGGTTGTTGCGGCACTGGAACGGGGCCAGGGCACCCTCGAGGGCGATGGCTTCCACACCCGGCACGCGGCCGACGTAGGTGTCCAGGTTGACGCGCTCCAGGTCGCAGGCACGCAGTCCGCTGGTGCCGCTGCGCAGGGCCTCGGCGTTGGCGGCGATCCCGGTGCCGGCGGCACTCGTCAGGGTGTGGGCAGTGATGACCAGGGGGTCCATGGACGGGCGTATCTGCGGGTTGTGGCCGGAGGGGTTTCCGGGTGGATTGGGCCAGTTCGGCGTTGCTTCAGGCAGTTTGCCGGCGGCTGGCCTCGGGGGCCAGCAGGGCCGCTGCGAGGAAGGAAAATACCACGCCCAGCACCACCGTGAGGCCCATGGCCTGCAAGACCGGAAGACTGGACAGGGCCAACAGACCGAACACCACCAGCGTGGACAGTGCGCATACGCTGACCGAGCGCAGGTTGCGCAGGCGCGCTGCGGCATCCCGCAGCGGGCGGCTGAAGAACACGGCGTAATCCAGGCACAGCCCGGTGATCAGCAGCATCGCGATCAGGTGGAACAGCGACAGCTGGATGCCCAGCAGGATCAGTGTGGCCAGGGTCAGCAGCAACCCGGTGCCAACCGCGGTCAGGATACGCAGGCTGCGTCCCGGCGCCCGGGTGACGGCCAGCAGCAGGAGGGCCACCGCGACCATTCCCAGCGCGAGCCGTTGCAGGGCCTCGACGCGAAAGCCGATCACCAGTTCTTCGGAGGCGCGGAAGAAGTCGATGTGGCGGATACCCACCCCGTCCAGTTCCGGCACGCTGGCCAGAGGCGCGTCCGTGGCCCAGCGGGTCAGGGCATCGGGGTCATGGGCGCCCTGCAAACGCACCCAGGCGACCCAGCCAGTGCCGTCATCGCGGGGCTGGAGCAGGGGTTCCAGGGCATTGCGCAAAGGCCCGTCGGGAAGGCCCTCGGGTTCCAGCAGGTCTTGCTGGCGGGCCGTCTGGATGTCGTTCACGAATGGCTCGAAGGCCCCGTCGCGAAACCCCAGCCCTGCGCTCGCCACCTCCAGGCGTTCGCGCAGGGTATCGGGTTCCGGTAACGCCGCCTGGCGTTCGCGCTGCAGTGCCCGGCTGGGCAGGACGTTCGCGGCATGGCTGAAGCCGTCCAGGGCCCCGGTCTCGCGCAGGGCCTCCAGGCCCGGCGTCAGCGCCTCGCTGCCGCGCAGGGTCTGTTCCGGCGTGTCGCCGCTGACCAGCAGGGCATGGCGGACGTCCGGCAGCCCCAGGGCGCTGCGCAGGTCCTGATCGAGCGCAACCTGGTCCTCCGGTACCGGGTGCAGGGCGGACAGGCGATCCTCCCAGGGGAAGGGGTCGGCACTCGCGACCACGGCGATCGCGGCCAGGGCCAGCAGGGCGAGGCCCCAGCGCGCGATGGCAGGGGGCTGGGCGAGACCCGTGGGCAGGGGCAGGCGCAGCGGCGGCAGGCCCTCGCGCTGCAAGCGGGTGGGGACCAGCGTGGGCAGGATCCAGCGGGTGACCACGGCGGCCACGGCCACGCCAGTCAATACGAACAGCCCGAGCTGGGCCATGCCGGAGAACCCGGTCATTGCCATCAGGGCATACACCAGTACCGTGCTGCCGGCCCCCAGGGCAATGGCGGGCCACAGCTCGCGCGCGACCTGCGGGAGGCGCCCGCCGTCGGCCCGTTCGCCGCCGGACGGTTCACCATCGCCTCGTTGTGCATGGGCGAACAGGTGCAGCGGGTAGTCGAGGGCAATGCCCAGCACGGTGATGCCGAAGGCCAGCGCGATCCCGTGCAGGTGTCCGAAGACCAGCGTAACCACGGCCGCGGCGATCAGGATGCCGCTTGCCAGGGGCACGGCCGCCAGCCAGACCGGGTGCGGATGGCGGAACACCGCCAGCAGCAGGAGGGCCAGCGCGACGCTGGCGCCTGCGGTGATCCAGGTCACCTCGCCGCGGATGGTGGCGCGGGAGTCCACCGCGATCACCGCCGGGCCGGCAATCTGCAGCTGCAGATTCGGTTCGTCGATGGCGCTGAAGGCCGCGTGCGTGCGTTCGATCAGGGCGGCCTGGGCATCCAGGTCCATGCCGTCGGCCGTGCTCCGCAGCACCAGCAGGGCCCGTCCCCGGTCGGGGGTGACCCAGACGCCTTCGGCGCCGGTCGTCGCCTGGCCACCGCTGGCGGCGAGCTGCTCCAGGACGACCCGGGCCTCCGCGGTGGGGTCACGCGGGATCAGTTCCCGCGGCAGTTCCGGGACGGCGCTGGCGAGGTCGTCGCGGCGGGCCTCCAGGTGTTCGCTCAGGCGGTCCTGGCTGAAGTGTTCGGCATCGACCCGGGGGCTTAGCAGGTAGCGATGCTCGATCAGGAAATCCAGCGCCGGGTCGTCGGGGTCGAGGCGGCCGTTGTGGATGCCGGCAACATCGGGGGCATCTTCCAGGGCCGCGACCAGTGCATCGCTGGCTGCCGCCCGCTCGCGGGCCTCGCCACCGGCGATGGCCAGCAGCAGCATGCGTCCGGCGGGGCCGGCCCCGGGGTCCAGGGCGATCCCGTCCGCGCTGACCGGGTCCGGGGCAAAGCCCTGGAGGTCGGTGACCAGTTCGCCGCGCAGGGTCAGCGTCAGCGTGGCCAGGAGCAGGGCGGCCAGCCAGAGCGTCAGGGCAACGCGGGAGGGGTGGCGGCGCAGCAAGGACTAGTCCGCGTACTGTGGCGGTTCGAAACGCATGCGGCTGTGGTGACCGCCAGCCTCGATGGTGACCAGTTCGTGCAGTTCGCCGTCGGCGCCTTTCAGGGTCAGTTCGGGGACCATGCGGCGCAGGGCACGATCCCGCGGGACGAGCGCGAGGGTCCAGGCGTCGATGTCCCCCGTGACGCCGATCTCGAAGTCGGCCTCCAGGGTCTCGCGGTCGCCGGTCAGCAGGGCGCGGAACAACCCGGCCAGGGTGGCCAGGGCGGGCTGTTCGTTGAGGTCGATCTCGCGGCTGGTGCCGCGGCGTTCCAGGGTTAGGGTGTCGCCCTCGATGTGCACGGTCTCGCCACGCGGGCCGTCGACCTGGCGGGTAAGGGTATCGGGAGGCTCGAAGGCCAGGGAGCCCGAGCGGGTCTCCGGAAATTCCAGCATCGGATCGTCGCGGCGCTCTTCGAACGCGAGGGTCGCCGCGCGCTCGGTGGTCAGGGCTTCGAGCAGGGCGCCGAGGGTGTCGTTGGCCAGGGCCGAAACAGGGACGAGCAGGCCCAAGGCCAGGATCAGCGTGATGCCGGACTGGCGGATACGCGGGCCAAAGCCGTGGCCTCGCCTATTTGGATGGATCGTCCCAGAAGTCATAGAAATTGAACCAGTTGTAAGGGGCCTCGCGCACCCGCGCCTCGAGGCGATCGGCGTAGCGCTGTACCCAGTGTGCCAGGGCTGCATCGCGCTGCCCGCGCGGGGCCTCGATGGTCTCGGCGAAAGGTTCAAAGAAGATATCGTAGCGGTTGCCCCCGCGATAGAGCCCGAAGCACAGGATCACCGGGACCTTGAGCACCGCGGCCAGCAGCAGCGGGCCTTGCGGGAACAGAGCCGTGTCGCCGAGGAAGTTGCAGGCGACCATCTTGTCGCTCTCGGCCACGCGGTCGCCCAGGGTGGCAATCAGCTCGCCGCGATCGAGGCACTCGCGGGCCTGGATCAGGGTCTCGGTACGCCCCAGGGGGATCACCGACGCGGCGACCTCGGGGTTCAGGGCCTCCAGGAACTGGGTGATGCTCTGGTTGTGGTCGTTGTACATCAGGACCCGCACGGGAAAGTCGTATTTGCCGACCGCCAGCGCGCGCAGGGCCTCGAAGCTGCCCAGATGGGCGCCGAGCAGGATCGCGCCACGGCCGCTGTCCACGTGTTCCAGGAAGGCCTCGCGGTTGTGTACCCGGATATCCAGGCAGGCGTCCTGGCCGGCGAGCAGGAAGACCCGGTCCAGGATCACCGCGGCGAAGCTGTGCAGGTGTCGCGCCAGGTCGGCCAGGCGCGGCTCGCGTTCGAGGACGCGGCGCAGGTAATTGCGGCTGTGGCGGCGCGATTGCGGGGCGAACAGCAGGAAATAGGCGGTGATTGGATACAGCAGGGCGCGGCTGGCGCGACGGCCCATATTCAGGGCCACCCACAGGATGATGCGCAGGGCCAGAGGCGAGCCCCGTTCCGCCTGCTGGAACCAGGCGCGGCTCATGGGGATGGGGTGTCGTGGATCGTGACCAGCTGGCCGGAACAGAAGGTGACCGGCGATTCGCCTTCGGCCGCGACGACACGGAAGGCCTGGCGGCCGCCGCGCCCGGGTGGGTCGATCTCGATGCGGAATGCCGTCTCGGGCCCCAGGGGGGCGAGGAACTTGACCTGGGGCAGGGCCTCGACCGGCCCGAGGCCGTGGGCACGGGCCACCGCGGCGACCTGGTCGAGAATCACCACGCCGGGCACGACCGGGTGCCCGGGGAAGTGTCCGGGCAGGGACGGGTGCTCGGCGCCAATGCGGCGGACGGCGGACTGGACGGCAGGCGGCTGCATGACGGCCGGCGGTTCAGGCGCACTGGCCGTGGTGGGCGAGCAGGTCCAGCAGCACCTGGCGTGGCAGCTTGCCGGTGGCCGAGCGTGGCAGATGCTCGACCCGCACCAGCGGGCGCGGCAGGAACAGCGGGTCCATGCATTCCGACAGGGCCGCCTGGATATCGGCCTCGCTGCGCTCCGGCGCGACAACCAGCGCCGCCAGGCGGGTCACGCCCCGGGTGTCGGCCTCGGGATCCGGCGGGATGAACACGCCGTCGAGAACGCCGGGGATCGCGTTCAGCCGCCGGTTCAGGTCGGCCAGCGAGGCGCGCTTGCCGGCAATGTTGAGTTGATCGGCCAGGCGCCCCTCCATGCGGAAATGGCCCGCATCCCGGACCTCGATATGGTCCGGCAGCGGCACCGGTTCGGGGTGTTGCGGACCTTGAACCCGGGCGCGCCCGTCGTCCCCGGCATGGATGCGCACCCCGGTATAGGTGGTCCAGTCGGCCTCGCGCGTGGTCCGGCGAGTGGCGATGGCCCCCGCCTCGGTGCAGCCGTAGATCTCGTCCAGACGACAGCCGAACACGCGCTCGGCCTGGCCGGCGGTTTCCGGGTCCAGTGGCGCGGTGGCACACAGGATGCGCGCCGGTGACGGCCATTCGAGGCCGGCGCGCAGGCAGGCCTTCAGGTGAAAGGGTGTGGTGACCAGAACGGCCGGGGCACAATCGGTCAGTGCCGCGCGTACGTCGCCGGGGTAGAACGGACGTCCGGCCAGCAGGGCGGTGGGGCCCAGCAGGGCATACAGGACGGTCGACTCCAGACCGTACATATGCTGCGGCGGGACCGTGCCAACCAGAGCGGGCGCCGGGGCGCCCGTCAACGCAAACGCCTTCAGCGCCTGGGAGCTGACCGCATGCAGGGCCTCCCAGCTGCGTGCATGCGCCGTGGGGGCGCCGGTGCTGCCGGAGGAAAAGGCCAGCACGGCGGTCTGGGTGCCGGGGATCTCCGGGATCGGACCCGTGGCCTCGCCGGCCTCGCCGCAGGCGGACACCCGCAGGATCGGGATCGCAATCTCGGCGTCCGGACCGTCCACCAGCGCGACGGCGTCCGGGTACTGACTGGCGATCTCGGCCAGGGTGGTGCGCCCGCGATTCGGGGGCAGCAGGTTCATCTGGCCGCGCAGCAGGATCGCGGCGAAGGCCACCGCGAAATGGTAGCGGTCCTGGCACAGGTTGAAGGCCGCCCGGGTCGATGGCATCCGCTCGGCCAGTGCCTGCACATCGGCGAGAAAGGCCGCGCGCGGGATCCACCGTTCGCCGATGCGCGCCAGCGGTGCGGGGGTGTCGGCGATCAGGGGTCGCAGGTTCGGTCGGGTGTCCGTCACGGGTGCCTCAGCATCCGGTGGTGGTCGACCCGCGCCAGTTCCACGAGGTAGGCCAGGAAGCCGTTACGGGGCTCGTCGCGCAGCAGCCAGCGGCGCAATGGGTACTCCAGCAGGAACAACCCGGCGAGCAGCAGATAGTTGATCCCGTTGGCGAACAGCGCCCAGGTGGTCGCGGATGCGAACAGCGCAAGCCACGCGGAGACGATCGCCAGGGCGCCGCAAAGTACGGCCCAGGTGACGGTCAGGTTGCGGGTGTAGCGATGCACCGCGGGGGTGTCGGAGGCCCCCATGGCCAGGGCGTAACGCGTGATCAACGGAGTGGAACGGGCGCGCAGCGAGCGGGCGAACAGGAGCGACAGCAGCCCCATGATCAGTACCGGGAGGGCATAGAGCACCCAGTTGGCCACCCCGCCGAGTAGCAGCACCGCAATGCCCAGGGCCAGGATGACAGCCAGTACGCCGCGACCGGTGATGGCCAGCGAGCCCCAGACCGTCACCAGGATCAGGGTCGCCAGGATGACCAGCGGCAACAGGGGGATCTCGAGCATGACGCCGAGGATGACCGCGACCGGGTAGCTCAGGGCCACGCTGGCGGCGAGCGGGGTGTTCACGACGCGGCCCGGTTCGCCTCGATGTGGGAGCTCAGGGCGCGCAGGGAGGCGAAGATCTGGCGGTTGTTCTCGTCGTCCGAGCGGATTTGAACGCCGTAGGCACGCGAGATCGCGAGCGCCAGCTCCAGGGCATCGATGGAGTCGAGCCCCAGGCCTTCCCGGAACAGTGCATCCTCGGGTTCGATGTCCTCCGGCGCGACATCTTCCAGGTTAAGACTGTCCACGATCAGTTGGCCGACTTCCTGTTCGAACGCTGTTTGCGATGCCACGTGTTCCCCCTGTGGAAAAATGAGTGGTGTTTTGTGACGGCGTGCGAACTTTCGATTTGCACTGCGGTCTTCCTGCCCGGCGCCGATGATACCGACACCACGGGGCCCGTGGTACCCTCGCGACCAGCCCGGGGCGTCGTTCTGGGGCCGCGGTCGGGTAAGTGGAGACGTGACTTGAGACAACCGGGACAGGAAGCCGCAACCGACGGCCGCTGCCAGGTGTTGGTGATTGGAGGCGGGCCTGCCGGTTCCACCGTGGCGGCCCGGCTGGCGCAGAAGGGCCGTGACGTGGTGCTGCTGGAGAAGGCCCGGCACCCGCGTTTCCACATCGGCGAGTCCCTGCTGCCGATGAACATGCCGCTGTTCGAGGAGCTCGGTATTGCCGAGGCGGTGCAGACCATCGGCATCCCCAAGCACGGGGCCGAGTTCACCATTCCCGAGGCCCCCGACACGCCACGCACCTACTACTTCGAACGCGCCCTGAACGACGACACACCCGCCTCCGCCTATGAGGTGCGGCGCTCGGAATTCGATCACCTGCTGCTGGAGAACAGTGCGCGTCTGGGCGTCCGGGTTCTGGAAGAGGTGACGGTCTCCGACGTTGCCCTCGCCGACCCGGCCAGGGGCGGGACCCAGCAGGTCACCGCCCGCGACGCGGCCGGCAACACCCTGGCGTTCGAAGCCGATTTCGTGGTGGACGCCTCCGGCCGTGATACCTTCCTGGCCCGCCGCCTGGATCTCAAGGCGCGCAATCCCGAACACAACAGCGCCGCGATCTTCGGACACTTCAATCACGTGCCACGCCGCCCCGGACGCGATGCCGGCAACATCAGCATCTACTGGTTCCAGCATGGCTGGATCTGGATGATCCCGCTGCGCGACGGGGCGATGAGCGTCGGGGCGGTCTGCTTCCCGGAATACCTGAAGACCCGCCGGACCAAGCCCGAGGCCTTCCTGTGGGAGACGCTGAAGCTCTGCCCACCCGCCTTCGAGCGGATGCAGGGGGCGGAGCTGGCGGGCCCGGTCAATGCCACCGGCAATTTCTCCTACCGCTCCAGCCGCGCCCACGGTCCGGGCTACCTGCTGGTGGGCGATGCCTTCACCTTTGTCGATCCGGTGTTTTCCAGTGGGGTGTATATCGCCATGTCGGGGGGCTTCCGCGCCGCCGACGCCGTGGACCGCTGCCTGGAGCACCCGGCGCGTGCCGGTCGCTACCTGCGCGCCTTCGAGCGCGATGTGCGCCGTGGCGTGCGCCGCTTCTCCTGGCTGATCTACCGCTTCAACAGCCCGGTGATGCGCAAGCTGTTCATGGGGCCGCGCAACACCCTGGGCATGGAGCAGGCGGTGATCTCGCTGCTCGCCGGCGATGTCTATCGCAACACCCGGGTACAGTGGTCACTGCGCGCCTTCAAGGCGGTCTACTACACCCAGATGGCACTGAACCTGCCGCGCGCCCTGGGCTTCTGGGCGCGGCGCCGGCGCAACGCGCGGCTGCATTTCACCGGCGGCACGACGCCCGAAGACGAGGCCTGACTCGGCCGCCATGGGAACGACGCGGGTAGGACTTCGGCGCATCGGCCCGGATGGCCTGGCCACCTTCGCGCTTTCCAATCTGCTGATCCTGGCGACCGGCGGCCTGTCCTGGCTGCTGCTGTGGACCCATGCCCTGCGCTGGTCGCGACGGCTTCGCTGCCCCGGAAGGGGCCGCTGCATCCTCGTGCTGGGGCAGCAACTGGAGGCCGGAGTGCCGGGTCCGGGGTACCGCCTGCGTCTGTTGCGCGCGGCGCGTCTGGCGCGGCGCAACCCCGAGGCCCGGATCCTCGTGCTGGGCGGGCAGACGTCCCCGGAGGGTCCGACCGAGGCCGCCGCAGGTGCTGCATTTCTGCGCCGCCGCGGCATTGCCTCCGAGCGCATCCAGACGGAGGATGCCTCCCGGCACACCCTGGAGAACCTGCGCAACGCCCGCGACCTGCTGGCGCGGGAGCCGCATGACGACGAGCCGCTGGTGCTGATTACCAGCCGTTTCCATCTCGCCCGGTCGGCGGCGATGGCACGTGGCATGGGGTTGCACGTCTGCCCCTGTCCGGCCGAGCTGGGCTCGCGGGTATCGGCGGCCCGGTTGGCACGCGAGGCCTGGATGCTCCACTGGTATCACGTGGGCCGGGGCTTCGCCCGCCTGATCCGCCACCGCGGCATGCTCGAACGCATCAGCTGATTGCTCACCTCAAAGCACCTGAAGTGGCGCCGAAGGTCAAAGGCGATCAACAGGAAGACGCGAAGATCGGAAGATAAACAGGGATTGATGGGCGCTGACCGGAGGAAACCGCCTTGGGCATAGCCCGGCGCTCAGTCAGACTCGACACCCAACCCTTCCTGTCTTCCCATCTTCCTGTAAATGCTTTTTGGGTCTTTTCCGCGCGCCCTGTGGTGACAGGCCCTTACATCGCGCGGATGCGTTCGCGCTGGGCGGCGAGCTGGTCGCGGGTGGCGTGCATCTCGGCGACGCGGTCGCGCTCCTTCTGCACCACCTCGGCCGGGGCCCGGTCGACGAAGCTCGCGTTGGACAGCCGCTTCTCGCTCTGCTCGAGGTTCTTGTCGAGCTTGGCGATCTCCTTGTCCAGGCGTGCCAGCTCGGCATCCTTGTCGATCAGGCCGGCCAGCGGGATCAGCAGCTGCATGTCGTCGACCAGGGCCATCGCGGATTCCGGCGCCTCGTCGGCGGCGTTCAGCCAGGTGACGCTCTCGGGCTTGGCGATGAACTCCAGCAGGCCGCGGTGGCGCGCATAGCGCTCCTGGTCGGCGTCGTTCCAGTTCTTCACCAGCACCGGCAGCGGTTTGCCCGGGGCGATGTCCATCTCCGCGCGGATGCGGCGCAGCCCGGTGATGAAGTCCTTCACCCAGTCGAGCTCGGCCGTGGCGGTGGCGTCATTGGGGAAGCCGTCCTGCGCCGGCCAGCGGCACTGCACCAGGAACTCGACGTCGTCGCCGATCCCGGCGTGCGGCTTCACACTGGTCCAGATCGACTCGGTGATGAACGGCATTACCGGGTGCAGCAGGCGCAGCAGGGCCTCGAGCACGGTAACCAGCGTATTGCGGGTGGCGCGCTTGACCGCCTCCGGCGTGGCCGCGTCGTTCAGGACCGGCTTGGTCAGCTCCAGGTACCAGTCGCAGTAGTCGTGCCAGGTGAACTCGTAGAGCGTCTGCGCGGCGAGGTCGAAGCGGTAGGCGTCGAGCTGCTGCGTGGCGGTCGCGGCGGTGGCGGCCAGGCGGTCGAGGATCCAGCGATCGGCCAGGGTGCGGTGCTCCGCCGTGTCGGTGGCGGCTGAGCAGTCGTGGCCCTCGACGTTCATCAGCACGAAGCGCGAGGCGTTCCACAGCTTGTTGCAGAAGTTGCGGTAGCCCTCGATGCGGCCGAGGTCGAACTTGATGTCGCGCCCGGTGGTGGCGAGTGCCGCGAGGGTGAAGCGCAGGGCATCGGTGCCGAAGGCGGGGAAGCCGTCGGGGAAGGCCTTGCGTGTGGTCTTCTCGATCTTCTTCGCCATCTGCGGCTGCATCAGGCCGCGGGTGCGCTTGGCCACCAGATCGTCGGCGCTGATGCCGTCGATGAGATCGATCGGGTCGATCACGTTGCCCTTGGACTTGGACATCTTCTGGCCTTCCGAGTCGCGGATCAGGCCGGTGACGTACACCTCGCGGAAGGGCACATCCCCCATGAAGTGTTCGCCCATCATGATCATGCGGGCGACCCAGAAGAAGATGATGTCGAAGCCGGTGACCAGCACGCTGGTCGGGTAGAAATCCTTCAGTTCCTGCGTCTGCTCGGGCCAGCCGAGGGTGGAGAACGGCCACAGCGCCGAACTGAACCAGGTGTCCAGCACGTCCTCGTCCTGTTCCAGCGCCACCTCGGTGCCCAGGCCGTGCTTCTCGCGCACCTCGTCCTCGGAGCGGCCGACAAACACATTGCCGTCTTTGTCGTACCAGGCCGGGATGCGGTGGCCCCACCAGATCTGGCGCGAGATGCACCAGTCCTCGATGTTGCGCATCCACTCGAAGTAGGTCTTCGACCAGTTCTCCGGCACGAAGCGGATGCGGCCGTCCTCCACCGCCTTGATGGCCGGTTCGGCCAGCGGGGCGGCCTTCACGTACCACTGGTCGGTCAGGTAGGGCTCGACCACGGTGCCGGAGCGGTCGCCGCGCGGGACCATCAGCTTGTGGTCGTCGATCTTTTCGAGCAGTCCTTCCGTATCCAGGTCGTCGACAACCTTCTGCCGGGCCTGGTAGCGGTCCAGCCCGCGATAGGCGGCCGGCACGTTGTCGTTCATGCAGGCGTCGATGGTCAGGATGTTGATCACCGGCAGGTCGTGGCGCTGCCCCATCGCGTAGTCGTTGAAGTCGTGCGCCGGGGTGATCTTCACGCAGCCGGAGCCGAACTCGGCCTCGACGTAGTCGTCGGCGATGATCGGGATTTCGCGCCCGACCAGCGGCAGCCGGATGGTCTTGCCGATCAGGTGCTGGTAGCGCTCGTCCTCCGGATGCACCGCGACGGCGGTGTCGCCCAGCATGGTCTCCGGGCGGGTGGTCGCGACGGTCAGATGGCCAGAGCCGTCGGCCAGCGGATAGCGGAAGTGCCACAGGTGGCCGACCTCTTCCTCGGACAGGACCTCGAGATCGGAGAGCGCGGTGTGCAGCACCGGGTCCCAGTTGACCAGGCGCTTGCCGCGATAGATCAGGCCCTCCTCGTGCAGACGCACGAAGACCTCGCGCACCGCGTCGGACAGCCCGTCGTCCATGGTGAAGCGCTCGCGCGACCAGTCCATGGAGTCGCCCAGGCGGCGCATCTGGCGGGTGATGGTGCCGCCGGATTCGGCCTTCCAGTCCCAGACTGCCTCGAGGAATTTCTCGCGCCCGAGGTCGTGGCGGCCCTTGCCGTCGGCGGCCAGCTGGCGTTCGACGACCATCTGGGTGGCGATCCCGGCGTGGTCGGTGCCGCCCTGCCACAGGGTGCGGTCGCCGTGCATCCGCCGATAGCGGATGAGGGTGTCCATCAGGGTGTGCTGGAAGGCATGCCCCATGTGCAGGGTGCCGGTCACGTTCGGTGGCGGCAGCAGGATGCAGTAGTTGGCCTCGCCCGTCGCCGGCGGCGCGAAGACGTTCGCGCCCTCCCAGCGGTCGTACTGGGTCTGTTCGATGCTTTTCGGGTCGAAGCTCTTGTCCATGATCGCGGGCGCGCTCGGGTCGGAGTGTAGGGAAAGCCGCGCATTATAACGGCGCGGCGCGCTGGCCGCCCGGGGGATATGCCGTTGGCCGGCTGTCTGTCGTGCAGGCTGGTCCTGGTTCGTCGTCCGGAGTTTACGGTGGCTTCGGTCCGCATGCTGTCCGGCGCTGACTCGCCAGCGCGCCTCGAAGGGTACTTTCTTGCTTGCCCAAGAAAGTACCCTTCGAGGCGCACCCGGATTTTGCCCGGGAACCTCGCTCCGGGCGCGCTGGGCCGGCGGCGCTGAACTCGCTACGCTGCGCTTCGCTCAGACATCCAGCGTCTTCTCCCGGCCCATCACGCCCTCCGCGAGGGGCTCCATACGGGAGAAGAAGGTCAAAACAGGCGGTATCCCGCAGGGTGAGGTTGAGCGCAGCGAAACGCACCGTTCCCCACGCCGTGCGAAACCCTGATGCGATTCGCTGCGCTCATCACATCCTACGCCCCCCGGCGCCCGCTTCGCGGGCGCGGCACGCCATGGCCGCAGGCCGAGCGTGCCCAGATGCCGGAACAGCCCGCCTCCATCCAATGGCACAGGCCTTCGGACCGCCGTTGTCTTGACATACCTCCCCGTTGTCGTCGCGCCGAGTGGAGAGGCTTTTCGCGGGACGATTCTAAATAGACACGGGGCGCTGGATGTTTGAGCGGAGCCGCAGGCGCAGCGAGTTCAGCGCCGCCCGCGAAAAGCCTCGGAGCGAGGGAAACCCCGGCCCGCGCAGCGGGCCGGGGTCGCGGCAGTCGGGCGTGTTTCTTGGGTACTTCTTTGCACGAGCAAAGAAGTACCTCGCGGTGCGCTCGCGAGAGAGCGCGTGGCAGGCGGCGGACCGGAGGCACCGTAAACACCGGATGGCGAACCGGGACCAGCCACAACAAGGCAGGCGGTGGACCGGAGGCAATGTAGACACCTGAGGCCGAACAGCGCCCGGGCCCGACGCTGCGAGGACCCTGGTCAGGTGGTGGCGATGTGGTCGAGCAGGGCGCGGTAGCCGGTGCGGTAGTCGGGATACTGGAGGCGATAGCCACTGGCATGCAGGCGCTTGTTGCAGCAGCGCTTGCCGGAGACTTCGCCCTCGGGCATCGGCGGTGTGCCGGGCGGGTCGATCTCCATCGCCTGCGCCAGCCAGGCGAGCAGCTCGTGGCGCAGGGCGGGCTCGTCATCCACGCCCAGATAAATCGGTTCGGGGTCATCCAGATGGAACAAGTGGGTCAGCAGGCCCACGCAGTCATCGCGGTGGATGCGGTTGGTCCAGACCGGCGCTTCGTGCTGACCACGCACGCCCTCGCGCACCTTGCGCAGGTGGTACTCGCGGCCCGGGCCATAAATGCCGCCAAAGCGCACGACCACGCCGGGAAACGGACTGTCGGCCAGCAACTGCTCGGCTTCCCGCAGGGCGCGCCCGGAGAACCGGGTGGGTTCGGTGGGGCTGGTCTCGTCCACCCAGCGGCCGTCGTCGGCGCCGTAGACCGAGGTGCTGGAGACGAATACAACGCGGCGCGGCCGCTGGCGGGCCCGTTCCAGGGCGGTCAGGGTGTTGCGCAGGCCGTCAACATAGGCGCGACGATAGGCGGGCTCGGTGAACTCGCCCGGGGTGGCGATGAAATAAACCGTGTCGAGCGCCGGCGGCAGCTCCGGCAGGCCGTCCGCGACGCCGAAGTCGCCGGCCAGGGGCTGGATCGGCTTGGGGATGTGCTCCGGCCGGCGGCGCAGGCCCCAGACGGAGTGTCCGCCGTGGGCAAGTTGCTGGCCAACGGCACCGCCGAGATCGCCGCAGCCCATGATCAGGATGTTGGCCATTGTTCCCTCCGGGATCGTGATACGCACGCTACCGATTTCGCTGGCGAAAGACCAGTGCCAAAGTGAGGGTTCGACCGTGGGCGATAGCTCGGGCATGCTGGCTGGAACGCAGATGAACGGGAGATGGGGCTTGGGCAAGGCGAGCCGAAAGAAGGTCGATACGTGTGCCTGCGGGTCCGGGCAGGACCGTGCCGCCTGCTGTGGGCCGTATCTGGATGGTACGGCCTCGGCCCCCACGGCGGAGGCGCTGATGCGCTCGCGTTATGCCGCGTTTGTGGAAGGGCGTGAGGACTATCTGCTGGCGACCTGGGCGGCCGCGACACGCCCGGCATCCATGGAGCTGGCCCCGGAACAGCGCTGGCTGGGGCTCGCGATACGTGCGACCGAGGCGGGTGGGCCGGACGACGAGACAGGCTGGGTCGAGTTCATTGCCCGGTCACGGGTGCGCGGTCAGGGCGTACGCCTGCACGAGCGCAGTCGTTTTCGCCGCGAAGACGGGCGCTGGGTGTATGTCGACGGGGAGTTTCCGGGCGCATGACAGCCGCTTCGGATGCGGTCGCGTCACCGGTCCATCCGGCATTGCTGGATCGGGTGCTGGAGTGCCTGCGCATGCAGTCGGACGGGGTGACCGAGCACGCCCTGATCACGCAGTTGCGCGACGCGGGCGTGGAGCCGTTTGCCGGGGCCCGGCTGCAGGAGCCCTTGAGCCTGTTTCAGGCGCACTTTGTGCTGTTCCACTGCCTCTACCGGCTGCGCGACCGCCTTGCGGAGGGCGGCGAAGGCTTGCGTATCCACTGCCTGGATATCGGGATCGAGCCGGTGCGGGAGGGAGGCGCGGTGGATGGGCTTCTGGCGACGCATGATCCACTGCGCGCCTATTACCTCGACCTGGCGCAGCTGGAAACCATGGATGCGGCGACGGTGGAGGCGCTTCTGGGTGAGTTCTGGTCGCAGCTGGGGCGTGACCAGCAACGCGAGCAGGCGCTGGAGGTGCTGGAGCTTGCGGACCCGGTGGATGCGGATACGATCCGCCGACAGTATCGCCGGATGGCGCAGCGCCACCACCCGGACCGGGGTGGCGACACGGCCAAACTGCAGCGGATCAACGCGGCCCGCTGGGTCCTGCTGGTCCGGGGCTGAGGTTCAGTCGTCCGAGTCCGACATGGTGGTGACGAAGGCCTGTTCCACGGTGAAGGTACCCACGCCCTTGTAGTTGGTCTGGGTCCAGCCGTGTTCGGTGAGCCACTCGCTCATCTCGCGGTTCATCGCCGGGTTGCCGCACAGCATCACACGGTCGTGTTCCGGATCCGCGGGCGGCAGATCCAGGATCTGGCTCAGCTCGCCGGAGCGGAACATGTCGGCGCCACGCTGGTTGTTGTCGTAGGGCTGCTGCGCGATCGGGCAGGCGAAGTCGTGGTTCTCGCGGGTCACGGTCGGCACGTAGCGCAGGCGGTCGCTGATGCGCGACTCGATCTCCTGGCGGTAGGCCAGTTCCTCGACGGTACGCACGCTGTGTACCAGCACTGCATTGTCGAAGTGCTCGAACAGCTCCGGGCTGCGGATCAGCGAGATGAACGGGGCGAGCCCCGTGCCGGTGGCCAGCATGTACAGGGTGCGACCCGGCTGCACGTAGTCGAAGGTGAGCGAGCCGGTGACCTTGGTGTTGATCCAGATTGAATCACCCGGTCCAGCCTCGGCCAGGCGGCTGGTCAGGGCGCCATCCGGCACGTGGATGCTCAGGAATTCCAGTTCCTCGGCCTCGGGTTCGGAGACGATCGAATACGCACGCGGAATCAGCTTGCCCTCGGGGCGCAGCCCCAGGGTCACGAATTGCCCGTTCTTGAATTCCAGACCCTCCGGGCGCGTGGTGGTGAAGCTGAAGGTCTTGTCCGACCAGCGGTGCGTGGAGGTGATGCGTTGTTCCGAATAAGGCATAAGTGCGTGGTTTTCCGATTATTGTTCGGTCCTACGCTAGCAAGTCCGCGCACCGGAAGCGAAAGCGCCGGCAAAAACCAAGGAAAACACTCGGAAATGGGTATCGCTCGTCAGCGGACGTTGCTGTCGATGAGCGTGAGGTGTTGCTCCAGCGGGGCCGGTTCCGACAGGTAGAAGCCCTGCACGAAGTCCAGGCCGATCTCGCGCAGGCGGTCCATGGTCGCGGCTGATTCGACACACTCGGCGATGGTGCGCAGGCCGAGGACATGACCCACGCGGTGAATGGCCGTGACCATGGCCGAGTCCACCGCGTTGTGGGCAATATCGCGCACGAAGCTGCCGTCGATCTTGATGAAGTCCACCGGCAGGTTCTTCAAGTACCCGAATGACGACAGACCGCTGCCGAAGTCGTCCAGGGAGAAACGACAACCCATGTAGCGCAGGGTGCGGATCAGGCTCTGGGCGCGTTCGTGGTGGCTGATGGCCGCGGTCTCGGTGATCTCGAAGATGATGCAGCGCGGCGGGATCGCGTAGTGCTGCAGGCGCTCGGTGACGAACTCCAGCATGCTCTCCTGCGCCAGCGACTGGCCCGAGAGGTTGATCGCCAGAGTGGGGTCGCAGTGGGATGAGTTCTCGCGCGGCGCACGATGCCGGGCGAGCATGGCGAAGGCGTTGTCGATGATGTGTCGGTCGATATCCGGCATCAGGTGGTAGCGCTCCGCGGCCGGGATGAAGCTGCCCGGCGGGATCAGCCGGCCATCCTCGTCGCGCAGGCGCATCAACACCTCGACATGGGCAAGGTCCGGGGCGACCGGACCCAGCGGGTGGACGGCCTGGCCGAACAGCGCGAAGCGCCCCTCCTCCAGCGCCGAGCGGATGCGGCCGACCCATTCCATCTCCCCGCGTCGGCGGCGCAGGGCCTGGTCGCTGGGCTGCCAGACGTAGACCTGGTTGCGGCCGTTTTCCTTGGCGGCGTAGCAGGCGGAGTCCGCCTGGCTGAGGATCTCGGGCAGGGTCTGTTCCGGGCCGCTGACCGGCACCAGACCGATGCTGACGCCGACATCGAAACGCCGGCCCTCCCATGCGAAGCGCAGGGACTGCACGGTCTCCAGCATCTTCCGGGCAATCGCCTCGGCGCGTTCGGGCGGGCAGTGGCACAGCAGCACGCCGAATTCGTCGCCACCCAGCCGAGCCAGGGTGTCGTTCTCGCGGATCAGGTGCCGCAGGCGCTCGGAGAGTTCCCGCAGGAGCTCGTCGCCGGCCTGGTGACCGCAGGTGTCGTTGATGATCTTGAACTGGTCGAGGTCCATGTAGAACACCGCATGCGGCGTCTCGCCCTCCTCCTGAATGTGCAGGGCCTGGTCCAGCCGCCGCTCGAATTCGCGGCGGTTGCACAGGCCGGTGAGGTCGTCATGGGTCGCCTGATGGTTGAGCTGCTGGGTCATCTGCCACAGCTCGGTGTGGTCGTGCAGCACGACCACCACACCCTGGGCCTCGCGGTTCGGGCGTTGCAGGGGCGAGGCCAGCATGCGTACCACGCGGGTTTCGCCGTCGGCGCGATGCAGTATGCGTTCGGGCGATTCCACGGTACCGCCCAGGTTCAGGCAGTGTTCCACCGGGCGGAGCACGCTGGCCCCCGTCCGGGTGTCTTCCAGGTCCAGCAGTTCGTCCACCAGGCGGCCCTGGGCGCTGGTGGCATCCAGCCCCAGCAGTACCTGGGCGGCGGGGTTCAGGTAGGTCAGGCGCCCGTGGGTGTCTGCGGTGATGACCCCGTCGCTGATTGATTGCAGCGTGGTTAGCAGGCGGTCCCGTTCGGCACCCGTGGCGGCCTCCGCGGCCCGCAGCGAGGTGACGTCCCAGGCCACGCCGAGCACGCCTGGGCGGCTGGATTCCCCATCGGTCAGCGGCATCCATGAGACGCGTAGATAGGTGTCGCCAATACGGACCTCGTCGTCGAAGCTATCCCCCCTCAGAGCGCGTTCCACGCCATCGATCACGTTGGGCTGGTCGGCGTAGACTTCCCGGGCGTCGCGGCCCAGGACATCGCCTGGCTTTAATCCCAGGGTCCGGAGGCCGGCTCCCTCCGATAGCGTGAAGCAGCCTTCAGCATCTAGCGCGAACAGGATCAGCGGGGCATGGCGAATGGTCGCGCCCAGCTGGGTCTCCAGGCTCTTCAGCGCCTGCTCCGACTGACGCTCGCGGGTGATGTCGCGCACGGTCGCGAAGACCTCGAGCTCGCCGTCCGTGCGAATCGCGTTGATGTGCACCTCGGCCGGAAATTCGCCACCGTCACGATGCCGGTAGCGGCTCTCGAAGTGCGCGGGGAGGCGCTGTTCGGGGTTGGAGTGGGCCTGGTCCACGTCGTCCTGAGTGGCCTGCAGGTCCAGCTCGGTGATGTGCACGCCGCCGGTCAGTTCGGCGCTGGTATAGCCCAGCAGTTCGCAGGCAGCGTAGTTGGCCGCGACGATCCCGCCCTTGCGGTCGAGGACCAGATGAGCCTCGGGCGCCTGTTCGAAGATCCGCTGATAGCGCGTGGTGTCCGGGTGATCGGGCATGGCGGCGGGCTGAACCTTTGGTGGCGGGCCGGGCCCCGCGTCGGGGCGTGATTCGGCACCGGAGTGTCGCCGGTTGCGCCGGCACTGGCAACCTTGGGAGGTGCGGATTTGCCTCTTCCGGGGCGGTTTCTGCTTGCCCGGCTTACCCGGGCGCTTGGGTGAGCCGGGACAGGTTTTCCGTGGACAGGGGCGCGCTGTGCGGGGGGTTGCGCAGTTGTTCGCGCGCCCAGGCGGCGTGTTCGCGCACCAGCTCGGAAGGGTGCTCGGCGCGGGCGGCCAGGGCTGCGTCCGCCTCGGGTGTGGCCGGACCGTTGCCGAGGGCCACAGCGAGGTTGCGTAGCCACTGGGCATGGCCGATTCGGCGAATGGCCATGCCCTCGGTGCGGGCGAGGAAGGTTGCCTCGTCCCAGGCGAACAGCTCGACCAGGCTGGCGCTATCCAGACCGTGGCGGGCGATGAAGTCGGGTTCCGCCGTGACCTCGGCAAAGCGGTTCCAGGGGCAGACCAGCTGGCAGTCGTCGCAGCCGTAGATGCGGTTGCCGATCAGCGGGCGCAGGTCCTCGGGGATCGCACCCTTCAGTTCGATGGTCAGGTAGGAGATGCAGCGGCGGGCGTCCAGGTCGTATGGCCCGCGGAACGCCCGGGTCGGGCAGACATCGAGACAGGCGGTGCACTGGCCGCAGTGCTCGTCCACGGGTTCATCCAGTGGCAGTGGCAGGTCGGTAAACAGCTCCCCGAGGAAGAACCAGGAGCCGCTCTCGCGCGCCAGCAGATTGGTGTTCTTGCCAATCCAGCCCAGCCCGGCGCGGGCGGCCAGGGCCTTTTCCAGGATCGGGGCGCTGTCGGTGAAGGCGCGATAGCCGAACGGCCCGACCTCCGCCTCGATCCGGCGCGCGAGGGTGGTCAGGCGCTTGCGCAGCAGCTTGTGGTAGTCGCGGCCCAGGGCATAGCGCGAGACATAGGCGTGATCGCGTTCGGCCAGCTGGATCGCCGGGCGTCGGGTGGCCGGCGGGAAGTAGTCCATGCGCACGCTGATGATGCGCTGCACGCCGGGCACCAGGGCATCCGGGGCGTGGCGCAGGGGGGCGCGGACGGCCATCCAGTCCATGTCGCCGTGCGAGCCCTGGGCCAGCCAGTCGTCCAGATGCTGGCGATCCGCCTCGGGCACCTCGGCGGGGGCGATGCGCACGGCCTGGAAGCCGAGCTCGCGACCCCAGTCGCGGATGCGTTCGGCGAGTTCGGCAGATTGGCGTGGATCGAGGCGCTGAGGCACGATTTCGGCTTCCGCGACGGAGGTGATGGCGTGAATCATGAACCCGACCCACAAGCATTGACCAGCGCACTGTTCGATAACGTGGGCATGCGCGCCCTGGATGCCGCCGGTCTGGCCCTGCCTGGGATGGCGCCGGGCGAGCTGATGGAGCGTGCCGGGCAGGCCCTGCTGGCGGTGGTGCGCCGCGACTGGCCGCAGGCCCGTCGCATCGGGATCCTGTGCGGGCCCGGCAACAACGGCGGAGACGGCTACGTGCTCGCGCGGCGGGCCGCCGAGGCCGGGCTGGAGGTCCGGGTTCATGGCGGCCCTTCGCGGGCGCGCCCCGAGTCCGATGGTCGTCAGGCCCACCGGCGCTGGCAGGCGGGCGGCGGCGAGGTCCATGCCCTGGAAAGTTTCGACCCGGCGGCCGCGGCCCTGTGGGTGGATTGCCTGTTCGGGATCGGCCTGGAGCGGCCGCTGACCGATGCCTACGGCGCGGTGATCGAGTCGCTGAACGCGAGTGGGCGGCCGGTGCTGGCGGCCGATGTGCCCTCGGGCGTGGATATCGATCGCGGCCGGGTCCTGGGGGAGGCGGTCCGGGCCAATCACACCCTGACCATGATCGCCGACAAGCTGGGCCTGCATACCGGGGCCGCGGTCGACCGGGTCGGCCAGGTGGAGGTGGCCCCGCTCGATCTCCCTGCCTCGGTGGCCCATGGCATCGCGCCGGTTGCGCGTCGGGTCGGGCCAGAGGACTGGCGGCAGCGTCTGCCGGTACGGCGCCCGGGGGCGCACAAGGGCGACTGTGGGCATGTGCTGATCGTGGGCGGCGCGCCCGGCTACTCGGGGGCCGCGCGGCTGGCGGCGACGGCCGCCCTGCGCGCCGGGGCCGGCCGTGTGACCCTGGCCACGCACCCCGAGCATGCGGCCTGGGCGAACCTGGAGCGACCCGAGTTGATGGTGCGTGGCGTGGCGGACGCCAGCGAGTTGCAGGCCCTGATGCGTCGCGTCGATGTCGTCGCGGTGGGACCGGGATTGGGACAGGACGCCTGGGGTCGTGGCCTGTGGCTGGCGGTGGCGGATGCCGACCTGCCCCGGGTGGTGGATGCCGATGCCCTGAACCTGCTGGCCGAGGCCCCGCGCCGGGGCGAGGACTGGGTGCTGACCCCGCACCCAGGCGAGGCCGCCCGTCTGCAGGGGCAGGACGTGGCCACTATCGAGGCCGATCGCCCCGGGCAGGTGCGGGCGCTGGCCGCGCGCCTGGGTGGAGTGGTGTTGTTGAAGGGGGCGGGCACGCTGGTCGCCAGTTCGGGTGCGGAGCCGCTGGCCTGTGTCACCGGCGGCCACCCGGGTATGGCCACCGCCGGCAGCGGGGACGTGCTGACCGGCATCATCGCCGCGCTGCGCGGGCAGGGCGCGGATGCGCGCAGCGCCGCGGAGATCGGGGCCGCCTGGCACTGCGCCGCAGCCTGCATCGCGCGTGATCGCCTGGGCGGGGCGCGCGGGATGCTGGCCGGGGATCTGGCCGAAGCCCTGCCGGCCGCGGCCGGGGGTGGGGCATGACGGTAGCAGCGGCCCCTTTGATCCTCCCGCACCTGGAGGCGACCGAGGCGGCCGGGGCCGCGCTGGCGGCGCTCGACGCCCCGCATATCGTGTTCCTGGAGGGTGATTTGGGTGTCGGCAAGACCACCTGGGTTCGGGGTCTGCTGCGCCGGCTCGGGCATGAAGGCGCGGTCCGCAGTCCGACCTACACCCTGGTGGAGCCGTATGCGCTGGCGGGGCGCGAGGTCCTGCACTTCGACCTTTACCGCCTGGGTGATCCCGAAGAACTCGAGTACCTGGGGGTGCGCGAGGCCTTCGGGGGCGATGTCCTGTGGCTGGTGGAGTGGCCGGAGCGCGGTGCGGGCTGGCTGCCGGCGCCGGATCTGGTGGTGCGCCTGGCGCATCGCGAGGGCACAGCCGAAGGCCGGGAGCTGTGGCTGGAGGGGCCGCTGGCGGCGGCCTACCACCGGGTGCTTCGGGATCAGGAGATCGTGACAGGGTGACACGCCGGGGCTGCCCCGGAGTTGGCCCGCCACGCGCACAATGCGCGATATCTCGCTCATAAAGAAAGAAAATTGCTATTGCTTTTCCAGAAAAAGCGTCCACAATGTAGTCAGAACCCCTGATTACAAAGGGAAACGCCGTGGGCCAATCAACATCGCCGGATCTGCGCCGCCGCCAGCTGCTGCGCGCCATGACTGCCCTCGGGCTGGTCGGGATGCCTTTGCCGGCCCTGGCTCGCACGGATGTCCGGCGCGTGCGCATGTCCGTGGATGGCGGAACCACCCGTCTGGTCTTCGACATGGACGGCGAGGCGGAATACTCCATGTTTCACCTGCAGTCTCCCGACCGCCTGGTGGTGGATCTGGAGAACGCGCGTGCCGTGGAAGACCTGACCATCAGTGATAACCCGCGCTCGGCGATCAAGGCCGTGCGCCATGCCGCACGCAATGGCTCCGATCTGCGCGTGGTGTTCGACCTGCGCAAACCGGTGGAGCCGAGCAGTTTCGTGCTGATGCCGGCACAGGGTGCGCCGCACCGCCTGGTCCTGGATCTGACCAGCGGCGAGGCACCCGCCGCGCCGCGCTCGGCGGAGAACAACGGCTCCCGCCGTGGGCGCTCGCAGGAGGACCTGCGCGATGTCGTGGTCGCCATCGATGCCGGCCATGGTGGGCATGATCCGGGTGCCATCGGCCCCGCCGGCACCCGCGAGAAGGACGTGGTCCTGCAGATCTCGAAGCGTCTGGCCGAACGCGTGAACAGCGAGCACGGCATGAAGGCCGTGATGACCCGCAGTGGCGACTATTTCCTGCCCCTGCGCGAGCGCATCGAGCGGGCGCGCAAGGCGGACGCCGATATCTTCGTGTCCATCCACGCCGACGCGATCGCCAATCGCAGTGTCCAGGGTTCGTCGGTGTACATGCTGTCCGAGCGCGGGGCCTCCAGCGAGGCTGCGCGGTTCCTGGCCCAGCGCGAGAACCAGGCGGATCTGAGCCTGGGCGGGGTGCCGATCAACGGCAAGGACGATTCCCTGACCAACGTGCTGCTGGATCTGGCCCAGAGCGGGAGCCTGGAGGCCAGCAACACCCTGGCCGAGCGGATGATCGCGGAGCTCCACCGGGTGGGCAAGGTGCGCAAGCCGGAGGTGGAGCGCGCGAACTTTGCGGTCCTGCGCTCGCCGGACGTGCCGTCGGTCCTGGTCGAGGCGGCCTTCATCTCCAATCCCTCTGAGGAGCGCAAGCTGCGCAGCACGACCTTCCAGAACTCGCTGGCGGACGCCCTGCTGACCGGGCTGCGGTCGTACTTCTCCACCCATGCCCGTCCGGGCACGCTGATCGCCGACGGCCAGCCGGACCAGCACATTATCCGCCCGGGCGAGACCCTCTCCGGGATTGCCGATCGCTATCGCCTGTCGCTGGCGGACCTGCGTTCGGCCAACGATGTCCGCGATGACCGCATTTACGCCGGCCAGGTCCTGCGTATCCCCCGCGACTCCTGAGCCCGGGACCTCCGGGCAGCCCGTCACGTCTTGCAGGCGTTGTTCGGCCGCCGGCTAGGCACTCCGGCGCTGCCCCGGTTAGGCTAGGCACCCGGTTCTCGTCTCTCCCAGGTGTCGCGCGTGGCGATCGCAAAGCTCTCCGAACAACTGATCAACCAGATCGCCGCCGGCGAGGTGATCGAGCGTCCGGCCTCGGTGGTCAAGGAGCTGCTGGAGAACGCCCTGGATGCCGGGGCGACGCGGGTGGATGTGCGCCTGGAGCAGGGCGGCGTCCGCCTGATCCAGATCAGCGACAACGGCAGCGGCATCTATCGCGACGAGATGCCGCTGGCCCTTTCGCGCCATGCCACCAGCAAGATTGCCTGCATGGATGACCTCGAGGCGCTGCATACCCTGGGCTTTCGCGGCGAGGCCCTGCCCTCGATCGCCTCCGTCTCGCGGCTGTCGCTGACCTCCATGGTGGCGGACGAGCGCAACGGCTGGCGCCTGACCGGGGACGGCTCCGATATCTTCCGCGAGGCCGCCCCGGCGTCGCATCCGGTGGGCACGACCGTCGAGGTCCGCGACCTGTTCTTCAACGTCCCGGCGCGGCGCAAGTTCGTGCGTACCGAACGCACCGAATACAACCACTGCGAGAACGTGATCCGCACTCAGGCGGCCGCCTGTCCCGAGGTCGCCTTCAGCCTGCGCCACAATGACCGCGTCACCCTGGACCTGCCGGCGGCCGACGACCCCGGCGAGCGGGTGAGGGCGCTGCTGGGCGATGCCTTCCTGGAGCATGCGACCCCGGTGGACGAACAGCGCGCCGGGCTGGCGCTGTCCGGCTGGCTGGGCTCGCCGACCCAGTCGCGGGCGCAGCCCGATCAGCAGTTCTTCTTCGTCAACGGCCGTGCGATCCGCGACCGCGTGCTGGCCGCGGCCGTGCGCAAGGCCTATCAGGACGTGCTCTACCACGGGCGGCATCCGATGTTCGTGCTGGACCTGGAACTGGATCCGACCCAGGTGGATGTGAACGCGCATCCGACCAAGCAGGAGGTGCGCTTTCGCGAGTCGCGCATGGTTCACGACTTCATCTTCCACAGCCTGCACAAGGCGCTTGCCGCGTTGCGTCCGGGGGATTCCGGGCATGCCGCGGCGGTACCCGACATGGGTGCGCCGGCCCCCGCCGGTCGCCCCATGCCCATGCCGGCGCAGGCGGATCGCCCGCTGTCCGGGCTGGGTGTGCCGGGTGCGGGCGGTGGGTACGCGCCCCCTCGCGAACCGCGACTTGAGCCGGTCGGGCGCGATCCAGGCTTTGGTGCGGCCTGGGCCGAGTTCCGCGGGACATCTGCGGTGGCCGAGGCGCGGCCCGCCGCTTATGACACCCCGATGCCATCCGCCACGTCCGGTGCGCCCGCAGCGGACCCGGACGGCATGCCGCCCCTGGGGTTTGCCCTGGGGCAGGTAGCCGAGACCTTCATCCTGGCCGAGAGCCCCCGCGGCCTGATCGTGGTGGACATGCACGCGGCCCACGAGCGCATCACCTATGAACGTCTCAAGCGCGAATGGGAGGGGGCACGGGTGACCTCGCAGCCGCTGCTGGTGCCGGAGACCCTGGACGTCACCCCGGCCGAGGCCGAACTGGCCGAGGAACGCGCGGACCTGCTTGGGGAACTCGGCTTCGAGCTCGACCGCGCCGGCCCCGAGACGCTGACTCTGCGCGCGGCGCCCGCGCTGCTGCGCGGCCAGGACACCGCGCAGATCGTGCGCGATGTCCTGGCGGACCTCGCGGCCGACGGCTACAGCCATCGGGCCGAGGGGGCGATGAACGCGGTACTGGGAACGATCGCCTGCCACGGTTCCGTGCGTTCGGGGCGGCGCCTGACCCTGCCCGAGATGAACCAGTTACTGCGCGACATGGAGGCCACCGAGCGCTCCGGCCAGTGCAACCACGGGCGCCCGACCTGGGTGGAGCTGGACCACTCGGCGCTGGACCGGCTGTTCCTGCGAGGACGCTGATGGCCGGACTGGATGGGGGCCGGCCGCCGGTCATCCTGCTGGCCGGTCCCACCGCGAGCGGCAAGACCGCGCTGTCGCTGGCGCTGGCCGAGGCCCTGGACGCGGAGATCGTCAGCGTGGATTCCGCGCTGGTCTATCGCGGCATGGATATCGGCACCGCCAAGCCGGACGCCGCCGAGCGTGCCCGCGCCCCGCATCACCTGCTGGATATCCGCGACCCGGAGGACACCTACAACGCCTCCGACTTTGCCCGCGATGCCCGCGCCGCGATCGATGCCATTCATGCCCGCGGCCGGGTCGCCCTGCTGGCGGGCGGCACGCTGCTCTACCTGCGCGCCCTGCTGGACGGCTTCGATCCGATCCCGCCGGTCCCGGATGCGGTCCGCGAGTCCGTGCGTGCCCGTCTGGAACACGAGGGTGCCGTGGCCCTCCATGCCGAGCTGGCCACCGTGGACCCCGAGGCCGCCGCGCGCATCCACCCGAACGACCCGCAACGCATCCTGCGCGCCCTGGAGGTGTACGCGGCCAGTGGCCAGCCATTGTCGGGCTTCCAGAGTGGCGCGGCCGCGACGGTCCCGGCGGGCTGGGTGTCGCTGGCCCTGTGGCCGGCGGATCGCGAGCGCCTGCGCATCCGCATCGCCGACCGCTTCGATGCGATGTTGGAGGCCGGCTTCGTCGACGAACTGATGACCCTGACCCGTCGCCCCGGCCTGACCGCGGAGCACCCGTCGCAGCGGGCGGTGGGGTATCGCCAGGGCTGGCAGTGGCTGGCCGGCGAATGCGACTTTGCGACCTTTCGCGAGCGGGCCATCGCCGCGACCCGCCAGCTCGCAAAACGCCAGCTCACCGGGCTGCGGCGCTTCCCCCTGCATGCCCGGTTGAACGCCGAGGACGCGGATTTGTCGCAGGCTTTGCGGGCCATCCAGGCTGCACGGATAGCGGCCCCCGCAGCGGCGACGTCCGAATAACGCCCGGTGTACGCCTGGAGCGGCGCCGCGAAGCCGGTATGCTACGCTTCAACCTGACCGTGCGGCGGGCCGACCTCGAGCCGCCGGCGCGGGTCGCGAACCAATAATAACGATCAAGGAACGCACCGATGGCCAAAGGGCAAATGTTGCAGGAACCCTTCCTGAATGCGCTGCGTCGGGACCGGATCCCGGTCTCCATCTACCTGGTGAACGGGATCAAGCTGCAGGGGCAGATCGAATCCTTCGACCAGTTCGTGGTGCTGCTGCGCAGTACGGTCTCGCAGATGGTGTACAAGCACGCCATCTCCACGATCGTGCCGGCCCGTCAGGTGAACATGAATCTCGAGGGCGAGGCAGCGGCCCCCGCCTCCGCCGAGGCCGAGTCCTGAACATGAGTGGAGGTCTCCCCGAGGGAGCCGCTGATTATTGGGCACGTTCGCGCTCGAGTCGCTTTTGTGTGCGAACAAGGCGCGGCGACTGCCGTGCAGTCACTCTGCACAAGGGAGCCGCAACGCTGTGCGTGCCCAAAAGCGGCCGAGCCCCTTCGGGGTTGGTGTCCCCTGTTCCCCGATCCTGCGTTGCGGCCCTTGCCGGTAGAACCACTACCGGCTGCGCACCGCGCCTTGTTTCGGAAAACAGGGGACACCAACGCGAACGTGTCCAACAATCAGCGGCTCCCTGGCTTGTTTGAGCGTCCGGAGAGTGCCGGCGACGAGCGCGTCGGCAATGGTGCGGTCCTGGTCGCGCTGAATGTCGGGGACAACCCCGATATCGAGGCCCAGGTCCAGGAATTCGACGAGCTCGTGCGCTCCGCCGGGGCCGAGATCATGGCGGTGGTGCGCGGCTCGCGCGACCGGCCGCACCCCAAGCTGTTCGTCGGTGCCGGCAAGGCCGACGAGATCCGCGATGCGGTGGAGGCGTCGGGTGCCGACGTGGTGATCTTCAATCACGCCCTGTCGCCCAGCCAGGAACGCAACCTCGAGGCCCACCTGAAGGCCCGGGTGCTGGATCGCTCCGGCTTGATCCTCGATATCTTCGCCCAGCGCGCCCGCTCCCACGAGGGCAAGCTGCAGGTGGAGCTGGCCCAGTTGCGCCATATGTCCACGCGCCTGGTGCGTGGCTGGACCCACCTCGAGCGGCAAAAGGGCGGGATCGGCCTGCGCGGTCCGGGGGAAACCCAGCTGGAGACCGACCGCCGCCTGCTGGCCGGGCGCATCAAGCACATCGAGCGGCGTCTGGAGAAGGTCGAACGCACCCGCGAACAGGGCCGTCAGGCGCGCCTGCGCAACGAGATCCCCACGGTCTCGCTGGTGGGCTACACCAACGCCGGCAAGTCGACCCTGTTCAATCGCCTCACGCATTCCGACGTCTACCAGGCGGATCAGCTGTTCGCGACTCTGGACCCGACCCTGCGCCGTCTGGACCTGGCCCCGCACCAGTCGCTGATCCTGGCCGACACCGTCGGCTTCGTGCGCGACCTGCCGCACGAGCTGGTCGCCGCGTTCAAGGCGACCCTGACCGAGACCCGCGAGGCGGCGCTACTGCTGCACGTGATCGACGCCGCCGACCCGGAGCGCGAGGCGCGCATCCGGCAGGTCGAGGAGGTGCTCGAGGAGATCGGTGCCGAGGACGTCCCCTGCTGGCGGGTGTACAACAAGATCGACCAGCTGGAGAACCCGGCCGAGGACCCGGACGACCGTTTCGGCATGGCGGACGATGCCTTCTGGCTGTCGGCGCATACCGGCGAGGGTGTGGAGCGCCTGGAGCAGCGCCTGGCCGAGACCTTCACCGAGTCCATGACCCAGGGCTGGGTCGAGCTCCCGGCCTCGGCCGGGCGCCTGCGCGCCCAGCTCTACGAGGAGAAGGCCGTGGAGGCCGAGCAGACCACGCCGGACGGGTCGATCCAGTTGCGCCTGCATGTGCCGAAACGGCGTTTCGAGCAGCTCTTCCGCGCGGCCGGGCTGGACCCCGAAACCGTCCGCCTGCAATCGGAAGCACCGGGGGCGGCGGCCGCCGACCACTGAAGCCGGCCGCGGCTCGCTTGCGCACGAAAAAGGCCCCGGGTTCAACCGGGGCCTTTTTCGTGGTGTCGATGTCGTCGCGGTTCAGGCGTCGCTCTGGGCGATCGCCTCTCCGTCGGCGCTGGCCAGGTACAGGGTCAGGGTCTCTCCGGCTCGGATGCCGTCGCCGTTCAGCCCGTTCCAGCGTCGCAGGTCGCCGATGCTGACCTGGTGGCGGCGCGCGATGGTCGACAGCGAGTCGCCGGGGCGAACCTCGTACTCGACGCGCTGGCCGTCGGGCCCACGGTCGGGATCGGCGCGCACCACCTTCAGGGTGTCGCCCGGGCGGAGGATCGCGTCCGGGTCCAGGTCGTTGGCGGCGCGCAGGGCGCCGATGGACATGCCGGTGCGCTGGCTGATGTGCCACAGGCTGTCGCCAGCCTGCACCTGATAGTCCTCCGCTAACTGGCCGTTGTCGCCGGCCACCTGCAGCGGAGCCTCTTCGCTCGGGGCGGAGGCCGGCAGGCGCAGGGTCTGACCGGCGCGGATCATGTCGTCGTCGAGGTTGTTCATGTCGCGCAGCACGGCGACGCGGGTGCCGGCGCGCTGGGCAATCTGGCCGAGGTTGTCGCCCGAGCGCACGGTGTATTCGCGGAACCGGAGCAGCGGTTCATCGTTGCGGGTCTCCAGTGCCGCCTCGAGGGTGGGCAGCGCCTCGCGCGGGACGAACAGGTGCTGGGCGCCGCCGGGGTGGGTGGCATGGCGGTGGTAGCCGGGGTTGAGCTGTTTGAGGGTCTCGGTATCCAGGTCGGCGAGCTCCGCGATTAGCGAGAAATCCGCCTGCTGGCCGGGTTCGATCATCTCCAGCGCGGGTTCGTTGGCGATGGGCGCGATGGCGATGTTGTGGGCATCGGGGTCCAGGAACAGGTGGCGCAGGGCCAGCAGTCGCGGGATGTACGCGGTCGGCTCGGACGGCAGGTCCAGGCTCCAGTAGTCAGTGGGCTCGCCGCGGGCGGCATTGCGGTCGATCGCGCGCTGGATGTTGCCCTGGCCGTAGTTGTAAGCGGCCAGGGCCAGGTACCAGTCGTCGAAGCGTCGATGCAGCGCCTGGAGGTAGTCCAGCGCGGCGAGGGTGGATTTGTAGACGTCGCGGCGGCCGTCGTACCAGTGATCGCGCGACAGATCGAAATAGTCGCCGGTGGCCGGCATGAACTGCCAGATCCCCGCCGCGCGGCTGCGCGAGGTCGCCTGGGCGACGAAGCCGCTCTCCACGATCGGCAGCAGCAGGAGCTCGGCGGGCATGTCGCGCGCCTCGATCTCGGACAGGATGAAGTAGGCGAACGGCTCCGCGCGCCGGGTGCTGTACTCGATGATCCGTGGATGGTCACGGTAGTGCCTGATATAGCGATCCACGCGCTCGTGGTCCAGCGCGTCGTTGAAGCCGAAGCCCAGGCGCGCGCGCTCCCACAGGTCGTCGGTCTCGGCGGCACGTTGCGCGGCGTCGCGCTGCTGGCGTTCCATCGCGGCCTGCACGTCCTCGGTCGTGCGCGGTTCCACGATCGGCCGATCCGCCGCCGAGGTGTCCAGCGTGCGCTCGGAGTCGTGTAGGCTACAGGCAGAGGCGAAGATCGCCGTCAGGCCGAGAATCAGGGCGGTGGTCAGTCGTGTGCGGAGGCGTGGTGTCATGGCGCTGGAGGATAAACCAGAGATGGGGGATCACCAAGACCCATTCCTGACTTGGTTGGCGCACTGGTATGCCCAGCCGCAGGGGCGGAGGGTCCGCGAGCGCTTTCTGGAACGCATTCGGCGCTATGGCGATCCGGGCCCCGGGGGGCTGGCGGTGGAGCTGGCGCCGGTGCCGATCCTGGAGGACAGCGATGCCCTGCAGGCCCCGCTGATCCGGATCGCCTCGGCGCGCCCGGCGCTGCGCATGGACCCCGAGGCCTGGCCGCTGGAGTCCGGCTGTGCCGGGCGCATCGTGCTCGCCCATCCCTGCGCCCAGAGCGAGCAACCGGCGGCGGTGGTGGCCGAGGCGGCCCGGGTGCTGGAGCCCGAGGGACGGGTGTTTCTGCTGGAAGGCAACCGCCTGCAACGCGGTGGGCGCAACGGGGTGCGCGCCTCGCCTCTGCCCGAAGGCCTGCGGCGGCGCCAATATCGCGAGTTGCTGGAGGCGGCGGATCTCGAGGTGCTGGATCAGTGGAGCCTGAGCCTGCTCCCACCGGGGCTGCCCGCCGCCTGGCAGAAACGCCTGGCCACCATGGATGCCTGGACCCTGCGCGGTCTGCCGCCGCTGGCCAGCATGATTCTGACCGTGGCCCACAAGCGGGTGAACATGCCCCTGCGTCCGGAGCCGCGTTTCCGCTTCGCTATGCCCAACCCCGCGATGCGTCCGGGGCTGGTATCCTCGCGCTCCTCTCATTCTGGAGCCCGCCGAACGCATGGCTGACGAACGCGTGTACATCTATACCGACGGGGCCTGCCGTGGAAACCCCGGGCCGGGCGGTTGGGGCGCGATCCTGCGCTTCGACGGGCGCGAGCGCGAGCTCTACGGGGCCGAGGCCGAGACCACCAATAACCGCATGGAGATGACCGCGGCCATCCGCGCGCTGGAGACCCTGAAGCGCCCCTGCAAGGTGGAGCTGGTCACGGATTCCAAATACGTGAAGCAGGGCGTGACCGAGTGGATGCCCGGCTGGAAGCGGCGCAACTGGAAGTCCGCCAGTGGCTCGCCGGTGAAAAACCGTGATCTCTGGGAGGAGCTGGATGCACAGGCCCAACGCCACGACATCGAGTGGTACTGGGTAAGGGGCCACAGCGGTCACCCGGAGAACGAGCGCGCCGACGAACTGGCCAATGCGGGCATTGATGCCCTGCTGGCCGGCGAACCGATCGAGAATTGAAGGAAACCACGATGCGTCAGATCGTGCTGGATACCGAGACCACGGGCCTGGACCCCTCCGACGGCCACCGCATTATCGAGATCGGCTGCCTGGAGCTGGACAACCGCCGCCCCACCGGGCGCAAGCTGCACGAGTTTCTGCAACCGGATCGCGAGATCGACGCCGGCGCGATCGCGGTGCACGGGATCACCAACGAGTTTCTGGCCGACAAGCCTCGATTTGCCGATGTCGTCGATGACTTTGTCGACTTCATTCGTGGGGCCGAACTGATCATTCACAACGCGCCCTTCGATGTCGGCTTCATCAACAACGAGCTGCGCCTGTTGGGCGATGTGGCGCCGGCGTCCGAGGTGGCCGAGGTCAGCACCGTGCTGGATTCGCTGGTGATGGCGCGGCGTATGCACCCGGGGGCGCGCAATTCCCTGGATGCCCTGTGCAAGCGCTACGAGGTGGACGGCTCCGGGCGCACCCTGCACGGGGCGCTGCTCGATGCCGAGCTGCTCGCGGATGTCTATCTGGCGATGACCGGCGGGCAGGTGGCGCTCACCCTGGATTCCGGAGGCGACGGCGATGCCGCGGCCGGCCCGGTCAAGGCGCGGCGCTCGGGCAAGCCGCTGCCGGTGATCGAGCCGACGCCCGAGGAGCAGGCGGCGCACGAGGCGCTGCTGCAGACGCTGGACGAGGCGGCCGGCGGCACCTGCCGCTGGCGCGCCAACGCCTGATCCTGGCGCCCGACGCGGGCTCTGCTTCTGCGTTTCGGTGCCTTCGGCCCGTCACCCTGCCTTGTTGTGGCTGGCCATAGTTCGTCCTTCGGTGTTTACGGTGGCTTTGCTCCGCTTACTGCCATGCGCTGACTCGCCAGCGCGCCGCGAGGTACTTTCTTGCTTGCCCAAGAAAGTACCCAAAGAAGGGCACCCGGATTCCGCCCGGGGACCTTGCTCCAGGGCCCTCGGGCCGGCGGCGCTGAACTCGCTTCGCCTGCGGCTCCGCTCAGACATCCAGCGCCTTCTTCCGGCCCATCACGCCCTCCGCGAGGGGCTCCATACGGGAGGAGAAGGTCAAAACAGACCGTATCCCGTAGGGTGCGGTTGAGCGCAGCGAAACGCACCATCTCCCACGCCGCGCGAAACCCGGATGCGATTCGCTGCGCTCATCACATCCTACGCCCCCCGGCGCCCGCTTCGCGGGTGCGGCACGCAACGGCCAAAGGCCGAGCGTGCCGAAGATGTCCGAAAGCCTAGCCATCATCCATTAGCCATAGCGCCGGGATAGCCGTTGTTTGGACCTACCTCCCCGTTGTCGTCGCGCCGAGTGGAGAGGCTTTTTCGCGGGACGATTCTAAATAGACACGGGGCGCTGGATGTCTGAGCGACGGGCGGCGTAGCGAGTTCAGCGCCGCCCGCGAAAAGCCTCGGAGCGAGGGAAACCCCGGCCCGCGCAGCGGGCCGGGGTCGCGGCAGTCGGGCGTGTTTCTTGGGTACTTCTTTGCACGAGCAAAGAAGTACCTCGCGGTGCGCTGGCGAGTCAGCGCTCGGCAGGCGGCCGGACGAAGCCCCCGTAAACACCAGAGGACGAACCCGGGCCAGCCAAGTTGGCAGGCGGCCCGACGAAGGCATGTAAACACTGGATGCTGAACCAGGCCCAGCCCCCCTGGCAGATGGCAGGAAGAGGGCACCGTACACATCCCGGGATGAGGAGGCGCGGCCGGCGCGAGCCGGAATGGGGATGGTGGGCGGGGCGTGGCGGCGTTAGCCGTGCTTCAGGATCCGTGCCCGCTCGCGTTCCCAGTCCTTGTCCTTCTTGTCGGCGCGCTTGTCGTATTCCTTCTTGCCCTTGGCGAGGCCGATCTCGAGCTTGGCTCGCCCGCGCTTCCAGTACAGAGCCATGGGCACCAGGGTGTAGCCCTTGCGCTCCACCGCGCCGACCAGGCGGTTGATCTCCGCGCGATGCAGCAGCAGCTTGCGCGTGCGGCTGGGATCCGGATTGATATGGGTGGAGGCGGTCGGCAACGGGGTGATGTGGGCCCCGAACAGGAAGGCCTCGCCGTTGCGCAGCAGCACGTAGGCCTCGCTCAGCTGCGCGCGGCCCGCGCGCATTGATTTGACCTCCCAGCCCTCGAGCTCCATCCCCGCCTCCAGGCGGTCCTCGATGAAGAATTCGTGGCGCGCCTTGCGGTTGAGGGCGATGGTGCTGGACGGTTCCTTGGCTTGTTTCTTGTTCTTTCCCATAACCCGGGCAGTGTACTGCAGGCGGGCGGCCGAAGCAGTCGGAATGTCCGGGCGCGCGGGGTGAAAGTTGAGCCGGGCGACCCGCTGCCCCACAATTCCGGCGGACCCGGCGATGCGCTTGCGCGACCGGCCCTGGCCGCTGCCGGGGGCGGCGGCCCGCGGGAGCGCCCCCCGTCTCCGTTCAACAAGGAGCCACCGATGCCAGCCACGACCTCGATCCACGGGCAATGGACGACCCGTCTGGCCTTTATTCTCGCGGCCACGGGTTCGGCCGTTGGCCTGGGCAATATCTGGCGTTTCCCCTATATCGCCGGTGAGAACGGGGGTGGCGCCTTTGTACTGGTTTATCTCGGCTGCATCCTGTTGATCGGCCTGCCGGTGATGATGGCGGAGATCCTGCTGGGCCGGCGCGGGCGGCAGAGCCCGATCAATACCATGTCGGCCCTGGCGCGCGAGGAGGGCCTGACGCGCGCGTGGGGCATGATCGGCTGGATCGGGGTGCTGGCCGGTTTCCTGATCCTGTCGTTCTACAGCGTGGTCGCGGGCTGGTCGCTGTCGTATGTCTTCAAATCGGGGACCGGCGGCTTTCTCGGGCTGGATGCAGATGGCTCGGAGTCGATGTTCGGCAACATGCTGGCGGACCCGGAGGCCCTGCTGGCCTGGCACACCATCTTCATGGTGATGACGGCGATGGTGGTCGCGCGCGGGGTGCAGTCCGGCCTGGAGAAGGCGGTGACCATTCTGATGCCGCTGCTGTTCGTGATGCTGGTGGTGATGGTCGGCTATGCGATGGTCGAGGGGCAGTTCCTCGCCGGACTGGAGTTCCTGCTGTATCCGGACTTCTCCGCGCTGTCCGCCAACGCGGTTCTGCTGGCGATGGGCCAGGCCTTCTTTACGCTCAGCCTGGGCATGGGCGCGATCATGATCTACGGCAGCTATCTGCAGAGCGATGCGTCCATCGCGCGCACCTCCGCGGCGGTGGTCGGGGCGGACACCCTGGTCGCGATCATGGCCGGGCTGGCGATCTTCCCCATCGTGCTCGGGGCCGGGCTGTCGGCCGAGCAGGGGCCGGGGCTGATCTTTGTGACCCTGCCGCTGGCCTTTGCCGACATGCCGGGCGGGCTGTATTTCGGCACCATGTTCTTCGTGTTGCTGGTGTTTGCGGCCTGGACCTCGGCGATCTCCATCATCGAGCCGGCGGTCGCCTTCCTGGTCGAGAACATGGGGCTGACCCGGGTGATGGCGACCGCGATGATCGCCATCGGGGCCTGGTTCCTGGGCATCGGCGCATTGCTGTCGCTGAACGTCTGGTCCGACTACACCCTGTTCGACATGGGCATCCTGGACCTGCTGGATTACGTGACGGCCAACATCCTGCTGCCGCTGGGTGGGTTCCTGATCGCGATCTTCGTGGGCTGGCGCATGACCGAGCGCTCGGTGCAGTCCGAGCTGCGCCTCAAGCACCCGGTCCTGTACCAGGTCTGGTACTTTCTGGTGCGTTTCGTCGCGCCGGTCGCGATCCTGTTTGTGTTCCTGCGCGCCGTGGAGTTGATCTGATGGCCTCGAAGATTCGCCGCTACGCGGACGTGCCCTACAGCCGTGAACAGATGTTCAATCTGGTGAATGACGTAGACGCCTATCCGCAGTTCCTGCCCGGCTGCCGCAGTGCCTCCGCGCGCCCGCGTGGCGAGCACGAGGTGGAGGGCACGATCGAGCTGGCCAAGGGGGCGCTGCACAAGTCGTTCACCACCCGGAACACGCTCAAGCGCCCGGAAAGCATCGACATGCGCCTGGTCTCCGGGCCGTTCCGACGCCTGCACGGGACCTGGAGCTTTACCGAGGTCGAGGGCGGCAAGACCCGCATCGCCCTGGAGCTGGAGTTCGAGTTTGCCAACCGGCTCATGGCCTTTGCGATTGGCCCGGTGTTCACTCAGATTGCCAATTCGCTGGTGGATGCCTTTGTCCAGCGCGCGCGCGAGGTCCACGGTGACGGATAGCCACGTGGCACCGGCCGCAGAGGGCGGCATGATCCGGGTGGAGATTGCCTACGCGCGGCCCGACCGGCAGGTGATCCTGCCGCTGGTGGTGCCCGAGGGCACGACGGTCGATACCGCGCTGCGCCAGTCGGAGATTGAACTGCAGTTTCCCGAGATCGATCTGGACAACGCCAAGGTCGGGATCTTCGGCAAGATCACCCGTAGGGACACCGTGCTGCGCCCACGCGACCGCATCGAGGTTTATCGCCCGCTGATCGCGGATCCGAAGGAGGTGCGGCGCCAGCGTGCCGACAAGGGGCGCAAGAAAAAGCCGGGCAAGGGTGACGCCGGCGCCGCCGACGACAAGCCGAAGGAGGCGCCGGCCGACAACGCGAAGGAGTAGCAGGGGCTTGCGGCGGCGAAATATGCCGCCGCGCGCGGGTGTCAGTCGTTGTCTCTGTCGACCGGATGCTCGTCCAGCGCCACCGGCTGCGGGATGTCGGCATCCACATGGCTGACTACGCCGTTGTCGAAATGCACGGTCACTCGCTGGCGTTCGGTGGAGCCGAAGCCTGGACGGCGATAGTAGACGTAGTCCCAGCGGTCATCGGCCCGGAAGGCGGGCTCCAGCTGGGGCGACCCCATCAGGAAGCGGACCTGCTGCGGGGTCATGCCGGGCTGGATCTGGGCCACCTGTACGGGGTCGATCACATTGCCCTGCTGGACATCCAGACGGAACTGGTTGAGGCCACCGCAGGCGCTCAGCAGGCTTGCGGCCACGGCGATAGAAATGAGAATCTTGATCATCTGAGCGGGCGGTCCTCGGCGTCTGGTGGGCCGTGAACGCGCATGGTACACCAAAGCGTCCCGCCTCTCTCAAGCGGACGGGACCGGGAAAACGGGCAATGGAAACGAGTAATCTCAAGAAGGCCGGGCTCAAGGTCACGCTGCCGCGGATGAAGATCCTCGAGATCCTCGAGAACTCGGAAACCCGTCACCTGACGGCCGAGGCGATCTATCGCGAGCTGCTCGATTCCGGCGAGGAAATCGGTCTGGCCACGGTGTATCGCGTGCTGACGCAGTTCGAGGCGGCCGGGCTGGTTTGCCGCCTGCACCTGGAGGGCAACCAGGCGGTGTTCGAGCTGGAGCGGGGCGGGCACCATGACCATATCGTCTGCAACCAGTGCGGGCGGGTGGAGGAGTTCTTCGACGAGACCATCGAGCGGCGTCAGCGCGAGGTGGCGCAGCACCACGGCTTTGCCATCAAGGACCACGCGCTGGTCCTGTACGGCGACTGCACCGACAGCGCTTGCCCCCACCGCCCCGCCTGACCACGCGCTTCCCGTAGCCGCTGTCCCAGTCGCGCCCATGCGTCACACACGGCGTGTGATGCCTGCCCGCTTGCGGGCTATTGTTCGCCCAGGAGTGGCTGGTCCCGGTTCGGCGATCGGTGTTTACGGGGGCTTCGTCCGGCCGCCTGCCATGCGCTGACTCGCCAGCGCGCCGCGAGGTACTTTCTTGCTTGCCCAAGAAAGTACCCAAAGAAGGGCACCCGGATTTCGCCCGGGAACCTCGCTCCGGACGCGCTGGGCCGGCGGCGCTGAACTCGCTGCGCCTGCGGCTTCGCTCAGACATCCAGCGCCTTCTTCCGGCCCATCACGCCCTCCGCGAGGGGCTCCATACGGGAGGTGAAAGTCAAAACCGACCGTATCCCCACGCTTCCGCCTAACCATAGGCATCGCCACCCGAAAGCCCCCGGCACCCGCTCCGCGGGTGCGGCACGCAACGGCCAAAGGCCGAGCGTGCCGAAGATGTCCGAAAGCCTAGCCATCATCCACTGGCAGTAACGTTGGGATAGCCGTTGTTTGGACCTGCCTCCCCGTTGTCGTCGCGCCGAGTGGAGAGGCTTTTCGCGGGATTCAAGGCGCTGGATGTCTGAGCGGAGCGCAGCGTAGCGAGTTCAGCGCCGCCCGCGAAAAGCCTCGGAGCGAGGGAAACCCCGGCCCGCGCAGCGGGCCGGGGTCGCGGCAGTCGGGCGTGTTTCTTGGGTACTTCTTTGCACGAGCAAAGAAGTACCTCGCGGTGCGCTGGCGAGTCAGCGCCTGGCAGGCGGCCGGACGAAGGCACGTAAACACCAGAGGACAAACCATGGCCAGCCACAACCAGGCAGGCGGCGGACCGAAGCCAGCGAAAACACCAGATGTCGAACCATGACCAGACTCAACCCGGCGGTTGATGGGCCGAGTCCGACCACTGGGGTAGGCGGTCGGGTGAAGCCTTGGTCAGGCGGGCGCGTCGAGCTGCGCCGCGAAATGCGCCGGCGCAAAGCCGTCCTGCTGGCGCAGGTAGTCGGCCAGTTGTGCCGCAAAGTCGGTCGGGACCGAGTCCCGCACGGCCGGTATCTCGCGCAGCTGGTCCCAGCGGGCCGCAAGGCGCGGAAAGGCCTCGGTCTCCCAGGGGCTGTCCGGATCCTCCAGCAGCGCATAGCGCATCAGGATCGGGGCCAGGGTGGCATCAATCAGCGAGAAGCCGGGCGCGGCCAGGCGGTCGTCTTGCGTCATCTGCTGTTCCAGGCGCTCCAGCCCGCGTGCGGCGGTGTGGCGCGCCAGCTCGAAGGCATCCTCGGTGGTCGCGGTCATCCAGTGGTACTGGGCAAAGGTCTGTTCCGAGAGGTACTCGATCCAGGCCCGGGTCCGCGCCTGTTCCAGCGGGTCGGTCGGCATCAGCGCGGGCGGGGTAATGGCATCGATATATTCGTTGATCACGGCCGACTCGAACAGCACCGTATCGTGGTCGACGATCAACAGCGGAACCTTGCCCAGGGGCGAGCGTTCGCGGAACCAGTCCGGCGGGTTGGCCAGATCGATCAGGCTCAGCTCGAACGGCGCCTCCTTGTATTTCAGTGTGATCACGCTACGCTGAACGAACGGACAGATGGCGAAACTGATCAGGTGCAGATGCGGCAGATTCATGGTGGTCTTCGGCGTCCGCAGGTGGGGCGGGGCCCCGATCCGGGTCGCCGGTTCCTCGCTATTAAAGGGGGCGCATTGTCTCCCCTCGTGATGTCGCGGGAAAGCCTTGGGCAAGGGTAGCGGCCACAACGGGGCGCCCGGCGCCGGGCTGCGGATCGACAAATGGCTTTGGGCCGCCCGTTTTTACAAGACGCGCGGCCTTGCCAGCGAGGCGGTCGGCGGCGGCAAGGTCCACGTGAACGGCGAGCGCTGCAAGCCGGCGCGTCGGGTGCACACCGGTGATCGCCTGACCATCCACCGCGGCCCGCAGGTCTGGGAGCTGGATGTGGTCCATTTGAGCGATCAGCGACGGCCGGCGCGCGAAGCCCAGGCGCTGTACACCGAGACCGAAGAAAGCCAGGCCCGGCGCGCGGCCGAAAGCGAACGCCGGCGCGCCGAGCGCGCGGTCGCGGACAGCGCCCCCAGCCGGCGCCCGGACAAGCGCGCGCGGCGCAAGATCCGCCGCTTTATTCGCCAGGACGGCAGCGACAGGAGTGAATCCGAGTGAACAACCCCGAAGGCTCGAGTGGCCCGCCCGTCACACCCCGGCTGGCGGTGGATATGGTCATCCGCCACTCGGCGCAGCCCGGTCGTGTGCTGGTGATCGAGCGCCACAACCCCCCGCACGGCTGGGCCCTGCCGGGCGGCTTCGTCGACGTCGGTGAGTCCACCGAGGATGCCGCGGTACGCGAGGCGCGCGAAGAGACCGGGCTGGAGGTCGAGCTGGAGGCGTTGCTGGGGGTGTATTCCGACCCGCAGCGCGACCCGCGCGGGCACACCGTCAGCGCGGTCTACATCGCGCGGGGCCGGGGCGAGGCCAGGGCCGGGGATGACGCTGCCGACTGCGCCTGGCTGGACCCGGAAGACCCGGGCCAGGTGCTGGTCTTCGACCACCGACGCATCCTCGACGACTATCGGCGCTGGCGCCTGACCGGCGAAACCGCCGCCCCGCGTCCGGTACAAAAAACGGGATGAATCCGGCCAAGCTGTTACCATACGGCGCTTTCGACCACCGATACGGTATCGCGTGACAAAGGCTGACCCCGCAACCCCGTCCCGGCCCGACAGCGAGCTGCCGGAACCGCGCGTCTACGAGCGTGCGGAGCACGGCATCTCGCGCGCGGCGATCGACGACAACGCCCTGAAGGTGCTTTATCGGCTGCGCGAGGCCGGTTATCGCGCCTGCCTGGTGGGCGGCGGCGTGCGCGACCTGCTGCTGGGCCGCGAGCCGAAGGACTTCGATGTCGCCACCGACGCCACCCCCGAGCAGGTGCGTGGCCTGTTCCGCAACTGCCGCCTGATCGGGCGCCGCTTTCGCCTGGCGCATGTGCTCTTCGGACGCGAGATGATCGAGGTGGCGACCTTCCGCGCGCCGCATGACGACGAGTCCGAGGACGAAGGCCAGGTCGCGCTGAGCGAGGAAGGTCGTATCCTGCGCGACAATCGCTACGGCACCATCGAGCAGGATGCGGTGCGCCGCGACTTCACCATCAACGCCCTGTATTACGACATCGAGGATTTCTCGGTGCTGGATTACACCGGTGGGTTCGAGGACCTGCGCGCGGGCGAGCTGCGCCTGATCGGCGACGACGTCGAGACGCGCCTGCGCGAAGACCCCGTGCGTATGCTGCGTGCGGTTCGCTTCGCCGCCAAGCTGGGTCTGACCATCGCGCCGGAGGTCGAGGCCGGCATCCTTGATCTCGCCTCGCTGATGCAGACGGTAGCCCCGGCGCGGCTGTTCGACGAGGTGATCAAGCTGTTCCACAGCGGTGCGGCGGTCACCTGTCTGGACGAGCTGGAACGCCTCGGCCTGTTCGAGCCGATGTTCCCCGAGGCTGCGGCCTGCTTTGCCGATCCGGACGTCGGCCCCGAGCGCCGCCAGTTCCTGGTCGAGTCGCTGCTGAATACCGACAAGCGCATCAATGAGGGCCTGGGTGTGAACCCGGCGTTCCTCTACGCGGCCATCCTCTGGGCCCCGGTGCAGGTGGCCGCGGCCAAACGGATCGCGGCCGACGAACAGGAGATTCCGGCCTGGCAGCAGGCGATGGCCGAGGTGCTGGATCGTCAGGTAAAGACGGTGTCCATTCCCAAACGCTTCAGCCTGATCGTGCGCGAGATCTGGGAACTCCAGGCGCGGCTGGAGCGCCATCGTGGTGGCCGTGCGCTGCGCCTGCTGACGCATCCGCGCTTTCGCGCCGGTTATGACTTTCTCTGCCTGCGCGCCCGCGCCGGCGATGCCGACCCCGAGCTGTGTCGCTGGTGGACCGAGATCCAGGAGCTGGACGAGGACGCACAGAAGGCCATGGCGGGTGCCCAGGGCAAGGGTGTTCCCAAAGGGGATGGCAAGGCTGGAGCCAAGAGCAAGTCACGCCGTGGCGGCCGGCGCCGGCGTCGGGGACGCAAGGGCGGCGCCGGCGCGAGCGCCGATGCGGGCGCAAACCCGGAATCGGGGGGTGGCGGCGAATGAGCAGCGTGCCTGCCCGCGGCGTGCACGCGTTCATCGGGATCGGCGCCAACCTGGGTGACCCCGAGACGCAGGTGCGGGACTCCTTTGCCCGGCTGGCGCATGAGTTGCCGCAAACGCGTCTGATCGGGCGCTCGCGGCTGTTCCGTAACCCGCCGATGGGCCCGCAGGACCAGCCCGACTACGTGAACGCCGTGGCCCGTCTGCACACCCGGCTGGAGCCGCTGGACCTGCTGGCGGAGCTGCAGGCCATCGAGTGCGCCTGCGGGCGCGAGCGGGACGGTACCCGCTGGGGGCCGCGCCTGCTGGATCTGGACCTGCTGCTGTTCGGCGAGCAGTCGCTGGATCTGCCGGGGCTGAAGGTGCCGCACGCCGGGATTGCCGAGCGCGACTTTGTGATCCTGCCGCTGCTGGAGCTGGCGCCGTCGCTGCAGATCCCGGGAGTGGGGTCGCTGGAGCGGCTGGCGCAGCGCTTCGACGGTGCGAGCCTGATCCCGATCGCGGAACCGCAGGAGGCCGTGGCGACTGCGGAGGGACGCGGATGAGCCTTGCCGATTTCGATTTCATCGCGGTAGAGGGGCCGATTGGGGTCGGCAAGTCCAGCCTGGCCAAGCGCCTGGCCGAGCACCTGCAGGCGGAGGGCATCTTCGAGGCCCCGGACGAGAACCCTTTCCTGGATCGCTTCTATCAGGAGCCGGACAAGCACGCCCTGGCGACCCAGCTGCACTTTCTGGTGCAGCGCGTGCGCCAGCTGACGCCGCTGGCGCAGAAGGGCCTGTTCGAGCAGCGCCATGTGTCCGACTACCTGATGGACAAGGACCCGCTGTTCGCCGAGTTGAACCTGCATCCGGATGAGCTGGAGATCTACCGCGAGATGTTCCGCCATCTGCGCGGGGGGCTGCCGCGCCCGGACCTGGTGGTCTACCTGCAGGCGCCGGTGGAGGTGCTGCAGGAGCGCATCCGCCGCCGGGCGCGACCGTACGAACGTCACATCGAGGCCGGTTATCTGGAGCGCTTGAACGCGGCCTATGCGGAATTCTTCTATCATTTCGAAGGACCGGCGCTCGTGATTGTGAACGCCACCGAGATCGACTGGGTGAACAACCCGGCCGACTTTGACCAGCTGGTGCAGTTCCTGGAGCCGATCCAGGGCGGGCGGCACTACTTCAACCCGTTGCCGATCTCGCTTTGAGGCTGGCAAGCCGGACTGCCCGGGAGGCATGAGCATGCGTCCGATTACCGTGAATACCCTGGCCCAGCGCAAGCATGCGGGTGAACCCATCGCTTGCCTCACGGCCTATGATGCAGCCTTCGCCGGGTTGCTGGATCGCTGTGGGGTCGACGTGATCCTGGTCGGCGATTCCCTGGGCATGGTGGTCCAGGGGCATGCGACCACCCTGCCAGTGACGCTGGAGGACATGGTCTACCATGTAGCCAACGTGGCCCGCGGCAGTGAGAACGCGCTGATCATGGCCGACATCCCGTTTCTTGGCGATGTCGATCCCGCTACCGCGCTGGTCCAGTCCGGGGCGCTCCTGCGCGCCGGGGCTCACATGGTCAAGGTGGAATGCGGCGCGATGGAGGTCCCCGTGGTCGAGCGCCTGGTCGCCGCCGGGATTCCCGTCTGTGCCCATCTGGGCCTGACCCCGCAGGCGGTGCACCGTCTCGGCGGGCACCGCGTGCAGGGGCGCGACCCGAAGGCTGCGGCGGAGCTGGAATCCCTGGCCGCCCAGCTGGAGAACGCCGGGGCCCAGGCCCTGCTGCTGGAGGGTATCCCCGAAAGCCTGGCCGATGTCATCGTGCGCAGCGCAGGGGTCCCGGTGATCGGGATTGGGGCCAGCCCGCGTTGCGATGGTCAAGTGCTTGTCTTGACCGACGTGATCGGCCTGACGCCCGAGCCTCCGCGCTTCGCGCGCGATTTCCTTGCCGAGGGCGGTTCCCTGGAGGGCGCCGTCCGCGGATACTGTGATGCGGTGCGGGCGCGAGCCTTCCCCGAATCCGGCGTGCATACCTTCAGTTAACTGCGTTTCCCAAAGGATGGATCCTGGCCCATGAGAATCCTGCGTGATCGGCCGCAACTGGTGGCCATGCATCGAGAGTGGTCCCGCAAGGGGCGCGGTACCGTGGCGCTGGTGCCCACGATGGGCAACCTCCACGAGGGCCATATGACCGTGATCCGGCATGCCCGGGCGCGGGCCCAGCGGGTGGTGGTGTCGATCTTCGTCAATCCACTGCAATTCGACCGCGCCGAGGATCTGGAGCGCTATCCGCGCACCCTCGACGAGGACGCCCGGCTGGCGACGAATGCCGGTGTGGACGCCTTGTTCTGTCCCAGTGAAGAGGACATGTACCCTGCCGACGGCCTGCCCCCGGTGCAGGTCGTGGTGCCGGTGCTTTCCGAGATCCTGGAGGGTGCCTATCGCCAGGGGCACTTTGAGGGCGTGGCCACCGTGGTGACCAAGCTGTTCAACCTGGTGCGCCCGGATCTGGCCCTGTTCGGCGAGAAGGATTACCAGCAGTTCAAGTTGATCGAGCGCATGGTGCAGGGGCTCGACATCCCCACCCGGGTGGAGGCAGTCCCGACCGTGCGCGAGCCGGATGGCCTGGCCTTCAGTTCACGCAACAGCCAGCTGTCGGAAGAGGCGCGGGCCGTGGCACCCGAGCTCAAGCGGGTGCTGGACGAGGTGGCGACCGTCTGCCGCACGGCCACCAAAGTCGACGCCGACCGCATCGCCGAGGTGGAGGCCCGCGCCAGCGAGCGTCTGTGCGAGGCCGGCTTCGAGCCCGAATACCTCTCCATCCGCCGTGCGGAAGACCTGATGGCGCCGGCAACCGATGTGCCCCTGGCCGAGCAGGATCTGGTGGTCCTGGCCGCCGTCTGGCTGGAAGGCGTCCGCCTGATCGACAACGTCCGCACCCGCACCGACTGACGCTGCTTGTTTCGGCTACTCCGAAGCACATGAAGAAATTCAAGAGTCATCCACAGAAGACGGGCAGGTTGAAGGCTGAGGGTGGTGCTGCAGGGCGCTGACAATCGGTAACGTTCTTGCGAGCCCCCGAACGCCGGGTCCTTTCTTTATTTTGCCACTCGTTCTGTCTTCCAGCCTGCCTGTAAGTCGCCCTTGAATTTCTCCGTGTCTTCGCGCGCTTCACGGTGAAAAACCATCGACTCGAGAAGGCGCGTTTGCCGTATCCGCCGGGATCGCGGATAATTTTCCGCCCTTCCGAGGTTCAAGCCGGGAATTCGCCGTATGTTTGTCACCATGCTGAAAGGCAAGCTGCATCAGGGCCGGGTCACGCATTGCGAGCTGGAATACGAGGGCTCCTGTGCCATCGACACGCGCCTGCTGGACGCCGCCGGCATCCTGCCGTTCGAGCAGATCCAGATCTACAACGTCGACAACGGCGAGCGCTTCACCACCTACGCGATCGAGGGCGAGGCCGGCTCCGGGATCATTTCGGTCAACGGCGCGGCCGCACACAAGGCCGCCGTGGGCCATCGCGTGATCATCTGTGCCTATGGCCAGATGGAGGCCGCCGAGGCCCGCGAATTCACGCCCGACCTGGTCTATCTCGACGCCGGCAACCGCATCGTGCGCACCGGTAACGGCATCCCGGTCCAGGCCGCTTAAGAACACTCTCCTTCGCGCGCGCCTCCCGCAGTTGTCGGGCCGGGGCTGCGCCGCTATCCTCGACGCCCATGAATCTCCACGAATTCCAGGCCAAGGCGCGCTTTCGCGACGCCGGCATCCCCGTCCCCGAAGGTCAGGTGATCGACGCCGTCGAGCAGGTCTCCGGGGCCTGGCAGGCGCTGGGTGCCGAGCGCGCGCTGGTCAAGGCCCAGGTGCACTCCGGCGGTCGCGGCAAGGCCGGTGGCGTGGTCATGGCGGATTCCGCCGATGCTGCGCGCGAGGCGGCGGAAAAGCTGCTGGGTTCACGCCTGGTGACCGGCCAGAGCGGCCCCGAAGGACTGCCAGTGGACCAGCTTCTGCTGGAGCCGGCGGCGGACATCGCCCGCGAGTTCTATTTCGCGATGCTGGTGGATCGTTCGCGCGAGCGCCTGGCGCTGGTGGTCTCCGCCGAGGGCGGCATGGACATCGAGACCCTGGCGGCGGAGCGCCCGGAGGCCGTGGTGACCTTGCCGATCCATCCGGCCACCGGCGTGATGCCCTTCCACGGCCGCCGGGTCGCCGCCACCCTGGGCCTGTCCGGCGACGCGGCGAAGGCGATGGCGCAGCTGGTGACCAATGCCCATGCCCTGTTTCAGCAGCTCGACGCGCAGCTCCTCGAGATCAACCCGCTGGTGCTGACCCATGAGGATCAGCTGCTGGCGATCGACGCCAAACTGACCATCGACGACTCCGCGGCCTACCGCCAGAAGGCGCTGTTCGCGGAGCGTGACGTGCGCCAGCGCGACCCTGCCGAGGAGCAGGCACACGAGCACGACCTCAACTACATCCGCCTGGACGGCTCGATCGGCTGCATGGTCAACGGCGCCGGGCTGGCAATGGCGACCATGGACCTGATCCAGCACCACGGCGGCTCGCCGGCCAACTTCCTCGATGTCGGCGGCGGTACGACGGTGGAGCGGGTCACCGCAGCGTTCAAGCTGATCCTGTCGGACCCATCGGTGAAGGCGGTGCTGGTGAATATCTTTGGCGGCATCGTGCGCTGCGACCTGATCGCCGAGGGCATTATCGCCGCGATCCGCGAGATCCAGGTTCAGGTGCCGGTGGTGGTGCGCCTGGAGGGCACCAACGCCGAGCAGGGCCGCGCCGCGCTGGCCAACTCCGGCCTGGACGTGATCCCGGCCGCCGATCTGGACGCGGCGGCGCGCGCCGTGGTGGAGGCCGTGGCATGAGCATCCTCGTCGACCGCGACACCCGGGTGATCTGCCAGGGCTTCACCGGCAAGCAGGGCAGTTTTCACTCGGAGCAGGCCATCGCCTACGGCACGCGCCTGGTCGGGGGCGTGACCCCGGGCAAGGGCGGCCAGGCCCACCTGGATCGGCCGGTGTTCGATACCGTCGCCGATGCGGTGGCGCAGACCGGCGCCACGGTCAGCATGATCTACGTCCCGGCGCCGTTTGCGGCCGACGCGATCTGCGAGGCGGCGGATGCCGGGATCGAACTGGCCGTTTGCATCACCGAGGGCATCCCGGTCCAGGACATGGTGCGGGTCAAGCAGGTACTGGCCGGCAGCCCCACGCGCCTGATCGGCCCGAATTGCCCGGGCATCATCACCCCGGAGGCCTGCAAGGTCGGGATCATGCCCGGCTATATCCACAGCCGCGGGCGCATCGGCATCATCTCGCGCTCGGGCACCCTGACCTACGAGGCGGTCAAGCAGACCTCGGACCTCGGGCTTGGTCAGAGCACCTGCGTGGGCATCGGCGGTGACCCGATCCAGGGCCTCGACTTTGTCGACTGCCTGCGCCTGTTCCGCGATGACCCGGAGACCGACGGCGTGCTGATGGTGGGCGAGATCGGCGGTGATGCCGAGGAACGCGCCGCACGCTATATCGCGGACGAATTCGACAAGCCGGTAGCCGCCTATATTGCCGGCGCCACGGCGCCCCCGGGGCGACGCATGGGTCATGCCGGCGCGATCATCGCCGGTGGCCAGGGTACCGCGGAGCAGAAGATGACGGCCCTGCGCGAGGCCGGCGCGACCGTGGCGGAGAGCCCGGCCGAGCTGGGCGCCGCGATGCAGTCCGCGCTCGCCCGCGCCTGAGTCGCCGATGACCTCGGACCAGCCTCTGCGTCTGGCCCTGGCCCAGATCAATCCGGTCGTGGGCGGGCTGGACGACAATCGCCACCAAATCCTCGAGGCCATCGAGCAGGCCCGTGCCGGTGGCGCCCGCGCGGTGGTGTTCCCCGAACTCGCGGTCACCGGTTATCCCCCCGAGGATCTGCTGCTGCGCCCGGCCTTCCTGCTGGGTGTGGAGCGCGCGGTGGTGGCGATCACCAAGGCGGTCCGGGGCATCGACGTGATCCTGGGGGCCCCTGTGCGCAGCGACGCCGGCCTGATCAACGCGGCCCTGTGGCTGCGCGACGGGGCCTGTATCGCGCGCTACGCCAAGCAGGTTCTGCCTAACTATTCGGTATTCGACGAGCAGCGCTATTTCGTTGCTGGCGATGCTCCCTGCGTGGTCGAGCTGGATGGCTGGCAGATCGGGCTGACCGTCTGCGAGGACATCTGGCAGCCGGGTCCGGCCGCCGGGGCGCAGGCTGCCGGGGCCGAGCTCCTGCTGAATCTCAACGCCTCGCCCTACCACCGCGGCAAGGCCGAGGAACGCCTGCAGGTGGTCGGGGCGCGGGTGGCCGAGACCGGCTGCCCGGTGGTCTACGTGAACCAGGTGGGCGGGCAGGACGAACTGGTGTTCGACGGCCGCTCGTTCGTGCACGACCCGGTCAACGGGGCCCGCGCCGTGCTGCCCGCCTGGGCCACCGGCCAGGGCCAGGTAGAGGCAAGTCGCAGTGCGCAGGGGCCGGTCCTGCGGTCCCGCGACGAGCACATGCATCTGTCCGCCTGCGGCATGCTTCCGACCCTGACCGACCCTGGCCCGGAACCGGACGAGGCGGACGCCCGTGACCTCTATCAGGCGCTGATGATCGGCATCCGTGACTACGTGAGCAAGAACGGCTTCCCGGGGGTATTGCTGGGCCTGTCTGGCGGCATCGACTCCGGCCTGACCGCGGCCTTGGCGGCGGATGCGCTGGGCCCGGCGGCGGTGACCGCGGTGATGATGCCCTATCGTTACACCGCCTCGATGAGCATCGAGGATGCGGAGGAGCAGGCGCGGCTTCTGGGCCTCGAATACCACGAGATCGCCATCGAGCCGATGGTGGAGAGCTTCATGGCCGGGCTGGGGGATGCTTTGGCGGCCTACCCGGCCGGGGCGGGGGATGTGACCGAACAGAACCTGCAGGCGCGCGCTCGCGGCGTGCTGCTGATGGCGCTGTCCAACCGCAGCGGCAAGCTGCTGCTGGCCACCGGCAACAAGTCCGAGATGGCGGTGGGCTATTCCACGCTGTACGGCGACATGAATGGCGGTTTCGCGCCACTGAAGGACGTCTCCAAGCAGTGGGTGTACCGCCTGGCACGCTGGCGCAACACGTGCGGCGCGGCGATCCCGCCGCGGGTGATCGAGCGCCCGCCCAGCGCCGAGCTGGCGCCGGATCAGCAGGATGCCGACTCGCTGCCCCCATACGATGTGCTGGACGCGATCCTCGAGGCCTTCGTCGAGCAGGAGCAGTCGGTCGCCGAGATCGTCGCCCAGGGCTTCGACCGCCCCACGGTGGAGCGCATCGCGCGCATGGTGTTCATCGCCGAGTACAAGCGCCGCCAGGCCGCGCCAGGGGTGCGGGTCAGTCCGCGCGCCTTCGGCCGCGACCGGCGCTACCCGATTACCTCCGGTTATCGTCCGGACTGAGTGATCCCCGACGCCGTACCCGGCCCCCGTCATTGCGAGGAGGCGAAGCCGACGCGGCAACCTCCGTCCGGAACCCTCGACGTTCGCTTTGGCCGGCGTCGCGGTCGTCCAGCGAGATCGCCACGGCGCTGCGCGCCTCGCGATGACGGTGCTTCCCGGTCGCGTCATTGCGAGGCCCCGCAGGGGCCGTCGCATAAAAGCAGCGAAGCTGCGTTGAACGGCCGCAGGCCGGCCCGAAGGGCGAGCGTAGCGAGCAACCTCCGTCCGGAACCACCGGATCCCGGCGCTCTGCCAGCTTCAGGAGGTTGCCGCGGCCCCTGCGGGGCCTCGCAATGACGAGGGCCTCGGACCGCCCTCGGGCGGATCGGCCAGCGCAGCGCCGGGGGTTTGATACACTTCCGGGTGTGAGACAAGCGCCCGCGCAGCGGGCTCAACCAAAGGGATTCGCATGAAGAAGATCGAGGCGATCATCAAGCCGTTCAAGCTGGAAGATGTCCGCGAGGCCCTGACCGAGATGGGCATTGCCGGCATGACCGCGACCGAGGTTCAGGGTTTCGGGCGCCAGAAGGGCCACACGGAACTCTACCGGGGCGCGGAATATGTGGTCGACTTCCTGCCCAAGGTGAAGCTGGAACTGGTGGTGGACGACGACCGTGTCGATCCCTGCATCGACGCGATCGTGAAGGCCTCGCGCACCGGCAAGATCGGGGACGGCAAGATCTTCGTGTCCGACATGTCGCGCGTGGTCCGCATCCGCACCGGCGAAGAGGGCAGCGAGGCCCTCTAGCAGGGCGGAGTTACGGGCATCGTCATTGCGAGGCCCCGCAGGGGCCGTGGCACAAAAGCAGCGAAGCTGCGTTGAACGGCCGCAGGCCGGCCCGAAGGGCGAGCGTAGCGAGTAACCTCCGTCCGGAACCACTGGATCCCGGCGCTCTGCGAACATCAAGAGGTTGCCACGTCGGCTTCGCCTCCTCGCAATGATGGTGCCACCCCCAAGGTGGTGCGGGGGCGCCCGCCGGGGGATGGCTTTACGGTTGCGCCGCTTTCCCCGCTTAATTCGTCAGGAAGGGGATGCGGTCCATCACGCGCCACAGGCCGCGGCGTTCCTCGCCTTCCAGTTCCACCGGTTCGCCGGCGCGCACGGCGACGGCGGCATCCGGGTAGTTCAGTTCCAGCACCGTCATGGTGTTCTCGGCGTGGTCTTCCAGGCCGAGTTCGGTGTAGGCGCGGTGCAGCACGGCCAGGGCCTTCGGCATCACCTCGGCCCCGGGATAGGTGGCCACCACGTTGCGCGCGCGCTGGGCCGCGGCGACCCAGGCGGTACGTTCCATGTAAAACTCCGCCACGCGCAGCTCGTAGGCGGCCAGTGCATTGCGGATGTAGAGCATGCGCTGGTAGGCGTCCGGGGCGTAGCGGCTGTCCGGGAACTCGCGGATCAGGCGGTCGAAGTCCTGGAAGGCCTGGTCGAAGGGTTCCGGGTCCATCTCGGCCGGGTCGCGCGGGAACAGGTTGGCGAGAAAGCCCTGCTGGCGGTTGAAGTTGATCAGCCCGCGCAGGTAGTACGCATAATCGAGGTTCGGATGCCGCGGGTTCAGCTGCACGAAGCGGTCCACGGCCGCCAGGGCGGGCTCCGGCTCGCCGGCCTTGTAGTAGGCATAGGGAATCTCGATCTGCGCCTGCTGGGCGTAGCGCCCGAACGGGTAGCGCGCCTCGAGTTTTTCGTAGTATTCGACGGCCTGATCGTAATTGCCCTCGTTCAGGGCGTTCTTGGCCTCGCCGTAGAGCTGACTGGCAGACCAGCCGAGCGTGGGGTCTTCGCGCCCGGCGCAGCCGGCGACCACGAGCGCCACGAACAGAACGACGAGCAGGCGCGACAGGTGCGGGACAGAAATCACGGCGAGGCCTCACAGATGAACCAAAGTCCAAGGATTCTACAACATCAAGCCCCAGTGGCGACGAGCGGGAGGCCGCGCAATGAGTGAACCGCGTGAGGCCCATCTGCCGGAGGAGGCGGCCGGGCAGCGCCTGGATGCCGCGCTGGCGCAGCTGTTCCCCGAGTATTCGCGCAGCCAGTTGACCCAGTGGCTGAAGGAGGGCGCGCTGCGGGTGGACGGCGCCTCGCCGCGCCCGCGCACGCCGGTTCGAGGCGGCGAGCGGGTGGAACTGATCGCGCCGGACGCCCCGGTGCTGGCGGCGCAGCCCGAGGCCATAGCGCTGGATGTCCTGTACGAGGATGCGGCGGTGCTGGTGATCAACAAGCCGGCCGGGCTGGTGGCCCACCCGGCAGCCGGGCATCGCGACGGCACACTGGTCAATGCCCTGCTGCACCACGCCCCGGAGCTGGCGCAGTTGCCGCGCGCGGGCGTGGTCCACCGCCTCGACAAGGACACCACCGGACTGATGGTGGTCGCGCGCACTCCGGAGGCGCAGACCGCCCTGGTGCGCCAGTTACAGGCGCGCAGCGTGCACCGTGAGTACCGCGCATTGGTCCAGGGTCGGGTGATCAGCGGTGCCACCATCGAGGAGCCGATCGGGCGCCACCCGGTGGATCGCAAGCGCCAGGCGGTGACCGGCGGTGGCAAGCCCGCGGTCACGCATTACCGCGTGGCCGAACGCTTCCCCGCCCATACCCTGCTGAACGTGCGTCTGGAGACCGGCCGTACCCACCAGATCCGCGTACACATGGCGCATATCCGCCACCCGATCGTGGGCGACCTGACCTACGGCGGACGCCCGCGGCCGGTCAAGGGCATGGGTGAGGCGGCCAAGGCCACGGTGGCGGCCTTCAAGCGTCAGGCCCTGCATGCGGCGCGCCTGGAGTTCGAGCACCCGACCAGCGGCGAACCCTGCGCGTTCGAGGCCCCGCTACCGGAGGACTTCGAGGGCCTGCTTGCAGCCCTGCGCGCCGATGCCCGGGAGACCGGTGATGCCTGAGACCCTGCCCCTGCTGGCGCCGTCCCCCGGCGAACTGCCGGCCGGCGTGCGCGCGGTCCAGACCACGCGGGTGGGCGGCGTCAGTGCCGGGCCCTGGGCCGCGCTGAACCTGGCGCTGCACACCGGCGATGACCCGGAACATGTGGCGGAGAATCGGCGTCGGCTGGAACAGTCTTTGGGGCTGGCCGCGCCGATCGCCTGGCCGCGCCAGGTCCACGGCACCGGCGTGACCAACGCCGACACCCTGCACGCGGCGCTGGAGGCCGGCGACGCGGCCGAGGCCGATGCGGTGGTCAGCAATCAGGCCGGGGTTGTCTGTGCGGTGCAGACCGCCGACTGCCTGCCGGTGGTGTTGGCGACCGCCGATGGCGCGGCGGTGGGGGTCGCGCATGCCGGCTGGCGCGGGCTGGCCGACGGGGTGCTGGAGGCCAGCGTGGAGGCCCTGAAGACGCTGCGCCCGGGGATGCCGATCCAGGCCTGGATGGGGGCGGCCATTGGCCCCGCGGCCTTCGAGGTGGGCCCCGAGGTCCGCGAGGCCTTTGTCGCGCACGACCCGGAGGCCGTTGCCGCGTTCTGCCCCGGCGCCGAGGGCCGCCTGCTGGCGGATTTATACCAGCTGGCCCGGCAGCGCCTGCAGCGGGCCGGGGTGGCGCAGGTCGCCGGTGGCGGACGCTGCACCTTCAGCGAGGCGGATACCTTTTTCTCCTACCGCCGCGATGGCGAGACCGGCCGCATGGGTACGCTCGTCTGGGTCGATCCCGGCCACCTGCGATAACCCCGGCGCTCGGTCCGGCGCGAGGGTTACCCATGGAGATCGCCGCGTCGCTGCGCTCCTCGCGATGACGGTGCTTTTTCCTGCCCCCGTCATTGCGAGGCCCCGCAGGGGCCGTGGCGACCTCCGCGCGCCGCCCCGACGTTCGTTCGTGACGGTGTTGGCGTTTGTCTGATGCGGGCGGTTGCGTCCGTCTATCCTTGAAGGTCGGGGGATTGTCCCCATCATTGGTGTCAGTTCACCCAGATTTGACCGAGGGGTTTCCCAATGCGAATGGATCGCCTGACGACCAAGTTCCAGTCCGCCATCGCGGATGCACAATCGCTCGCGGTAGGCCGCGATCACCAGTTCATCGAACCGGCCCACCTCCTGCTGGCCCTGCTGGACCAGGAGGGCGGTACCATCCGCCACGTGCTCGACCGCGCCGGCGCCAACGTGCGCCAGCTGCGCTCCGCGCTGGGCGAGGCGCTGGACCGCCTGCCCAGGGTGGAGGGTGCCGCGGGCGAGGTGCATGTCTCCAATGACCTGGGGCGCATGCTGAATGTCTGCGACAAGCTTGCCCAAGAGCGCAAGGACCAGTACATCCCCAGCGAGCTGTTCCTGCTCGCGGCGATCGCCGAGAAGGCCGGTGTGGGCGAGATGCTGCGCAACGCCGGCGCCAACAAGGACTCCCTGGAGAAGGCCGTGGAAGATATGCGCGGCGGTGCCCAGGTGGACGACCCGAACGCCGAGGAGAACCGCCAGGCGCTGGACAAGTACACCATCGACCTCACCGAGCGCGCCGAGCAGGGCAAGCTCGATCCGGTGATCGGGCGTGACGAGGAGATTCGCCGTTCGATCCAGGTCCTGCAGCGGCGCACCAAGAACAACCCGGTGCTGATCGGCGAGCCCGGGGTCGGCAAGACCGCGATTGTCGAGGGCCTGGCCCAGCGCATCATCAACGGCGAGGTGCCCGAGGGCCTGAAGGACAAGCGCGTGCTTGCGCTGGATCTGGGCGCCTTGCTGGCCGGGGCCAAGTACCGCGGCGATTTCGAAGAGCGGCTGAAATCCGTGCTCAAGGAGCTGTCGCAGGAAGAGGGTCGCGTGATCCTGTTCATCGACGAGATCCATACGCTGGTGGGCGCCGGCAAGGCCGAGGGCGCAATGGACGCCGGCAATATGCTCAAGCCGGCGCTGGCACGTGGCGAGCTGCACTGCATCGGCGCGACCACGCTGGACGAATACCGCCAGAACATCGAGAAGGACGCCGCGCTGGAACGCCGTTTCCAGAAGGTGGTGGTCGACGAGCCCACGCTGGAAGACACCATCGCTATCCTGCGCGGTCTGAAGGAGCGCTACGAGGTCCACCACGGGATCGAGATCACCGACCCGGCGATCGTCGCCGCGGCGCAGCTGTCGCAGCGTTACATCACCGACCGCCAGTTGCCGGACAAGGCGATCGACCTGATCGACGAGGCCAGCTCGCGGATCCGCATGGAGATCGATTCCAAGCCCGAGGTCATGGATCGCCTGGAACGGCGCCTGATTCAGCTCAAGATCGAGCGCGAGGCGTTGAAGAAGGAATCCGACGACGCCTCGAAGAAGCGGCTGGATACCCTGGAGGGCGAGATCGATCGCCTGGGGCGCGAGCTCTCCGATCTGGAAGAGGTGTGGAAGTCCGAGAAGGCCTCGGTCTCCGGCGCCGCGCAATTGAAGGAAGAGCTCGAGCGCGCACGTACCGAGCTGGAGACCGCCCGCCGTGCCGGCGACCTGTCGCGCATGTCCGAGTTGCAGTACGGGCGCATCCCGGATCTGGAGAAGTCCCTGGCCATGGCTCACGAGATGGAGAGCCAGGAGACCCAGTTGCTGCGCACCAAGGTGACCGACGAGGAGGTCGCCGAGGTGGTTGCGCGCTGGACCGGCATCCCGGTCTCCAAGATGCTGGAGGGCGAGAAGGACAAGCTGCTGCGCATGGAAGAGGCCGTGGGTGATCGCGTGGTCGGCCAGACGGAAGCCGTGCGCGCGGTGGCCAACGCCATCCGCCGTTCGCGGGCGGGCCTGTCCGATCCGAACCGGCCGAATGGCTCGTTCCTGTTCCTCGGCCCGACCGGGGTCGGCAAGACGGAGCTGACCAAGGCGCTGGCGTCATTCCTGTTCGACACCGAAGAGTCCATGGTGCGCATCGACATGTCCGAGTTCATGGAGAAGCACTCGGTGGCGCGGTTGATCGGGGCGCCCCCGGGCTATGTCGGCTACGAGGAGGGCGGCTACCTGACCGAGGCCGTGCGCCGCAAGCCGTACTCCGTGATCCTGCTGGACGAGGTCGAGAAGGCGCATCCGGATGTCTTCAACGTGCTGCTGCAGGTGCTGGATGATGGTCGTCTGACGGACGGTCATGGGCGCACCGTGGATTTCCGCAACACGGTGATCGTGATGACTTCCAACCTCGGCTCGCAGCAGATCCAGGAGATGGCCGGCGAGGCGAACTACGACGCAATGAAGGCCGCGGTGATGGAGATCGTCGGGCAGCACTTCCGCCCCGAGTTCATCAACCGCGTGGATGATGTGGTGGTGTTCCACCCGCTGGAGCGCGAGCAGATCCGGGCGATTGCCGGCATCCAGCTGCAGTTCCTGCGCAAGCGTCTGGAGGAGCGCGATCTGGGGCTCACCATCACCGACGCCGCGCTGGATCACCTGGGCGCCGCCGGTTTCGACCCGGTGTACGGCGCGCGTCCACTCAAGCGGGCCATCCAGACGCAGATGGAAAACCCGCTGGCCCAGTCGTTGCTGTCCGGCGAATTCGGCCCCGGCGATACCATCGAGGTGGACCTGGCTGGCGACCAACTTGCCTTTACCCGGGCTGCCGCTGCTGCCTGACCGGGTTGTCGCTGTTCCGATCCAACAAGGCCCGCCCCGTGCGGGCCTTTTTTGGGTCCCAGAGCAGCCGCGGGCGAAGGGGCGGGCGGCCGTATCCGGCGGTGGGGACGGTGACGGGGTCAGTCGTCGTGGCTGGCGTGGGCGTCCACCGGTTCCTCGAAGGCGATGAACAGGATGCAGTCCTCGGCCGATGTGCAATGGGTGGTATGTGCCAGCCGGGCCGGTCCGTAGGCATAGGTGCCGGGCCGGAGCACGACCGGGTCCTGGTCGTCGTAGTCGACCTGCATCTCGCCGCTGACGAGCACCATGCGTTCGGCGCTGGTGTGCCAGTGGTGGGGCGCGGTGCTGTTGCCGGGGAGGAGGAAGAAGACGTCGGCATTGGGCTGCGCCGGGTCACCTTGCAGCACGGCGAGCCGGCAGCCATCCGGCATGAAGTCCGGGCACGGGCCCCATTCGAGATCGGGGGAATCGGGTTCGTGGATGAAGGCCGGGCCCTGGTCCGCCGTCGCGACCGTCCAGGCGGCGACCAGCGTGAGGGCGGCGGCGGCCGAGGCAAGGCGGGGTATGGCCGCGGTGGGCGGGATATCGCGTTTGAACATGGTGCACCTCCTGTGGGTCATGGCTTCACCCGACGCGCTCCGGGTGGGCGTGTCGTGGTGTGGCTGACCGGGCGGGTGTCCGTCCGGAGCGGCTTTTGCCTGTAAGTCTGGCTGGTTCACGTGGGGGTGGCTTCCAAGATCTTGCGGCAGGGGGGCGGATGTTGCGGTAGGTGGGCACCAGGCAGCGCCACGATTGCCGGCTCGCTACACTCGGGGTCTGGGAGCTATCGGATAGGGATGTTCGGAATGGGTGTGTTGCGGGTGTGTGCGGTCCTGGCGGTGGTGATGGGGCTGGTGGGGTGTTCGCTGCTGGATGCGCGCGAGCAGCTGGCGCGGATGGGCGGGGCCTGTGTGATCAGCGGTACGGTAGGATCGAACGAAGGGGCGGATGGGTCGGAACGGACCGGGCCCTATGTGGTGGCGGTGTTCCGCGAGCCGGTCGCCGGCGCCGTTGTGCCCGAACCAGCGGACCACGTGGTGAGCGCGCGCGGCGGGAGCTGGTTCTTTGCCCTGGAGCCTGGTCGTTACAGCGTGCTGGCCTTCCGCGACGAGGATGGTGATCGCACGCATCCGGCCGGCGCACCGGTCCAGCACGTCGCGGGCGGCGATTCGCTGGATTGTGGTCCTGGCGGACGGCTGACCGGGATCGATATCCGCGTGAACGGGAATGATCGACTGGCGCACGCCATTCGCCTGCCGGATACACGGGGTCCTGGGGACGGCGCGGCGCCGCTGAGCCTGGGCCGGGTGACGGCCTACGGCGAGATCGCCCATCTGGAGGATCCGCGTTTCGCGAACGAGGTGGCGCGGGGCAGCCAGTGGCGCCCCCTGGATTTCGTGCTGGCGGGGTATGCCGGGGTGTACTTTCTTGAGCCATACGATCCCGCACGGACGCCCGTGCTGTTCGTGCACGGGATGAACGGCTCGCCGCGGGACTTCGCCGGGTTGCTGGAGGGGCTTGACCGAGAGCGTTACCAGCCATGGTTCTACTATTACGCCTCCGGGCTGCCGCTGCAGTCGGCCGCGGCGCATCTGGCACAGGTGGTCGAGGAGCTGGAGGTGCGCCACGGCGTCGAGTCACTGCCGGTGGTGGCACACAGCATGGGCGGGCTGATCGCGCGCGGCTTCCTGAACGAGCGCGCCCGGCGCGAGGCGGCGGCGACCGTGCCGGCGATGATCACCCTGTCCACCCCCTGGGCCGGACACGAACGCGCCCAGCGGGGTGTCGATCGTTCGCCGGTGGTCATTCCGGTATGGCGCGACATGGCCCCGGGCAGCGATTACCTGGAAGGCCTGTTCGCAGATGCCAACACGGAGGTGACCGAGCTGCACCTGCTGTTTGGCTACCAGCGCGGGGAGGGAGGCGCGCGCGCCACTGCGGACGGGGTGGTCACCCTCGCCAGCATGCTGCACCCGCCCGCGCAGCGCGAGGCGGCCTCGGTCTTCGGGGTGGCGACCACGCACGCCGGCATCCTGTCCCATCCATTGGTGCTGGAGCGAGTGGACGGGCTCTTGTCCGGCGTACAGGGGGACTGACTGGCGTCTGTGTTGGTGCGTGCCGCCGCGACGGCGCAATGGGATCGGCGTAGTCTGAAGGCATGCCTGTCGCCTGGACGTCCTCGGCAGGCCAGTCAACGGGGAGCGCGATGCAGTTGTTCGAGTGCGAGGTCTGTGGGCAGGGGGTGTACTTCGACAACACCTTCTGTACCCGCTGCGGCCACCGGCTGGGATTCCTGCCGGACCGTCTGGAGGTCTCCGCCCTGGTGCCGGCGGGGGAGGCTGTGGGCGCCCGCGGGCGCCCGATCCCCGGTGGCCTGTGGCGGGTAGCGGACGAGCCGGACGGGCTGTTTTATCGCCAGTGCCGGCACTATGCGGTGGACGCGGTGTGCAACTGGATGGTGCCCTATGAGGAAGCCGAGCCTTTCTGTCGGGCCTGCCGCCTGAATCGCACCATCCCGGACCTCAGTGTGCCGGGCAATGCGCGGCTGTGGGAGCGTCTGGAGGCCGAGAAGCGACGCCTGGTATATGGCCTGTTGCGCCTGGGCCTGCCGGTGGTGCCGCGGAAAAGCGATCCTGGGGGGATTGCGTTTGATTTCCTGGCCGATCCGGCCCCGGAGTTCCGCGAGGGCGGTGGCGTGGTCACCGGTCATTCGCACGGGCTCATTACCATCAATATCGCCGAGGCCGATCCCGCGGTGCGCGAGCGCATGCGCGAGGCGATGGCCGAACCCTATCGCACCATTCTCGGCCACTTTCGCCATGAGTCCGCGCACTACTACTGGGATCGACTGATTCGCGGTAGCCACTGGCATACCGATTTTCGCGAGCGCTTCGGCGACGAGCGCGCGGACTACGACGAGGCCCTGCGGCGCCATTACACCGGCGGTCCTCCGGCGGATTGGCAGGCCTCGTTCGTGTCCGCCTATGCCAGCTCCCACCCCTGGGAAGACTGGGCCGAGACCTGGGCTCACTATATGCACATCGTGGATACGCTGGACACGGCCTCCGCCTACAACATGGACATTGAACCCGTCGCCGGACCGTCGGCGCGGCTGGGGGCACAGGGGAATCTGCCGGCTTTTGATGCCTATGCCACGGCGGACTTCGATCTGCTTCTGGAGCATTGGCTGCCGCTGGTCAGCGCCCTGAACAGCCTCAACCGCAGTATGGGCCACTCGCATGTCTACCCCTTCGTGCTGACCGCTACCGCGATCGCCAAGCTGGCGTTCGTGCATCAGGTCATTCAGGATTTCCGCATGGGCATCCGCGTACAACCGGCGGGCGCCACCGGCCCTTGATCTGCCGGCATGGATCGGCAAAGGTCCGGTCCTGAAATACATCCATCGCGCAAGCGAAAGGACGCGAGATGTACAACGTTGCCACCCGCGGCCCGTTCAAGGGGCTGAACCCGCGTGTTGCGCCGCTGGCGCTGATCCTCGTGGTGATCATCGCCCTGCTGGGGGTTTATCGAACCGAGCAGCTGGGCGCGGTGGTGGGGGATGCGCGGGCCTTCGTGACGCCGCTGCTGGAATGGTATTACGTGGTGATCATGGCCTTCTTCCTGGTCATGGTGATCTGGCTCGGGGTGGGGCGCTACAAGGATGTGCGCCTGGGACGTGACGACGAAGTGCCCGAGTTCACCACGCTGTCGTGGCTGTCGATGCTGTTCGCCGCCGGCATGGGCGTGGGGCTGCTGTTCTGGGCGGTGGCCGAGCCGCTGTCGCATTTCGGCGGCAACCCGTTTCTGGCCGAGAATGGCGACCAGGCGGCCGCCGCGGACATGTCGATGGTGCTGACGTATTTCCACTGGGGGCTGAATGCCTGGGGTGTGTTCGCGCTGCTGGCACTGATCCTGGCCTATTTCAGCTTCCGCAAGGGTCAGCCGCTGGCGCTGCGCTCGGCCCTGCACCCGCTGATCGGCAAGTACAGCCATACCTGGCCGGGCGATCTGGTGGATCTGCTCGCCATCGTGGCCACGGTCTTCGGGATCGCAACGACCCTGGGGCTGGGTATCCAGCAGCTGGAGGCCGGGTTGGCGCATACCGTGGGCCTCTCGCTGGAAGGGGATCGCGGTCTCCTGCTGCTGACGGCGCTGCTGACGGTGACTGCGATCGTGTCGGTGGTGGCCGGGATGCAGGCCGGGGTGCAGCGGGTCAGCCAGGCCAACCTGTGGCTTAGTGTCGCTCTGCTTGGGCTACTGCTGGTATGGGGGCCGACCCAGTACTTGCTGGCCTTGGTGGTGCAGTCCAGCGGCAGCTACATGCAGAACCTGCTGGGTTTGTCGTTGTACACCCATGCCCACCACCTGGACGGGTGGCACTCCGACTGGACGGTCTTCTACTGGGGCTGGTGGCTGGCCTGGGCGCCGTTCGTCGGGCTGTTCATCGCGCGCATATCGCGCGGGCGTACCCTGCGCGAATTCGTCACGGGGGTGCTGTTGGTGCCGACCCTGATCACCTTCTTCTGGCTCGCACTGCTGGGCGGTACGGCCCTGCACGCCGAGGTCGAGGGCATCGCAAACATTGCCGATCAGGTGGCGGAAGACCTGACCATGGCAACCTTCGCCACCATGGAGACCCTGGAACCCTGGTTGATCGCGAAGAGCGGGGCCGTCCTGATTACGGTACTGATCGCGACCTACCTGCTGACCTCGGCCAATGCCGGCATCGTGGTCATCAACACCCTTCTGGCCCATGGCTCCACTGAACATCGGGCGATCCACCTGATCCTGTGGGGCGCGATGATCGGGCTGGTGACCGGCGTGCTACTGCTGGCCGGCGGGCTGGAGGTCCTGCAGAACGCAGTCATCCTGGCCGCGCTGCCGTTCTCGCTGGTGATGCTGATGATGGTGGTGGGCCTGATGCGTGCCCTGGAAGACGAGCGCTATGCCCCACGCCCGGGCGAGCATACGGTCGCACCCAGCGAGCCGTGGACAATTCCGCCGGATCGCGTCCACGAGGACTTTGACATGGACGACGACGCCCCCGAGGCTCGTGACGAAGACGACGACCCTCGTCGCTCCTGACGGTCCCAGTTTTCCACCACGAAGCACACGAAGAGGGTCAAAAGCCTTTGAACCACAGAAGGCACAGAGAAAAGAAAGGAACGCGGTAACGCCTGGCTGGCGAAGGCGCCGTTCGATTCGCCTTGCCCTTCAACCCTGATTTTCTCCGTGCCCTCTGTGGTTCAAATCGCTCTTGAACTTACCTTCTTCGAGCCTTCGCGCGCTTCGTGTTGAACACACCAGGGAGGGAAAGGCCCGCGCATCTTGCGTTCACTTTCGGGGTGGCGGGGCTTGCCGTAGCCTGTGCGCAACGATTTCACGAACCGCGAGAGGAACCCCATGAGCGATACCCTGCAGTTGTCCGGCGAGTTGATTCAGAAGGTCCAGGATCTGTTGACCGAGGTGGACCCGAAGGCGCAGCAGCCCATTGTGGCCGTGCAGTACCTGAGTGCGATTACCGGGTTCATGGTCGCGCAGATGCCGGAGTCGGTGAACGAGCGCAAGGAGTACCTCAAGCAGCTCTCCGAATTTACCGAGTCGGTGTTCGTGGACGTCGAGAGCCGCAAGCAGACCGCCCCGCCGCCACAGGAGGCCAGTGGCGTGTGGCGCCCCGGCGAGAACTGAGCGCCACGGGCCATGCCGTCGGGCGTGGCCGCAACCGGGGGCGGCGCAACCTCGGCGATCTTGTGAAGGCGGCGGTCAGTTGTTCCCGTCGCCTTTGTTTTTGTCCTTGCGCATCTGGCGCAGCATGGCTTCCTGCTCGTTGAAGCTCGGCATGCGGCGCTTGCCGCCGGCGTCGCGGGCCGGGTCGTTGCGACCGGCCAGGCCCGACTGCCCGGGCTTTTCGGCTTCCTTGAGCTGCTGGTACTCGTCCAGTTCGCGGCGGGCGTCTTCGTCGCTGGTGTAGCGGCCACGGTAGTCCTGCGGTGGCTCTTGGCCCTTGCGCAGGAAGAGCTGCTTGCGTAGCTCCTTGTTGTAGTCGGTCACCCGACGGTCGATCCACCACAGGTCCACCAGCGCCCATGACACGCCAATAATCAGCGGTAGCAACCACCAGGCGGCGGGGCCAAATCCGGCGAGCGCCAGGGTGGCCGCACTGAGTGCCAGGAAGCCGGCGCCGCCCAGCGGCTCGCGCAGGTAGAAGCGATGCAGCCCCAGCGGGAACAGGATCCACGCAGCGTAGGCCGCAGGGCGGGTGCGCATCTCGCGAGCGAGGCGGGCGTTGACCGCCTGCAGGCCGCCACCTTCCAGGTCCAGCTCCTTCCAGGCCTTGCTCATGCGGTTCTCCGTTGCGTTCGCGTGTGAGGGCCACGGTAGTCCGACCGGAGCGTACGGGCGATTGTGCGGGTGTCGCGCGGGGCTTTTGCGGACGCGGGTTCAGTCCTCTTCGCGGGTGGCGTCGCGTTCCAGCAGCCGGCGCACAGTGTCGTGCACCGGGCGGCCCTGGTAGAGCACCGCGTGCACCTCTGCGCAGATCGGCATGTCCACTTCCAGTGCCTTCGCTCGCGCCACAGCGACCCGGGCGGTCTCTACGCCCTCCACCGACTGTCCCACCCGCGCGCGGGCGGTGTCGAGATCCAGGCCTTCGCCCAGCATCCGGCCCAGACGCCGGTTGCGCGACTGGTTGTCGGTGCAGGTGAGGATCATGTCCCCCAGTCCGGAGAGGCCGGTGAGGGTGGTCGGACGGGCGCCGACCGCCGCGCCGAAGCGCTGGATCTCGGCCAGCCCGCGGGTCATCAGTGCGGCGCGCGCATTGGCCCCGAACCCGGCGCCGTCGGCAATACCGGTGGCCACCGCGAGCACGTTCTTCAGCGCGCCGCCCAGTTCCACGCCGATCACGTCCGTATTGCGGTACAGGCGCAGCGAGCGCCCGTGCAGGGCCGCAACCAGGCAGTCCATGTGGCCCTCGTCGCTGGAGGCCACGGACAGCGCGGTCGGCTGCTCCTGCGCCACCTCGGCGGCGAAGGAGGGGCCGGAGATCAGAGCGGGCGGGCGCTCGGGCCCCAGTTCCTGTTCGGCAATCTCGTGCAGCCAGGCCCCGGTTGCCGTCTCCAGGCCCTTGGTGGCCCAGGCGACCACCTGGTCGCGCGCAAGGCGCGGGGCGATCCAGCGCAGGGTTTCGCGGAAGGCGCCGGAGGGGACTGCGATCAGGACCAGGTCGCGGCCCTCGATGGTCGCCGGGTCGGCGCTGACGCGCAGGTTGTCCGGGAGGCGCAGACCGGGAAGGTAGCGGGCGTTCTCGCGCTCGCGTTCCAGTTGCCGGGCCGTGGCGTCGTTGCGCACCCACAGGGCGACGTCGGCATGCAGGCGGGCCGCATGCACCGCCAGCGCCGTGCCCCAGCAGCCGCCTCCGAGGACCGCGATACGCATCGGTTGCGCCTCGCGTCAGGCCTGTTGCGTGGGCTCGGCCTGTTCCCCGCTGGCCTGTTGCTTCTGTTCCTGCAGGTGCTGGGCATACAGCGACTCGAAGTTGACCGGCTGTAGCAGGAGTTGCGGGAAGCCGCCCTTCAGTACCAGGTCGGCCACCGTTTCGCGGGCGAACGGGAACAGCACGTTGGGGCAGTAGGCACCCAGCAGGTGGTTGCGCTGATCCTCGGCAAAGTTGCGCAGGATAAACACGCCGGCCTGCTTGATCTCCACCAGATAGGCGGTCTTGCCGTCGGATTCGGTGGTCACGGTCAGGCCCAGTTCCACCTCGAAGGCGCCGGCGGCCTCGTCGATCGGACGTGCGTTGGTGTTCAGCTGGATGTTGGTCTCGCCCTTCCACTCGCGCATGAATACCTCGGGGGATTCCGGCGCCTCGAAGGACAGGTCCTTGATGAAGACCTTCTGGATGGAGAAGTCGGGCCGGTCACTCTGTTCGGCCTGGGCCGAGCCGTTGCCGCTCTTCGGGGAATTCTTCTCTTCAGCCATGATGTTGTCTCGCAGTCGTCTGGAATCGGGGCATTGTAAGGGGGGTGAGCGGTGTTTTTCGGGGTGGCCTGGGCGATCCCGTTTGCCGCCCGTTGCCGGCGGCGGCGCATGTTATCCGGAGGCGTTGTCGGTCGGGGCTTCGAGGCCGGCCTCGCTGGCCAGGCGCGCCAATTCGCCGTTACTGTCCATCGCCTGCAGTTCGTCGAAGCCGCCGATGTGCGTATCGCCGAGAAAGATCTGCGGGACCGAGCTGCGGCCGGCGGCGCGCTGTTCCATCTCCGCGCGCAGACCGGGTTCGCGGTCGACGGCATACTCCGCGAACGGGTAGCCACGCTGGTTGAGCAGGCGCCGCGCGAGCAGGCAGAATGGACAGCGCCCGCTGGAGTAGACCTCGAACTGCATTACTTCTTCTTGATGGGCATGTTGGCCGATTGCCAGGCCTGGATGCCGCCCTGCAGGTTGACTACGTCCTCGAACCCGGCCGCGGTCAGTTGCTGCGCGGCGCTGGCGGAGCGGTTGCCGCTGCGGCAGTACACCACCACCGGCTTGTCCTTGTATTTCTCGATGTCGCCCATGCGCTTTTTCAGGCTGCCGAGCGGGATATGCTTGGCGCCGCCGATGCGCCCGGAGGCGACTTCGTTGTCCTCGCGCACATCCAGCACCAGGGCGTCGTCCTGGTTGATCACGCGCACCGCCTCGACCGGGGAGAGCGAGCGATACTTGCGGTTCAGGCGTCGCAGTTCGACGAACAGGATCATCCCGATCACCGCCAGCAGGGCGCCGGTCAGGATGGGGTGGTTGGCGAGAAATTCGGGCAGGCGTTCAAGCATTCGGGAGACCGGATCGGAGGGGTGGGTGTCAGGAACTGCAGAAAACGTCCTGCATCATACCGATCAGGCGCAGGGTCCGGGAGTCCCCCACCCGGTAGTAGACCCGGTTGGCGTCCTTGCGCGTGGCAAGGATGCCCTTGTCGCGCAGGATGCCGAGATGCTGCGAGATGTTGCTCTGCGACGTCCCGACCTGATCGACGATTTCCTGTACGCTGATTTCGCGATCGCCGAGAATGCAGAGGATCTTCAGACGCAGCGGGTGGGACATGGCCTTGAGCGAGCGCGAGGCCCGCTCGATGTCTTCGTCCTGGGACATCAAACCGTCTTCGACGTACATTTCGTCTTCAACCGTTTCGTTGCTCACGGCATGCCTCTCTTGCTCGCGAGGGAAGGCCCTCGCAACTGGGTAAGAATATAAGAACCTAAACGTACCCCGATATGCGAATTTGCGCAATCTTGAGTCATCCAAGCGGTTCACGCGCCCTTTTGTGGTGCGGTGTGTTGCTCTGTCTTCTGTTGCCGGTCAGCGCCCTGGCGCTGGAGCCGGAGGCGGAGCTGCGCGAGACGCGCGAGGCCATCCAGGACCTGGAGCGCAGCCAGGAAGAGCGTTACGCGGCCCTGCAGCAGCTGGAAGGGCTGCTCGCGGAGGCTGCTCGCGGGACCGAGGCCTCGCGCCAGGAGCTGCGCGAGCTGGCGCGGGCGCGTTCGCGTCAGGAGGTGGTGGTCGCCGACCAGGAGGACCGTGTGGACGAGGCCCGGGAGCGGCTGGAGGCAGAACGCCGCGCCGCAGCCCGCCTGGTGCGCGATCAGTGGCAGGGCGAACGCCATCCCGGACGCAGCGACGGTCAGGCCGCGGAGCACCGCCATCAGGCCGCGTTTGCCGCGCGCATCCGCGAGGCGCGCGAGCAGGCCCTGGTCGTGTTGCGCGACCGCATCGAGGCGCTGGAGACGGCGCGCGAGAACCTCGCGCGGGAGCGGGCGGTGCTGGCAGAACGGGAAGAGCAGGCCCGCGCGGCGGTCGCGGATCTGGAACGCGAGGAGGCGCACCAGCGCCAGGCGATGGCGGAGCTGGAGGCGGTGATCGAGGACGAGTCGCTGGAACTGGAGCGCCTGGCGCGCAATGCCGAGACCCTGGAGGCGGTGATCGAGGAGGTCGAGGCACGCAGCGCGGCGCGTGCCGCGGCACCCCGCGAGGCCACCCCCGAACGGCCGGACGTCGGCTTCGTGGAATTGGAGGGCGAACTCCCGCGTCCGGCCGAAGGCCGAGTGATTCGCAGTTTCAACGAGTCCCGTGGTAGCCGCCTGCGTTCACGCTGGCGCGGCGCCGTGCTGGAGGTCGATAACGGCACTGCGGTACGCGCGGTGCACTTCGGCCGGGTGGTCTACGCCGACTGGATGCAGGGTTACGGCTTCCTGGTGATCGTTGATCATGGGGAGCGCTACCTGACGCTCTACTCCAATGTAGAGGAGATCCTGGTGGCGGAAGGCGAGACCGTGGGCGCCGGCGAGCAACTGGCCGTGGCGGGCGAGGGCAGCGAGGCGATCGCGCCCGGGCTTTACTTCGAGATCCGTCACAACGGCGGGCCATTGAACCCCGAAAGCTGGTGGCCCTCTCAGTAGAGGGAAAAAGATGGAATGCGCCCATGCCCCGGCAAAAGGCCGATCGGTGGCGTGCATTCAGGCAGCCGTCACATTGCGGGTGCTACCATCTTCACACGAATCACCTCAAGTGAACGAGGAAAGGTAATGAGCAAGTCTTGTCGCACCGGATACTCCCTGATCGTCGGACTGGTTGTCGGGGTCATGCTGAGTGTTTCGGTGGCCGTCTACGCCGACCGCGACAATGGCGCGCAATCCGCTTTGCCAGTAGAAGATCTGCAGCGCTTCACTGACGTATACATGCGCATCAAGCGCAATTACGTCACCGAGGTCGAAGACAAGGATCTCCTGGACAATGCGATCCAGGGGATGCTGTCCGGCCTTGACCAGCATTCGGCCTATCTGGACGAACAGGACTTCGAGGACATGCAGGTCGGGACCTCCGGCGAGTTTGGCGGTCTGGGCATCGAGGTTGGCATGGAAGACGGCTTCGTCAAGGTCATCGCGCCGATCGATGACACCCCGGCCAGCCGTGCCGGGGTCGAGGCCGGTGACCTGATCATTCGCCTGGATGGCGAATCGGTGAAGGGTATGTCCCTGTCCGACGCGGTCGCCAAGATGCGCGGCGAGAAAGGCTCGGACATCACCTTGACCATCCTGCGTGATGGCGAGGACCGCCCGAAAGAAATCACCATCACCCGCGACGTGATCCAGGTGCAGAGCGTGCGCTCCGAGATCCTGGAGGACGGCTTCGGCTACGTACGTATCAGCAATTTCCAGCAGCGCACGGCACGCGACCTGGTGCGGGCGATCGAAGACCTGCAGGAACAGGGCGAGCTGCAGGGGCTCGTGCTGGATCTGCGCAACAACCCCGGCGGCATCCTGACGGGCGCTGTGGGCGTCTCGGACGCCTTCCTCGAAGAAGGCCTGATCGTCTACACCGAAGGTCGGCTGGAGGATTCGCAGTTCCGCTACCAGGCCTCGCCGGGGGATGTTCTCAAGGGCGCGCCGATGGTCGTCCTCGTCAATCGCGGTTCTGCCTCCGCCTCCGAGATCGTGGCGGGTGCGCTGCAGGACCACCGGCGGGCCGTGGTGATGGGTCAGAACACCTTCGGCAAGGGCTCCGTGCAGACCATCCTGCCGCTGACCCAGAACACCGGGATCAAGCTGACCACCGCGCGTTACTTCACGCCTGATGGCCGTGCCATCAACGAGGACGGGATTGACCCGGACATCCGCCTGCAGCAGCTCGTGGTGCAGCGCTCCGACAGCGAAAATGGCGGCGCCCGCATGGGCCGTGACGGTCTGCCGGAATCTGTGGATGCGGATGAAGACAATGGCGAGACGTTGGCCGAGCGCGATTACGGTATGAACGAGGCGCTGAATCTCCTGAAGGGCCTGAACTTCTACAACCGCCGCTGAGCGCGGCGGACAGGGAGGATTGATGCCGAACGTACTGGTGCCCCTGGCCGCCGGGGCCGAGGAACTGGAGGCGGTCACGATCATCGACCTGCTGCGCCGGGCGCAATTCGAGGTCACCGTGGCCGGGCTGGAGCCCGGGCCGGTGACCTGTTCGCGGGGCACCGTCATCCAGCCGGATACCACGGTTGATCAGGTGCTGGATCAGTCCTTTGACCTGATCGTCCTGCCGGGTGGCCTGCCCGGCGCCAATCACCTGCGCGACGACGCCCGGGTGCAGGGTTTGCTGCGGGCGCAGGCCGAACGCGATGGCCACTTGGCCGCGATCTGCGCTGGGCCCAAGGCGCTGGCCGAGGCCGGGCTGCTGGAGGGCCGCACCGTGACGGCCTTCACCGGCGCGCTGGACGAGGCGGGAATCCCGTCCACCGGCGCCCCGGTGGAGATCGACGGGCGCCTGATCACCGGCCGTGGCCCGGGTGCCGCGATGGACTTCGCCCTGACCCTGATCGAACAGCTCGCCGGCCGCGAGGCCCGCGACGCCGTCGAGGGCCCGCTGCTAAGACCCTGATGGTCTTAGCCACGAAGCGTACGAAGACCCGAAGGAAGACACGAAGAGGGTAGGATGTGTTGAGCGCAGCGAAACGCATCGGGGCCCGGATCATTCCGTGAGGCCGATGCGATTCGCTGCGCTCATCCTCACCCTGCCCGCTGCAAAACGATCGTGGCCTTTCTGATACGCCTCAAAAGGCCCGATGGAGGTCGTCAACACCCGCTGTTTCGTGCGCGATAGCGCGTCGTCCCCGGACGGGGCGCCAACTCTGTGGTGGAAGCTTTTGACCTTCCTCGTGCGCTTCGTGGTGGATTCGCCCTTCGTTCTTGAGCTATCCCACGGTCGCGTAGCGGGTGGCGGTGCCCAGCCAGCGTTCGATCAGGGCGGCGGCGCGCGCCGGGTCCTTCTCGATGCGTGCGGCAAGGGTGGTGGCCTCGTCGAGCAGGTCCTGGTCGCGTGACCAGTCGGCGACGCGGAAGCTGCGATCGCCAGTCTGGCGCGTGCCCAGCAGTTCGCCCGGACCGCGCAGCTTGAGATCCACCTCCGCAATCTCGAAGCCGTCGTCGGTGCGGCGCATCGCCTCGAGGCGCTCGCGTGCGGTATCGCCCAGTGGCGGACGGTAGAGCAGCACGCAGGCCGAGGCGGCGCTGCCGCGCCCGACCCGGCCGCGCAGCTGGTGCAGCTGCGACAGCCCCATGCGTTCGGCATTCTCGATGATCATCAGGCTGGCGTTGGGGACGTCGACGCCGACCTCGATCACGGTGGTCGCCACCAGCAGGTCGATCGCGCCCGCGCGGAAGTGCTCCATCACCGCATCGCGCTCGGGTCCCTTCATGCGTCCGTGGGCCAGTCCGATGGTCAGCTCCGGCAACGCCTCGCGCAGGCGTTCGGCGGTGGCCTCGGCCGATTCCGCCTCCAGTTGTTCCGATTCCTCCACCAGCGGGCAGACCCAGTAGGCCTGGGTGCCGGAGCCGCAGGCGGCGCGGATGCGTTCGATGACCTCGTCACGGCGCTCGTGGCTGATCAGCGCGGTGCGTACCGGGGTGCGCCCGGGCGGGCGTTCGTCGATGACCGAACTGGCCAGTTCCGCGTACAGGGCCATGGCCAGGGTGCGCGGGATCGGGGTGGCGGTCATGATCAGCTGATGCGGCATCCGGCCGTTGCCCTTGTCGCGCAGGGCCATGCGCTGGTGCACGCCGAAGCGGTGCTGCTCGTCGATGATTGCGAGCCCCAGATGATGAAACCGCACCTCCTCCTGGAACAGGGCGTGGGTCCCGATCGCGACCTGGCGCTGCCCGCTGGCCAGTTCCGCGAGCAGTTGGCCGCGCTCGCTGGCCGTCTGGCGCCCGCCCAGCCAGGCGATCGCGACGCCCAGTGGTTCCATCCACTGGGCAAGATTGCGCCCGTGCTGGCGGGCGAGTAGTTCGGTCGGGGCCATGAACGCCACCTGATAGCCGGCCTCTACCGCCGCCAGCGCGGCTGCGACCGCGACCAGGGTCTTGCCGGAGCCGACATCGCCCTGGACCAGACGATTCATCGGCTGCGGGCGCGCGAGGTCGGCCAGGATCTCTTCGGTAACACGCTCCTGTGCGCCGGTGGGTTCGAAGGGGAGCTGCCCGCGCAGTTGTTGCCACAGCGCCCCCGGGGGCTGGATGACCGGGGCGCTGCGTGTGTCCGCGGGCATCCGGCTCTGCTGCATGCGCGCGAGTTGGTGGGCGCAGAGCTCTTCCAGGGCCAGCCGTGTGCGCGCCGGGCTGCGGTTCTCCGGGGTGTCCAGGGCGGCCAGTGCGTCGGCCTGCGCCGGTGGGTGATGGAGCTGCTCGAGGGCGCTATGCAGGCCAGGCAGGCCCTGCCGGGGCAGTTCCGGAAGCAGGTCGGGCAGGGCCTGCATCCCCGGGAGGGCGTGCGCGACCAGCTGGCGCAGCAGCTTTTGCGACACACCCTCGGTGGTCGGGTAGATCGGGGTCAGGTGCGACTCCATCGCCGGCGGGCTATCGCCCACGGTCTGGATCTCCGGGTGCACGCACTCCAGTGCGCCGGGCATGCCGCGGGGCTCGCCGAAGGCGCGGATGCACGTGCCGGGGCTCAGGCGGCGCTGCTGGTTGGCCCCGAAGTGAAAGAACCGCAGCAGGACCTGGGCCTGGCCGTCGGCCAGGGTGACCACCAGCATGCGCCGGCGGCGGTGGACCACCTCGGAGTGGGTGACGTGCCCCTCGAACAGTGCAGCCAGCCCCGGACGCAGCGCGGCAATCGGCGTCAGGCGCGTGCGATCCTCGAAGCGCAGGGGCAGATGGAACAGCAGGTCCCCGGCCTGCTCCAGACCCAGACGCTCCAGTCTTTCCGCCACCGCCGGGCCGACACCCTTCAGCGCGGTCAGCGGGACCTGCAGCTCCACCGGTTGGGTTCGCGCAGCGCGATCAGTCGCGCGGGCACCAGGCGATGGCGTCCATTTCCACCTGGGCGCCCTTGGGCAGGGCGGCCACGCCGATCGCGGCACGTGCCGGGTAGGGCTCGTTGAAGACTTCGCTCATGATCTTGTTCACAAGCGGGAAGTGAGCCAGGTCGATCAGGAAGATGTTCAGTTTGGCGATATCGGCGGTGCTGGCTCCCGCCGCCTCCAGGACAGCCTGGAGGTTGGCGAACACCTGGCGGATCTGGTCCTCGATGCCGCCGTCGACCAGTTCCATGGTGGCCGGGTCCAGCGGGATCTGGCCGGACAGGTATAGGGTGTCGCCGGTACGCACGGCCTGCGAGTAGGGGCCGATGGCGGCCGGGGCGTTTTCGGTCTGGATGATCTCGCGCGACATGTGGACTCCTTGTACTGCCGGGTTGAATGTTGATAGGGCCGCGATTGCTGCATGCGGACCCGCCATTCTACTGATCAATCCGCACGCGTGTGCGGTTGGGGGGCTCGGCAGCCGTGCACGCGGACGGCTACACTGCGGGCCACATCCGTAACGACAAAAGGAAGCAGGCAATGACGGGATACGCACTGGCAAACGTGCTGCATGTACTGGCCGTGGTGATCTGGGTGGGCGGTATGTTCTTCGCCTACATGTTCCTGCGCCCGGTGGCCGGGCAGCAGCTCGAGGGGCCGGCGCGGCTGAAGCTCTGGGAGGGTGTGTTCGCGCGCTTCTTCCCCTGGGTCTGGGCCTCGGTCCTGGTGATCCTGGTGACCGGCTTCTACCTGATCTTCGGGGTGTTCGGCGGCATGGGTGATGTGCATCCCAGCGTGCACACCATGCTGCTGCTGGGCCTGATCATGATGGCGATCTTCGCCCATGTGTTCTTCGCCCCTTATCGGCGCATGCGCAAGGCCATTGCGGCAAACGATACCGAGGAAGGCCTGCGCCGGCTGGGGCAGATCCGCATCCTGGTCGGGATCAACACCGTCATCGGTCTGGTGACGATCGTGGTCGCTTCCGGCGGTCGCCTGCCGCTGTAGGAGGCACGCTACCTTCCTAGCCCCGGGTGCCATACCAGCCGGGGCCGAGCCGGCGGTTCCAGCAGCACGGCTGCGTTCTGGCCGAAGGCCTCCAGCCAGCGCGCCAGCAGGTCGTCGGGCAGGTCCGCGATGGCCAGGCCCGGTTCGTCCGGCCACTGGCCGCGCGGGTCGCGATTGCGGGCAGGCCATGCGCGCAGGCCGTGCTCGGCCACGGTCTGCTCCAGCCGGCGCTGGCGTTGGATGTTTTCACCCTCGGTGCTCGGGCGGCTGCCCGGGTTGCAGGCGGTGAACAGGACCAGGCGCTGCATGTCCCGCTCGGCCATCCAGGTCGTGACATCCTCCGCGGGCTGGTCGATGTACAGAACTCGGCTGCTGCCCTCGATCTCCAGGCAGTAGGCGGCGCTTAGGTAGGCCTTCTCCAGTGTCGCCAGCTGCGCTACGGGAGCGGACGACTCCGCGTGCGCGGCAGACATCCGGTCGCGGTATTTGCTTGTATTGGTGGACATCTCGCGGCACCCTCCCCGCCTGGATCGTGCGGATGTGGTCGATCAAACAGGGGGAGCGGGATGCGCGTCAAGGATGCGACAGCGGTTTGTGGTGCCTCGTCGGGTGCGGGTGCGTCCATGGACCGGCCCGTCCCCGGCTGGGATTGAGACGCGATGGCCCCGCGTCCCTTCGTGCCCGGGCTGACCGGCGCCTTTGTTGTGGTGCTGCTGCTGGTCGCGGTGGTCGCCGTCGCCAGCTGGCTTCGGGTGCAGCAGCTGCAGTACGACGTCCAGGCCCTTACCGAGGAATACGTGCAGAAGGTGGACCGCGTGCATCGCATGCGCAGCCTCGTGCGCGAGCGCATGCTGCGCGCCTCGCTGGTGATCAGTGCCGAGGACCCGGCCCTGCAGGATCGCTACCAGCGGGAGTTTCGCGAGCTGGCCGAGCGCTTCCTGGACGCCCGCGAGGGTGCGGAATTACTGGCTCGGACCCCACGCGACGCCGCGCTGCTGGCCGAACTGCGTGCGCTGACCGCGACCGGTGCCCCGATCCTGTCCGAGCTCCTCGACATTGCCCTGGCGGGTGGGCGCAACGAGGCGCTGGCGATCCTGTATGCGGACGCGATGCCGGTGCAGGAGGACGTGCTGGAGCAGATGGAGGCCATCCTCGCGGCCTTCGAACGTGATAACGAGGAGGCGGTGGCGGCCATGGCGCAGCGCCATGAACAGGCGCAGCAGGTGATGCTGGTAGCCACCGTCCTGACCATGCTGATGATTGCGCTGATGTGGGTGCGGGTGCGCCGGAGGATCTGGCGTGATCACGCCGCCTTGCACAAGGAACTGGAGGGACGCCAGCAGATCGAGGCGCGCCTGCGCGAGACGCAGGCCGGGCTGGAGGCGGCGGTGGCCCGGCGAACCGCGGCCCTGCAGGAGACCACCGAGCGCCTGGAAGAGGCCCAGCGGATTGCCGGGGCCGGTTACTGGGACTGGGATATTCGTGGTCTGCGGATGAACTGGTCCACGCATGTATTCGATCTGTTCGGGCTCGACCCGCAAACCGATACCGCGGGATTCGAGGCCTACATGCGAGCCATCCATCCCGACGACCGTACGCGGGTGCGCCGCGCTACCAACGAGGCGCTGGATCACGAGGCCTATTACCGGGTGGATCACCGGGTGGTGCGCGCGGACGGCGGGCTGCGCCATGTGCGGGTCGAGGGCGAAATCGATCGGGATGCCCAAGGCCGCGCCGTGCAGGTCCTCGGGATGGTCCGTGACATCACCCGCGACAAGGCCTCCGAGGAGCGCCTGTGGCACCAGGCCCATCATGACTCCCTGACCGGCCTGCCCAATCGCAGTCTGCTGCAGGAACACATCCAGCAGGCCCTGCGCCGGGCCCAGCGCGCCGGCACCGGCCTGGCCCTGGTGGTCTGCGATCTCGACGGCTTCAAACCCATCAACGATCGCCTGGGACACGATGCCGGCGACGTGATGCTCGTGACCGTGGCGCGGCGTCTGCGCGAGGGCGTGCGCGAGAGCGACGTGGTGGCCCGCGTGGGCGGCGACGAATTCGTGCTGCTGCTGGAGAATGTGCGTGATCCGGATGCGGTGACGAGGGTCGGACTCAAGCTGATCGAACGCTTCGAGGAGCCGGTGGAGGTGAATCGCGAGTCGGTTCGCGTCGGGCTCAGCATGGGGGCGGTGCTCTACCCCGAGGACGGGGACGATGTGGAGGCGTTGCTGCAGCGCGCCGACCGCGCGATGTACGTGGCAAAGGAGGAAGGCGGCAGCCGGATCGTGCTGTACCGGGAATGCCCCGGAGAGGAGCGCCGGCAAACGGATCTGTCCCTGCGCCGGCGCGGCGCGCTGGGTTGCGGGCTGGAAGACCCGGCCGCTCGCGACTGAATCGGCCGGCCTCGTCTACGGCCGATGCAGTCGCGCGACGAATTGTTCGTGTGTCAGCGGCGCGCTGAACAGGAAGCCCTGGAACCGGGTGCAGCCCAGGGCCAGGAGCTGCTCCCGCTGCTCCGGGTGCTCCACGCCCTCGGCGATGACGTCGAGCTCCATGTTGCGGGCAATGTCCACGATGTTCTCGATCAGGGTCCGGTCACCGCCGGCCAGCAGTTCCTTGACGAAGGATTTGTCGATCTTCAGCTCGTCCACCGGCAGGTCGCGCAGGTAGGCGAGCGAGGAATAGCCGGTCCCGAAGTCGTCCAGGGCGATGCGCATGCCGAGCCGGCGCAGCGCGCCCAGCTTGGTGATGGCGTCCGGCAGGTCGCGCAGCAGGCCGGACTCGGTGACCTCCAGGGTCAGGGCGTGGCCGTCCACCCCGTGTCGGCGCAGCCGCGCCTGGAACTGGTCGACGAAGTCCGGGCGCGCCAGTTGCCAGGGCGAGAGATTCAAGGCCAGGCGAGGTGGCTGCAGGTTCCCGGCCTGCCACTGCGACAGCTGCATCAGGGCGTGTTCCAGGACCCAGTTGCCGACCCCGTGGATCAGGCCGGTCTCCTCGGCGACCGGGATGAAGAGATCTGGCGGGACCTGGCCCATCTCCGGATGCTGCCAGCGCAGCAGGGCCTCGGCTCCGATCAGGCGCTCGGCGGCATCGAACTGCGGCTGGTAGTGCAGGTCCAGCTCGTCACGTTCGGCCGCTTGTCGTAGCCCGTCCTCGATCTGCAGGCGGGCATGCGCCTCGTCCTGCAGTGCATGGCGGTAGAACTGCACGCCGCCGCGGCCGGCACGCTTGGCCTGGTACAGGGCGATATCGGCGTGGCGCAGGGCTTCTGCCGAGCTCTCGCCGGCGTCGGGATAGCATACGCAGCCGAGACTGGCGCCGACCCCGAAGGTGCGTTCGCCGATGATGATCGGGCGCTGCAGGGCCTCCAGGATGCGCTCGGCGATTGCCTGCAGTTCCGGCTCCAGGGTCTCGCGTACCCGGGCGCAGGGGGGCAGGACAACGGCGAACTCGTCGCCACCCAGGCGCACGATCAGCGCATCCCCGGGGGCATGGCTGCGCAGGCGGTCCGCCACCGCGCCCAGCACGGTGTCGCCTACCGCATGCCCCAGGGCGTCGTTGATGGTCTTGAAGTGGTCCAGGTCGATCAGGATCAGCCCGCCATGCAGGTGGCCGGCGGTGGCCTCCTCGATGTGGCGGGTCAGGTCGTCGTGCAGGCGGGTGCGGTTGGCCAGCCCGGTCAGGGAGTCGTGGTAGGCCAGGGCATGGATGTGTTCCTCGGTGTGCAGGCGTTCCAGTTCCGCCCCCGCGCGGTCGGCCATGATCCCGAGGATCTCCATCGCCTTGTCGACATCCTCCACCGGATGTCGGTTGACCATGGCGATGTGCCCCAGCAGCGTGCCCTGGCTGTCCAGCAACGGGGCCCCCAGATAACTCTCGGCGTCCATCTCCACCAGCATCTCGTCGGCCGGAAAGCGCTGTTGTACGTCGCAGGGGTAGATACAGGTACCGATCTCCAGCACACGTTCGCAGGGGGTCTCGGCGAGGTCGTAGCGCAAGTTCTCCACGATCTGCCCCGCGGTGCACAGGGCGACGGTCTCCACCACGCCGGGTTTTTCCGGATCCTCGATGCCGATCAGGGCATAGTCGGCAGCGAACAGGTTGCTCAGCTTGAGAACCAGCTGCTGGAAGAACTCCTCGCGCGAGCGCGCCTGCAGCCCCTCGGCGATCAGGCGCAGGGCGTCCTCGCTGCGGTGCGCGGCGGTGATGTCCTCCTGCATCACGATCACGTCCTGTACCTCGCCGCGGGCATCCTGCAGTGGGTAGATGCAGCCCCGCAGCCAGCGCTCGGGGGTGATGAGCGGGGTGGTCTGGGTCGCCGGGTCGGGGTCGGCGGGTTCGGCCGACTGGTCGGGGCGGGCTGGTGGGGTGTAGGGCAGCGGGCCGATCTCGCGGTAGTGTCCGCGCAGGGCATCCTTGAGCGGTTCGTGGATGTGCCGGTCGATGGCATCCGGGCGGTCCAGAACGTTGCCGCCCGGCAGGGAGGCTTGTGCGCCGTGCATGGTTTCCCAGGCGGCGTTGCACTGGCGGATCTCGCCCTGCGGTGTGAGTACCTGGATGCCGACCGGGGATTGCTCCACCAGCGCCCGAAAACGGCTTTCCGAGTCACGCAGGCGTTCGCTGGTCTCGCGGTTCAGTACCAGGCTCATCATGACGACCATCACCACATAGCCGAACGGCGCGAGCTGGGGCATTTCCAGTGCGCCGCCCCGGGCCAGGACGCCCTGCAAGGTGAACAGGACGAAGACCCCGATCCCGCCCAGCAGGAGCAGGGTGGTGGTCTGGCGATAGCGCCGGTAGTGCCGGATCAGTGTGGTGAGGGCGAAGCCCAGGACCAGAAAGACCGCGAGCACGCCAAAGCCGAACCAGGGGCTGATGGTACCCACTGCCAGGGCCACGGTTTCGCCCCAGGGGAGTTCCAGGGGGCGGAGTTCGTCGATCACCTGGTACTGCATGCTGTAGGGCTGCAGGGTGTTGACCACCCAGGTGATGACCAGCAGTACCAGAAGACCGGAGATCAGCCAGCGGGCGGGGGTGCGCGTATGGGCCGCGACGAAGGCGGCGAACAGCACGTAGAACGGCCCCAGCAGATAGACGTTCAGGGTGAGCGCGCGGGTATAGGCCTCGACGGTGCCGGCCTGGTAGGTCTGGGCCGATCCGACGGCAAGCACCGCCATCAGGGCGCACATCGCGGCGAACAACCGGTGCTCGGTGCTCCGGGCGCTTTGCCGGCTGTGCAGCAGGTGGCTGAGCGTGGCGTAGATCGCCAGCCCCGCTGCAAGGTAGAGCGATGGCGCAAGGATCCCGTTCATCGGTTCCCTGCGCTTGCGTCCCAGTGCCGTGCCATCCCTTGCCCCCCTGTGGTGAAGCGATGCGGGTCGGTGCCCGCGCTCGGTCCCTGCCGCTACAGTACAAAAGACCACGCGCGCGCGTCCCGGTTCGCGTGAGGGTCACCGCGGGGGTGGCTAACGGTCGGTCACAGATACGGCGTGAGCAGGCGCGCGGCCCCGTCGCGCAGTTGGGTCGCGAGCGTCCGGGCACGGACCTCCTCGAGCGTCAGGGGGTGCGACTGTGCGCGCAGCGCGTCGGTCCAGTTGGCCAGTTCCTGGCCTAGTCCGGCATCCAGGCATTCCAGGTTGAACTCGAAGTTAAGGCGCAGGCTGCGCGGGTCCCAGTTGGCGGAGCCAACCAGGGCCCACTCGCGGTCTACCAGCATCAGCTTGGCGTGGTTGAACGGTGGTGGTGTGAGCCACAGCCGGCAGCCGCGCTCCAGCAGTTCGGCCTGCTGCGGGCGGCTGGCCCACTCCACCAGGCGCAGGTTGCTCCGGGCAGGGATCAGGATGTCGACTTGCACCCCGCGCAGGGCCGCGGCCTTCAGCGCCCCGGTGAGCGCCACGTCGGGCAGGAAGTACGGGGTCACGATGGTGACCTGTTCGCGGGCTTCGGCCAGCGCCGACTGCAGGGTGAAGTTCAGGACCTCGAAGTCCTCGTCCGGGCCGTCCGGCAGGCCGCGGCAGGCGCGGGCGCCGGCGGGGTCTACGGACTGCGGAAGCCAGAGCGGCCCCTCCAGGCGTTCGCCGGTGGCGAATTGCCAGTCTTCCGCGAAGACCCGCTGCAACTGGGTGCAGGCCGGACCCCGCAGCTCGAAGTGGAGGTCGTGTATGGGGTGCGGACCCGGGTTGGTGTGGCTGTGGCCGCGGCGGATATTCATGCCGCCGGTGAAGGCGCGGGCGCCGTCGATCACCAGCATCTTGCGGTGATTGCGCAGGTTGAAGGCGGCCAGGCTGCTCGGCAGGTGTACCGGCATGAAGGCGGCGGCAGGCAGGCCCACCCGGCGCAGCTGGCGCAGGGTGTTGCGACGGCTGTAGCGGGCGCCGATGGCATCGATCAGGATGCGCACCTGCACGCCCCGGTCCTGGGCCTGCTGCATGTGGGCGACGAAGCGCTCGCCTACCTGGTCATAGTCGAAGATGTACGTGGCCAGGCTGATGCTGTGACGGGACGCGTCGATCGCGGCCAGCATCTGCGCGTAGGCGCGATCGCCGTCGAACAGCGGTTCGATCGCGTTGCCACCGACCAGGCGGAACGGGCTCAGGCGGTCCCCGGAATGCAGCAGGCGCTGCCAGCGTTCCGGTGGCTCGGCCAGGCTGGTCCCGTCGGTGCTGGGGTCGGCGATCAGATAGCCCTCGCGCAGGGCGTGGGCCCGCCGGCGAATACGATTGACGCCGAACAGCCAGTAGAGCAGCGAGCCGGCCAGGGGCAGCAACACGATCAGCCCGACCCAGGCGATGACGGTCCCGGTATCGCGGCGTTGCAGCAGCGCGTGCACGACGCTCATCACCGCCAGGGCGAAGACGGCGATGGCGACGATACTGGCGGTCCAGCCTGTATCCGGCACGGACGGACTCCTTGTCGATGATGCGTTTTCCGACTGCACCCGTGGAACGCCGGGCGCGTGCCCGCTACAGTACGCGGGCCCGACCCGGCGTAAAACCCCGGCCCATCCACGTCCGCGAGACCGTCGATGACCGATATCGAGACCCCCAGCCTGTTCGCCAACAGCGGCGAGCAGCTGCCGCTGAAGGACTTCACCGAGAAGGCGTACCTGGACTACTCCATGTACGTGATCCTGGACCGTGCGCTGCCGCATATCGGCGACGGCCTGAAGCCCGTACAGCGGCGGATCATCTACGCGATGAGCGAGCTGGGGCTCTCCGCCACCGCCAAGTACAAGAAGTCCGCGCGCACCGTGGGCGACGTGCTCGGCAAGTTCCACCCGCACGGGGACTCGGCGTGCTACGAGGCGATGGTGCTGATGGCGCAGCCGTTCTCCTATCGCTATCCGTTCGTCGACGGGCAGGGCAACTGGGGTTCGCCGGATGATCCCAAGTCCTTTGCGGCGATGCGCTACACCGAGTCGCGCCTGTCGCGTTATGCGCAGCTGCTGCTTTCCGAACTGGGTCAGGGCACGGTGGACTGGGTGCCCAACTTCGATGGTGCGCTGGACGAGCCGAAGATGCTCCCGGCGCGGCTGCCGAATGTGCTGCTCAATGGCGGTTCCGGGATCGCGGTGGGTATGGCGACGGACATCCCGCCGCACAACCTGCGCGAGGTGGCCGCTGCCTGCGTGCACCTGCTGGAGCACCCGAAGGCAACGGTCGAGGAGTTGTGCGCGATCCTCCCGGCGCCGGATTTCCCCACCGAGGCCGAGATCATCTCCCCGCCGGCCGAGTTGCGAAAGGTCTACGAGACCGGCCAGGGCTCGATCCGGGCCCGGGCGCGCTACGAGCGCGAGGGCGACGACATCGTGGTGACCGCGCTGCCGCACCAGGTCTCCGGCGCCAAGCTGCTGGAGCAGATCGCCGCCCAGATCCGCGCGAAGAAGCTGCCGATGGTCGAGGACCTGCGCGACGAGTCCGACCACGAGCATCCGACGCGCCTGGTGATTACCCCGCGCTCGAACCGGGTGGACGTCGAGGGCCTGATGGCGCATCTGTTCGCGACCACGGATCTCGAGAAGACCTACCGCGTGAACATGAACGTGATCGGCCTCGATGGACGGCCGCGGGTGCGCGACCTGGCAGGGCTGCTCGGCGAGTGGCTGCAGTTCCGGATCGAGACGGTGCGCCGGCGCCTGCAATGGCGGCTGGAGAAGGTGCAGGCGCGGCTGCACGTGCTGGAAGGCCTGCTGATCGCCTATCTCAATATCGACGAGGTGATCGCGATCATCCGCGAACACGACCGGCCAAAGCCGGAATTGATGAGCCGGTTTGGCCTGAGCGATATCCAGGCCGAGGCGATCCTGGAGCTGAAACTGCGCCATCTGGCGAAGCTCGAGGAGATGAAGATCCGCGGCGAGCAGGACGAGCTCAGCCAGGAGCGCGACCAGCTGGAGAAGACGCTGGGCTCCGAGCGCCGCCTGCGCACCCTGGTCCGCCGCGAGATCGAGAAGGACGCGAAGGAGTATGGCGACGAGCGGCGCTCGCCGCTGGTCGAACGCGCGGCCGCGCAGGCGCTGGATGAATCGGCACTGGTGCCGACCGAGCCACTGACCATCGTGCTCTCGGAGAAGGGCTGGGCGCGGGCGGCCAAGGGCCACGATGTCGATCCCCGCGGGCTCAGCTACAAGGCCGGAGATGCCTTCCAGGCGGCGGTCATCGGGCGCAGCAACCAGCCGGTGGCGTTCATCGACTCCACCGGTCGCACCTACACCATTGCGGCCCACACGCTGCCGTCGGCGCGCGGCCAGGGCGAGCCGCTTTCCGGCCGGGTGAACCCGCCGGAGGGGGCGCGTTTTGTGGGCCTGGCCACCGGGGCGGAGGAAGACCGCTGGCTGCTGGGCTCGGATCACGGCTACGGCTTCATTGCCAAGCTGGGTGACCTGCTCGGCCGGCAGAAGGCAGGCAAGAACGTGCTGAGCGTACCGGCTGGCGCGGCCGTGCTGCAGCCGGCGCCGGTGCGCAACCCGCACGAGGATCACATCGCGGTGGTCACGACCCGCGGCTATCTGCTGGTGTTTCCGGCCGCGGGGCTGCCGGAACTGGCGCGCGGCAAAGGCAACAAGCTGATCGGCATCCCGTCCGCGGCGCTCAAGGATGGCTCCGAGCGGGTGCTCGGGGTGGCTGTGCTGGCGCCGCAGGACACCCTGGTCGTGCATGCGGGCAAGCGCTTCAAGGCACTGGCCCCGGCGGAATGGGCCGAGTACGTTGGCGAGCGCGCGCGTCGCGGGCGTCAGCTCCCGCGCGGCTATCAGAACGCGGACAGCCTGGAGGTGCGCCCGGCCTGAACCCGCGCGTACCTGTGTGGTCTGTGAACGCGGCGGTGCTTGAATTTGGCCGCTGCGCCCCGACTATCGGTTCATCCCGTCGAGTTTATTAATTGGAGTACAGGAAAGCTTCATGAAACGTATCGTGCTGTTTCTGGCGACCAACTTCGCCATCCTGATCGTCCTTAGCATCACTCTGCGCATCCTTGGGGTCGAGAGCATCCTGGACGACCAGGGGGTCAATCTCGACCTGACCGCGTTGCTGATTTTCGCCGCCGTGTTTGGCTTTGGTGGTTCGTTCATCTCGCTGGCCATCTCCAAGTGGATGGCGAAGAAGACGATGAAGGTCCACGTGATCGACAAGCCACGCAACGCCACCGAGCAGTGGCTGCTGGAGACGGTCACCCGTCAGGCCCGCGAGGCCGGAATCGGGATGCCGGAGGTCGGTATCTACGACTCGCCGGACCCGAACGCCTTCGCCACCGGCATGAGCAAGAACAATGCCCTGGTCGCGGTCAGCACGGGGTTGATGCAGAACATGGGGCAGGGCGAGGTCGAGGCCGTGCTGGGGCACGAGGTGGGCCACGTGGCCAATGGCGACATGGTGACCCTGGCGCTGATCCAGGGGGTGGTCAATACCTTCGTGATCTTCCTGTCGCGCGTGATCGGTCACTTTGTCGATCGCGTGATCTTCAAGAACGAGTCCGGTCACGGGCCGGCATTCTGGATCACCGCCATCGTGGCCGAGATCGTCCTCGCGATCCTGGCCTCCATCATCGTGTTCTGGTTCTCGCGTCAGCGCGAGTTCCGCGCCGACGAGGCGGGGGCTCGCTTTGCCAGCCGCGAGAAGATGATCGGGGCGCTGGAGTCGCTGGCGCGCGCCTCCGGTCGCCCGGTGGACATGCCGGACCAGATGGCCGCCTTTGGTATTCGCGGCGGCATGGCCCAGGGGCTGAAGAAGCTGTTCATGAGCCACCCGCCGATCGAGCAGCGCATCGCGGCGCTGCGCGCCAACGGCTGACCGCAAGCCTTTATGTGTACCAGGAGAGGGCCGCCCTTCGGGGCGGCCTTTTCCGTTTGCAGTGCCGGGGCGGCGGCCGGTCGGATCAGTAGTAGCGACCGCGTCCGGGTTCGCTGCCGGGGGCGGCGATGACGTCGTCGCCGACGAAGGGGTTGCTGCGGCGTTCTTCGCCGAAGGTCGACTCGGGACCATGACCGGGGACGAATCTGGTGTCGTCGCCCAGCGGCCAGAGCTTCCCGGTGATGGAGTCCAGCAGCTCGCGCCCGTTGCCGCGTGGAAAGTCGCTGCGGCCGATCGCGCCGTGGAACAGGACGTCACCGACCAGGGCGAGCCGGCCCTCGCGATCGTGGAAGACCACGTGGCCCGGGGTGTGGCCGGGACAGTGCAGGACGTGGAGGGTGGCTTGCCCGAGCTCGACGGTGTCGCCATCTTCCAACCACTGATCGGGCACCAGTGGCTGGACCTCGGAGAAGCCGAAGATCTGCGCCTGCGCCGGGAGCTGGTCCAGCCAGAAGGCATCGTCGCGGTGCGGGCCGATGATCGGCGCGCCGGTACGTTTGGCCAGTTCGGCGGCCGCGCCCACGTGGTCCAGGTGGCCATGGGTCAGCAGGATCTTTTCCAGGTGGACGCCCTGATCCCGCGCGATCCGTTCCAGGGCCGCGGCATCCGCGCCGGGATCGACCCAGGCCGCCGCCCCGCTGACGTCGCACCAGATCAGAGTGGCGTTCTGGGCAAGCGGGGTGACAGGGTGGCTCAGATGGCGAAGCATAGCGGCGGGATCCGTGAACGAATTCGAATTTTGAAGGCTGGAGGCGCTGGATTGCGCGCACCCGGGAATAGAACCGTCGAGCGGGCGTCTTACGGGGTATGCAGGTCTTCAAGGGTACGTGATATGACGATGCGGTGAATCTGCGACCCCCTGCGCATTCACCGCTTGACAAGAATATCGCCATATTAGAAGATTTGCATACGCTAATCGCTGTCCCCCCTGTCAGCGGTTGGTGGACTCCTCCATCCTCCTTTGGTGGTTTTCTTGGCGCGGGCCTCGACCCGCGCTTTTTTTTGCCTGCAATTCGCGTCATGCCGGCCGCCGTGTCTACCATGGTGGCCTTCGACGACGCTGCGAATCGCCCTTTATGACCCGACGCCTGAACAGTCTGCGCACCGCGGTGTTGTCGTTCGTGCTGCTGCCCCTGCTGCTGTTGATGGCCGCGGTGGTGGCGCTGGGTCTGCACGAATTTCAGACCCAGATGGAAAACCGGATGCAGGAGGACATCGAGCTGGTGGCGCGCTCGATCCGCCTGCCTGTGGCCGGTGCGATGCTGCAGGACGACGCGGCCGGTGTGCAGCAGTCGCTGGACTCCCTGTTCCAGATCGAGGAGGTGTTCGGGGTCTATGTCTACGATGCCGACGGCCGGATGGTGGCGGCCAGTGGCCCGCCCAGTCCGACCCTGCAGCGCCGTGGCGAGGCGCAGGTCATCAGCGAAACCGGGAGCCTCGGGGCTTTCGGCGAACATCAGGGGCGCGAGACCTTTTCGTTCTTTCTTCCGTTGTCCGATCCGGCCGGTCGCATCGTGGGGCTGTTGCAGGTGACGCGCGACGTCACACCGTTCCGGGCCTTCGTCGCGCAGCTCCAGTGGCAGGGTGGGTTGCTGATGCTGGGGATTAGCGGGCTGTTTCTGCTGGTGGTGCTGTTCGGGTACCACCGGGCGGTGGGGCGGCATGTGTCTCGGTTGATGGCCGCGATGCGCGCGATTGGCGGGGGTCAGCGTGGATTGCGGGCGCCGGAACAGGGACCGGCGGAGCTGCGCGGCCTGGCAGTCTCGATGAACCGCATGATGGAGCGTCGCGAGGCCTCGGAGGCCGAACTGGAGGCGCAACGCCTTGAGCAGGGACGGCTGGAGGAGAAGCTGCGGCACTCGGAGAAGCTGGCGGCGATCGGCCAGCTGGCGGCCGGCGTGGCACACGAACTGGGGACGCCGCTCGGGATTATCGCCGGTCGCGTGCAGCGCGCCATCCGGCACCTGCCGGAGGCGGATCCGGCGCGCACCGAGATGGAGGCGCTGAAGGCCGAGCTGGAGCGGGTGGAGACCATCGTGCGCCAGCTGCTGGACTTTGCCCGGCGCAATCCGTTGCAGGAACGCTCGCTGGGTCTCGCGCAGCTGGTTGGAGATCTGGTCGGGCGTGTGCGCGAGCGGCATGCCTCCGGCGGGGTGGAATTCCGGCTCGAAGGCCCCGAGTTGACCATCGCCGCGGACCGCCTGCGCTTGGGCCAGGCCCTGGAGAATCTGCTGGAGAATGCCGCGCAGGTCGCCGCCCGCGAGGTCCGGGTCCGCTGGTATGCCTCGTCCGACCGGGTCGAGCTGGTGGTGGCGGACGACGGCCCCACGGCCGGGCGAGGGATAGACGATGAGCAGGCCGAACGCCTGTTCGAGCCCTTCTTTACCACCAAGCCCACCGGCGAGGGGACCGGGCTCGGGCTGGCGGTGGCGCAGGTGGCGCTGGAGGACCACGGGGGTACGGTGATGCTGGATCGCAGTGTCGCGGGGGAGACCCGTTTTGTCGTGCATCTGCCGGTGTCAGCTGGCGCCCAGGAGGATTCGCTTCGATGAGCAGCAAGGCACAAGTCCCCGCAACGCCCCCGGAGTCGGTCCTGGTCGTGGAGGACGATCGCGGGCATCGCGAACTGCTGACCGAGGAGCTGACCGAGGCCGGCTACGCGGTTACGGCGGTTGCCAGTGCCGAGGATGCCGCGCGGGTGCTTGCGCAGCAGGCCTTCAGTCTGGTGGTGAGCGACCTGCGCCTGCCCGGCGCGGATGGCTTCCAGGTGCTCCAGGAGGCCCGCGCCCGGGTGCCGGCACCCGGGTTCATCATGCTCACGGGCTTTGGGACCATCGACCAGGCGGTGGCCGCGCTGAAGGCGGGGGCGGATGACTTCCTGACCAAGCCGGTGGATCTGGATCACCTGCGTCTGGCCGCCGACCGGGTGACCGAGGCGCGGCGTTTGAAGGACGAGGTGCGTCGCTTTCGTGAGGTCCTTGCGCAGGCCGATGGCTTTCACGGCATGCAGGGCCGCAGTCCGGCCATGCTGCAGTTGTTCGACCTGATTCGGCGGATCGCGGCCGCCGACGGCAGTGTCCTGATCACCGGCGAGTCCGGGACCGGCAAGGAACTGGTGGCGCGCGCGCTCCATGCGGAAAGCGAGCGGGCCGGTGGTCCGTTCGTGGCGATTAACTGCGCGGGCATCCCCGAGGCCCTGCTGGAGTCGGAGTTGCTGGGGCACGTGGCCGGTGCGTTCAGCGGGGCCAAGGGGGCTCGGCGCGGCCTGTTTACCGAGGCCGACGGCGGCACCCTGTTCCTGGACGAGATTGCCGAGATGCCGGTGGCCATGCAGAGCAAGCTGTTGCGTCTTCTGCAGGATGGTCGCGTGCGTCCGGTGGGCGCCAACGAGGAGATCGCGACCGATGTGCGTATCGTGGCGGCCACGCATCAGGATCTGCAGGCACATATTGCCGACGGTCGTTTCCGTGAGGATCTCTACTATCGCCTGGAGACCTTTCGTATCGAGATCCCGCCGCTGCGCGAGCGTGGCGATGACATCGAACGCCTGGCCCTGCAGTTCCTGCGTCAGCAGGCCCTGGCCCGCGACCTGCCCGAGCGTCGCCTGAGCCCGGAGGCCCTGCGTGCGCTGGTGCGGTATCCGTTCCCGGGGAACGTCCGCGAACTCGCGAGTCTGATGGAGCGTGCCGCCACCCTGGCGGCCGGCGAGGTCATCGAGACCCGTGATCTGCCGGAGCGCGTATTCGAGGCGCCCGCCGAGGATCCCGGCGGAACGACGGGCGACCGGGCGGAGGGGGCGACGCCGGTCCCGGGGATGGGCGACGACGGCCAGTGGCCGACCCTGGAGGAGCGCGAGCGCGACTACATTCGCAGGGTGCTGGAGCATGTGGACGGCAACAAGCAACGCGCTGCGCGGATCCTCGGCATCGGCCGCAAGACGCTGTACCGCAAACTCGGGGAATCCGACCCATCGTGACATCCTGACCCGGGTCGACCTGACCCATGTATCATTCTGACCCGGTTTACCGTTGGCGCGTTCCCCGGCCCTTTTGGGGTGATGAGAGCATAAGTCGCTGTTTAAAAGTGTTTTGTTTGTCTTTTTCCAATCTTGGCACGATGCCTGCTCCTCCTCGGGCAGCAATCGAGGAATCGGAACCGCAGTGACGGACCATTCCTCCTCACACGGTTGCAACGAAATCGGGCGTGCTGATGATCGACCTTGAGTCGTAGCCGGCTTCGCCCCGAGATCCGAACGATCCAAAGGAAAAGGAGCAACATGATGAATATGCGCAAGACGATGCTCGCGATGGCCCTGACCTCCCTGTTTGCCGTGGGTGGAGCCGCCTCCGCCCAGTACGGCGGTGCCGAAGGTGGCGCCGGTGGGGGTGACATGGGCGGTGCCCAGGGCGGCCAGCCGCCGGCTCAGGAAGGCGGTGCCGGTGGCGGTGCTCAGGGCGGCCAGCCACCTCAGGGTGGTGCCCAGGGTGGCGCCCCGATGCAGGAAGCCCCCGAGGTGGATCTGAGCGAAGAAGACATCGACACTTTCGTAACCGCCTTCGTTGCGGTGCAGGAAGTGCGCGAAGACTTCGCCGACCGCCTGCAGAGTGCCGAGGACGAAACCGAGGCCCAGTCCATGCAGCAGGAAGCACAGGACGAAATGGTCAACGCGGTTGAAGACTCGGGCATGAGCGTCGAGGAATACAACGAAGTGGCCATGGCCCTGCAGAACGACCCCGAGTTGATGCAGGAAGTCCAGGAGCGCGCTGAAGCCCAGCTGTAACGGGCAGCGCAACCCCCCGGGCATTGCGCCCGGGGGGTTGCAGGGGCCGGCCTTCGGGGCGGCCCCTTGTTTGTGTCCGGGGCATGCACGCGAATGTTCTGCACATTGATCCGTGATTCCCCCGAGGGCGGACGCCTTCGCGTCTCGGGAATTGTCCCTGTAGCTTGAATTGGGCGGAGGGAAGCGTTATTCTTGCGCGCTTTCTGAATCGCCCCGACCTCGGAGCATCGAACATCATGAGTACCATTAGCGCCAAGCCGGCCGAAGTCGAACGCGACTGGTTTCTCGTCGACGCCGACGGCAAGACCCTCGGTCGACTCGCCACGGAAATCGCACATCGCCTGCGCGGGAAGCACAAGCCCGTGTACACGCCGCATGTCGATACCGGCGACTACATCGTCGTGATCAACGCGGAGAAGATCCGCGTCTCCGGCAACAAGGCCATGGACAAGAAGTACTTCCACCATTCCGGTTACCCGGGTGGCATCAAGGAAGCCAACTTCACCCAGATGATCGAGCGTCATCCGGAGAAGGTGCTGGAGCTTGCCGTCAAGGGCATGCTGCCGCGCAACCCGCTTGGCCGGGCCATGTTCAAGAAGCTCAAGGTCTACGCCGGTACCGAACACCGGCACACGGCCCAGCAGCCGCAGCCGCTCGAAGTCTGAGCCGCCAGAATCAGCAAGGGAATCGATCCGAATGGCTATCAATCAGTATTACGGCACCGGCCGCCGCAAGACCGCCTCGGCGCGCGTCTTCCTGCGTCCCGGCACGGGCAACATCACGGTTAACGAGAAGCCGCTGGACGACTTCTTCGGCCGCAAGACCTCGCGCATGGTGGTACGCCAGCCGCTGGAGGCGACCGAGTCGACCGGCAACTTCGACGTGATCGCGACCGTTGAAGGCGGTGGCGGCAACGGCCAGGCCGGCGCGATCCGTCTGGGCATTGCCCGCGCCCTGGTGCAGTACAACGAAGACATGCGCCCGTCGCTGCGTCGTGGTGGTCACCTGACCCGCGATGCCCGCGAGGTGGAGCGCAAGAAGATCGGCCTGCGCAAGGCCCGTCGTGCAACCCAGTACTCGAAGCGCTAAAATTCGCGTCGAGTTTCGGGCTGCACCCGACCCGGTTTACTGGGGGATCGTCTAGCGGTAGGACTGCGGACTCTGACTCCGCCAACCCAGGTTCGAATCCTGGTCCCCCAGCCATTCATGGAAGAAGGCCCCCTTGTGGGGCCTTTTTTCATGAATGGCTGGAAGATTTCAGGATGAGAACCTGCAAGGTTCGACGGTGAGGCGTAGCCGAGCCGAACAGCGCCGTATGCGGCGCTGGCCCGAAGGGCGAGGCGCATAGCGCCGAGTAATCCTGGTCCCCCAGCCAAACATAGAGAAGGGCCCCCTCGTGGGGCCCTTCTCTATGTTTGTTTGAGCGTGTCCAGGGTTCGAACCTGGAAGGTTCGGCGAAGCGCGGCGAACCACTGCGCGCGCGCAGCGTGTGCAGCCCCGAAGGGGTGAGGCGGCGCAGCCGCCGAATCATCCTGGTCCTCCAGCCATGGCAACGATTCGGGCCAGAACGTTTCGGCACCGCCCCGCTGATTTGTGGACGCCGACCCTGCTTCCGGTCTCCCTGCCTTTAAATGGCCAGCCACCGCCGACCTTGGCGACCGGTCCCCGGTAGCCACAAACGCCCGGACCCCGGCATCCCGTCAACCCCGCTCCCGACTCCGCTACAATCCCTCGACAGTGATCGGGAAATGCAGGGAATTCTCCCGCCCTTTTTCCGTCCAATTCCGCAGAACCCGGCCGCACTGGGTCGGATCGATCAAAATGCCAGAGAAGAGAGGATTGACCATGTCGGTACCCGAGAATCCCTACGAGCCGGTCAGCGTGGATGTGACAGCCCACGAGGTCGAAGGGCTGGACACCTGGTACATGATCGGGATCTCCGGTATTCCGGATCCCGACAACGAGGGGCATACCTCGAATGCGGGGTTCGTCGTGACCGACGAGGGCGTGGTGGTATATGACGCCCTGGGGACGCCGCCACTTGGCTTCGAGATGATTCGCCGGATCCGCGAGGTGACCGACCAGCCGATCAAGTACGTGATTGCTGGTCATTATCACGCGGATCACATCTATGGCCTGCAGGCGTTCGCGGACCACACCGATGCCAAGATCATCGGGCAGGCGCGCGCGCGAGACTATCTGGGAGGCGCCGGTGCGGTGGCGCGGCTCGAGCAGCGCCGGGGCGTGCTGGCCCCATGGGTGGACGAGGACACCCAGATCATCCCGCCGGATGAATTCTTCGAGGACGAGTACACCATCCGTCTCGGCGGGAAGACCTTCCGGTGCGTGCACGCGGGGCCCGCACACTCGCCGGACGACATCATCATGGTGGTGGAGGAGACCGGCGTGGTGTTCGCCGGCGACATCGTGTTCGATGGCCGGATCCCGTTTCTGGGCGACGATGCGCTGGATTCGGAGAACTGGGTCAAGCGCCTGGAAGAGTTGATGGAGATGGACCTGAAGTTCCTGATTCCGGGGCATGGCGAGGCGACCGATCAGGCGGCCCGGGCGGTCAGGTTCACCCGCGACTACCTGGTGAAGCTGCGCGAGCACATGGCCGTGGCGGTCGAGAACATGGATTCCTTCGACGAGGCCTACTCCGCGATGGACTGGAGTGACTACGAAGACCTGCCGGCCTTCGAACAGACCAACCGCAGCAACGCCAACGCGGTCTATCTGGAGATGGAAGAGAAGCTCTTCTGAGATCGGCCCCAGGGGAAGCCCGGTCGGTGCGTCCGTTGCGGGTCCTTGATGTATCCCTGAATCCCACAAGCGAAAGGAATGATCGCCAATGACGCTGAATATTGAACCGGGCCTGCTCATGGCCATCCTGTCCCTGGTGGCGGGCATCCTGATCCTGATCCGGCCCCGCCTGCTGAACTACATCGTCGCGATCTATCTGATTGTTATCGGGGTGCTGGGTCTGCTGGCGTATTTTTAGGGAGATGCTCATGGGGCGCCAGCGCGGATGCGTGAATCGATCAGCGCCGCCCTGGCGACGTAAAGGTCCCCGTCACCGATAGTTTGGTGCCCAAAAGCATGGACCAACAGTGCGACTTCGTGCGCAGGGCGTGCGGACCCGTTACTCTTTGGCCACATTCTGATCGGGGGGCTACGCCTCAATGACCGCCGAACGCGTCCGAGAAATACCCTATAACTACACCTCATTCTCCGACCGCGAAATCGTTATCCGTTTCCTGGGTTCCGATACCTGGGACCTCCTCAACGAGTTGCGTGGGGAGCGTCGGACGGGTGTGTCTGCGCGCATGCTGTTCGAGGTCCTGGGCGACATGTGGGTGGTCACCCGAAACCCGTACATCCAGGATGATCTGCTGGAGGACAAGAAGCGCCGCAAGGCGTTGATTGATGCCATGCAGCATCGGCTGGGCCAGATCACGGCCCGGGCCGACGGCAACGAGAAGGCGCTCAAGCTGGGCCAGCGCGCGCAGGCGGCAGTGTCCGCCTTTGCGCAGGAGTTCGCCGATACCGCCGCGCTGCGCGATCAGGTGCGCAAGCGCATGAAGTCCCTGACGCACAAGGACAACATCCAGTTCGGCGGCCTGGCGCGGGTATCCCACGTGACGGATGCGACCGACTGGCGTGTGGAACTCCCGTTCGTGGTGCTCACCCCGGATTCCGAGGAGGAGATGGGCCCGCTGGTTGCGGCCTGCATCGACCTCGGTCTGACTGTGATCCCGCGTGGCGGTGGCACCGGCTACACCGGCAGTGCCGTCCCGCTGTCCAAGCGCTCGGCGGTCATCAACACCGAGAAGCTGGAAGGTCTGGGCGAGGTCGAGCGCCGGCCCCTGCCGGGCGTGGAGCGTGATGTCCCGGTGGTGCGCGTGGAGGCCGGTGTGGTCACCAAGCGCGTCTCCGAGCTGGCCGATCGCAACGGTCTGGTGTTCGCGGTGGATCCGACCTCGCAGGACGCCTCCACCATCGGCGGCAACGTCGCGATGAACGCCGGCGGCAAGAAGGCCGTGCTGTGGGGTACCGCGCTGGACAACCTGGCCGCCTGGACCATGGTGACCCCCGAGGCGGAGTGGATGTATGTCGAGCGCCTCGACCACAACCTCGGCAAGATCCACGACGCCGAGGTCGTGCGCTTCCGCGTGAACCGCTATCAGCCGGACGGCAAGACCCCGAAGGGCGAGCCCGAGATCCTGGAGATGCCGGGACAGAGCTTCCGCAAGCTGGGGCTGGGCAAGGACGTGACCGACAAGACCCTGATGGGCGTTCCGGGCATCCAGAAGGAAGGCTGTGACGGTCTGATTACTTCGGCCGAGTTCATCCTGCACCGGATGCCGGAGAACATCCGCACCGTGTGTCTGGAGTTCTACGGGACCGATCTGCACCAGGCCGTGCCGGCGATCGTCGAGATCAAGGATGCGGTGGACGCCGAGGACGAAGTCTTGCTGGCGGGCCTGGAGCACCTCGACGAGCGCTACGTGCGGGCGGTGAAGTACACCCCGAAGGGCGCCCGTGGTGACCTGCCGAAGATGGTCCTGGTCGCCGACATTGTGTCCGACAACGAGGATGCCCTGGGCAAGCTGGCGGCCAGGATGGTGCGTGCGGCGAACGCCCGCAATGGCGAGGGTTTCGTTGCGGTCAGTCCCGAGGCACGCAAGCGCTTCTGGGCGGATCGCGCCCGCACCGCGGCGATTGCTCACCACACCAACGCGTTCAAGATCAACGAGGACGTGGTGATCCCGCTGGAGCGCCTGGCGGAGTACACCGAGGGGATCGAGACCCTGAACGTGCGCGAGTCGCTGAACAACAAGCTCCGGATGGTCGACGAGATGCAGGAGTGCATGCGCGGTGACCATCCGGAGCTGCGCGAGTTGCTGGACGACACCGGTGGCGAGGGCCAGCAGTGGTTCGAGGCCAAGCGCGAGCGTGCGGTGGAGGTCCTGGAGACGGTGAAGAAGCGCTGGGAGGCAATCTCGGACAACTTCTTCACCCAGGCCTCGGAATGTGACGAGCTGCTGGACGAGCCCGCTCGTGCGGATCGGCGCGACCATGACAAGCTCATCAATGTGCTGCTGCGGCGCAGCCTGCGCATCTCCTACCGCGCCGAGGTCGAGCGCCCGCTGTTCGAGATCTTTGGCGGGCACCAGCTGGAGCCGGTGCGCAAGCGGCTGACCGCGATCCACGACCGGGCACTGACCAGCCGCCTGTTCATCGCCCTGCACATGCACGCGGGCGATGGCAACGTGCACACCAACATCCCGGTCAATTCCAATGACTACCAGATGATGCACCAGGCCGAGCGCCTGGTGGATGAAGTGATGCGCCTGGCACGCGAGCTCAATGGGGTGATCTCCGGCGAGCACGGGATCGGGCTGACCAAGATGCAGTATCTGGAGCCCGAACGCATCGAGTCGTTCGCGAAGTACAAGAAGGACGTCGACCCGAATGGCGTGTTCAACGCCGGCAAGCTGCTGGTGGGCTCCGGGTTGTCCAATGCCTATACGCCGTCGCTGCGCCTGGTCAAGCAGGAGGCGTTGATCCTTGAACAAAGCGAGCTGGGCGATCTCAACGACGAGATCAAGGACTGCCTGCGTTGCGGCAAGTGCAAGCCGGTGTGCAACACGCACGTCCCGCGCGCCAATCTGCTGTACTCGCCGCGCAACAAGATCCTGGCGACCGGGTTGATCGTCGAGGCGTTCCTCTACGAGGAGCAGACCCGGCGCGGGCTGTCGCTGAATCACTTCGAGGAGATGAACGACGTCGCGGATCACTGCACGATCTGCCACAAGTGCCTGAATCCGTGTCCGGTCGACATCGACTTCGGCGACGTGACCATGCACATGCGTTCGATCCTGAACAAGAAGGGCAAGCGCAAGGCGACGCCGGCGACGATGATGTCCATGGCCTTCCTCAACGCCAAGGACCCGGCCACCATCAAGGGCATCCGCAAGGGTGCGATCCAGATGGGCTATGCCGCCCAGCGCCTGGGGCATTTCGCATTCAAGAAGCTGAACCTGACCGGGGAGGGCAAGACCCCGCGCTCGACCACCGGCAAGGCACCGATGCACGAGCAGGTCGTGCACTTCGTGAAAAAGCCGATGCCCGCCGGGTTGCCGAGCCAGACCACCCGCCAGATGCTGGGGCTGGAGGATTCGCGCTACGTGCCGATCCTGCGCGACCCGGTGAAGACCGATCTGGATTCGGATGCGGTGTTCTACTTTCCCGGTTGCGGTTCCGAGCGCCTGTTCAGTCAGGTGGGCCTTGCCACCCTGGCCATGCTCTACGACGTCGGCGCGCAGACCGTGCTGCCGCCGGGCTACCTGTGCTGCGGGTATCCGCAGAATGCCGGTGGCGATTTCGAGAAGGGCCAGCAAATCAGTACCGAGAACCGGGTACTGTTCCATCGCCTCGCGACCACGCTCAACTACCTCGACATCAAGACCGTGGTGGTGTCCTGCGGCACCTGCATGGATCAGCTCCTGAAATACGAGTTCGAGCGGATCTTCCCGGGTTGCCGGTTGCTGGACATCCACGAGTACCTGATGGAGAAGGGCGTCCATCTCGAGGGGCTCGAGGGCGTGCAGTACATGTACCACGATCCCTGCCATTCGCCGATGAAGTCGCACAAGCCGACCGACGTCGCGGCCAAGCTGCTGGGTCAGGAGGTCCTGCAGTCCGACCGTTGCTGTGGCGAGGCCGGGACCTTCGCGATCAGCCGTCCGGATATCGCCACCCAGGTGCGCTTCCGCAAGCAGGAAGAGCTGCACAAGGGCATCAAGGAGCTGACCGGAGAGGAGAAGGCGAAGGACGGCAACGTGAAGATGCTGACCTCCTGCCCGGCCTGCCAGCAGGGCCTGGAGCGCTATCGCGAGGACACCGGGATGGATACCGACTACATCGTGGTGGAGATGGCTAACCGTCTGATGGGCGATGGCTGGCAGAAGGCCTTCATCGAACGGGCGCGCGAGGGCGGGATCGAGAAGGTCCTGCTGTAGGGCTGGCGAGCCGGCACAAGCGGGTGCTGCACATGGCCCGCCCGGGTTGGCTACAATCGGGGGCACCGGGCGGTCGCGACGGAATAAAGGATCGTCACGTCGCGTCGCCCCATCGGGCGTATGCAATGCCCGTCCAGGCCGCGGCAGTGTATGCGGCATGTCCACCCGTCCATGCAAGGGAGTTCGCATGACCTTTCGCTCTTTGAGTCCCCGTCTCGCCGTGATGGCCCTTTGTTTCGGGCTGGCGGCGGCCCCCGTCGTGGCCAGTGCCCAGGCCTTTGTCGAATTTCCCGGCCGCAGTCTTTACGAGCGATTCGGCGTGGATGCCGTGGACCTGTTCGATCTGCGGGGCCAGTTGTCGCGTTCCACGGTGATCGATGTCCGCCCGCGGCTGGAATACGACATCCTGCACATCGAGGGGGCCCATCATGTACCGCTGGGCGCCCCGGATTTCGAGGATCAGGTACGGGCCCTGGAAGACCAGCATGGCGGGCCCCTGGTGTTCTACTGCAACGGGCGCGAGAGCTACATGTCCTATCGCGCTGCCGCGCGGGCCAACGCGGCCGGGCTCGGCCCGACCCAGGCCTATGACGCCGGCGTCGCGGACTGGGCAGACCGCTACCCGGGGCTGGCCATGCTCCGCGGCGAGCCGATCGAGGACCCCGAGACCCAGCTCATCACGGACGAGGCCTTCGAGGCGCGGTTGCTGGATGCCGACACCTTCGCCCGTCGTGTTCGCAACGACGACAATGCGGTGGTGCTGGACGTGCGCGGCAACGAGGAGCGTGACGAGATCTCGCTGTTTGCCGGGCGCGAGATGTCGGCCCCGTTGGAGAACATCGATACGCTTAACCGCATCCTCGGCCAGGCCAACAGGGATGGTGATGCGCTGTTGATCTTCGACCAGAACGGTCAGCAGGTGCGCTGGTTGCAGTATCACCTGGAGGAACGCGGCATCGAGAACTACCACTTCCTGGAAGGCGGCCTGCAGCAGTTCTACGACGAGGTGATGACGCGCTGATTGTCCGTCACACCGCTTGCCCACGTTAAAAAGGCCGGGATCGTATGATCCCGGCCTTTTTTTCTGGAGCGGTATCAGCGACGAAACAGCGCCAGGAGGATCGTGATCCCCACGCTGACGATGATCATCGTGGTGAGTGGGAAGTAGAAGCGGGCGTTCTCGCGTTCGATCACGATGTCACCCGGGAGCCGGCCCCAGGGGATTTTTCCGAGCCACGGCCACAGCAGACCGATCAGGACGATCAGCCCGCCGATGATGATCAGCCATTTGCCCGTCGCGTTCACCGTGGCGGACTCGACCCGCTTAACCGGCGGTCATCTCCTCGACGCCCGAGGCGGAGCCCACCAGCATGACATCCGCCGAACGGCGGGCGAACAGTCCGTTGGTCACGACGCCGGCGATATGGTCCAGCTCGGATTCGAGCTCAACCGGGTTCATGATGCGCAGGTTGTGCACGTCGAGAATCACGTTGCCGTTGTCGGTCTTGAAGCCCTCGCGCAGTTCCGGGTTGCCGCCCAGCTTCGACAGGGCGCGGGCCACGTGGCTGCGCGCCATCGGGATGACCTCGACCGGTAGCGGGAAGGCGCCGAGATAGTCGACGACCTTGGTCTCGTCGACCACGCAGACGAAGGTCTTCGACGCCGCCGCGACGATCTTTTCGCGGGTCAGCGCGCCGCCGCCGCCCTTGGTCAGGTGCAGATGCCGGGTCGCCTCGTCGGCCCCGTCGACGTAGATCGGCAGCGGACCGGCGGAGTTCAGGTCCAGTACCTCGATACCGTGGCCGCGCAGGCGCTCGGCGCTGGCCTCGCTGGAGGCCACGGCGCCATCGATCTTGCCCTTGATGCCGGCCAGGGCGTCAATAAAGTAGTTCGCGGTGGAACCGGTGCCCACACCCACGATCCAGCCGCTCTCGATCCGTTCCAGCGCCGCCTCGGCGACCGCCTTTTTCATTTCGTCCTGATTCATCACCGTCTCCCGAATATTCTGTCCGTAACCCATTGAGGATACCGACTGCTCCGTCCCCGGGACAAGCGGAAGCGTTAAGGCCTCGCATGCTATCGTTTGGGCCATGAAATTCCCCTATCTCGAGAAGATCCTGACGGCGCGCGTCTACGATGTCGCGCGCGAGACGCCACTGGACCCGATGCCGAATCTGTCGGAGCGCCTTGGCTCCACGTTGTGGCTGAAGCGCGAGGATCTGCAGCCGGTGTTCTCGTTCAAGCTGCGTGGCGCCTACAACAAGATCGCCCAGCTAACCCCGGAGCAGCGCGCAAAGGGCGTGGTCGCCGCCTCCGCCGGCAACCATGCGCAGGGGGTTGCGCTGGGGGCCAGTCACCTCGGCATCAAGGCCGTGATCGTGATGCCAGTGACCACGCCGTCGATCAAGATCGACGCGGTGCGCCGGTTCGGTGGCAAGGCTGTGCTGCACGGCGACTCCTTCGACGAGGCGGCCGCCCACGCCCGCGAACTGGAACAGAAACACGGCTACACCTTCATCCATCCGTTCGACGATCCCGACGTGATCGCCGGGCAGGGCACGGTGGCGATGGAGCTATTGCGCCAGCACCCGGGTCATCTGGACGCGGTGTTCGTGTGCATCGGTGGCGGTGGCCTGGCGGCCGGCATGGCGGCCTACATCAAGCGCCTGCGTCCGGAGATCAAGGTCATCGGCGTGGAGCCGGATGATGCGCCCTCGATGTACAAGGCGCTGCAACAGAACCGCCGGGTTACCCTCAAGCAGGTCGGGATCTTTGCCGACGGTGCAGCAGTGCGTCAGGTCGGCAAGGAGACCTTCCGCCTGTGCCGCGATCTGGTCGACGAGGTCCTGCTGGTGGACACCGACTCCATTTGCGCGGCCATCAAGGACATCTTCGATGACACCCGCGTGGTGGCCGAGCCGGCCGGGGCCCTGGCGGTGGCCGGGATGAAGCAGTACATCCAGCGCGAAGGCCTGCAGGGCGCGAATCTGGCGGCGGTGCTCAGTGGCGCGAACATTAATTTCGATCGTTTGCGTCACGTGGCCGAGCGTGCCGAGATCGGCGAGCATCGCGAGGCCCTGTTTGCGGTCACCATCCCCGAGCGTCCGGGTAGCTTTCGCCAGTTTTGTCAGGCCATCGGCAAGCGCGGGGTCACCGAATTCAACTACCGCTACGCAGATGACGAGCAAGCCCAGGTCTTTGCTGGGATCAAGCTGGAAGGGGGCGATGCCGAGCGCCAGGAAATCCTGGCGGCCCTGGAGGAGGCAGGTTACGACGTTCTGGACATGACCGAGAACGAGGTGGCCAAGCTCCATCTGCGGCACATGGTCGGCGGCCACGGTGGCGAGGTCCGCAACGAACGGATCTACCGCTTCGAATTTCCGGAGCGACCCGGCGCGCTGCTGAATTTCCTGACGCACATGGGCCAGACCTGGAACATCAGCCTGTTCCACTATCGCAACCATGGCGCCGCCTATGGCCGCGTGCTGGTCGGCATGCAGATCCCCGCCGAGGATCGGGCGCGGTTCCGCGAGTTTCTGAAGGAGGTCGGGTATCCATGGCACGAGGAGACCGGGAATCCGGCCTACTCCCTCTTCCTGCGCTGACCGCGTCTCGCCCGCCTCCCGGGAGCGGCTGGCCCCGGTTCGTCATCTGCTGTTTACGGTGGCTTCGTCCGGCGGCCTGCCGAGCGCTCTCTCGCGAGCGCACCGCGAGGTACTTCTTTGCTCGTGCAAAGAAGTACCCAAGAAACACGCCCGACTGCCGCGACCCCGGCCCGC
>NZ_AQYF01000003.1:0-156307 GCF_000380525.1 Thioalkalivibrio sp. AKL8 | reverse complement strand
TGACCTCAGGAGCCTGACGGGTTACCCCGAGCCCAATGCGGTTCATGGTAGCGATCCGTGAACCGCAAGACACAAGGAGCCTGCTTGCAGGCGAAGCCCCTGCCCGCGCTGGACCCTGCCAAACCCCATTCGCGGGCAAGCCCGCTCCTACAAAATCAAACCACCGCATCACGGCACTTCCCTTAACGCCGGCACCAGGCGCATGCGCGCCATGCGCCAGGCCGGGATCACCGACGCCAGCAGCGCAGCCCCCACCCCCAGCAACACGGTCTCCCCGACCTCGACCCAGGGCAGGCGCAGGTCCATCCCCCAGCCAAAGGCCTCGCGGTTGATCACCTCGATCAGCAACCAGCCCATCCCCAGCCCGAGCGGGATCGCCGCCAGGGCGGCGAATACCCCGAGCACACCGCCCTGCAGCACCACCAGCCCGCGCACGCCGCCGGGCAACAGCCCGAGGCTGCGCAGCGTGGCGAACTCGCGCGCCCGTTCCATCTGCAACGCAATCAATGCCCCCAGGATGGCGATGAACGCGACCACCAGCGTGATCACCCGTAGCAGATGCGTGATCGCAAAGGTCCGGTCGAAGATCGCCATCGACTCCTGCTCGATATCCCCCGGCCGCGTCACCAGCGCCGCGTGGTCCTGCTCCGCCAGCCACGCCTCCAGGTGCTCCACCGCCTGCTCGGCGTCGGCCCCGTGCGGCAGGCGCAGCCCGAACGAGCCCACCCCGTCCGCGGGCACGCCCCCGCGCGCGAACGCCGCCTGCGTCATCAGCACCGTGCCCTGCGGGTTCCCGTAGTCGCGATAGATCCCGAGGATCTCGAATGCCCGCCGCCCACCAGACGCGGCCAGCGAAAGCCGATCGCCCACGCCAACATCGTGATGCGCGGCAAACGGCTCGGTCACCAGCACGGCATCGTCCGCAGCCAGCCGTGCCCCCAGCGCCTCGCGGGGCACGGCCGCCTCCAGCAGCGGCAGGTAGTCCAGCCAGTCGGCATGCGGACGCACCACGTACAGGTCCACCAGCCCCCGGTCACTGACGACCTCCTGGCTGGTGCCGGAACTGACCGACACAGCACCCGACCGGGCCACCAGCTCGGCCGTCCAGTCCTCCGGCAGGCGCGCCCCACCGCGCGCCGAGGCCGGGGCCGCCGGCACCACGTACAGGTCCGAGGTCAGTGCCTGCCCCAGCCACTGCTCCACGCTGCCGCGAAAGCTCCCCACCATCACCGCCACGCCGATGGCCGCCGCCAGCGCCAGGGTCAGCGCCGAGGTGGCGGGCGCGCTGCGCGACAGGCTGCGCTCCAGGCTGCGGACCGCAATGCGCGGCAGGGCCGCCCCGCGCACCAGCACCGCCAGGCCGCGCAGCGTCCCCGCCAGCACCCAGGGCAGCAGCAACACGAACCCCGCAATCAGCAGGAACAGTGCGACAAACCCGCCCACCAGCGCCCCGGCACCGGTCACGATCAACCCGACGCCCGCCAGCAACAGAACGATAGACGCCAGCGCCAGCCACGCGGCCCAGCCACGGGCACGCCGTTCCAGCCCTCCGCGCCCGGTGCCGGCCGGGCTGGCCACCCGCGCCGCCTCCCAGGCCGGGGCCAGTGCGGCCGCCAGCGACAGCCCCACGCCCAGCAGGAGCACCGCGGCCAGCGCCAATGGCCGCGGCGTGACCCCGGTCACCGCCACCGCAAAGAAGTGGTCCGTCACCGTCTGCGCGACCTGCGCGACCAGCACCTGCGCCAGGGCCACCCCCAGCAGCGCGCCCAGCAGCGTACCGATCACGCCGACCAGCAGGGCCTCCAGCAGCACCACACCGAAGATCGCCCAGCGCCCGACACCGACCAGGCGCAGGCTGGCAATCACCTCGCGCCGGCGCAGTACCGCAAAGGTCTGCGTGTTGTAGATCAGAAACGCCGCGATCAACAGCGCCAGCAGGCTCATCGCGGTGAGGTTGATGCGGAACGCCTGCGCCAGCTGGCGCGCCGCCTGGCCCCGGCTCTCGACCGCCACCAGCTCCAGTTCCGCGGGCAATACGTCGGCCAGGGCCTCGACCTCGTCATCGGCCAGCCGCACGTCGATCCGGTCCAGCCGCCCCAGCCGGTCGAGCAATACCTGCGCCGTGGCGATATCCGTCACCCAGAGCGCGGCGCCCGCATCCTCAGACGCGCCATCCCCCCCATTATCACTCGGATCCTCGTCGCGTTCGGCGGCACGGTCGATCAGCGTGACCTCGCGCTCGCCCCCGGCCACCTCCAGTGCCAATCGAGCCCCATGCGCCTCCTCGCTCGCCCGGAACCAGCCCGCAGGCGGCAGGATCGTCCCCGGCTCGGTCACCAGGCGCTGCACCGGGGCATCGCCGATATCCGAGGCCGCCCCGCGAAACGGCCCCTCGGCCAGCGGATCGACGCCCAGCACATAGATCGTCGTGCCATCCGGCAGTCGCGCCGAGCCCTCCACGATCGGGGCCGTATCCCGCCACCCGGCCATGCGCAGGTCGCGGTACAAGGCCTCGTCGAAGCCGCTCGCCGGCCCCAGCACCTGATGCGTTGCGGCCCCGGCCACCTCGTCCATCGAACGGTCGAAGGCCCGCTGGGCGGACTGGTTCGCCAGATCCACCGCCAGCACCACCGCCACGCCGATGATCACACCGACCAGCGTCAGCACCCGCTGCAGCGGCCGCCGACGCCAGTCGCGCAGCCACGCACGCAGAACGAGACCGCTCACGCCGGCAACCCCTCCACCGATTCCGGAGGCTGAAGCACCCCGTCGCGCATCGTCAGCACCCGATCCAGTCGCCCCGCCAGTTCATTGCTGTGGGTCACCAGCAACAACGAACACCCGGTCGCCCGTACTTGCTCCAGCAGCAGCCCGAATATCGTCTCGCCAGTGCGCGAGTCGAGGTTGCCGGTCGGCTCGTCGGCGAGGATCAGCGCCGGCTCGTGCACCAGCGCCCGCGCGATCGCGACCCGTTGCTGCTCGCCGCCCGACAGCGCCTCCGGATACCGCTCACCCTTGTCCCCCAGCCCGACCGCTGTCAGCTGGCGTCCGGCGCGCTCGCGGCGGGCGGCCGCATCGGCCTGCGTTGCCAGTTCCAGCGGCAGCATCACGTTCTCCAGCACCGTCAGCGTCGGAATCAGATGGAACGACTGGAACACGATCCCCACGCGAGCCCGGCGCAGCCGCGTGCGTGCCGCCTCGTCCAGCCCCGCGAGCGCCTCGCCCGCCAGATGCACCTCGCCGCGATCCGCCGCCTCCAGCCCGGCCGCCAGATGCAGCAGGGTGGACTTGCCACTCCCGCTCTCGCCCACAATCGCCACGCGCTCGCCGGGGGCCAGCTCGAAGTCCACGCCGTGCAGCACCTCGCCCTCGCCGGGGTAGGCAAACGCCGCGCCGATGAGCCGCAGGACCGGACCCGAAAACGCTGATGACTCAGCCATACGATCCGCCTTTTGTTGTCCGTTCCAGCCGGGGTGTCGGGCCGTTCCGGGAGACACCCGGCCCCGACTCCACATGACCATGAAGAGTAGATGAATGTTTCAAAATGCCACACAAGCGGTTGATTGAGGCCCGGCATCCGTTAGAATAAGCGCCATCTCCACACACGGGAACGCGCCTTGACACGCCGATCAAGCAGCCGATCACGCAGCCGATCTATCTGCGCCTAGCGGCAAGCGTCCGTTCCCTAACCGGTCGCTTCCCGTCAGGCCTCTTTGATCAAAGAGCCGGGAACGGCCGGGCCCCGCCCGACCCGAACCTGCACCATTCACCGCATTCGTGCGGCGCCGCGATGGCCTGTGCCCGTGCACAGTCCGCGCGCTGCCCCGATGCCGCCGGGAGAAGGGCATGGAGCTTCACCTCGAGCAGTCCATCATCGAGCTGAAGGAGCTGTTGCGTCTGGACGACCGCGACGGGCTCCACGAACTGCTCGACTACATGCGCGTGCAGGACATCGCCCACGCGCTGATGGAGCTGGGCGAGGAAGACCTCATCGCCGTCTTCAACCTGCTGCCCCCCGGGCGCAAGGCGGACGTCTTTGCCTACCTCGACACCGGGCACCAGATCCGCCTGCTGGAGGCCTCGCCGCGCGAGGACGCCCGCTTCATCCTCTCCGAGATGGAGGCGGACGACCTCACCGCCCTGCTGCAGACCCTGGACCCGGACACCCTGCGCGGCTACCTGCGCCTGCTGCCGTTTCGCGCGATCCGCCGCGCGCTCAAGCAGCTCAACTACCCGGAGGACTCGGTCGGTCGCGTGATGTCGCCGGATGTCGTCGCGGTCGACCCGGACTGGACGCTCAAGCGCGCCCTGGCCTTCATCCGCCGCAACGCGGACGAGCACTCCAACAACGTGATCTTCGTGGTCGATCAGGACCGCGTACTGCTGGCCGCCATACCCATCCGCCACTTCCTGCGCGCCAGCGCCGAAAGCCCGGTGCGCGAACTGCTGGGCGAAGCCGACCCGATCACCATCGCGGTCTCCGAACACGCGGTCGAGGCCGCCCGCCGGATCCAGCACTACGACCTGGAGAGCCTGCCGGTGGTCGGCGAGATCGGCGAGCTGCTGGGCGTGGTCACGGTCGACGACGTGATGGACCTGATCGAGGCCGAGTCCACCGAGGACTTCCACAAGCTGGGCTCGGTGGGCACCCTGCCGCTGTCCCCGCAGGAGGCCAGCCCGTTCCTGCTCTATCGCAAGCGCATCGGCTGGCTGCTCGGCCTGGTCGCCTTCAACACCATCGGCGCGCTGATGATCTCCCAGTACGAGGACATCATCGAGGCGGTGGTGGTGCTGGTGTTCTTCCTGCCGCTGCTGATCGCCTCCGGCGGTAACGCGGGCGCGCAGAGCTCCACGCTGATGGTGCGCGCCATGGCCACCGGCGAGGTCACCGCGCGCGACTGGCTCCGGCTGTGGGCGAAGGAGATGGGCGTGTCCCTGACCCTCGGGCTCAGCATGGGTGTGGCGGTGTCGCTGGTCGGGCTGTGGCGCGGCGGGCCGGAGATCGCGCTGCTGGTCGCGCTGTCGATGACCATCATCGTTACCGTGGCCAGCATCCTCGGCATGCTGCTGCCGGTGGTCCTGAACAAGTTCCGCCTCGATCCGGCGACCGCCAGCGTACCGCTGGTCACCTCGCTCGCCGACATCGGCGGTATCCTCATCTACTTCACGCTGGCCACGGCCCTGCTCGGCCTGGCAATCCCATAGGACCTCCCGGATGAGCCCCACGGAACCGGATCTCGACACCCTGCCGCAGGCCCTGCAGACCGCGCTGACCGCGCCCACCGCGGAGGCCCTGCAGAGCCTGTGCGCCGAGCACGCGGCGCCGGATCTCTCCGACGCCCTGGAGGCCCTGCCGGCCCAACAGATGGAGGCCTTCTTCCAGCGCCTGGATGTCGAGTGCACCGCGGATATCTACGCCCATCTGGAATCGGATCATCAGTCCCGCGTGTTTCAGGCGCTGGACGACGAGCACGCCAGCCGCCTGGTCGCGGCCCTGTCCTACGACGACGCGGTCTCGGTGATCGACGGGCTGGAGGACGAACAGGCCGAATCCCTGCTGGAGACCCTGCCGGACGAAGACCAGGAGGCCCTGGAGACCCTGCTCGGCTACCCGGAGGAGAGCGCCGGGCGCCTGATGACGCCCGAGTTCGCCACGGTCCAGCCGGACTGGTCGGTGGCCGAGGCCATGGACCACCTGCGCGAACAGAGCGACCTGGCCGAGACCATCAACACCATCTTCGTGGTCACGCCCACCGGCGAACTGCTCGGCTGGGTGCGCCTGAAGGGGCTGCTGCTGTCGCGCCCCACCACCAGCGTGCGCGAGCGCATGAACACCGATGTCGTCAGCATCAGTGCGGAGGAAGACCGCGAAGAGGCCGCCCACCGCATCAGCCACTACGATCTGGACGTCCTCCCGGTGGTCGACGACAACGGCCACCTGCTCGGCATCATCACCGTCGACGACGTGATGGACGTGCTGCGCGCCGAGACCACCGAGGACTTCCACCGCATGGCCGCGGTGGGCGACGTCGTGCTCTCCCTGCGCGATGCCAGCATGCAACTGCTCTACCGCAAACGCATCGGCTGGCTGGTCATCCTGGTCGCCGTGAACATCCTCTCCGGCCTGGCCATCGCCCACTTCGAGGCGGCCATCGAGACCGTGGTCGCGCTGATCTTCTTCCTGCCGATGGTCATCGCCTCCGGCGGCAACGCCGGCGCCCAGGCCTCCACCCTGGTCGTGCGCTCGCTCGCCACCAACGACATCAAGCCCCAGGACTGGTGGCGCCTGGGCGGCAAGGAGATCCTGGTCGCCTCTGCCCTCGGCGCTACCCTGGCCGGCGCCATCTGGCTCTCCGGCAACTGGCTGGGCAGCCTCGAGGTCGCCAACGCCATCGCGCTCGGCATGTTCTTGGTCGTCCTGTTCGGCTCCCTGTTCGGCCTGCTGCTGCCGTTCACCCTCACCCGCCTGGGCGTCGACCCCGCCGTCGCCAGCGCCCCGCTGATCACCTCCGTCGTCGACGTCGTCGGCATCACCATCTACTTCGCCACCGCCGTCGCCATCCTCGGCCTCTAGCTCCCCCAACCCCCGTCCTCCCTGTAGGAGCGGGCTTGCCCGCGAAGCCCCTGCCAAAGCCGAATCCGGAAAACGCCGCGAACCTTGCCCCCACATCACCCGGCCGACAGACCTCATCATCCCGGCCCCAGTCACGACCCCTGGTCATCCCGACCACAGCACCAGCCCCCCGTCATCCCGGCCGGAGCGCAGCGAAGAGCCGGGATCTCCACCGTTCGAACCCCCAAGATCAAGACCCCCGGCCATGACAACCAGAGGCACCCCAGCCCCCAGAGTGACAACGTGCGTCACTTCACATGACCATTTTTGTCACGTGACACACCCGGGAGGCGCGCGTGCGTGACCCATGCCACAGACCACACCGCGCCCGGGCGCCGTTTTCACGCATTTCCGCACTCTTGGCACGCCCAATGCATCTACTCAGACAGCTGCCCACGGGGTGGCCGGGCCGAAGGCCCAGCTTTTATGACATCAAGGGAGAAACACCATGCAAAAAGTGAAGAGCGTCCAGAAGGGCTTCACGCTGATCGAACTGATGATCGTTGTGGCGATTATCGGCATTCTGGCGGCGATTGCGTTGCCGGCTTATCAGGATTATACGGCTCGGGCGCAGGCAGCCGAAGGCCTCTCCGCCACAGCGGGCATGCGCACTGACATCGCCGAGGCCGTTACTACCGGCGGAGTTGGCAACTTCGACGTCACCAACTACGACTTTTCCACCGCCCGGTATATCGACACCGTCGACGTTGACATCGTCGTAGATGAAACCAGCGGGGCGATCTCGGGTACCGGCAACATCACCATCAACTGGGACGACACCGTGGCTGCCTTGGATGGTGCAATGGTTCTTGAACCTCGCCTGGCCTTTCGTGATGGCGGTACCGACATCAGTGATGCAATCGGCGTCAACGGTTGGAATTGCGTCGCCGACGGCACCATGGCCGACAATCACCTGCCGGGCGGCTGCCGGTAGTAATCGCCTTCTGCCCCTGACGGTCCCGCCGTCATAATCAAGCCCCGGCTCCGGCCGGGGCTTTTTTGTGGTTCATCGAAGGATACCGGGGGGGGGGGGGGCATTCGTACGTTGAACCAATCCTCAAGCACCCATTGAACACTCTAGGACAGCCAACTTTTCTTGCCTGACAAAAATCCTCCAGGACGCCCGTGGTCGACGTAGGGTAAGGACACCCAGTACTGGAGCCCCGGCCATCATGCCGGGGCTTTTTCGTTTGTAATCGTCTGGGACACCCACTTTGTTGACATTGCCTGACAAAAATCCTCCAGGACGCCCGTGGTCCGCCAAGACACCACGGTGGCTGCGATGGCTCCGGACATCCAATTTACTTACGGTTGAGTAAACTCCGTTCCCTGTCCGTTTCTTCCGAATGGCCCACTTATTGCTTTATTTTTTGTGACACAAGTCTCACAACAGACGACTTCTTCAACCAGAAGGAAGGAACATGGGCAAGAACACAAACAGCGGCTTCACACTGATCGAACTGATGATCGTCGTCGCGATCATCAGCACCCTCGCCGCCATCGCGCTGCCGGCCTACCAGGACTACACGGCACGTGCTCAGGCCTCCGAGGGCCTCACCATCACCGCGGGCCTTCGAACCGACATGGCGGAACAGGTAACCACAGGCACCGGGACGACAGTGGACGTGAGCCTGTACGACTTCAACTCCCGCTACATTCAGGCCATAACCGCAAATGTGGAACCCGGCGAAGACGGCGCGATCACCATCACTTGGGACGAGGATTCCTCTGCACTTGGCGGCTCCATGATCCTGACGCCCACACTGGATGGCACCGTCGACCAAGCCTCCCGCATCAGCGGCTGGACCTGTAGCGTGGCCGACGGGATGAATACGGCGCACCTCCCCGGCGGCTGCCGCCAACAGTAACGGCGAAAATCCCTCTGGAGATCCTCCGGGAGAACCTCGGGGACACCCACCCTGCTCACCCCGCTCTAGCGGAACCCCGGAACGCGGTTTCGCTACGCCCTGAAAAACTCCAAGGCATTCACTATCCTAACGACAGGAACGTAACGAATCTGCGTTGCTGCAAGACCTACTCCACGGAAGGAGTTCATCATGACCCAGCCCCGCTCGACCCTCGTCTCTCTGGACGACACGCCCTGGTACCACGTCGTTTCCCGCTGCGTCCGCCGCGCGTTTCTCTGCGGGCACGATACCCACTCCGGACGATCCTTTGAGCATCGCCGCGGCTGGATCGCCGATCGTCTGAAACAGCTTGCGTCGGTGTTCGCCGTCGATATCGCGGCCTATGCGGTCATGAGCAACCACTTCCATATCGTTGTGCGGGTGGACGAGGCGCGCGTCGAGCCCCTGGAGCGCGCCGAGATCTTGCGTCGCTGGACGCAGCTCTTCTCGGGGCCGGTTATGGTGCAGCGGTATCTGGCCGATCCACAGGGGCTCGGTGCGGCCGAGATGAAGGTCGTGGATGCCTGGGTGGAGACGTACCGCTCCCGACTCGCTGACCTGTCGTGGTTCATGCGCGTGCTGAACGAGTCGATCGCCCGTCAGGCGAACGCCGAGGACGGCGTGACGGGACGGTTCTGGGAGGGACGCTTCAAGAGCCAGGCCCTGCTCGACGAGCAAGCGGTTCTGACGGCCATGGCGTACGTGGACCTGAACCCGATCCGGGCCGGGATGGCCCCCACGCCGGAGGCCTCCGAGTACACCTCGGTCGCGGAACGGCTTGCCGTGCTGCGCGCGACGTCCGGGGATGGAACAACGGTAGCCGAACGCGCCGCCGCCGATCCCGCGGTTCCAGGCGACAGCACGGCGCCGGGACACACCAACGCTACGAGATCCGACACACGTGGGAACCGGTCACGCTCCGTTCCGCACCAAACAGAATCCTTGCAGCCGGAGACGGTCCTGGACCAACTGGTCAGCGCCCCGCTACTTCCATTCGACGCCACTGGCCGCGCCGAGTGCGCCGTGCCCTTCGGCTTCGAGGACTATCTGGATCTCGTGGAGGCAACGGGGCGCGTCATCCGCGAGGACAAGCGCGGCTTCATCCACGATGGCACCCCGCCCCTGCTGGCGCGTCTGGGCATTGATCCCAATCAGTTCATCCGTGCGGCTAGCCGCATGTTGCAGCAATTCGGCAGCGCCATCGGAACACCGACCCATCTCACGGCCCGGTGCGATACCCGCCAAACGCGCTATCTGCGAGGCATGGCGGCCGCCCGGCAGCTCTTCCCTCACGATTCCGCCGCATTGGTGCCAAGCCCGTGACGCGGTTCAGCGGCAAATTCGCATCCTGATCACGGGCTTCCGGCACACGAAAAATCCGCCACCCAGCACTCCCTGAGCCTGGTACAAATATCGCTCCGTCCGGGCTCGGCTCGCCACCTTCTCCGGGCGCGCACCACTAGCAAGGCCAGCTCGACGCTTCGGAACTCCCTCACCACACGATTAGCGAAACAGGTCAGCGGCGGCGGCCGGGCGGTGGAGCAGGAATCCCTGGCCGATGGCGCAGCCTTCCTGCAGCAGGAAGGCGCGCTGGGGTTCTTCTTCCACGCCCTCGGCGATGAGGTCCAGTTCCAGGGCGGCGGCCAGCGCGATGATCGCGCGGATGATGGATTCGTTGTGGCGGGAATGGCCGATGTCGCGCACCAGCGACTGGTCGACCTTGAGGCGGTGCAGCGGCAGGCGGCGCAGATGCGCGAGGTTGGAGTAGCCGGAGCCGAAGTCGTCCATGGCCAGACGCACGCCGAGGCCGTCCAGCCGACGCAGGACCGCCAGGGCGCGCTCGGGGTACTCCATGATCATGGTTTCGGTCAGCTCGACCTCCAGGCGTTCGGGCGCGATGGCGAAGCGCCCCAGGGTCTCGCGTACGGTGGTGACGAGTTGCTCGTCGTGCAGCTCGCGCGCCGACAAGTTTACGGCGATCAACGGGATGTTCCGGCCCGCCTCGTCCCAGGCCGCGAGCTGGCGGCAGGCCGCCTCCAGAACCCAGCGATCGATCGCCTGGATCAGGCCGGTCTCCTCGGCCAGCGGGATGAACTCTGCGGGGGATACCATGCCCCGGTGCGGATGGTTCCAGCGCACCAGGCTCTCGACCCCCACGCACTCGCCACTGGCCAGGTTGAATTGTTGCTGGAAGTGGAGCACGAACTCGTGGTTGACGATGGCCTGCCGCAAGTCGTTTTCCAGAAACAGCCGATGCTCGGTCAGGGTGCCCATCTCGGCGTCGTAGGCGCACCAGCTGTCCCCTCCCCGGCGCCGCGCATCCTGCATCGCCAGCTCGGCGGCAGTGAGGAGTTCTTCGCGCGTCTGGCCGTCGCCAGGGAAACGCGCCACACCGACACTCGCCGTGAGTACCAGCGAGCGCCCCGCGATCTCGAAGGGGGCTCGCAGGGTATCGATCAGCGACTGCACGAAGCTGCCGAGGGCTTCCTCGGGCGGGCTCTCGATGATCAGGCAGAATTCGTCGGCACCGATGCGGGCTACCGTGTCCTCGGGCGAAAGGGCCTGGTTCAGGCGCTGTGCAATGCCCTGCAGCACGGTATCCCCCGCCGCGGTCCCCAGGGTCTCGTTCACGTTGCGGAAGCGGTCCAGATCCATCAGCACAACCCAGCGCGCCGCGCCGTCCGCCATGGCGCGCTCCACCGTGTGCCCCAGGCGGTCCTGCAACAGGGCGCGATTGGGCAGGCCGGTGCGCGCATCGTAGTGCGTCATCTGCCGCAGCTGTTCCTTCTGTTCCATGCTGGCAGTCAGGTCGGTCCAGCTGCCAACGATCTCTAGCTCACCGCGCCCGTTGCTCCCTTCCACCACACGCATCTCGTCACGCACGTGGCGCAGCTTGCCCCAGCCGTCGAACAGGCGGAACTCGCGAACGAGCTCGCCATCCTCCAGCAGCCGTTCGTTCTCGCGCAGGACGTTCGCGCGATCCTCGGGATGCAGCTGATGCTCGAACCAGCCAGGACGCATCGCAGCGTCGAGGTCGACTCCATACAGCCGCTGGAGGTTGGGGCTAACCCATACCGGACAAAAGTCGTGAGCATCCAGCTGGTAAATCACCGTAGGCCCACTGTCCAGCACATGCTCCAGGCGCTGGTTGACCGCGCTCAGCTCGCGGGTTCGCAGACGCACCTGCCAGCGCAGCAGTAACCCCGTAACCGCCAGCAGCACGACCAGAGCCAGCGCGATGATCAGCGCCCACACCACCCATCCCGGCAGCCCCGGTTCGCCATCCGCGAGCAGCGTGGCCGCAAGGGCCTCCTGGTAGGGCGAGCCCGCCAGGGGCTTCCAGCGCTCCAGATAGGCGTCGATCAGTGCCAGACGCTCCGCCTGTGCCCCCGGCGCGGCCGCGTAGTGCAGGCCCACCTGGCCGAAGGTGATCGGCGTCTCCACCAGCCCGTAGGCGCGGGCGTGCTGGCGTCCGTAGAAGTTATTGCTGACGGCGGCATCGGCTTCGCCGGCCGGCACCGAGGCCAGCACCGCTGGCAGATCGCTGTAGGGAACCAGTTGGTACTCGAGACCCGGGTTGCCGATTTGTTGCCGGCGCAGGTGGCTTTCCTGCACCGAACCCTCCAGCACGGCGATGCGCCGAGAACCCATGGATTCCCGACTGCCGAACCCCGACTGCGGGAACGCGTATAACTGGCTCCAGCCCTGGACGACCGGAATCTGGTGAAAGTCGAAGAATGCCTCGCGCGTGCCGGTCCGGGCCACGTCGGGCATCAGATCCAGCCGGCCCTCGCGCAGATCGGCAAGGCATCGCGCCCATTCGCAGGGGACGTACTCGATCTGCCAGTGCTCGCGGCGGGCGATGGAGTCCAGCAGGCGGACGAATAGGCCGTCGGCCTCCCCGTGCTCGTCCACGCTGACCTTGGGCGCGTTGTCGTACACACCCACGCGCAAATCCGGCGCGGAGGCCGCGGAGGACGGCGCCCCGAACGCAACGAGCAGGCAGGCCAACGAGAGGCCAAGGCCGCGGAAAACGCGCATCTCCCGCACCCACCGTAGCAGGGGCCGCCTGGTTCGGGCCGATTGGGGCAAATCCGTTGCGCGCACACACTCTCTCGGGAAGTCGGACTCCCGCATAGTGCCATGCGTTGATCGGCAATGCGCGCCCGATGCGCAAGTTAGGCTCTGGCGTCGTCCGAAGCACCCGCCCCACGAAAAACGGGGGGCTTTTGCCGCGCCTTGCGCATTGAGGGAACGGGGCTTCATGCAAAACCCTGACCGGCGACACCCAACACCCCGGGTGCGGGCGCCGCAAACGCGAAAGGCCGCCCCGAAGGGCGGCCTTTTGCAGGTGCTGCAATGATGGAGGCTGGGGTCGGAATCGAACCGGCGTACACGGATTTGCAATCCGCTGCATAACCACTCTGCCACCCAGCCTGTATCGGGTGGGTTTCGGCCCCACAGATGCTGGCGCATCTCCAGAGGCCGAAACAGAAAACCCCGGCGAACCGGGGTTTCAAAAATCTGTTGGAGCGGGAAACGAGATTCGAACTCGCGACCCCAACCTTGGCAAGGTTGTGCTCTACCAGCTGAGCTATTCCCGCTCTTCGTTATCGGCGCGTATTCTACCGCACATTGGCCGCAGGTCAATACCCGCGGTAACCAATCGCATCTCCGCCGTGCACCGCCCGGTCGAATACGACCACCTGGTTGCGCCCGGCGTTCTTGGCCACGTACATCGCCGCATCCGCCGCACGCGACAACGCAGGGCCATCCGCCGCATCCAGCGGGAACAGGGCGACCCCGATACTGCAGGAGATCTGAACCTCGGTCCCGTCGCAGTCGAACGGCTCGGCCAGCGCAGCCCGGATCTTCTCGCCGATTGCCACGGCCTGCGCACGACTCGTCTCCGCCGACTGGAAGCGTGGCAGCATCACCACGAATTCGTCGCCCGCGATGCGCGCCGCCACATCGCTTTGCCTTATGGAGCCCAACAGCCGCCCGGCCACCAGACGCAGGAGCAGATCCCCCATTGCGTGACCATGCTGGTCATTGACCGGCTTGAACTCGTCCAGATCCACAAACATCAGCGCGACCTGCTGGTCCTCACGGCGCGCCCCAGTCAGCTCGTGATCGAGGATCTGGTAGAACAGGGTCCGATTGGGCAGGTCGGTCAACGGATCGTAATGCGCCAGGCGCTGCATATGCGCCTCGGTCTCCTTGCGCTCGGTGATGTCCCGAGCGATGCCGAGGAACGCCGTCACCCGGCCCGCGTCGTCCAGCACCGGCGAGACATTGCTGGTGTGCCAGCGGTAATGCCCGTCCTGGTGGCGGATGCGGTACTCGATACCGCTTTCCTTCTTCCCGGTGTCCGCAATCCGTTGCAGGAACGCGTAACACGCGGGCAGATCCTCCGGGTCCACATATTCGTCGATCGAGTGATCGATCGCCGCGCTGACCGGATGGCCGAGGTTCTCCGTCCAGTTGGGCGAGACGTAGGTGAGCACGCCGTCCGGGCGCAGCGAATAGATCACGTCGCTGGCAGTCTCGACGAAGGCACGGAACTGCGCCTCGCTTTGGCGCAGTTCCGTCTCGAGCTCCTTGCGCGTGGTGATATCGGTGGCGAAGCCGGTCCAAATGATCGTGCCATCCGCCAGCCGACGCGCGGTGTCATAGGCGGACAGCCAGACCACTGTGCCGTCGCGGCACTGCATGCGGAACTCCTGAAGCCAGGGCTCCGAATGCTCGGCCGATTCCATTGAGCTCCGCATCACCGCTTCGCGATCCTCGGGGTGGATACAGTCCAACAATGGCGCCCCATCCTTCTTGAGGGCCCCACGATCCACACCGAACCAGCCCTCCACCACTTCACCCACGTAGGGATAGTCGAAGTGCCCATCGGGCGTCCTGCGCAATTGATAGACAAAACCCGGCAGCAGCCCCTGAAGGGCCTCCAGGGTCTGCATGTTGTCAAGATCAAGATCAGAATCGGGCATGGGCAATCCACGCGCAGCACCAGGCAGGTGTCCGCAGTGTAGCCCCAAAGCCTCGGCCGACAAACACGCCGCCCCTTACTGCGAGCGCGCGGCCGCCAGCATGTACTGGATCATGGAGACCAGGGTCAGGGCGGCGGCCAGGTACAGCAGCCACTCGCCGATCACGAACGTCGGAAGGCCGACAATGGGCTCGGCCCACAGCAGCAGGAAGATCGCCACCATCTGCGCGGTGGTCTTCACCTTGCCCACCCACGACACCGCCACCTTGGCGCTGCCGCCGACCTCGGCCATCCACTCGCGCAGCGCGGAGATCGCGATCTCGCGCCCGATGATGACGATCGCGGCCAGCGCAATGCCGAGTTCGGGGTTGTGGTCCACCACCAGCACCAGGGCCGCGGCGACAATCAGCTTGTCCGCCACTGGATCGAGGAATGCCCCGAACCGACTGGTCACCTCCCAGCGCCGGGCCAGATAGCCGTCCAGCCAGTCGGTCACGCCCGCCAGGGCGAAGATGATGGCCGCCACGATTCCGCCCTGCGGCATGGACAGGCCGTAGAACGCGAGCACCAGTAACGGGATCATCACGATCCGCGACCAGGTCAGCCAGGTGGGCAATTGGGGAAACATGGCAGTGGCTCAACTCTCGTGAAACTGGTCGTAAATCGCCTGCGCGAGCCGGCGGTGAATCCCCGGCACCTTGGTCAGCTCCTCGACCCCGGCCCGGCTGACCCCGCGCAGGCCGCCAAAGTGCTTCAGCAGTGCGCTGCGACGCTTCGGCCCCAGCCCCGGGATCGCCTCCAGGGTGGACTCCTTGCGCGCCTTGGCACGGCGGGCGCGGTGCCCGGTGATCGCAAAGCGGTGGGCCTCGTCGCGGATCTGCTGGATCCAATGCAGCGCACCCGAATGCGCGGGGAGTATAGAGGGCGCCTCTACCCCGCTCAATATCAGGGTTTCCATGCCCGCCTTGCGCTCCTCGCCCTTGGCCACGCCCACGACCTTGATGTGGTCCAGCCCGAGGTCGGCCAGCACGTTCAGCGCCTGGGTCACCTGGCCCTTGCCGCCATCGATGAACAGGATATCCGGTTCCTGCCCCTCGCCCTTCTTGAGCCGTGCAAAGCGCCGGCTGAGCGCCTGATGCATGGCCGCGTAGTCGTCGCCCGGTTCGATCCCCTCAATGTTGAAGCGCCGATAATCCGACTTGATCGGCCCTTCCGGCCCGAACACGACGCAGGAGGCCACCGTGCCCTCGCCGCCGGTGTGCGAGATGTCGAAGCACTCCATGCGCTTCGGCGTCTCCTCCAGACCCAACTCGCTGGTCAGCGCATCCAGGCGCGCCGTCTGTCCCGCCTGGCTGGCAATCCGCGTCTTCAGGGCCAGTTCGGCATTGCGCTGCGCCATGTCCAGCCAGCGTGCGCGGTCGCCGCGTAGCGACCAGGCCAGGGCAACCTTCCCGCCCCGCCGCTCGGCCAGGTAAGCCTCCAGTGTCTTGGCGCCCTGCGGCTCGTGCGACAGCAGGATGCGCGCCGGCGGCTCGCGTTCCGCGTAGTACTGCGCCAGCACCGCGGCCATGATCTCGTCGGTCTCGGTCGCCTCCGGCACGTTCGGAAACAGCTCGCTGTTGCCCAGATTCTGCCCGTTGCGCACGAAGAAGATCTCCACCGCGCAGGTCCCCGCCTCCTGCGCCAGGGCAAACACGTCGGCATCCCCCTCGCCGCCGGAGACAAACTGCTGTTCGGAGATCTGGCGCAGCCGTGCGATCTGGTCGCGCAGGCGCGCGGCATGCTCGAAGTCCAGGCGCATCGAGGCCGCCTCCATGCGCTCCATCAGCTCCTCGATCACCGCCTCGCTCTTGCCTTCCAGGAACTTGACCGATGCCTCGACGTCGCGCGCGTAGTCCTCCGGCGAGATGTAGCCGACACAGGGCGCGGTGCAACGCCCGATCTGGTACTGCAGGCAGGGGCGCGAACGGTGCGCGAACACGCTGTCCTCGCACTGGCGCACCTGGAAGAGCTTCTGCAGCAGCGCCAGGCTTTCGCGCACCGCGCCGGCCGAGGGGTACGGCCCGAAGTAGCGCATGCCCTTCTTGCGCGCGCCGCGATGAAACCCCAGGCGCGGGTACTCCTGGTTCGAGACGTAGATGTAGGGGTAGCTCTTGTCGTCACGCAGCAGCACGTTGTAGCGCGGCCGGTGACGCTTGATCAGGTTGGCCTCCAGCAGCAGCGCCTCGGCCTCGGTATGCGTCACCGCAACGCGGATATCCGCGATCTGCCGCACCATCGAGCGGATGCGCGGGCCGCGGTCGTCGCTCCCACGGAAATAGCTGGGCACCCGGCTCTTCAGGTTGCGCGCCTTGCCGACGTACAGCACGTTCCCGGCCGCATCCAGCATCTGGTAGACGCCGGGCGACTGCGTCAGCGTCTGCACAAAGCGCTTGTGATCGAATCCGGTTTCGGAGGTACTCATGATCCTTTCAGGATACCCGAACTCCCCCGCCGCCCGGCATAGCCCGCGTGCGAGCCCGGCGATGTTCGGGCTATCCTGATACTCAGTTTTTCTCTTGCCTCCCGCCCCGGAGGCCAACGTATCGAGAGGGTCGAGCCATGGACATCGCCGAACAGATCTATCAGGAGGCCAAGCGCCTGCCGGAGCCCCTCTCGCGCGAGGTGCTCGATTTCATTGGTTATCTGGAGGCCAAGCACGGTTTGAGCGACACCCCGATCGAAGACCTCAAGAAGGCGCAGGAGACGACACTGGGACCGATTTGGGACACCCCCGAGGACGAGGTCTGGGATGACCGCTAAGCCGGGGGCCATCGTTGCAATCCCATTCCCCTTTTCGGACCTGACGACCCGCAAACGCCGCCCCGTTTTGGTCCTTTCCGAGGTCGATCGCTTCGGAGACTTCGCCGCGCTAGCGGTCACATCGGCACCGACCCGCACTCATGCGGTCGAAATCACCTCCGAGGTGCTGATGGAGGGTTCTCTTCCCAAAACGAGTTGGGTCCGCTACGACAAGATCTTCACCCTCAGTAGCCGACTGATCACCCATCAGTACGCAAAACCGGGAGAAGCAACCTTTGCAGATATCCGCGCCCACTTTTGCCGCCACTTCGGGTGCTGATCGCATAAGTAGTTGACCGCCTCGCCGGCCCCGCCGATTGCCACGGCGCCTTTAGCGCCTCGCAATGACTGGAAGATTTGACCTCCGACGCGAATATCTACGCGAGGTAAGTGCGGATACGTGCGAACAGATCGTCGAACATGGCGGGGGTCAGGCGGCGGGTTTGGGTGTTGTAGCGCGAGCAGTGGTAGGAGTCGATCAGACGGGTGTGCGCATCCAGCTCGTGTTCGGCGCCGTGGGCGAAGCGCAGACTCGACAGCGGCAGGCCCTTCGCGCGCAGGATGGCGTCGTGGGCGATCTTGCCCAATGCCAGGATCACCCGTGGCTGCATGGCCGTCATCTCGGCGGCGAGGAACCCGTTGCAGGTGCGGATCTCTTCGGTCGTCGGCTTGTTCTGCGGCGGGAGGCATTTGACCGCGTTGGTGATGCGGCAGTCGATTAGCTCCAGATCGTCGTCCGCGCGCACGCTCTCCGGTGCACTGGCGAAGCCGTGTTCGTGCAGGGTCTGATACAGGAGCACACCGGCATAGTCGCCGGTGAACGGGCGCCCAGTGGCGTTGGCCCCGTGCATACCCGGTGCCAGGCCAACGATCAGCAGCCGCGCATCCAGCGGGCCGAAGGACGGCACGGGCGCGGCGTGATACTCGGGGTGCTTCGCCCGCACGTCCTCCAGAAAGCCCGCCAGGCGCGGGCAGGCGCGGCAGTCCGCGGCGAAGATCTCGCTAGGAGGCATCCGGCCACTCGCGATAGGGATTCCGGGCGAGTTCGGTGTTGTAGTAGCGCGGGTCGTGCGACACCTCCTCGCCCAGCCAGTCCGGACGCGGGAATTCGGCGTCGCTGCTCGGCAACTCCAGCTCGGCGACGATCAGGCCTGCATTGGCGCCCTCGAACACGTCGACCTCGTATTCCCAGCCCTCGACGTCCACCCAGTGGCGGGTCTTTTCGACCTGCGGGCCGGCCAGCGTGTCCAGCAGGCGGTGGGCCTCGTCCACGGGGATGTCGTACTGGTATTCGTCGCGTTCCACGCCGAGGGTCGCGCTCTTGATGTTGAGGTTGGCACCGCCCTCGTCCACTCGCACGCGGATGGACGCGCGGTCGTTGCCGCACAGGTAGCCCTGCCGCATGCGCTGCGCACGCACGACACGGTCACGCCAGGCATCACTGGCCAGCAGGAATTTGCGTTCGATCTCGCGGCCCATGCCGAATGCTCCTTGTGTTTCCCCTGGACGCCGGGAGCCCCCGGGCGATCGCCACGGACCCCGGTTACATCCGGATGAGCGCGGAGCCCCAGGTGAATCCGCCGCCAAAGGCCTCGGTCAGGATCAGGTCACCCTTCTTGATGCGACCGTCGCGCACGGCGGTATCCAGCGCCAGCGGGATGGACGCGGCCGAGGTGTTGCCGTGGCGATCCACCGTGACCACGACGTTGTCCATGGACATGTTCAGCTTCTTCGCGGTCGCCTGGATGATGCGGATGTTCGCCTGGTGCGGCACCAGCCAGTCCAGCTCGGATTTGTCGATCCCGTTGTACTCGAGGGTCTCGTCGACGATCTGGTCCAGGGTATTCACTGCCACGCGGAAGACGGCTCGGCCTTCCATGCGAATGAAGTCGAGATCCGGGTTGCTGTCCGGCTGCGACACGCCACCCGGAACCTCCAGCAGGCTCTTGTGGTGGCCATCGGCATGCAGGTGCGTGGAGATGATGCCCGGGTCCGGCGAACGCGACAGGATCACGGCACCCGCGCCGTCGCCCCACAGGATGCAGTTGCCGCGGTCGGTGTAGTCGGTAATGCGCGAGAGCGTCTCCGCCCCCACGACCAGCACGTGCCGGATCTCGTCGCTCTGCATGAAGCGGTCGGCAGTGGCCAGGGCGTACACGAACCCACTGCACACCGCCTGGATATCGAAGGCCGGGCAGCCCCCCACGCCCAGCTTGGCCTGCAGGATGCACGCGGTGCTGGGGAAGATCTGATCGGGGGTGGTGGTTGCGACCAGGATCAGGTCGAGATCGGCGGCGCGGATGCCGGCGGCGTCCATTGCACGCTCGGCGGCCTTCAGCGCGAGATCCGAGGTCACCTCGTTCTCGGCGACGATATGCCGCTCGCGGATTCCGGTGCGGTCACGGATCCAGGCATCCGAGGTATCGACCATTGCCTCCAGCTCGGCGTTGGTCAGGATGCGCTCGGGCAGGTAGCTCCCGGTCCCGCTGATGCGTGCATGCTTCACTCGCTTGTCTCCTGGCCCAGGAGCTGGCCAAGCTGCTTGTCGATCCGACTCGAGATGTTCGCCTCGGCCTCGATGCGGGCAATGCGGATCGCGTGCTCGAAGGCCAGCTCGTCGGCGCTGCCGTGGCTCTTGATCACCACGCCCTGCAGGCCCAGCAGCGAAGCGCCGTTGTAGCGGCGGTGGTCGAACCGATGACGGATCCGGCGCAGTACCGGCAGTGCGAACAGGCCGGACAATCGAGAAAACACCGATGCATCGAACTCCGCCTTCATTTTGGAGGAGATCATCTTGGCCACGCCTTCGCTGATCTTCAGCGCGACGTTGCCGACAAAGCCGTCACAGACCACCACGTCCACATCGCCACAGTAGACATCGTTCCCCTCGACGAAGCCGATGTAGTTGAGGCTGGATTCTTCCAGCATGCGGCCGGCCTCGCGCACGCGGTCATTGCCCTTGATCGCCTCGGAGCCGATGTTCAGCAGTCCGACCCGCGGGGCCTCCAGGCCGTCCACGGCATTCGCCAGCACCGATCCCATCACCGCGAACTGATACAGATGCGCGGCCTCGACATCCACATTGGCGCCCAGGTCGAGCATGTGGGTATGCCCGTTCATCGACGGCAGGGCCGTGGCGATGGCCGGACGATCGATGCCGGGGAGGGTCTTCAGGACGTACCGCGCGGTGGCCATCAGACCACCCGTATTGCCGGCGGAGACGCAGGCCTGGGCCGCCCCGTTCTTCACCTGGTCAATGGCGACCCGCATCGAGGAGTCGCGCTTGGTGCGCAGGGCCACGGCCGGCAGCTCGTCCATGCCGACCACCTGGCTGGCATGCACCATCTCGACCCGCTCGCGTTCGCTCGCGGACCAGCCGGATATCCCGGACTCGATGGTCTCCTGGTCACCGACCAGCAGCAGGCGGAAATCGTCTGCGACCTTCAGTGAACGGCGCGCAGCCGGAAGGATGACGGACGCACCGTGGTCGCCGCCCATCACGTCCAGTGCGATGGTAAAACTGGCAGTCATGCTCGGGCCCGACGGACGACCGCACAGCGGCCGTATTCAAACGCGGAAAGGCCACGGCGCAAACGCAGCCGTGGCCCCGGGACGGTCATTCCCTGGACCTTAATCTTCGTCTTCGTCGACTTCGACGGCCTGCTGGATCACCTGACGACCGCGGTAGAAACCATCCGGAGTCATGTGGTGACGACGATGGATCTCGCCGGTGGTCGGGTCGGTCGACAGAGTAGCGCCCGTCAGACTGTCGTGGGAGCGGCGCATATCGCGCTTGGAACGAGTCTTGCGGCGTTGCTGAACAGCCATGATGCATCTCCAGATTGATCAAAATCCCGTGGCGACGGGAGTGAGCCCGGTATCAAATCGGGCGCAAGTATAACGGTTCGGCCCGGACAATGCCCCCGGCCGGCGCTCACGTCATGAGCCGCCCCGGTCCGGGCCGCCCTTCTTGAGTTGTTCGAGCACCGCGAACGGATTTTCGGCGCCCTCGCCTTCCTCGAATTCGGCCCCGGCGGCAGGTTCGCAATCCGCATGGCGCGGCACCAGTGGCCACGCCAGCAGGATCTCTTCCTCGACCCATGCCGCGGGGCGCAACAGGCCATCCGCCTCGAGAGCGACAAAGTCATCGCCCTCGCTCATGCCCGCCGGAGTGCCTTCCGGCGGCAGCAGCACGGCATCCGGTTCAAGGCGGAATTCCCATGCCATCGGCTGCAGGCAGCGCTGGCAGGTCTGCCACAGCTCGCCGGTAATCGTCCCGCTCAGCCGTATCTCGTCCAGCGCCCCGCGTTCCAGCTGGAATTGCGCGTGCACCCGCAACGGGTGTCCCGGCAGGGCATCGGCACGTAACCGCGGCAGCTCTTCCGCACGCAGGTCACCCTCGAATTCCAGGTGCCGCGCACGCGGTTGCCACGGGTCAAGAGAAACGGGGATGCGACTCATAAACGGCTCGGTTGCAAGGGCGCGGAATATACGCGCGCGAGGGCGATCTGTCAAAGCGAAACAGAAACTTGCAGCCGCCCCAAACGACGTCGATACTCGGGTTGTCATCGACCTGCCCGGGGCCTTCCGTTTGATTCGCAAGCTGCTCATTGCCAACCGGGGCGAAATCGCCGTGCGCCTGATCCGGGCATGCAGCGAACTGGGGATCATCTCGGTCGCGGTCTATACCGATGCCGACCGCCACGCCCTGCACGTGAAGAAGGCCGACGAGGCCTACGCCATCGGCCCGGACTCCATGGGCGGCTATCTCAGCATCCATCGCCTGATCAGCGTCGCGCGCGCCGCCGGCTGTGACGCGGTGCACCCGGGCTACGGCTTCCTCTCCGAAAACCCCGACTTTGCCGCGGCCTGCGCCGCCCGCGACCTGATCTGGGTCGGCCCGGATGCGTCGGTGATCCGCCGCATGGGCGACAAGGTGGCCGCGCGCCGGGCGATGATCGAGGCCGGGGTGCCGGTCACACCCGGCTCGGAGGGCAACCTGGAGGGCGTCACCGCGGCGCTGGAGGTGGCCGAGCGCATCGGCTACCCGGTGATGCTCAAGGCCACCAATGGCGGCGGCGGACGCGGCATTCGCCTGTGCGAGGATGCCGCCGCTCTGGAGCACAACTTCGAGCGCGTGCGCTCCGAGGCCACCCGTGCCTTCGGCAGTACCGAGATCTTCCTCGAGAAGGCCGTGGTCAATCCGCGACACATCGAGGTGCAGATCCTCGGCGATGCCCACGGCCATGCGATCCACCTGTTCGAACGCGACTGCTCGGTGCAGCGCCGCCACCAGAAGCTGGTGGAGATCGCCCCCTCGCCACAGCTGGACGAGGCGCAGCGCCAGTATCTGGGCGAGTTGGCGGTGCGCGCCGCGCTCGCCGTCGGCTACCAGAACGCCGGCACCGTTGAGTTCCTGATGGACGCGGATGATTCGTTCTATTTCATGGAGATGAACACAAGACTTCAGGTCGAACATCCAGTTACCGAGATGATCACCGGGGTCGACATCGTGCAGGAACAGCTGCGCATCGCCGCCGGCGAGCCGCTGCGCTACGAACAATCGCAGATCACCCGCCGCGGCTATGCGATGGAGTTCCGCATCAACGCGGAAGACCCGAAGAACGACTTCCTGCCGAGTTTCGGCCGCATCACCCGCTACTTCGCCCCGGGCGGCCCGGGCGTGCGCACCGACGGGGCCATCTACACCGGCTACACCATCCCGCCGCATTACGACTCGATGTGCGCCAAGCTGATCTGCTGGGCCCTGGAGTGGGACGACCTGCTGGCCCGCGCCAATCGTGCCCTGCGGGACATGGGCGTGTTCGGGGTCAAGACCACCATCCCGTTCCACCTGGCCATCGTTGACCACCCGACCTTCCGCAGCGGGCACTTCGATACCGGGTTTGTCGCGGCCCACCCGGAGCTGACGCACTTCCCCGGCAAGCGCTCGGACCGCCAGCTGGCGGTGGCCGTTGCCGCTGCCCTCGCCGCCCACCACGGGTTATAACCCCGGCCACCGGACTGACCATGGACCGAGTTCACATCACCGATGTCACCCTGCGCGATGGCCACCAGAGCCTGATCGCCACGCGCATGCGCACCGAGGACATGCTGCCAATCTGCGAGCAGATGGACGCCATCGGCTTTCACTCGCTGGAGGCCTGGGGTGGTGCCACCTTCGATGCCTGCGTGCGGTTTCTCAAGGAGGACCCCTGGGAGCGGCTGCACCAGCTGAAGGCCGCGCTGCCGAACACCCCCCTGCAGATGCTGCTGCGCGGACAGAACCTGCTCGGCTATCGCCACTACGCCGACGACGTGGTGCGCGCCTTTGTCGAGCGCTCGGTGGCCGGTGGCATCGACATCATCCGCATCTTCGACGCGATGAACGACGCGCGAAACCTGCGCACCGCGATCGAGGCCACCCGCGAAGCCGGCGGCCATGCCCAGGGCACGCTCTGCTACACCACCGGACCGGTGCATTCGGCCGCCGAATTCGTCGCCCTGGGGCGCGAGCTGGTCGCGATGGGCGCGCAGAGCATCGCGATCAAGGACATGGCCGGGCTGCTCACCCCCAGCGCCACCCGCGAGCTGGTCACCGAGCTGGTGGATGCCCTGGATGTGCCGATCCACCTGCACGCCCACGCGACATCGGGGCTGTCCGAGCTGTGCCACTGGCAGGCCATCGAGGCCGGCTGCCGGCATATCGAGACCGCGATCTCAGCATTCGCCGGGGGCACCAGCCACCCGCCAACGGAGAGCCTGGTCGCCGCCCTCGCCGGCACCGAGCACGACACGGGCCTGGATCTGGTCGCGCTGCAGAAGATCGGGCTGTACTTCCACGAGGTGCGCAAGAAGTACCAGCGCTTCGAGAGTGAGTACACCGGCGTCGACACCCGCGTGCAGATTAACCAGGTGCCCGGCGGGATGATCTCCAACCTGGCGAACCAGCTGCGTGACCAGAACGCGCTGGATCACTTTGATGCGGTGCTGGAAGAGATCCCCCGGGTACGCGAGGATCTCGGCTACCCGCCGCTGGTCACCCCCACCTCGCAGATCGTCGGCACCCAGGCGGTGATGAACGTCCTCGCCGGGGAGCGCTACAAGACCATCACCAACGAGGTGAAGCAATACCTGACCGGGCACTACGGCCGGGCGCCCGGCCCGATCAACAGCGTCGTGCGGCAACAGGCCATCGGCAATGCCGATGTCATCGATTGCCGCCCGGCCGACCTGCTGAAGCCGGAGATGGCTACCCTGACTGACGAGATCGGAGACCTCGCCCGGGGCCCGGAGGATGTCCTGACCTTCGCCCTGTTCCCCGAGGTAGGACGGCAATTCCTGGAGCAGCGCCGCGACGGCACGCTCAGCCCGGAACCGCTCAACCTGCCGGAGAACACCCAGGCCGGCTGCCCGGCCCCGGTGGAATTCAACGTCACCTTCCACGGCGAGACCTACCACATCCAGGTCAATGGCTCCGGCCATCACCGGGAGGACACCCGCCCGATGTACGTGACGGTCGACGGGATGCCGGAAGAGGTTCAGATCGAGACCCTGGACAGCATCGAGACCGCCGGCAACGGCGGCGCCGAACGCAGCCGCGGGGGCAGCGGAGGCAAGAAGTCGCGCCGTGCGACCCGGCCGGGCGACGTCACCACCTCCATGCCCGGCACCATCATCGACGTGCTGGTGGCCGAGGGCGACCGCGTGGAGGCCGGTCAGCCGGTGCTCGTACTGGAGGCGATGAAGATGGAATCCGAGATCGCCGCCCCCGTGTCCGGCACGGTCACCGCAGTGAACGTCACCAAGGGGGCCGCCGCCAATCCGGACGACGCCCTGATCGAGATCGACGGCGACGATGGCTGATACCGCACGAAGACTGGTCCTCGCCTCCACCTCGCGCTATCGCGCCGAACTGCTGGAGCGGCTGCATCTGCCCTTCGAGACCGCGCGCCCGGCGGTGGACGAGACCCCTCTGGCGCATGAATTGCCCGAGGCGATGGTGGCACGCCTGGCCGAGGCCAAGGCCCGGGCAGTCGCCGATGTCTATCCCGACCATCTGGTCATCGGCTCCGACCAGAACGCCAGCCACGCCGGGCAGGTCCTCGGCAAGCCCGGCGACAGCGTCCGCGCCGAGGCGCAACTCGCGGCGCTGTCCGGGGAAACGGTTACGTTCCACACCGGCCTGTGTCTGCTGGACACGGCCACCGGGAAGGTGAGGACGGGCCAGGTTCCGTTCACCGTGACGTTCCGCGAGCTAAGCCCCGAGGAGATCCGGCGCTACGTTGCACTGGACCAGCCGCTGGACTGTGCCGGCAGCTTCAAGTCCGAGGGGCTGGGCATCAGCCTGTTCGCACGCATGAGCGGCGACGACCCGACCGCGCTGGTGGGGCTACCGCTGATCACCCTCGGAAACTGGTTGCGCGAAGCGGGTGTGGCCGTCCCGCCCGCAGCGGCCTGAACACCGGCCCGGCAACCTCCAAGAACGGGCGCGCCCGCGTCTAGCCCCAGTCGTTCCGCGGCTTGTGCGCCAGGACCTGCACCACCGCGCCGCGCCCGGTGTGGAAACGCCCCTCGATCACGTCGCGTTCGCGTTCCACGGCCTCTTCGAACTCCAGCCCGTCCAGCTCCTCGGTCAGCGCCTCCCGCGTCATCATCAACTCCGCAGTGGGCGGACCTCCCGTGCCCCATTCGAGTTGCGCCGGCGTATAGGCCTCGAGGATGAACACCCCGCCCGGGCGCAGGCCCGCGACCACCTCGGCGTGCAGGCGACGCCGAACGTCCGGCGGCAAATGGCAAAAGATCGATACGATCAGATCCCAGGAGTCCGGGTCGATCGCGTAGTCGGCGAGATCCGCCACCAGGGTCTCGATCTGTACCCCCCGGTCCTCGGCCAGACGCTGGGCCTTCTGCAGGCCGACCGCGGAGCTGTCCACCGCCAGCACGTCGAAACCCTGCTGCGCCAGGAACACCGCGTTGCGGCCCTCCCCCTCGGCCAGGCACAGGGCCCGCCCGCGCGGCACGTTGGCCACTGCCGCGCGCAGAAAATCATTCGGTTCAGTGCCGTAGACGTAGTCGTCCTCGGCGTAACGTTCATCCCACATCCCTGCTCTCCTTCCGTTCCCGGGAATCTGTCCATTCGTGCCGTCTGCCAGGCACTCCTGACGTGGCGCGTGCTTGCGCTCGCGCGATTGCCGGAACCCCGGCTTTACCCTACTCTTGCGCGTCCCCAAGGACTCCAACGATCTTCGACACCATGAGCGAAACCCCCACGCTGCGCGCACGCCTGGAACACTTTATCGAGGCCCGGCTGACCCAGCGCTTCATCATTGGCCTGATCCTGCTGAACGCCCTGACGTTGGGGCTCGAGACCTCGGACACCGTGATGGGCTGGATGGGCCCGGTGATCCTGAACGCCGATGCCATCATCCTGTCGATCTTCACCGCCGAAGTGCTGGCCAAGCTGTTCGTCTACCGCCTGCGGTTCTGGCGCAACCCGTGGAACGTGTTCGATTTCTTCGTGGTGGGGATCGCACTGATCCCGGCCTCGGGGCCATTTTCGGTGCTGCGCGTGCTGCGTCTGTTGCGCCTGGTCTCCATGGTGCCGAAGCTGCGCTTCATCGTGGAGGCGCTGCTGCGGGCGATCCCCGGCATCATCTCCATCATGGGATTGCTGGTGCTGATCTTCTACGTGTTCGCGATCATCGCTACCGGCCTGTTTGGTGAATCCTTCCCGCAGAAGTTCGGCACGCTCGGCGCCACTATGTACAGCCTGTTCCAGGTAATGACGCTGGAGGGTTGGTCCGAGGACATCGCCCGCCCGGTGATGGAAATCTACCCCTGGGCCTGGGCGTTCTTCGTGCCCTTCATCCTGATCGCCACCTTCACCGTGCTGAACCTGTTCATCGCCATCATCGTGGACGCCATGCAGCGCATGCACGACCGCTCGATGGAGATCGAGCAGCAGATGATCCACGACAGCGTGCACGAAGAGAACCAGGCCCTGCACTCGGAGATCCACGAGATACAGCAGGAAACCCTCAAGCTCCAGGAACGCCTGACCCGCATGCAGACCATGCTGGAGAAACGCGTCCGGTGATCAGGCGCGAAACCTCCCGTCCGCTGTGATGCGAACGGGAGGCTTCGTGTGCAAGCACCCTCCCACAGGGGCCAGGAAAGGCCCCGCGGGCCCGGCGAGATCAGGCGCTGACGGCGGCTGACTCCACGGCGCGCTCGCCTAGGCGGCGGCCCGTGGCGTTGAGCACGGCCTGCAGGGTGGCGGCCGTGGTGTCCTCGCCCAGGGCGACGCCCACGGAGCGTTCGCCATCGACCTGCACGTCCACGGCGGCCATGGCGCGCGCCTCAGTGCCGGACTCCATCGCGTGCTCGTCGAAGTGGGTGACCTTCACCTGCACGCCACGCTCGGCCTCCATGGCGGAGGTCAGCGCCGCGACCGCGCCGTGGCCCTCGCCCCGCAGGCGGGATTCACGCCCGGGCGGGCCCATAGTCGCATCCAGCCGCACCACAGGACCGTCCTTCTCGATCTCGTAACGCACCAGATCCCAGCCGGTAACCGGCGTCAGGTAATGCTTTTCAAACAGCTCGTGGATGCGCTTCGAGGAGACCTCGATCTGCGAGGTCTCGGCATCCTTCTGCACGATGCGGGCGAACTCGATCGCCAGCCAGCGCGGCAATTCGATGCCGTAGTCGCGCTCCAGCACATGCGTGACCCCACCCTTGCCGGACTGGCTGTTGATGCGCACGACCTCCTCGTAACGCCGGCCCAGATCGCTCGGGTCGATCGGCAGGTAGGGCACGTTCCAGTGGCCGCCCTTCTCCTTGTAATGCGCCAGGCCCTTGCGGATCGCGTCCTGGTGACTGCCGGAAAAAGCGGTGTAGACCAGCTCGCCCGCCCACGGGTGGCGCGGGTTGATGGGCATGTCGGTGCACTCCTTGTACACGTCCATCAGCCGCTCCATGTCGGACAGGTCAATGGTCGGGTCAATGCCCTGCGAGTACAGATTCATGCCGACGGTGACCAGATCCATGTTGCCGGTGCGCTCGCCGTTACCAAACAGCGTGCCCTCCAGGCGATCGGCCCCGGCCAGCAGGCCCAGCTCGGCCGCGGCCACACCGGTGCCCCGGTCGTTGTGCGTATGCAGCGACACGCAGAAATGCTCGCGGTACTGCACGTGGTCGCAGAACCACTCGACCTGGTCGGCAAAGACGTTCGGCGTGGCGGACTCGACCGTGGCCGGCAGGTTGATCACGACCTTCTGGCCCTGGTCCGGGCGCCAGATCGCATTCACCGCATCGACCACCTCGACCGCGAAGTCCAGCTCGGTGGTGGAGAAGCTCTCCGGCGAGTACTGGAAGATCCAGTCGGTCTGGGGGTACTTCGCCGCGTAATCCCGCACCCAGCGTGCACCGTTCTCGGCAATGCCGCGCACGCCGTCGCGATCCATGCGGAATACCTGCTCGCGCTGCGCCGGGTTGGTGGAGTTGTACACGTGCACCACCGCGCGCGGGGCGCCCTCCAGCGCCGCGAAGGTCTTCTGGATCAAGTCCTCGCGCGCCTGGGTCAGCACCTGGATGTACACGCCCTCGGGGATGCGGTCTTCATCGATCAGGCGGCGGGTAAAGTCGTAGTCGATCTGCGAGGCGGCCGGGAAGCCGATCTCGATCTCGGTCAGACCGATTTCCACCAGCACCTCGAAGAAGCGCATCTTCTGTTCCACGCTCATCGGGTGCACCAGCGCCTGGTTGCCGTCACGCAGATCCACCGCGCAGAAACGCGGGGCGGCCGTGGTGCGCTGGGCCGGCCAGCGCCGATCGGACTTGTCGATCGGCGGGAACGGGGCGTACTTGGTGTGATCGAAGGCCATCGTGTTCGTCTCCTGTAAGGGGCGCGGCCTCGCCGTGTGGTCGGGTGCCGCGCTCCGGATTTCTATCTGTGCATTATCCTAACGCATTGTCCCCGGCATAACCTTGCGTTTTTCCCTAAGAACGCAATAGTTGCGCACTATCCTTGCGCAATAAAGCCACTGTAGAGCAAGATTCAACCATGAAACCCGAACCGCACCGACTCGACCGCTATGACCGCCGCATCCTCGAGATCCTGCAGGAGGATGCGAGCCTGTCCAATCAGGCCCTGGCCGATCGCGTGGGGCTCAGCCCCTCCCCCTGCCTGCGTCGGGTGCGTGCGCTGGAACAGGCCGGCGTCCTGTTGAGCCGCGTAGCCCTGCTGGATCGGCGCAGCCTGGGGTTGGAGCTGACCGCCCTGATCCATATCGGCATGGACCGCCACACCCCGGAGCGCTTCGCCCACTTCGAGGAGACCGTGGCGAGCTACCCCGAGGTCCAGCACTGCTACCTGATCACCGGCCAGTCGGCGGACTACATGCTGCAGGTGGTCGTCCCCGACATGGATGCCTACCAGGAATTCCTGCTGCGCCGCATCACCCGACTGGAGGGCGTGGACAGCGTCCATTCCAGCTTCGTGCTGCGCCGCGTGGTCGACCGCACCGCCCTGCCACTGGACTACACCCCCACCTGAATACCACCTCAAGACCCAGGGCGGATTGACCACGAAGGCAAGAAGAAAGGCAAGGGCCGGTAGGATGTGATGAGCGAAGCGAATCGCATCGTGTAGCCATCCCAAGGGTGGCGAGGTTCCCGGATCGATGCGTTTCGCTTCGCTCAACAGCATCCTACGCCCGGGTCGCGACACCTCCTTGGGTTTTCTCCGTAATCCTCTGTGGTGCAACCGCCCTTGAGCTTCTTCGTGCCTTCGTGCGCTTCGTGGTGGAACAAACCGGCTTCGATGAACCTTCTTTGGCTTTCTCCGTGCGCTCTATGGTGCAGTCGCCCTTGCCCTCCAGCGAACCACCCCTGTACTGTATATATAGACAGTAACTGGAGGGTGCCCCGTGTCGCTCACTGCACGCCAGCAAGCCATCTTCGCCTACATCGCCGAGACCATCGCCACCCAGGGCACAGCACCGACCCGCAGCGAGATCGCCCGGGCCTTCGGCTTCCGCTCGCCCTACGCGGCCGAGTGCCATCTGAAAGCCCTGGAGAAGAAGGGCGCAATCGAACTGCTGGGCGGCACCTCCCGCGGCATCCGCCTGCCGGGCGCCGCCCGTGGCGCACCGGCCGAACTCCCTCTGGTCGGGCGCGTCGCCGCCGGCTCGCCGATCCTTGCCACCCAGCATATCGAGCGCCACTATCGGGTCGACGACGCCCTGTTCCGCGGCCGCCCGGACTATCTCCTGCGCGTACACGGCGAGAGCATGCGCGACGCCGGCATCCTCGACGGCGACCTGCTGGCCGTGCGCCAGACCCCGGAGGCCCGGCCCGGCCAGATCGTGGTCGCCCGCATCGAGGACGAAGTCACCGTCAAGCGCTTCGCGCAGGACGGCCCGAAGGTGCGCCTGCTCCCGGAGAACCCCGACTTCGCCCCCATCGAGATCGACCTCGAGCGCCAGGAACTGGCCATCGAGGGGATCGGCGTGGGCGTGCTGCGCGATCTCGACCCGCAGGCCTGAGCCATGGGCGCGCTGGATACCCTGCTCGACCACCCGGCGCTCTGGCGCGGGCGCAGTGCCGTCCCGGCCCCGAATGCCCCGGTCTGGCCCAGCGGCCATGCGGAACTGGACCGGGCCCTGGGCGGCGGCTGGCCGCGCGGCCAGTTGATCGAACTGCTGGGCGCCCCGTTCGGCTGTGGCGAGACCCGGCTGCTGGTCCCCATGCTCGCCGCCTGCGGCCGCGAGGGCTACTGGATCGCGCTGATCGCACCGCCGGCCACGCCCTGGCTACCCGGCTGGCAGACCCTCGGCATCCCCCCGGAGCGGGTCCTGCTGATCCATACCGAGCATGATCGCGACACCCTGTGGGCCGGCGAGCAGTGCCTGCGCGATCCCGCCTTTGGCGTCCTGCTCGCCTGGCTGCGCGGCCCCGTGGAGACGGCCCTGCTACGCCGGTTGCGTCTGGCTGCCAGCGAGAGCCGGGCCTGCGCGATCCTGTACCGGCCGCCGGGCGCCGCGGCACAGCCTTCGCCGGCCCACCAGCGCCTGCGCTGGCAGCCCGCAGCCTCCGGCCTGGAACTGCACTGCCTGAAGGGGGCCGGCCACTGGGCCCGCTCCGGCCACCCCCTGCAGGTTCCCGAACCACCGGAGGCCTGAGATGGGCCAGCCTGCCCGTCCCTCGCGCGCGGCCACACACCCGGAGCCGGTCCGACAACAACTGAGCCTGCTTCCGGCCGCAGCCTTGCCCGCCACCGCACCCCGGCCACCGGAGACGCACACCGCCACCCGCGACGCCCGGCCGCGGCAGGAACACTGGATGGCAATCGACCTGCCGCACCTTGCGCTGGACGCGCTGGCCCGGACGGAGCCGGACCCCGGGCGGCTTCAGCGCCCCCTGCTGGTGGTGGAATCCGACCCTGCCCCCCGGGTGCACGCCGCCAACCGCGCCGCCCGCCAGGCGGGTGCCCGCCCCGGCATGGCGCTGGGGGATGCCCTGGCGGTGCTGGATACCCCGGAACTGGTCGAGCATGCCCCGGACACCCTGCAGGCCCAACTGGAGATGCTGGCCGGCGTACTGCTGCGGTTCTCCGATCACGTGCACCCGGAGCCGGAGGCACAGCGCATCCTGGTGGAGGTCGGGCGCAGCCGCCGCCTGTTCGGCGGCCTCGAGACCCTGCGCGACCAGGCGCGGGACACCCTGACCGAACTGGGCTTCCATCCCCGTATCGGACTGGCCCGCAGCCCCGCCGCCGCGCGCCTGCTGGCCCGCCTGCGCAACCCCGCGATCGCGGAAGACCCCGAGGCCCTGCGCCGCATCCTGTCCCCGGTTCCGCTGGAGGCCCTGCCACTGGCCGCCGCGACCCGCGAGGGCCTGCGCGCCGTGGGCCTGCGCCAATTGGGCGATCTGCTGCGCCTGTCGCGCCCCGAACTGGCCCGACGCCACGGACCGGAGTTGCTGGACCTGCTGGACCGACTGCTGGCGCGGCGCGCGGAGACCCTGCCCCGCTTTGCGCCACCCCCGGTGCTGGATCTGTCCCTGCGCCTGGAGCACGAGATCCACGCCACGGCGACCCTGGCCTTCCCGCTCAAGCGGCTGCTGCGCCAGGCCGAGGCGCAGTTGCGCGGCCTGAACCGCAGCCTGCAGGGGATGACACTGGAACTGGCCCACCGCGAGGCGTATACCCGCATCTCACTGGAGCGCGGGCAGCCGGGCATTCGCACCGACGAGTGGCTGCCCCTGTGGCAGACCCGACTGGATCGCGAGACCCTGCCGGCGGCGGTGATCGGCCTGCGCCTGCAGGCACCCCGCTTGCTGGACCCACCGGCCCGGGGCGACAGTCTGCTCGCCGCAGACCCGGCGAGCAGACCACCGGCCGATCAGCTACCCGCCGTGCTGGCTCGCCTGCGCGCCCGGCTGGGCGAGCAGGCCGTCGCCCGTCTGATCAACCGCCGCACACCGAGACCGGAGGATGCCCAGAGGCCGCGACACGACCTCGCCACCACTCCGGCCCCCACCGCTCCAACCCCGGGCCAACGGGCCTGCGGAACTGCCCTCTGGCTACAGGGCCCCGAGCCCGCCGCGCCCCCCGACCAGTCCCAATGGCTGGGACGACTGGAAGACGGCTGGTGGGATCACGGCCAGGACGCGCGCCGCGACTATGCTTGCAGCCGCGACCGTCAGGGCCGCCGGCTCTGGCTGTACCGCTGCCTGCGCAGCGGCCAGTGGTATCGCCAGGGTTACTGGGGCTGAGGGGGACCCCGCGTCAGCGGTGGTATTCGCCCGCGCGCTCCGGCTGGTACTCGACCTCCTCGATGCGCACGTGCATCTGCCCCCCGCCCGGGCGCGGCCACTCGATCTCGTCGCCCTCGGACAGGCCCAGCAGCGCACTGCCCACCGGCGCCAGGATCGACAGCGTGCCGCCACTCTCGTCCACATCGCGCGGGTACACCAGTGTCATCGAGAACTCGTCGCCGGACTCGATCACCCGGAACCGGACCTTCGAGTTCATCGTCACCACCGAACCCGGAACCTCGTGCGAATCCACGACATCCGCGCGATCCAGTTCGGACTCGAGATCGGCCTTGCCGGGGAAACTGCCATCCGGAAGCGACTCCAGCAGCTTATCCAGGCGCTCCATGTCCGTGGTGGAGACAATGATCTTCGGCTTGTTCACTTTCTTACTCCAGAATGCAGAACGCGCCTCCGGGGAGACGCGCCAGGCAAATAATATTCAGGGAATTTCCGGAAACCGGGAAACTTACTCGGGAGACTAGCCAAGACCCGGCAAAAAAGCCATAGCGCCCATCACAGTGCTCGTAAGCGGGAGCCGCACATAGGGAGAGCTGATTAATTCGCACGTCCGCGCTCGATCGATTTTGCTCGCTGACAAGGCGCGGTGAGCGAAGTGTAGCCGAGCTACATAAGCAAGCCGCAACGCGGTCAGCGGGCCCATTTTCGTCAACAACGGGCGGCCGAGCCCTCAAGGGGTTGGCGCCCCATTTTCCCCGATCCTGCGTTGCGGCGTTTGACCGTAGAGTGACTACGGCGCTGCGCACCGCGCCTTGTCTCGGAAAAAACGGGGCACCAACGCGGACGTGCGAATTAATCAGCGTCTCCCTAGCCTTTGCCTTGCGCCCTCACCGAGGCCAGGTCTCCCGCCACGCCGCGTAGCCCCCGCGCAGCACATGCGCATTGATACCCATCGTGCGCAGGCTGTCGGCCACGAGCTGGGACCGGCCGCGACCGCCACAGAACACCACGACGGGCTGGTCCGCATCCGCCATATGAGACTCGATACCGGCCTCTAGCTTGGGCCGCGGGATGTTGATCGCGCCCTCGATCGTCCCCTCGGCCGCCTCCTCGGGCTGGCGCACATCCACCAGCAGAAACGGTTTCTCTTCCTCGAGCCAGCGCGCCACCTCCCCTGGTTCCAGATGCGGCAGGCTTTGTTCCAGCTCGCGGATACGCTTCTCGAAAAGACTCACAGGAGGACTCCGTTGGCTGCGTGAACCGCAAGTTTAGCGCGCGCCCGGGTCACAACGACGGACGTACCAGCAGTGGGACCACCCGAAGGGTGAACAGGACCAGCCCGACCAGCGCCGCCACCGCACCCACCGCCGTTAACATCGCAACGCCCAGGATCCAGCCGAGCCCCATGCCCAGCACGGCCAGATGCACCAGGACCTGCGGCGTCCAGGCCCACAGCCAGCCACTGGCGATCGGGTGGCCGGTAAAGCGCGGCAGCATGTGCTCGCCAAGCCCCATGATCAGCAACAGAAGAAAACCCAGGGTAAAGCCGTGCAGCGCGGCCGGACGCGCCGCACCCTCGAGGAAGAACCCGCCCAGTGGCAACGCGGCACCCGCGATCAGCAGCCAGATCATCGCGCCCAGCACCGAGGCCCGGCTGGAGGCCGACAACCCCAGCCCGACATGGCGCGCGGCCTTCTGTGTGCGTTCCGGGGCCTCCGCCACCAGTGCGGTCGCGGCGGTGCGATCCAGCAGCCCAATGTGCTTGAGCTCGCCATCCACCACCACGGCCGGGATCGACCGGATGCGCAGCCGGGTCGCCAGTTCGCGCCCTTCGGGCTGGCCCATATCGACCACCGCGAAGTCGATCTGTTTGTTTTCCGCCACCTCGCGCCAGATGCGCTCGGCATCGTGGCAGGAGGCACACCACTCGGATACCAGCAGCTCTACCTTCATGATCCCGCCCTTAGTCCGCGCAGCGCATGCAGTGGATGTCGTAGCGATCGACCCATTGTTTCAGACCGGCAATCGCCTCGGCCCCGGTATGTAGCCGCTCCAGCGCCGCTTCCGGATCGTCCGGGCGCATCACCACGACCCAGGCATCGGTATAGGGGGCCACGTTCACCAGCCCCGGATCGGCCTCCACGGCCGGATTGATGCGCTCAATGGTGCCGTCGAACGGCGTAGGGATGCCCCCCGCCCACTTGCCGGACTCCAGCCGCGCCACCGGCTTGCCCGCGGCGCGGTGCGAACCCGGCTTGCGAAAGCGGAAGTACTGCACCCGCCCCGCCATGGTCTGGGCGGGATCGGTAATCCCGAGGGTAAAGGTGCCGTCGTCCTCCGGACGGACCCAGACATAGTCCAGGTCATAGAACAGGTCGTCCGGCAACTCGCAGCCGTTGTATTCCGTATGACTCATTACGCCCCCTTCGGACCGTAGTGACGCACGGTGAGTGCAATGTTCAGTGCGAACAGGATCATCGCCCCCCAGGCCATCGCCCCGCCGACCGCGACGGTCGGGTTATGAAAGACCAGCCAGCCCGCGATCATCACCAGGAGCCCGAGATTGGCCAGCAGGAACTGCACATGGCCCAGGCGCTCGGAGAACAGCGAACGTCCGGAAAAGCGCGGCAACACATGCAGACCCACGCCATAGATCATCATGGTCACGAACCCCAGCAGCATCAGGTGGCCATGGATGCGCGGCACATTGCCGGGGATCAGGCCGGGATGGGCCAGCCAGAGGATGCCGAGCAGCCCGCCCAGCAGGGCATAGGCGAGGGCCGCGAGGATGAACATCCGGTTCCGAGGGTGCATCAAAAGCTCCAGGCCAGGTTTCGCACAGCATACTTTAAGCTATATTCAATTTACATTGATCGAGATCAAGACGGGGCGCGAGCGCTTCGGCGAAAGTCGCCTGCTTGTTGACCACTCTGCGAAGGTCCGATACCCCATGCACGCGCAACTCCACGAAAGTGTTCCCGGATTCCAGCAGCCCATCGAGTTGCTGCGGGCGTGCCATCGCCGAATCCTCAACTCTCTGGACATCCTCGAGCGCCTGCCCGCCCATTTGGCCGACAAAGGCGCCGACGAAGAGGCCCGAGGCGCCGCGCAACGGGTCCTGAACTACTTTCACGAGGCAGCGCCCAACCACCACGCGGACGAGGACCAGGACCTGTTCCCCGTGCTGCGCCAGCACTGTGGCCACCCCGAGAGTCATCCACAACTGTGCGAATGGCTGGACCGCCTGACTGCCGAACATGACGAGATCGAGGCCGGCTGGGATCGACTGGAGCCGGCCCTGCAACGCATCGCCGCGGGCCAGCCGGCGGACCTCGACGGGGCCGACGCCTGGATACGCCAATACCGCATCCACCTCGATCTGGAAGAGCGCGCCGTACTCCCCTTTGCCGAGCACCTGCTAAGCCCGGAAGACCGCCGCGCCATCGGTGCCGCCATGGCCGCACGCCGGGGCATCGCGAGCGCAGACCGTGGCTGATTTCGTACTCGACCTCCGCGGCCTGGCCGAACATGCCCACACCCGCGCCTACTACACCCTGCGCGAACTGCGCAGCGGTCAGGTCTTCGAGGTCTGGCTGGATCAGGAACCGAAGATGCTGATGGACGCGGTCAGCCTGCAGCTGCGTCAGGCCATCCACTGGCGGGTGCTCGAAGACGGCCCGCCCTTGTGGAAGCTCGCGGTACAACGCCGCGAGGACGTCGCCCCGGTGGACCTGGTCGACCTGCTGGAACGCGATCACCTGCGCATCGACCGCCTGTTCGCCAGCGCCCTGCACAAGGTCAACGCCGGCGACCTCGAAGGCGCAGCGCCGGATTTCCACGCCTATGTCGACGGCCTGCGTCGCCACGTGGAGGTGGAAAACGAACTGATCGTCCCCCTGCTGGACCTGCCCCGCAGCCCGAACGGCCAGGATCCCACCTCGATCATGCTGCGCGAGCACGACGAGATCCTGGAACAGACCGCGATGCTGGAACACGAATTCAGCGAAGGCGCGGACGAGGCCTGGGCCGTGGCCCCGTTCTTCGCCCTGATCTCCGGCGCGCTGGCCAAGCACGAGGGCCGCGAGGAACAGAACCTGTTCCCGCACTGGAGCCGCGCCCTGCGCGAACAACCCGATGCCGCCGCCGAGTTGCTTGAACGCGCCCAGACCCTGCTAACGGCACCCGACCCGGCACCCCACAGCAACTGAGCGCCCCGCATGGCTGCGCGGCCGCCGCAGCCCGGCACTCGAGTCAATCCACGGCTTCCCGGGCGCGATGCGGCGCCGACAGGCGCGCCAGCGCCCAAAGCCCCAGCAACGGGCCGGGCAGCAACAGCCACAGGACCCAAACCCCGCCATCCGCCCATAACCAGCCGGTCAGCCAGATGCCCGGCAAGGTCAGCGCAAAGCCGATCGCATTCATCACGCTCAACGCGGAACCCACGGCATCCTCCGGCGCGCTGTCCGCGGCCAGCGCGGAGAACTGGGGCGAGTCCGCGATCACCGTGAGCCCCCACAGCGCCAGGAGGCCGAACAGCAACCAGGGCGACTGCCCCGCAAGCAGCGGGTACAGCAGACAGGCCAGGCCCGAGGTTGCCAGTGCCACCCGCGCCACACGCAGGCTTCCCAGGCCCCGACTCAGGCGCCCACCCCAGACACAGCCCGCCAGCCCCAGCGCGATCACGCCAAAGGCCAGCCACGGAATCAGGGCCGCATCGGCCTCCATTCGTGCAAGCTCACGGGCTACCAGCAGAGGCACCAGCGTCCAGAACGCATACAGTTCCCAGCAGTGCCCGAAGTAGCCCCCGGCCACGGCGCGAAAATCCCGCCGTGCCAGGGCATGGAAGCCCTTCCCGAGCCCCGGCGTGCGCCCCGGTGGCGGCAGATGCGGGCCATCCCCCAGACGCAGGATCATCAGCGCGGCCAGCAGGGCCAGGCCCGAGGCCAGAAGCACGGGCACCGCCCACGGGAAATCGAGCGTGGCGCCACGCAGCAGATGCGGGAGCGCGGTCCCCAGGGTCAGCATTCCGAGCAGCCAGGACAGCGCCCAGCCCTTGTACTGCGGGGTCCAGCCGATTACCAGCTTCATGCCCAGCGGATAGACCCCGGCCAGTGCCAGCCCGACCAGAAAGCGCGTCAGCAGGGCCAGCTCCCAGACGCCGGCGAGCAGGATGAAGATGGCGTTGAGCCCGGCCCCGAAAAGCGCCGAAATGGCGAACACACGACTGGCGCGAAAGCGATCCGCCAGCCCCGTGGCGGCGACCGCCAGGGTCCCGGTGATGAAACCGAGCTGGGTGGCCATCGTGAGCCAGCCGATCTCGGCGGGCGACCACCCCAGTGCCTGCTGCAGCGACAGCCCGACCCCGTTGACCGAAAACCACAGCGACGTCCCGAACAGCTGCGCCACCACGATCACCGCCAGCGGATGGCGGCGGATCATGTCAGCCATCGAGGGATGCCGCCCCGAAGGACACCACGCGGCTCAACGACTGGCGCCGCGTATCCAGCGCTTCAGCAACGCGACCAGGGCACCCCCGGAGACCAGACCCAGCAGGTAGATTCCGACAATCAGCAGCGCCAGTGGCAGGGTTACGTACAGGGTGAGGAAGTTGAGCGTTACGAGACGCAGGTTCTGGATCGCAAAGATCGCAACCACCGCGACGAACACGATAATCAACAGGGTGTACAGGTAACGCATGGGACCTCCCTGGTCAGTCGGACATGCCTCTCAGGTTCCGGCGCCCCGCCGCGGGCGTCAACCAACCGGCCGGGCGGTGGGTTTCAGGCCTCGGCGTGGGTGCAGTGCCGCCGCACCGGACAGGCATCACAGCGCGGCCGTGGCCGGCAGCGCTCCTTGCCATGTTCCACGATCAGCGCATGCAGGTCGTTCAGCGCCGCCACATCCGGCCCCAGTGCCACCTCGACGTGCTCGCGCAGCGCATCGTACGGAGCCCGTGCCTGCGGCAGGTCCAGACGCTCGAACAACCGACGGGTATAGGCATCCACCACGAACACCGGGCGCTCGAAGGCGTACAGCACGATATCGTCGGCGGTCTCCGGCCCGACACCCTTGACCCCCAGCAGCGCCGCGCGCAGCGCGTCGGTGTCCAGCGCGGCCAGTCCCTCGATCCCGCCGGATGCCTCCAGGAAGGCCAGCAGGTGGCGCAGGCGATCCGCCTTCACGTTGAAATAGCCACTGGGACGAATGTGTTCGGCCAACTCTTCCCGGCTCAGGGCCATCAAGCCCTCCGGCGACAGCGCGTCGATACCGCGCAAGTTGGCCAGCGCCTTCTCGACGTTGGTCCAGCTGGTGTTCTGCGTCAGCACCGCACCGACCATCACCTCGAACGCCGTCTCCGCCGGCCACCACTGCAGGTCGCCGTACTCCGCGCGCAGGGCATCCAGGAGCTCGGGGATCCGCACAGGAGCTACCGCTGACGGCTACCGCCCGGTTTGCCACCGCCGCCCGAGCGGCCGCCGGGTCGACCTCCCGCAGGCTTCGCGCCCCGGGAGCCGCCGCGCCCCGCGGGGGACGAAGACTTGCCCGGCTTCTTCGGCGGCGACGAACTCCAGCCGTCCTCGCGCGCCGCCCGGCTGTTGCGGGCCTTGCCCGCCGGCGCCGCCTTGCCGGGGCGTTGATCCCGCGGTTTGCCGCGCGGATCGCGTCGCGGGCCGCCGCGACCGCGCGTGCGCACGGAGTCGGGCACGGGCAGGTCTGCCGCCTCGTACAACCCGGCCACCTCGCGGGTCTCCAGATCCCGCACCGCACCGGTCTTCAGCCCGTGCCCGAGGACCACCGGCCCGTAGCGCACCCGGATCAGGCGGCTGACCGTGACCCCGACCGCATCCCACAGGCGGCGCACCAGCCGGTTGCGGCCTTCGCTGACCACCACATGAAACCAGTGATTGGCGCCTTCCCCACCCTGCTCTTCCAGACTGTCGAAACGGGCCGCGCCATCCTCCAGTTCCACGCCTTCGCGCAGCATGTCCTGGGTCGCCGGCGGCACCTCGCCCAGCACGCGCACCGCGTACTCGCGTTCCAGGGCCATGCTCGGGTGCATCAGCCGGTTGGCCAGTTCGCCATCGGTGGTGAACAGCAGCAGGCCCGAGGTATTCAGGTCCAGCCGGCCCACGGCCACCCAGCGCTGCCCCTTCAACCGCGGCAGACTGGCAAACACCGGCCGCCGCCCCTCGGGGTCCGAGCGGCTGCAGATCTCGCCCACCGGCTTGTGATACACGATCCACCGATGCGGATGCTCCGGGCGCCGCACGATGCGCCCGCGCACGCGGATCACGTCGTGCTCGTCGACCTGGTCGCCCAGCTTCACGGTGCGGTTGTTCACCTGCACCTCGCCGCGCTCGATCCAGCCCTCGATCTCGCGCCGCGAACCCAGCCCGCGCGCCGCCAGGACCTTCTGTACCCGCTCCGACATTCCCGGAACTCCAGCAACTCATTAAGATGGACGCCACGATACACCAACAGGACGTTGCCATGACCGATTCCGCGCCGGAAACCACGCCCGTCAAGACACCGCTGAACATCGCCGTGCTCACCGTCTCCGACAGCCGCGAACTCGCGGAGGATCGCTCCGGCGACGCCCTGGTGGAACGCCTTGAAAGCGCCGGTCACCGGCTGGCCGAGCGCAAGATCGTGAAGGACGACATCTATGCCATCCGCGCCGAACTCTCGCGCTGGATCGCCGATCCCGCTATCGACGCGGTGCTGACCACCGGCGGCACCGGCATTACCGGCCGCGACGGCACCCCCGAGGCCGCCTCGGTCCTGCTGGACAAGACCATTGAGGGCTTCGGCGAGCTGTTCCGCATGCTCTCCTTCGATGAGATTGGCACCTCCAGCCTGCAGTCGCGCGCCCTGTCCGGCGTCGCCAACGGGACCTATCTCTTCGTGCTGCCGGGCTCCACCGGCGCCTGCCGCACCGCCTGGGACCGCATCATCCAGGCCCAGCTCGACGACCGCACCATGCCCTGCAACCTCACCATGCTGATGCCGCGCCTGAAGGAATCCTGAAGCAACACGATCAATCCGGGGCCGGGCCGGACTCGTCGGGCGCGAAGCATACCGGCGAGGCGCGCTCGCCCGTTGGTTCCTCCTCGGCCCGTTCGGCGTCGAGGAGAGCACGCAGGACCGCCACATGGCTGTGCTCGACGTCCCGGGTTGCCGTCAGCAGCGTCAGGCGGCCGCGACGGGCATACCCCAGCAAGCGGCCCCAAGCCTCGGGAGCCGCTCCCAGTTCCGCCCGGTACCGGCGACAGAACTCGCGCCAGCGCTCCACATCGTGGCCGAACCAGCGCCGCAGGTCGGTGGACGGAGCGAGTGACTTTTCCCAGGCGTCCAGCAGGAGCGCCGACTTTTTCACCCCGCGCGGCCACAGGCGGTCGACCAGCACACGCGTCCCATCCCCGGGATCGACCGGGTCGTAGACGCGCCGGATCCGCACCCGTTCCATACGGCGATTACCGGTCCACGTGGGTCTGCAACCAGTACTCCAGCAGGGCCGCGTGCCAGAGCTTGGAGCCCTGAATGCGGGTGAAGTACTGATCGGGCGCATCCAGCAGCTTGTCGATGTAGGCCGGCTGATAGAGGCCCCGCTCGCGCGAGGCGCGCGAGGTGAGGATGTCGCGCATGAACTCGAGGAAATCGCCGCGCACGTACTTCAGTGCCGGCACCGGGAAGTAGCCCTTGGGCCGGTCCAGCACCGCGTCCGGTAGCCGGCCACGAGCGATGCGGCGCAGCACGTCCTTGCCGCCATCGCCCAGCTTCAGATGCGGCGGCATCGCGGCGGCGGTCTCGACCAGCTCGTGGTCCAGGAACGGCACCCGCGCCTCCAGGCCGAAGGCCATGGTCATGTTGTCCACGCGCTTGACCGGGTCGTCCACGATCAGCGTGGTCACGTCCAGCGCCAGCACGGCGTCGATGAAGGAATCCGCGCGGTCGGTCTCCAGTTCGGCGAACTGCTCGCGCAGCCAGTCACCAGTGACGTCGTTCGCCGGCGGGTGACGCAGCATCTCGGCCATCTCCGGATGATCGCGGTCGAAGTAGTGGCGCCGGAAGCGCTCCACCCAGTCGCCATGGCGATCCTCCGCCATCTGCGGATACCAGAAGTAGCCGCCGAAGACCTCGTCGGCGCCCTGCCCGGACTGCACCACCTTCACATGCTGCGAGACCTGCTCCGAGAGCAGATAGAACGCGACCGCATCCTGGCCGAACATCGGCTCGGCCATGGCACCCACCGCCTCCGGCAACCGGGCCAGCACCTGGTCGTTGGGGATCAGCGTGGCCTGATGGTCGGTCGCGTAGCGCTCGGCGACGGGGTCGGAATACTCGAACTCGGAGCCCTTCTCCTCCGGCTGGTCTTCGAAGCCGACGGTAAAGGTGCGCAGATCCTGCGCACCCTCCTCCATCGCCAGCGCGACCAGCAGGGAGGAATCCAGCCCACCGGAGAGCAGCACGCCGACGGGCACATCGGCCACCTCCAGCCGCTTGCGCACCGCCTGGCGCAGCGAATGCTCGATGCGTTCCTGCCACTCGCCGTCCGATACCGGCTCGGACGGGCGGTGTGCATGCAGCGTCCAGTAGCGCTGCAACCGCTCCTGGCCCCGCGCGTCGATACTCAGGTAGTGCCCCGGCTCCAGCTTGCGGATGCCGCGCAGCACGGTGCGCGGCGCGGGCACCACCGCGTGCAGCGAGAACAGCATGTGCAGGGCCTCCGCATCCAGCTCGGTGTCCACGTCGCCGGCCGCCAGCAGCGCCTGGGTGTTGGAGGCGAAGCGGATGCCCTCACCGACGCGGGCCAGGTACAGCGGCTTGATGCCCATGCGGTCGCGCGCCAGCAACAGACGCTGGGCGTTGCCATCGAACAGTGCGAACGCGAACATCCCATGCAGTCGGGCGACGATGCCCTCGCCCCACTCGGCGTAGCCGCGCAGGATGACCTCGGTGTCGCCGGTGGAGAAGAAGCGGTGGCCGCGTCCTTCCAGTTCGCTGCGCAGCGCACGGAAGTTGTAGATCGCGCCGTTGAACACCAGCGCAAGCCCGGTCTCCGGATCGAACATCGGCTGGTGCGCGCGCTGCGACAGGTCCAGGATCGACAGCCGCCGGTGGCCGAGGGCGACCCGACCAGAAGCCCACAGGCCGTCGGCATCCGGCCCGCGCCGTTCCAGACAGGGCAGCATGCGCGCGACCGCCTCGCCGCTCGCGCGCCGTTCACCCCAGACGAATTCTCCTGCGATCCCGCACATGATTGGTTCCTTGCTGGTTGGGACTTCTTGGGTTGTGCTTCGTGGCCATCGTCCGACGCGGGCGGGGCTTCGCGGGCAAACCCGCTCCCCCAAGCAGCGATCAGGACGACTGCTCGGTTCGAAACGCCTGCTCCAGTGCGTCCATCAGGGACTGGCTGGCCGCGCCGGCTCGGTCGCGATCGGCATGCGTAATGTAGAACGGCACCGCATGACGCGCCCCGGCCTCCAGATTCAGTTCGACCAGGCCTCCCGCGGCAAGATCATCGGCGATCCGGTCCTCCGGCATCCAGGCGAAGCCGATCCCGGAGCGCAGGATCTCGCAGGCCGTACCCATGTGCGACACCGTCCAGCGCTGGTCCGCCTCCACCCAGCCGCCCTCACCAGAGGCCTGGGCACCCGAGTCCCGCACCACGACCTGGCGGTGCGGCTGCAGATCGCGCCGGGTCAGCGGCGCTTCACCCTGCGCCAGGGGATGCGAAGGGTGCGCCACGCACACCATCGACAACTCGCCCAGGCAGGTCCCGAGGTAGCCGGATGGCAGTTCCGGACCCAGCAGGATGTCCACCGCCGCTTCGCGCAGCAGATCCGGCCCACCGCTCAGCACCACCTCGTGCAGCTGGATGCGAGTGGCCGGATAGGCCCGCGAGAAGACCTCCAGGGCCCCGATCACCGGCGCCCGCGGCAGGAGCTGATCCACTGCCAACCGGATTTCGGATTCCACCCCGGCGGCCAGCGCACCGGCCAGGGTCTCGATCTCCGCCGCCTCTTCCAGCAGGTGGCCGGCCCGGCGCAACAGCGCCGCCCCGGCCGCGGTAAGCACCGCCTTGCGGCCCTTGATCTCGAAGACGTCCACGCCCAGCTGTTCTTCCAGCTTCTGCACCGCGTGGTTGATGCTCGACGGACTCTTGTGCACCCGTTCCGCAGCACGCGCAAAGCCCCCGGCGTCCACCACCGCCTGCAGCATGCGCCACTGTTCGAGAGTGACGCGGATCAAGCTACCCGCTCGCGCTGGTGCACCGGGTTTCCCGAGACCTGGCGCGGCGCGCCACCAAGCGTGATGCTACCGGCCGGTTTTGGTCTGTCTCGGGTCGCAACACAGGGTCGGGAAGCCAGGGGCACCAACCCTACAAACCATTGAATGACGCACCGCGGCCGCGTTTGCCTTCTAACGTTGGGCCCGCTGACGGCGTGGCGCCTCCCTTGTGCAGAGCAAGGGCATGGCGGTCGCTCTGCCGGGTCCGCGAGCACAATCGACTCGAGCACGAACGGGACCATTGATGCGCGCACCCCTAGTGTTCCCCGGGGCAGCCGCAGCCCGGATTGTGGGTCCGCGCATGCCACTCCTCGCGCATGCGGGCATAGGCCGCGCCGGTCAGCAGGACCAGGTGTACGGTGGAGGGGTAGATCCGCCCGTCCAGGCGCAGGGTCTCGGTGAGTTCGGGGTCGCGGCCTTCCGGGATGTAGAAGAAGTCCACGCCCTCGCGCAGCTGGTGCTTGCGCGCCTTGAACAGACGGAAGGCCGTGCCCTTGGGCACGCCGTTCCATGCATCGACCTGGCGCAGACTCAGGGTCGCATACCCGGCATGGATGATCGGCTCCGGCGTCGGCCCGGCCGCGGAACCTTCCTGGCCGTGAAACCGTCCCGCGCTACGAGGGTCTTCAACTGTATCGGTATCCATGCTGGCATTATGCCTGCGCGGACATCCCGGCTCATCAAGGACACCCAATGGAATTTCTTCAGGAATACGGACTTTTCGTCGCCAAGGCCGCCACGGCCGTCATCGCCGGGCTCATTGTGTTGAGTGCGATCGCCGGCCTGGTCGGCCGGTCGCGCGAGGGCAAGCCGGACCGGTTGCACGTCAAACGCCTGAACGATCGTTTCGAGCGGATGGAGAAGACCGTGCGCCGGGCGGTGGAGCGCCGCCGCGGGCGGGTGGAACGCCTGCGCCACTGGGCCGCACGCAAGTTGCCGCGCAAGGGGATGGGGGACTCGACCGCCACAACCGAAACCGAACAGACCGACAAGCTCGGTGGCACCCGTTCCGACCGCGAGGCGGATGCCGAACGCTCGCGCGTGTACGTCCTGCGCTTCGACGGTGATATCCGCGCCTCCAGCGTCGAGAGCCTGCGCGAGGAGGTCACCGCCATCCTCACCATGGCGCGACCGGAACAGGACCGCGCCATCGTCTGCCTGGAGAGCCCCGGCGGGCTGGTGCCCTCCTACGGGCTCGCGGCCGCCCAGCTGGCACGCCTGCGCGAAGCCGGGCTGGACCTGACCGTGGCGGTGGACCGCGTCGCCGCCAGCGGCGGCTACATGATGGCTGCGGTCGGTCACCGCATTGTCGCCGCGCCATTCGCGGTGCTCGGCTCGATTGGCGTGGTCGCCCAGATCCCCAACTTTCACCGCTGGTTGTCGCGCAACGATATCGACATCGAACTGCTGACCGCAGGCGAATACAAGCGCACCCTGACCATGCTTGGCGAGAACACCGACGAGGGCCGCAAGAAATTCCGCGAACAACTGGAAGAGGCCCACGAGCTGTTCAAGACCTTTCTCGCCCGCTACCGCCCGCAACTGGACCTGGACCAGGTCGCCACCGGCGAACACTGGTACGGCGAACAGGCCCGCGAGATGGGGCTGGCCGACGAACTGCGCACCAGCGACGATCTGCTGCTGGAGCTGACCCGCGAGGCGGACGTCTTCGAACTGACCTATCACCGCCCGCAGACCCTGGGCCGGCGCATCACCTTTGCGATGGAATCCATCCTCGAGCGCGTTTTGCGCAGCCAGGGGCCGGAAACCCGGATGTAAAGTCCACCTGCCGGGGAACGCTTTGGCGGGCGAGACCGTCAACCTCACACGATCTACTGCAACAATCGGAGTCCCCCATGAAACGAAACAACCACCCACTGACCCGTCTTCTGCTGATCCTGCTGGCCGCCGCCAGTCTCATGGCCACGCCGCTTGTGGCCGGCGCGGACGACAACCTGCCCTGGGGCTCGGCCGAAAAGATGGACCGGCAGTACGAACCCCGCAAGGTGGTCTACGACGTGTATACCAGCAGCCCCAGCGAGCTGGAGGGCGTACTGGACCGCGTGAGCATGCTGAACAACGTCTACGAGGCGGACCCGTTCGAATCGCACATCGTCCTGGTGCTGCACGGTGCCGAGGTCCCGTATTTCACTCGCGACGAGTTTGGCGAGCACGAGGAACTGATGCGCCGCGCGCGCTCCCTCACCCAGTCCGGCAATATCGAGTTCCGCATGTGCGAGGCCTCGGCGCGCCTGCGCGGCATCGACGTGGAAGACGTGCATGGCTTCGTGAACGTCGTACCGATGGCCGATGCCGAGATCATCGAACTGCAGCACGAAGGCTATCTGCTGATGCAGTAATCCTCGAACGGTGTTCGGCCACCCAGGGCCGAACACCGTGCACGGGCGTTGTCCCACGACCCGATCACGCTTCCGTGGACCGGTCGCTGAAAATTCTGCATGGGTCGTCTACCTTTTCCGGACGTGATGACGAAACCACCCGGTCGATCGTCGCCACTCGCTCGACGCACCCATTACTGCACAAGGACTTTGTCATGAAGAAGACGCTACTGACCGCGCTGTTGCCCCTGGCCCTGATCGCGGCCCCGGCGCTGGCCGCCGACGTACCCGGGATGATCGCCAAGGCCAGCCCGCATTCCGCCTCCGAGACCCTGGATCGGCTGGAGAATGCCCTGGAAGCCAACGATATCGGCGTCGCCCTGCGCTGGGACCACGCCGCCAAGGCGGACGGCGTGGATATCGAACTCGGCCCGACCGAACTCCTGATGTTCGGCAACCCGGCGCTCGGCAGCCACTTGTTCACCAGCCAGCAGACTGCCGGCATCGACCTGCCGATGAAGGCGCTGGCGTGGACCGACGCAGACGGCCAGACCTGGCTCGCCTACAACGATCCGGAATGGATGGCCGAACGCCACGGTATCGAGGACCGCGATGACATCCTCGATACCATGAGCAACGCGCTGGACAACCTGACCAACGCGGCCATCGCCGAGGACTGAGCATCTGCTCGATCCCCGCCGCACGGGCGCAACCCTGCTGAGGTTCACTCGCGCCGGGCGGGCGATTGGTTATAGTGAGGCTTCCATCCTTTCCGGGAGCCGACGTGGATCGCCCGTCCCCTTCCAGCCAGACCTCACCCGACATCCGCGACCGGCCCATCCTCGGCTGGCGCGAATGGGTCGGCCTGCCCGACCTCGGCATCCCCGCGATCAAGTGCAAGGTCGATACCGGAGCCCGCAGTTCCGCGCTGCATACCTTCCAGATCGAACCCTTCACGCGTGATGACCATGATTGGGTGCGCTTCGGCATCCACCCCCACCAGCACGATACCGAGACCGAAATGTGGTGCGAGGCGCCGGTGCTGGATGTCCGCAAGGTGACGGATTCCGGCGGGCACACCGGGGAGCGCTACTTCATCGCCACCCGGGTGCAACTCGGTGCCGTAGTACTGCCAGTTGAACTCTCCCTGACCAGCCGCGATACCATGCTCTTTCGCATGCTGCTCGGCCGCGAGGCCATGCGCGGTCGCTTTCTTGTCGATCCCCAGGCCTCGTTTGTCGCCAGCCACCGACCGCAAATCCCTACAGCCCAGCAGGCGCCTGAATGAAACTCGGCATCCTTTCGCGCAACAGCAAACTCTATTCCACCCGACGCCTGGTCGAGGCGGCCGAACAGCGCGGCCACGAGGTCCGTGTGGTGGATCCGTTGCGCTGCTACATGAACATCACCGCGCACAGCCCGCAGATCCACTACAAGGGCGACATCCTCGACCAGTTCAACGCGGTCATCCCGCGGATCGGGGCATCGATCACCTTCTACGGGACCGCCATCCTGCGCCAGTTCGAGATGATGAACGTCTACCCGTTGAACGAGTCGGTGGCCATCTCGCGTTCGCGCGACAAACTGCGCAGCCTGCAGTTGCTCTCGCGCCGCGGCATCGGCCTGCCGGTGACCGGGTTTGCCCACTCGCCGGACGACATCGATGACCTGCTGGCGACCGTGGGCGGCGCGCCCTGCGTGATCAAGCTGCTGGAAGGCACGCAGGGGCTGGGCGTGGTGCTCGCCGAGACCAAGCAGGCGGCCGAGAGCGTGATCCAGGCCTTCATGGGCCTGAAGCAGCACATCCTGGTGCAGGAATACATCCAGGAGGCCAAGGGCTCGGATATCCGCTGCTTCGTGATCGGCGACAAGGTGGTCGCGGCGATGAAGCGCCAGGCCAAGGACGGCGAGTTCCGCTCCAACCTGCACCGCGGCGGCAGCGCCTCCCTGTGCCGCATCACCCCGGAAGAACGTGCCACCGCGGTACGCGCGGCCAAGGTCATGGGCCTGAACGTCTGTGGCGTGGATCTGCTGCGCTCCAACCATGGCGCGGTGGTGATGGAGGTGAACTCCTCGCCCGGCCTGGAGGGCATCGAGAATGCCTCGGGCAAGGACGTGGCGGGCATGATCATCGAGTTCATCGAGAAGAACGCCAAGCCCAACCGGACGAAGACCAAAGGGAGCGGCTAGTGTCCTCGAGTCGCAAGGCTACACGTCACTCGCAGCGGGTGGACCGCACGCAAGAACGACCCGCGCGTGCGTTTGCACATTGTTCGGTGGCGCCCTGATGCCCGGCATACCCCGGTCGCTGCGCAACAAGCCGATCACCATTGGTGGCACCACCGTCCGCCCCGGCGAGCGGCGCACGGTGGAACTGGAACTGGGAGCGCTGTACACCCACACCCCGACCAACATGCCGGTACAGGTGCTGTGCGGTCGGCGCAAAGGGCCCGTGCTGTTTGTCAGCGCCGCCATCCACGGCGACGAGATCAACGGCGTCGAGATCATCCGCCGCCTGCTGAAAGTCCCGGCCCTGCGGCGCATGAAGGGAAGCCTGATTGCCATCCCTGTGGTCAACATGCACGGCTTCATCAACCAGAGCCGCTACCTGCCCGACCGGCGTGACCTGAACCGCTGTTTCCCCGGCTCGCAGAAGGGCTCACTGGGGGCTCGCGTTGCGCGCCTGTTCATGCGCGAAATCGTGCAGAACAGTACCCATGGCATCGACCTGCACACCGGCGCCATCCACCGCTCCAACCTGCCGCAGATCCGCGCCAACCTCGATCACGCCGAGACCCTCGATCTGGCGCGCGCCTTCGGGGCCCCGGTGATTCTCAACTCGGCCCTGCGCGACGGCTCCCTGCGCGAGGCCGCCGCGGAACGGGAAGTCCCCATCCTGCTGTACGAGGCCGGCGAGGCCCTGCGCTTCGACGAGCTCTCCATCCGCGGCGGGGTGCACGGCATCATCGAGGTGATGCGCCATCTGGGCATGCTGCCGGCCGTACGCCGGCGCCCGCGCAAGGAACCCATCATGGCGCGCACCAGCGGCTGGGTCCGCGCGCCCCAAAGCGGCATCCTGCGCACCTTCGTGCGCCACGGGGACCGCGTGGTCCGCGACCAGACCCGCCTGGCGATCATCTCCGACCCGTTTGGCGAAACCGAGACCGAGATCCTCGCCCCGGCCTCCGGCATCATCATTGGTCAGCTCAACCTGCCGCTGATCAACGAGGGCGATGCGCTGTTCCACATCGCCCAGTTCAACCGTACGGACCTCGCCGTGGAACGCCTGGAGACCTTTCAGGAAAACCTGGAGGCCAGCGACTACCCCTACGCCGATCAGCAGCGGCTCGAGACACCCTGAAGGAGACGCTGAGGGACACGCCGGGGCGCGGCTCTTGCGCCGGCTATCAGGCTCAGTGGCCGATGTCCTCGTGCCACAGCTCGGGGTGCGTCTCGATAAACGAACGCATCAGTTCGCGGCAGCCCGGGTCCTGGACCACGTCCACCTGGATGCCGTGACCGCGCAACCACGCCTCCTCCCCCAGGAACGACTCGTTCTCCCCAATCACCACTCGCGGAATGCCGTAGAGGACGATCGCGCCGCTACACATCGCGCAGGGCGAGAGTGTGGTATAGAGCGTGCATTCGCGATACACCTGCGCCGACTGCCGGCCGGCGTTCTCCAGCGCATCCATCTCCGCATGCAGGATCGCGCTGCCCTGCTGCACCCGCCGGTTGTGCCCGCGCCCAATCACCTCGCCCCGGTGCACCAGCACCGACCCGATCGGGATCCCCGCCTCGCCCAGCCCCGTACGCGCTTCGTCGAGCGCCATCTCCAGAAACGGATCCATCGTCGTCACCCAGTTGTCGCAACGAACTCAGGCTGACGGTAGACGATATGGCATTGCAAGATCGATCCGACCCACGCGTGAGACGCCGATGGAGCGGGCGTCAGATGTGGGCGCTGAACTGGCCCCGCCGCGGCTGGCCGAGCAGATGGAGGAAATCCGTTTCGCGCAGCCGGACGAGCGACTCGTGATCGCCAGCCTCGAAATACACGTTGCGCGGTTCCAGCATACTGTCATCAAGCAGGGTTTCCAGCCCGTAAGCGGCACCCAGAGCGGGGATTGCGCCGCGTTCGCAGTCAGCAAAGACGCTGGCCACCTCGTCCTCGGTAGCCAGGCCCACGTGCTCGCCCAACAACCGGTGCAACTGCCCCAATTTTACGCGGCGCGTGGCCGGCACGACGGCCAATCGGTACTGTCCATCCTCCTCGACCAGCAACACCGCCTTGGCCACGGCGTCGCCCGGGACATGGGCCGCCTCGGCCGTGCGGCTGGCCGAATTCGAATGCGGATGGGGCACCAGCTGGTAGGTCACCGCATGTTCGTCCAGAAAGTTGTTCAGGGTCCTGGGGATACTCATGGCGCACCCTCCGCAGTGTCTTCCTTCGACTATAGACCCCATCGGGATCGCCCACGTCTGCACGGATCGAGCAGGTCGGTACAATCAGGCACATGACTGCCTTTTCCGTACTCGACCTGGCCCCGATCACCGCTGACGGGGACGCCACCCACGCCGTGCACAACACCCTCGATCTTGCGCAACACGCCGAGGCCCTCGGCTTCCAGCGCTACTGGCTGGCGGAACACCACAACATGCCCGGCATCGCCAGCGCAGCCACGGCGGTGGTGATTGGCCAGGTGGCAGCCGCCACACAGCGCATTCGGGTGGGCGCCGGCGGTATCATGCTGCCCAACCACGCCCCGCTGGTGGTCGCCGAACAGTTCGGCACCCTGAACGCGCTGTACCCGGGCCGCATCGACCTCGGGCTGGGGCGCGCACCCGGCACCGACCCGACCACCGCGCGCGCCCTGCGCCGGGCCCCGGATATCGACCCGGACCAGTTCCCGCGTGACGTCGCCGAGGTGCTGGGCTATTTCGACGACCCCCAGCCGGACCAGGTGATCCGCGCCATCCCCGGCGCCGGCCAACACGTGCCCGTCTGGATCCTCGGTTCCAGCCTGTTCGGTGCCCAGCTGGCCGCGCAGATGGGCCTGCCGTATGCGTTTGCCTCGCACTTCGCCCCCGGGCATTTGATGAACGCACTGGAGCTGTACCGCAGCCAGTTCCGGCCTTCCGCATGGCTGGATCGCCCCTATGCGATGCTCGGCTACAACGTGTATGCCGCCGACACCGACGCCGCGGCGCGGACGCTGGCCAGTTCCATGGAACAGGCCTTTGTCAGCCTGCGGCGGGGTCGGCCCGAACCGATCCAGCCGCCGATCGAGGGCTACCGCGAACGCCTCGACCGCGCCGAACGCGCGATCGTCGAACAGACCATGGCCTGTTCCGCGGTTGGCGCGCCGGATACGGTCGAAGACGAGATCCGCCGGTTTCTCGAGCAGACCGGCGCCGACGAACTGATCGTGACCACCTCCACCTTCGACCATGCGGCGCGCCGGCGCTCGCTGGAACTGACCGCGGAGGTGCGCGACCGCATCGCTAGATAAGCACGGGTCGCCGGTTCACCTGACCGGAATGCGTACCCTATGCTTGAGACAAGGGCCGTAGTAGCCGAGACCATTCAGCACGGGAGAGACACATGCGCGTCAAGGTTCGCGGCGTCACCATCGAATGCACCATGGGCGACATCGCCGCCCAGCGCGACATGGACGCGGTCGTCAATGCCGCCAACGCCTGGCTGCGGCCCGGCGGCGGCGTGGCCGGGGCCATCCACCGCGCTGCGGGGCCCGGCCTGGAGCGTGAATGCCAGCCCCTGGCCCCGATCGAGCCCGGCCAGGCCGTACTGACCGATGCCCACAACCTGCCCAATCGCTTCGTGATCCACTGCCTGGGACCGGTCTACGGGCACGACGAACCGGCCAGCCGGTTGCTGGCTGCCTGCTATCGCAACGCCCTCACCCGCGCCGAAGAAGCCGGGGCCTACAGCATCGCATTTCCCGCGCTGTCCACCGGGGCCTTCGGCTACCCCGTCGAGGAAGCCGCGCGCATCGCCCTGGAAACCGTGATCGCCGCCACGCCCAGACTGGATGCCGTCGGCCATGTCCGCTTCGTGCTGCACACCAAGGATGATCACGACATCCACGTCCGGATCCTGGAGGAACTGACCGCATGATCGCGGCCGGGCGCAGCGCAACCCCAAACGACGATGGCCTGGCGCTCTTCACCGACTTCTACGAGCTCTCCATGCTTCAGGCCTATTTCGAAGAAGGCCTGTACGAGCCAGCGGTCTTCAGCCTGTTCGTACGCCGCCTGCCGCAACGGCGCAACTATCTCCTGGCCTGCGGACTCGATACGGTGCTGGAACAACTCGAAGGCCTCCGTTTCGAGCCGTCGGATCTCGACTACCTGGCCGCCCTCGACCGCTTCTCCGAACGGTTCCTGCGCTGGCTGGAGGCTTTCCGCTTCACCGGCACGGTCCGCGCCGTGCCCGAGGGGACCCCGGTCTTCGCCAACGAGCCCATCCTCGAGGTCACCGCGCCACTCCCCGAGGCCCAGCTGATCGAGACCCTGGTGATGAACCAGATTCATCTGCAAACGGTGCAGGCCAGCAAGGCCGCCCGCCTGGTGGCCACGGCCGACGGGCGGCCGGTGGTCGATTTCGGGGCGCGCCGCATGCACGGGCTGGATGCTGCCTTGAAGGGGGCACGCGCCTTCCATGTCGCGGGCGTCGCCAGCACCTCCAATGTACTGGCGGGCAAGCAGTACGGCGTACCGGTGAGTGGCACCATGGCCCACAGCTACATCCAGGCGCACCATGACGAAGCCGAGGCCTTCGGCGCCTTTGCCCGTCTCTATCCGGAAACGGTGCTGCTAGTCGATACCTACGACACCCTCGAAGGGGTGCGCCGGGTCATCGAGCTGAGCGGTGAGCTGGGCGATGACTTCCGCGTACACGCCGTCCGCCTCGACTCCGGCGACCTGGGAGAACTGGCCCACCAGGCGCGGCGGATGCTGGATGAAGCGGGCCTGCAACAGGTCGGGATCTTCGCCAGCGGCGGGCTCGACGAACACCTGATTGCCGAGCTACTGGCACACGGCGCACCGATCGATGCCTTCGGGGTCGGCACCAGCATGGGCATTGCCCCCGATGCCCCCGACCTGGACATTGCCTACAAGCTGGCCGAATACGCCGGCGAAGGGCGTCTCAAGCTCTCCAGCGGCAAGCCCATCCTGCCCGGTGCCAAGCAGATCTATCGCCGCCGGGAAGGCAACCGGTTCGCGGGCGACACCATCGGACGCCAGGACGAGACCCAGCCCGGGGAGCCGCTGCTGCAGCCCGTGATGCGTGACGGCCAGCGCCTGCCGGGCCATTCTCGTGACCTGGATACACTGCGCGAATATGCCCGGGCGCAGCTGGAACAACTGCCCCCCGGGATCCGCGCCATCGAGCCCGCCGAAACGCCGTATCCCGTAGCCATCAGTCCCGCGCTGCAGGCACACCAGGATGCAGTGACCCGCACCATCCAGGCCCGCTACGCCGCATCGGGTCGAACGTCCGAAACTGGAGACGGAGACCACTCAAATGACTGACGATCCGCGCAATCACCTGCAAGCCGGCGACGCCCTGCTGGTGATCCACGTACAGAACGATTTCTGCCCCGGCGGCGCGCTGGCTATCGAGCACGGGGATACCGTGATCCCGGTACTCAACCGCTGGCTGGAGGCGGCCGCCGCGCTGGATATTCCGGTGTATGCCTCGCGCGACTGGCACCCAGCCGGGCATGCGAGCTTCGTGGAACAAGGCGGGCCCTGGCCCCCGCACTGCCTGCAGGATTCGCCCGGGGCACGCTTCCACGCCGATCTGGCCCTGCCGGCCGGCACCGTCAAGGTCACCACGGGGGTACGCTTCGACCAGGACCAGTACTCCGCCTTCGACCAGACCGGGCTGGCGGGCGAACTGCGCAACCGGGGTGTGAAACGCATCTGGATGGGCGGACTGGCCCTGGACGTATGCGTTGCGGCAACCGCCCTGGGCGCACGCGAGGAAGGATTTGACGTTCACCTGATCCCTTATGCCTCGCTGCCGATTTCGCCGCAGGGCGGCACGGAGGCGCGCGCGAAGATGAAGGCAGCGGGCGTGGAGATCGCCGAGCATGGCTGAACCCGGCAAGATGCCCGTGCAGTTGATCTCGGTCGAGGAGGTGGTCAGCGCCGCCGACGACCTGGCACGCCAGATACGGGCCAGCGACTTTCGGCCGGACACGATCGTGGCCATCGCCCGCGGCGGATTCATGCCGGCGCGCTTTTTGTGCGACTTCCTCCACGTGCACAAGCTGCTCAGCCTGAAGGTCGAACACTACACCTCGGGGGCGCGTGAAAAACAGCGAGCGGCGGTGACGGTCCCGCTGGCCGGAGATGTGCGCGGTGAACAGGTCCTGCTGGTGGACGACGTCAACGACTCCGGCGACACCCTGGTGGCCGCCCGCCCCCACTTGGAGGGCTTCGAGCCGGCCGCCGTGCGCACCGCCGTGCTGCATGAAAAGGCCAGCACCCAGTGCCCCGCCGATTTCCACAGTCAGGCCGTGCAGGAGTGGCGCTGGATCCTCTACCCCTGGGCCGTCATCGAGGACGTCGGCCAGTTCACCCGCGAGATGGACCCGCCCCCGACCACCGCCGCCGAGCTGCACACCCGTCTGCAGCAGGACTACGGCCTCGAGCTCGACGCGACCCAGTTGGACCGCGTAATCCGCTATAACGACCTGCCCTTTTCCGCGTAGGACGACGCGGACCGGGATCCGCCCGGGTTGGCAATCGGGTTCGGGGAACGGATGATATGGACCCAACCCGGTCGTGCCGGGTCACGAAACCCTGTCCGACCCAACGGCCACTTCCACCCGGCCCACCAACCTGGCACCGAGACCGCCCATGTCGTATCTCAAGGACTACCCCAACCCGGAAGGCTACTTTGGCGAATTCGGCGGCGCCTTCCTGCCGCCGGAGCTGGAACCGCATTTCGCCGAGATCAACCACGCCTATCGGACCCTGGCGCGCTCCGGCGATTTCCTGAACGAACTTCGCTACATCCGCAAGCACTATCAGGGGCGCCCGACGCCGGTGTACTACGCCCATAACCTGAGCCGTTCGGTGGGCGCGCATATCTATCTCAAGCGCGAAGACCTGAACCACTCCGGCGCGCACAAGCTGAACCACTGCATGGGCGAGGCGTTGCTGGCCAAGCACATGGGCAAACGCAAGCTGATCGCCGAGACCGGGGCCGGCCAGCACGGCGTGGCGCTGGCCACTGCGGCGGCCTACTTCGGCATGGAATGCGAGATCCACATGGGCGAGATCGACATCGCCAAGGAAGCGCCCAACGTGACCCGCATGAAACTGATGGGGGCCCAGGTGGTGCCGGTCTCCTTCGGCGGTCGCTCGCTGAAGGAGGCCGTGGATTCCGCCTTCCAGTCCTACCTGTCGCAGGCAGACGAGGCCCTGTTCGCAATCGGTTCCGTGGTCGGGCCGCACCCGTTTCCGCTGATGGTGCGCAACTTCCAGTCGGTGGTCGGCATCGAGGCCCGCGAGCAGTACCTGGAGATGAGCGGTGGCGAGCTGCCGGATCACGTGGTCGCCTGCATCGGCGGTGGGTCCAACGCCATGGGCATGTTCGCCGGCTTCATCGAGGACGCCCAGGTGCAACTCAACGGCGTGGAGCCGCTAGGGCGCGGCACCAAGCTCGGCGAGCACTCCGCCACCATGACCTACGGCAAGCCGGGCATGATCCACGGCTTCAAGTGCATGCTGCTGGCCGACGCGGAGGGCAACCCGGCCCCGGTCCACTCCATCGCCTCCGGGCTGGACTATCCCGGCGTCGGCCCCGAGCACTCCTACCTCAAGACCACCCAGCGCGTCGCCTACCACGCCATCAACGACGACGCGGCCCTGGATGCCTTCTACCAGCTCTCGCGCACCGAGGGGATCATCCCGGCCCTGGAAAGCGCCCATGCCGTCGCCTGGGCCATGAAGCACGGCCGCGAGAACCCCGGCACGACGATCCTGGCCAACCTCTCCGGTCGTGGCGACAAGGACATCGACTACGTCGCCCGCGAGTTCGGACACGGATAGCCCGCCTCGCCAATACGGCTCGAAGGCGGCGCGACGGGAACTTCAGGCCCGGTTGCGCCGGTCTCAGTCTTGTTGACCACGGGCGGAGGCCTCGCGATGGCAGGCGGATGGGCAAAAGACGGTGCGGAGCAGGAGCAGATCGACAACACGGTCGAGGACGCCCTGCAACGGGTGCGCAGCCAGATTCCCACCGGGGAAGGTCTGAAAGAATGCGAGGAATGCGGGGCGCCGATTCCCGAAGGCCGGCGCCAGGCCCTGCCGGGCGTGCGCCTGTGCCTAGGCTGCCGGGAGGCGGAGGACGCGGCACAGCAGGCCACCAGCCCCTACAACCGGCGGGCCTCCAAGGACAGCCAGCTTCGTTGAGCTCGCCCTAGAGATACTTCATCCGGCCCCGGATGGACTCCAGATCGGATGCGACGTCCTTAAGGGTCGCGCCATCGTCGTCACTGCCAACCACGAGCCCCTTGCCGGAAACCGGGATCACGCTGTCGATCTGAAAGCGCCCGGTGGTTCCGCGCAGGAAGCACTCTTCGTCGAAGAACAGGCGATCACCATCCGGCCCGATCTCGTCGGACTCGAGCGTGTCGTACCCGATCAGCCGGGCGATGTCGTCGCGTCCTTCGATGTCCACGGCTTCGATCGTCTGCTGCTCTGGATCAATCAACAAGGCCTTCATGCGGTTCCCCTCTGCACGGGTGGTTCATCGTCGGTACCACGGTAAAGGTCCGGCGGCCGCGCGGCCACCGCACACGTACTCCGCATGCACCTATACTCCCTGGAGATGATCGCGCGGAGGCTTTCCCGTGACCCATACGGCGTATATCTCGCATCCCGACTGCCTGCTGCACGACTCGGGGCCCCACCACCCGGAACGGGCCGACCGCCTGCACGCCGTTCGCAACGCCCTGCTCGACGAAGGCCTGATGGAAGGCCTGCACCTTCTGGATGCCCCGCCAGCCACCGATGCGCAGCTCCAGCGGGTGCACACCCCGACGCACGTCGCCCGCATTCGCGCCAACGCCCCCGCCCTAGGACATCACGCGCTGCTGGACCCGGACACGGCCATGGGCGAACACTCGCTACAGGCCGCCCTGCGCGCCGCCGGGGCCGGCATCGAGGGCGTGCGGGCCGTCATGGAGGAGGACGTGGACAATGCCTTCTGCGCCATCCGTCCGCCCGGCCATCATGCCGAACGCGAACGCGCGATGGGCTTTTGCCTGTTCAACAACATCGCGGTGGCCGCTGCGCATGCCCTGGAGCACTACGCGCTGTCGCGCGTGGCCATCGCCGATTTCGACGTGCACCACGGAAACGGCACCGAGGACATCTTCCGGGATGATCCCCGAGTGCTCTACTGCTCCAGCTTTCAGCACCCGTTCTACCCGGACACGCCGCGAGCCGAACGGGACCATCTGATACATACCCCGCTTGCCGCCGGCACGACCGGGGCGCAGTTCCGCGCGGCGGTCCGCCACGACTGGTTGCCGGCACTGGAACAGTTCCGCCCCCAACTGGTGCTCGTCTCGGCTGGCTTCGACGCGCATCGGGACGAAGCCCTCGCGGGCCTGAACCTCGACGCGGACGACTTTTCGTGGATCACCCACGAACTCACCCGCATCGCCGCGCGGTATGCCGGCGCGCGTCTGGTCTCGATGCTGGAAGGCGGCTACGCCCTCCCGGCCCTGGGCCGAAGTGCGGCGGCCCATGTGCGCGCGCTTTGTGAGGCCCCGCGCCGCTAGGGAAACACTGATCAGTGTTTTCTTACGCCGGCACAACAAGAACCGGCCGCGGCCTTTGCAATCCGCCGATTGCCGGTCTTTACTCAACGAGATTGCCACCGCGGCAGTTGGTGTGGCCGCCATACAAGACCAAGAAGCGAGGAGAAGACGGTGAGCGAGAATCCGCACGATCTCGAAGAGCAGAAAAAGGAACTGGAAGCGGAATACGACACCGAGCACGAGATCGGTGATCAGAACATCAACCCGCTTGGGCTGGACCTGCACAATCCGGTCTTCGTCACCAGCGCCCTGTTGATTGTCGTATTCGTCATCCTGTCCCTGGTCTTTCCGGAACAGGCCAACGAGCACCTCGACAACACGCGTCAGTGGATCGGCCGCTCCTTTGACTGGCTGTTCCTGTCGGCCGGCAACATATTTGTCCTGTTCTGCCTGGCCCTGGTCGTCCTGCCCATCGGGCGCATCCGCATCGGCGGCCAGGACGCCAAGCCGGAATTCTCGGTCATTTCCTGGTTTTCGATGCTGTTCGCCGCCGGCATGGGCATCGGTCTGATGTTCTGGAGCGTAGCCGAACCGGTGGGCTACTTCACCGAATGGTTCGGCACGCCGCTGGGGATCGAAGGCGGGACCGAAGAATCCCGGCAGGCGGCGCTGGGGGCCACCATGTATCACTGGGGCCTGCACCCCTGGGCGATCTACGCGGTCGTCGGCCTGGCGCTCGCATTCTTTGCCTACAACAAGGGCCTGCCACTGACTATCCGTTCGGCGTTCTATCCGATCCTCGGTGAGCGCATCTGGGGCCCGATCGGCCACGTGATCGACACCCTCGCCGTGCTGGCGACCATGTTCGGCCTGGCGACCTCACTGGGCCTCGGCGCGCAGCAGGCCGCCTCGGGCATGGAGTTCCTGTTCGGCATCGATTCCGGCCTGAACACTCAGGTCGCCATCATCATCGGCGTGACCATCATCGCCCTGCTGTCGATCATGCGCGGCATCCATGGTGGGGTGAAGCTTCTCAGCAACATCAACCTGGTGTTCGCCGCGTTGTTGCTGCTGTTCGTGATGATCGCCGGCGGCGTCCTCGCATTCCTCTCCAGCATCGGCACCACGGTCACCGGGTACGTGCAGTACTTCATCCCGCTCAGCAACCCGGTCGGGCGCGAGGACGAGACCTTCTACCACGCCTGGACCATCTTCTTCTGGGCCTGGTGGATCTCCTGGTCGCCGTTCGTCGGCATGTTCATCGCCCGCGTCTCCCGCGGCCGTACGGTGCGCCAGTTCGTCACCGCCGTACTGCTAGTGCCGACCCTGGTCACCGTCGTCTGGATGAGTGCCTTCGGCGGCTCCGGCCTGGCCCAGGCACGCGACGGCGTTGGCGCCCTGGCGGACGGCATCTCCGACTCCTCCCTGGCCCTGTTCCAGATGCTGGAGCACCTGCCGTTCACCGCCATCACCTCGTTCCTGGCGATCGCCCTGGTGCTGGTGTTCTTCATCACCTCCTCGGACTCCGGTTCCCTGGTGATCGACTCCATCACCTCGGGCGGCAAGACCGACGCCCCGCAATCCCAGCGCCTGTTCTGGGCCACCACCGAGGGCGTGGTCGCGGGGGTCCTGCTGGCGGTTGGCGGCGCGGCGGCCCTCAATGCACTGCAGGCGGGGGCGGTGAGCACCGGCCTGCCATTCGTCGTCGTGCTGCTGCTGATGTGCGTCAGCCTGATGAAGGGACTGTTCCACGAACTGGCCCTGATCCGCATCGAGGAAGCCAAGACCTGACGCCGGCCGCCGTCTGGATGGTCACCACAGGCCATCCAGCCTCCCCACCCGGCCCCCGCGCCCGCCGGTCTCGGCGCCGCGGGGGCCGTTCCGTTCGGGACAACCACCCCCGGAATCGGGCATCCTCTCGCGGATGAGTCCACACGCCCCGGCCCAACACCCATGAGCTTCCGTCAAGCGGTCGCGCGACACCCGCTGCTGGCCGGGATGGCCTTTCAGGCCGCGCTGATCCCGCTCGCCCTGATCCTGGCCCGGGTGGCCGGCATCCCGCTCGACGAGCGAATCGACTGGAGCCTGGAGGCCGCAGCGCTGGGCGCCCTTGCCGTGTTGCCCATGCTGATGCTGCTCGGCACGCTCGCACTCAGCGGCTGGGAGCCCTACCGCGCACTGGCCGACCAGGTCCGCGATTTCGTGCACCAGCTCTTTCGCAACGCCCTGCCTGGCGCCGTGCTGCTGATCGCCATCCTCGCCGGCGTGGGCGAGGAACTGCTGGTGCGGGGCGTGCTGCAGGGCTGGCTGACCGAACGTTGGTCACCCGAGTGGGCCATCGTCGCCGCGGCAATTGTGTTTGGACTCGCCCATTCGATCAGCCGCCTGTACTTCGTGTTCGCCACCGTCATCGGGCTCTACCTCGGGCTGCTCTATCACCTGACCGGCAACCTGCTGGTGGTGATCGTCACCCATGCCCTGTACGACTGGATCGTCATCCACTGGTACCTGCGTTCCCGCGATGCCGGCAGGCGCGGCGCATGATCATCCAGCAATCACCCAGGGGGAACGGGCCCGCCAAGTCCCGCCTTGCCACTGCTGGATGACACTCCACGGGCCGGGGGTCGACGTCACCGACTGCCTGTCCCGGGAGCACGCGACAGGCTTCCGGACTACGGGATCGGTGCGCTGGCGCGCCGAACGAGGACGGGGTGGGCGCGTTCAGAACGCGCTCGGGCCATGGCCCGAGCGCGTCTGTTCCATGAATTGAGCCAGGCGCGCCGGCCGCCCGAGATAAAAACCCTGTACCAGATCACAGCCCAGAGCGCGCAGGCGCTCGAGGGTTTCCTGATCTTCCACGCCTTCGGCCACCACGCTCAAGCCCATTTTCTGGCCGAGCCCGATCATGGATTCCACGATGCGCTGGTGCGGCCGGCTGGACACCAGTTCGTGGACAAAGGTCATATCGATCTTGAGCTCATCGAGCGGCATGCGCAGCAGCCGCTCCATCGACGAATAGCCAATACCGAAGTCATCCATGGACACCCGCAAGCCCAGGTCCTTCATCCCGTGCAGGGCCGCACGCGCCTCGGCGTCGTGACTCTCCATCACCGCGGTTTCGGTCAGCTCCACCGTGACGCTCTCCGCCGGCACCTGCCAGACCTCCAGTGACTGGGCCACCAGATCCACCACCTCCCGTTCCTGCAGGTCATCGGCAGAAAAATTCACCGAGATCCCCGCGTCCAGTCCGGCCTGGCGGTACTCGGCACACTGGCGCAGGGCCGTGTTGAAGACCCAGTGCGTCAGCCGGGGCATCAGGTCCGTTCCCTCCGCCGCGCGCACCATGGTGTCCGGACGGATCGAGCCGTACTGCGGGTGATCCCAGCGCAACAAAGCTTCCACCGACTGCACGCAGCCCGATGCCAGCGCGACCTGTGGCTGATACTCGAGGTGCAGGCTTCCCTCCTCGATGGCCTGCCCCAGCTGGGACCACAGATCCACGCCCTCCAGCATGGTTGCCGCCGCCTCCGGGGCATACAGGCGCAGGCGCGCCCGAGCCCGCCGCGCCTGCCGAACTGCGGCATAGGCATGGGCCAGCAACTCCTGCGGGCGCACCACCCGGGGGCCCGCCAGCGCCAGCCCGGCACGCGGCCAAAGCAGCACCTGCCGCTCGCCACAGGCAAACGGTTCACTCAACACCCGCAGCATCTTGTGGGCCGCCAGCTCGGCGAACCCGCTCCCGGCCACGGCCAGCTGCGCACAGGTGATCTGATGGCGTCCAGTGATACCGACCAGGCCGTCCGCCAGGGCGCGGGCCAGTGCCTGACCCGCGTTCCGGATCAGCTCGTCTCCCGCGGCATACCCCAGGGCCGCGTCCACGTCCCTTAGCCCCTCCAGTTCGATGACGGTCACGGCTGCTTGCGCCCCGGCGTCCTGCGGGCACGGGGAAACCCCATCCAGGGCACGGAGAAAATCTTGATAATCCAACAGCTTCGACATCGGCAGAGTTCCGGCGGCTACGCCCATGCGGCGAAATCAGTAGATGCGGATCCCATGTACGGAATGCGCATCTACTTAAAGATAATAGCGCGCCGGATCGACCCCGTAGGCACCCGCCGGAAGGTCGCGCAGGATCTGGCGCCGCGCCCCCTCGGACTCCGGCGCGTGCGACCCCAGATCCAGCTCCCACGGGTCGGGATACGGCATATGGGACGGATCGAGGATGCGCATCACCCGGGGCATGAAGCGCTGCGTGCGGCGGTGACTCAGCACGATCGCGACCTCACCGTTATCCAGCTCCACCAGGCTGCCCACGGGAAACAGCCCCACGCAGTGGGTGAACTGATCCACGAGCGCCGAATTCAGCCCCCAGCGCGCGTTCTCCCGCAGTTCCTTCAGGGCCTCGAAGGGGGTCCCGGCCAGACCGCCTTCCGTCAGCATCTCCTCGTAGGAATCCACGATAGCCGCCATGCGCGCATAGGCACTGATCTGGTTGGCCACCAGACCCCGTGGGTAGCCACGCCCGTCCTCGCGTTCGTGGTGCTGGGCGACAATGTCGCGCACGCCCTCCGGGATCCCGTGGGAGCACTGCAGAATGGTCTCGCCATATTCCACGTGCCGCTGAATCTCGCGCCGCTCATCCGGGGACAGCCGCGTGCGGCGCCCCAGGAGCGTCCGCGGCATCTGCATCTTGCCGATATCCATCAGCAGCCCCCCCAGCCCGAGGACCGACAATTCGGCTCGATCCAGCCCCATGTGCCGACCCAGCGCCAGAAGATGGATCGCGACATTGAGCGAGTGGGCGTACAGCACGTCGTCCGAGTGGCTCAGCCTGGCCAGCAGCAGCAGGGCGTCCGGGTTGCGCTCCACGCTCTCGCGCAACGCCTCGGACGCCTCCCGGGCCGCCGACAGAGGGACCCCGGGATTACGCTCCATGCCGGCACGGATCTGCTCCAGAACACGCCCGACAATCGCCTGAGCCTCCTTTGCCGCCGGGAGCTCCTGCTCCACCGAGCAGTGATCGCGATACACCGTCATACCGCGGAACTGGGCGGCCTCGGCCCGGCTCGAGGCCGTCGCGGCAGCCCGCGCGGATCCCGCGGCCGGTGGCAGCCGGCTCAACGACTCCGGCGCGCTCTTATCCAGATCAACGAATACATGCACACAATGCCGGGCGAGCTCGTCGACATCGTCCTGCGAGCGAATCCGCACCCCCTCGACCAGATAGGGCGTCTCCAGCCACGGGCGATCGAGCCGGCTGACGTACATACCAACCTGCAGGTCGGAAACCGGGATCTCCTGCTGTAACAGTCCCCAAGGCATACCACTGTTGTCCAACTGTCGCATCTGGCCGCGACGATGTTCGGCCAGCTTTGCATCACCTCTACCTTAGCGCCGCTCCCCGAGGCGGAACAGCGCTTTAGTACAGAACCCGCTAGGCGTTCGCAAATGTCGGCACCGGCTGGCCCAATCCGGCGGACAGAGGGCCGCGCTCGACACTGCGGCGGCCGCCGCCACCCGCGGACGTGCGCGGGTGAAGGCGGCGTCAGTCGCGCGCCTGCCGAATGGCCAGAGCCATCTGATTGCGCACCGCTTTCAGGGCCCGCAGGACCGTCGGTTCCACGGCGGCGCCGGCCGGCAATTCCAGATACAGCAGCCCGATACAACGATCACGCACCGCCAGCGGCAGCAGCAGAAAACTGCGCGCATCCAGAGCCTGGCGGAACTCGTCGGGGATATAACGGCTGATCGAGGCCTCGTGGCTGTCGGTGATGACCAGGTCCTTCTTCTGTTCCAGGGCCAGCGACAGAATGTCGCCCTTGCCCGCAAGCGTGAGTCGCAGCCGTCCGGACAGCGTCTCGGCATCCTTTCCGAAGGCGGTATGCGCCACCAGCACCCGATGCTCGCGATCGGCGAGCATCAGCATTACCCGGCGCAGACCGAGTGTCTGGTACAGGGTCTCGAGCGTTGTCTGCATCAAGGTGTTCAGCTCGAACTCGCCCACCATGCTGTCCAGCATGTCGGTCAGGGTCTCCATCAGTGCCGCGGCCTGTGCGTCGGGATCGGCGGTGGCGGATACCGCCGCTTCGCCGCTCGCCCCCGCGGGCTCGATATCCGCCGCGTCGCTGTCATCGATCTGCACACCCAGATTCGCCTTCAGCCGGTTCAGCGGCTCGCGGCCCTCCGGCGGCAGCTTGACCACCGTCAGGAAGTGATCCATGTGCTCGCGCCCGGACTTGATGGCCCGCTGCATGCCGCGGGCATCCACGCCCAGGGCACGTTCGTAGCGCTTGCGCAGATCGGTGAGCAAGGCGCCCTGCTGGTCGCGATCCGCCTGGGTAATGCATTGCCCCATCTCCGACGCCAGGGTGACGATGCGGTGCAGGCGCTGGTCGGCATCCCGCGCTGCCGGCAGCGTGCCCGAGGGAGCCCGTTCCACCGACGTGACGATCTCGCGCGGGAAGTTCCAGTCCTCCAGCACGCTGCGCGCCAGGGCCTCGTAGGAGATACCGAGGACCTGACGGGCGGCACTGCCCTCGCTCGTACCCTGACCCACACGAATGCGGATTTCGTCCGCCTCCTCCGGCAGGTAGTACAACACCAGCATGCGGCCGATATCGTGGAACAGAGCGCAGACAAAGGCCTGCTCGCTCTCCACCCCGCCGACCTGTTCCGCCAGGTCGCGCGCCAGCATGGCGCTGAACAGTGTGCCGACCAGCGCCTCCATCAGGCGTCCGGAATGACGTCCGCCCTTGAGGTTTTCGAACAGCACCAGCCCGAGCGCCGCCGTGCGCACCTGCTCGAAGCCCAGCAGCACGATCGCGCGCGAAACGGTGCGGATATTGCCGCCAAAGTTGCTGTAAAAGGGGGAGTTCGCCAGCCGAAGCAGCTTCTGCGTGGTAGCGTAGTCCTTTAGCACGGCATTCGACAGCTCGGCCACCGAGCGCTTCATGGTGTCGTCGGAACACTGGGTAATCTCGCGGATATGGCTGGAGATGCCGGGGAAATCAGGCTTGCGTCGGATCCGCCGCAGGATGAAGTCCTGCGATCCGTCGCCCGTCTGGCCTTCGCCCTCGACGGCCACCACCAGCGCCTCGCGAAACTCGCGGGCCGATGCAAAACGCTCGGCGGGATCCGGGCGGGTGGCCCGAAGTACCAGGGCGTCGAAGCGTTCGTCGCCATTGCCGGTGCGACCGGAGGGTGGCTCCAGCGCCCCCGCCTGCATCGCCTGCCGGATCGCCGCGGGGGTATCACCGGCAAACGCGCGCTCGCCCGTCAGCATCTCGAAGAACAAGGCCCCCAGGGAGAACACGTCGGACCCTTCGGTCGCGGCCTCGTTTGCCAGCCGTTCCGGCGCCAGATAGTAGGGTGTATCCGGCAGGTGGCTCTCGCCGCGCGCGGCCACGTCGGGCAACGCCATGCCCAGCCCGGTGATGCGCGCATGCCCCTCGGGGTTTACGGTCACGTTCGCCGGCTGCAAGGCCCCGTGCAGGATGCCCTGCTCGTGCGCCGCCGCCGCCGCATCCAGCAGCTCGCGCATCAGGGCCAGGGCGCGATCGATCGGCAAGGGTCCGCGCGCCAGGATTTGCTCCAGGGTCTCGCCCTCGACGTACTCGAACACCAGGTAGACGCCCTCGGCGTAGTCCCCCGCCTCGAAGATTGGAGCGATGTTCGGGTGTCGAAAGCGGCTTAACCGGCGGGCATCTTCAAGCAATGCCTGGCGGGTCGAAGCGTCCGCCGCGACGTTGGTCAGCGTTCGAATCGCGACCTGCCGATCCAGCAGCGGGTCGTGTGCGACATAGAGCCCGTCGCGGGCACTCGTACCCAGCGTCCGCGTGATCCGGAAGCGTTCGATCTCGGGCACGGCCATGCGGTCAACCACCGGCCACCCCCCGATTCCCCATGCCCACGTTATCGACCCGAGCGATTGTCAGCCCCACCATGTACGGATCCATCCGTCTTCTCCCTGTATTTCAGCGGGGCCCACCCCGGCCCCCTACCGACCCTCCGAGGAGGGCCTCCATCTCAATCAGCTGGGTCGCGCGCGTGTTCCTTGAGGATGTCCAGCGGGATCACCGCCAGGGTCTCCTCGTGCGTCGCGCGCAGGAAGACCCCGGGCGCCGCCCCCGCCCGGTAGGCCTCCAGCCAGCGCGCGGCGCACAGGCACCAGCGATCCCCGGCCTCCAGGCCGGGGAAGCCGAATTCCGGAACCGGCGTGATCAGATCATTCCCCCGTGCCAGGGAGAAATCGAGAAACTCGCGGGTGAGCTCGGCGCACACGGTATGCATGCCCTGGTCGTCGTAGCCGGTGGCACAACGACCGTCGCGATAAAACCCGGTGACCGGTCCGCGACTGCAGGGCTCCAGGGCCCCGCCAAACACGTTCTTCGAGGGAAATGGCTGCATTGAGGGAATCTCCGTCTGCTATTCCTACAGGATAACGGAGACCCGGCCTCCCAACGCGAGCGTTTACTCCGTCCGGGGGAATTCAGTCGGCGTCCGGCCAGCCCCATTCGTCCAGAAACGTGCGCAGGTTCCCGGGCTGGTAGTCGACATCCTGCCGGTAGCGTTCCAGGGCACTTGGATGCACCTCGGTCGGGTGACCCGACTGGTACAACGGACGCCGATAGCGCCGTCGCAGGCGATAGATGTGCCGCCGCGAGCGGTGCAGCGACGCCAGCGGGTCGGGGCGCAGGTTATCCGGCAGATACCCCTCCACTTGCAGTCCGGCCATCCGGGCTTGCTCGATCATCCACGCCAGCGGGGCCTCTGACGCGAGACGCCCCTCGGCATCCGGGGCGTAGCCGCCGCCCACGTCGGCATGCACGCCACTGAACCACAGCTGTTTCAGGTCCAGCCCCGGGCGCGGATCCCACAGGGTGGGCTCAAAGTCGGCTCGTGTCTCGTCGATCGCCATGGCATGGCGGGCGATGCGCACGTTGGGCCCCAGCTTGGTGTCGTAGAACTCGTCCGTACGATCGAACATTCCCAGCAGAGAGAACGGGATTCCCAACGCGCCGACCGTATCCCAGACGCCAACAAAGCGGATCTCCCGCGAGGGATGTGCATGTTTCGCGCGAAAGGTACGCGAGGCTTCGCCCTCGGGCGCATGGCTGGCGCCGGTGTTCTTGTAGTGCCGAAAGGCCTGCTCGATCAACCGTGCATCCGGGCGCTTCAGGACCCCGCAGTTGTTGATCAAGCCGCACAGGCTGCGAACGGTGTACGCCCCGCGGCTGAAACCGAACAGGAATATCTCGCTGCCGGGGGCGTAGTTCTGCACGATGTAGCGATAGGCATCCTGGATGTTCTTGTGGATGCCACGTCCGGTCACGCCACCCGAGATCTTTGCGTAGTAGGCCCCCACGCCCCAGTCGTAGTAGACCTGCTGCGGGTCGCCCATGGCATCGACGGGCGCAATGGCCCGCGCCAGGCGCAGGACATTGGTCGGCACGTCCGACTCGACGTCCTCCTCCGGGCGATTCCAGGTTCCGTCCGCACAGATCACGATCCGTCGTGTCATTCGCTGGTCTCACATCCTTGTCGTCGGGCGGTCCCGGCGATCATTCAGCGCACGGCAGGCCGCCGTGTGATGCCCCCCTCAGGAGCCGATCTCGATCCGGCGCACGCCCGGCCGGGCGTCATCCTTGCGCCGGGGGATGTCGATCTTCAGAACACCGTTCTTGAACCGTGCCTGGATGGCATCGATATCGGCGTCCCCGGGCAGGCTGAGGATACGGCGAAACTGTCCGTAGGCCCGCTCCACACGATGATAGCCCGCGTCATCTTCCTCGGTCTCCTGGCGCTTCTCGCCGGAGATGATCAGGTCGTAGCCATCCACCGTCAGGTCGATCGCGTCCTCGTCGATCCCCGGCACCTCCACCGTGATCCGGTAGGCCTTGCGGGTCTCGGCGATATCCACACTGGGCTTGAGCAGCAGCGAGGCGGCGGCATCACCCCCGCGCATCCCGAGGGCCGAGCCAAAGAAGTCCTCGAGCATCCGGTCCATCTCGCGGTGCATGCGCATCAAGGGGTCGGCGCCCTCGCGCCGAGCCGGCACGACCTCCGGACTCGCGGTCTCCTCACGCTTGAACCAGTTCCACGGCTTGAGCTTTTGCAGGTCCATGGTGATCACCTCCGTTGCAAATCCTGTCTACCGAGTTAACTAGGTCGCGGAGAGGGCCTTTTCAAGCCCTGCGAATCAGCCCCCCGAAAATCGGCTAGCCGCACCGGCTGACGCCGGGCGCCCCAGTTGCCGGGGCGCGCCTCGAACACCCCGGGCACCGATGCCCCGCAGGCGTTGCAACAGCCATCGGCGGTCAGGTTCCAGTCCGACAGCTCATACCCGTCGCGGCCAATCACGCGTTGCCCGCACCCCGCGCACCAGGTGCTCTGGCCCTCCGTGTCATGCACATTGCCGGTGTACACGTGATGCAGACCCTGCTCGCGAGCGATGCGCCGCGCCCGCTGCAGCGTCTCGATCGGCGTGCGCGGGTGTTCGGTCATCTTGAAATCCGGATGGAAGGCGGTGAAATGCAGCGGCACATCCGGCCCCAGATGCTCCCGGACCCATTGCGCCATGGAGGTGATTTCCACATCGCTGTCGTTCTCTCCCGGGATCAGCAGCGTGGTGATCTCGACCCAGGTAGCGGTCTCGTGCACCAGCCATTCCAGGGTGTCGAGTACCGGCTGCAGATGGGCCCCGGTCAGCTTGTGATAGAAGCGCTCGGTAAATGCCTTGAGGTCCACGTTCGCCGCATCCATGGCGGCAAAGAATTCGCCGCGCGCCTGCTCGGTGATGTAACCGGCCGTCACGGCCACCGTGCGGATATCCCGCGCGCGGCAGGCCGCCGCCACGTCGATGGCGTACTCGTGGAAGATCACCGGGTCGTTGTAGGTAAAGGCCACCGCGCGACAGTCCAGCGCCTCGGCGGCACGTGCAATGGTCTCGGGATCGGCGCGATCGGCCAGCGTGTCGATCTCGCGCGACTTGCTGATGTCCCAGTTCTGGCAGAACTTGCAGGCCAGGTTGCAGCCGGCCGTGCCGAACGACAACACCGGACTGCCCGGGAGGAAGTGATTGAGCGGCTTCTTCTCGATCGGATCCACGCAGTAGCCGGAGGAACGCCCATAGCTGGTCAGCACCACGGCATCGTCGAGATTGGCGCGCACAAAGCATGCGCCGCGCTGTCCGGGCTTCAGCTTGCAGTAGCGCGGGCACAGATCGCACTGTACGCGGCCATCCTCCAGGGCATGCCAGTAGCGCGTGGGGACGGTGAATGCGTCGTGTTCGGGGATGTCGTTCATATCCAGTCCAGACCGTGATTCATGGTCTTGAATATGAGGACACAATCCCAATATTCAACAACATAATTCTTGATGGAGCCCCCCAATGACGGCACAGCCCCGCATCCGCGAGCCCGCCATCGCGGGCCAGTTCTACCCTGCCGATCCCGAGGAGCTGCGCGCCACGGTCACCCGCTTGCTCGATGCCGTCCCACTCGTAGCGGACGCGGCGCCGCCCAAGGCCCTGATCGCGCCGCATGCCGGCTACCCGTACTCCGGCCCGGTGGCGGCCTCGGTCTATGCGCACATCCGCCCCCTGGCGGGGAAGATCCAGCGCGTCATCCTCTTGGGTCCGTCGCATCGCGTGCCCTTCCGCGGCATCGCGACCACTACGGCAACGGCCTACCGCAGCCCGCTGGGAGACCTCCCCGTGGACCACAAAGCCCTGGAAGCCATCGCGGACCTGCCCGGCGTCCAGTTACTGGACATCGCCCACGGACCGGAACACAGCCTGGAGGCCCACCTGCCGTTCCTGCAGGTGGCACTGGGGACATTCGAACTCGTCCCGCTGGTGGTCGGGGATGCCTCGTCCGAGCAGGTCGCGAGCGTGCTGGAACGGCTGTGGGGCGGCCCGGAGACCCTGATCGTCGTGAGTTCGGATCTCTCCCACTTCCACGACTATGCCACCGCGTGCCGCCTGGACACGGCCACCACCCGTGCCATCGAACAGCTGGACGAACACGCGCTGGGGCCGGAACAGGCCTGCGGCTGCCGGCCGCTGGCGGGCTTGTTGCGGCTCGCGCGGCAGCGCGGTCTCACCATCACCACACTGGACCAGCGCAACTCCGGCGACACCGCCGGCCCGCGCGACCAGGTGGTCGGCTACGGCGCCTGGATGCTGCAATGACGCACACCATCGACCTGCCCGCGCCGGCGCGCGAGCGCCTGCTGGAACTGGCCGCGGATGCCATCCGGCGGGCCGCGCACCATGCCCCCGCCCGCCCCATTGCACTGGAACAGGAGCCCGACCCGCTACCCGATCCCGGCGCCAGCTTCGTCACCCTGAAGCAAGGGGAAACCCTGCGCGGCTGCATCGGCACGCTGGAGGCCCACCGGCCCCTGGCCGCGGACGTCCTGCACAACGCTCGCGCGGCGGCGCTCAATGACCCGCGCTTTCCGCCGCTGCGCACGTCGGAACTGGCCGGTCTCGCCTACTCGGTCACGCTGCTGACCGCGTCGCGACCCATGGAGGCCGCGCAGCGCAAGGGCCTGCTGGATCAGCTACAACCGGGCCGGGACGGCCTGGTCGTTCAGGCCGGAGCGCGCCGCGCCACCTTCCTCCCTGCGGTCTGGGAACAACTGCCCGACCCCGAGACCTTCCTCGATGCCCTGCTGCAAAAGGCCGGGCTGGCGCCGGGCGGCTGGCCCGACGGCCTGCAGGCCTGGCGCTACGGGTCCTTGGAGGTTGCCGGTGAACTTTGAACCGAGTGTGACGCTGTACCTGATCGTCGCCACCGTCGCGGTCTCCCTGCTCGCATGGCAGAACCCGCGCTGGTTGCAGGCGATGATCCATCACCCGCCATCGGTGCAGCGCGGCGAATACTGGCGCCTGGTGACCCACGGCTTCATCCATGCCGATGGCACCCATCTCGCATTCAACATGATCACGCTGTTTTTCTTCGGCATGGCCATGGAGCGCGTGCTGGTGCCCGCGATCGGCATGGGCGGCTTCGTGCTGTTCTATCTGGCCGCCATCGTCCTCGCCAGCCTGCCCAGCCACCTGCGCCATCTGCGTGACCCGGGCTACCGCTCGCTGGGCGCTTCCGGCGCGGTCTCCGCGGTGCTGTTCGCCTACATCCTGCTGCAGCCGTGGTCGCTGTTGTTCGTGTTCTTTATCCCGGTCCCGGCCATCGTGTTTGCGGCGCTCTATGTCGGCTATTCGCTCTATGCCCAGCGCCAGAACCGCGACAACATCAACCACAGCGCCCACCTGTGGGGCGGCGCCTGGGGCATCGCCTTCATGCTGTGGCTGGAACCCGGCCTGCTGGCGCGATTCTTCCAGGAACTGCTCTCGCCCCTCGGGTGACCCCGGTTACTTGTCGGGCGCCCCGGGCAGTTCTAGCCTCTGCGCACTTTCCTCCCCGACACCGCAGGATCCCGCCATGCAAGACGCCATCGCCACGCTCCCCAAGGTCGAGCTGCACCTGCACATCGAGGGCTCCCTGGAACCCGAGCTGATGTTCGCCCTGGCCGAGCGCAACAATGTCGAGCTCCCGTATGCCTCGGTCGAGGAGGTTCGGGCCGCCTACCAGTTTCACGACCTGCAATCCTTCCTGGATATCTACTACGCGGGCGCCTGCGTCCTGCTGACCGAGCAGGATTTCTACGACCTGACCTGGGCGTACCTCGAACGCTGCCGGGACGACCACGTCCGCCACACCGAGATCTTCTTCGACCCGCAGACCCACACCGAACGCGGCGTGCCCTTCGCGACGGTCATCGACGGCATCCACCGCGCGCTGGCCGACGGCGAACGGGAGCTCGGCATCACCAGCCGCCTGATTCTCTGTTTCCTGCGCCACCTGAGCGCCGAGGCCGCGATGGAGACCCTGGAGACCGCCCTGCCCTGGCGCGAGCACATCCACGCAGTCGGGCTGGACTCGGCCGAATTGGGCAACCCGCCGGAGAAATTCCAGGCCGTGTTCGAGCGCGCGCGGGCCGAGGGATTCCCCGCCGTGGCGCATGCCGGCGAGGAGGGACCACCGGACTACATCTGGCAGGCACTGGACCTGCTCAAGGTCGCGCGCATCGACCACGGCGTCCAGGCCGAGCAGGACCCCAACCTGATGCAGCGCCTGGCGCGGGAGCAGATCCCGCTGACCGTCTGTCCGCTGTCCAACATCAAGCTGTGCGTGTTCGAGCGCCTGGAACAACACAACCTGAAGCGCCTGATGGACGCGGGGCTGTGCGTCACCATCAGCTCGGATGACCCGGCCTATTTCGGCGGCTACGTGGGGGAAAACTTCCGCGCCACGGCCGCGGCCCTGCAGCTGGACCTGGATGACCTGGAAAAACTGGCACGCAACGCCGTCGACGCCGCGTTCCTGGAAGCCAACGCAAAACAGCGCCTGCACGACGAGATCGGCGACTGGCGGGCCCGGCAGGCCGCCTGAACCGCGAGAGCGGGTCCGGGATTCCTACCCGGAGAAGCGCGTCGGGCGGGCCGGAAGACGCCCCTTCGCCACCAGGCGCTCGATGCGGGTGAACACCTCTCCGCGGCCGAAGGGTTTCTTCATGAAGTCGTCGGAGCCGATGCGATCGAGGAAGAACTGCTCGACCGCGTCCTCGTTGCCGCTGATCATGATCACCGGCACCTTCGCGGTGGCGGGGTCCCGGCGCAGTTGACGCAGCATGGCAAACCCGGTCATCCCGGGCAGGAGGATATCCAGGAAGATCAGGTCCGGTGGATTCTCGCGCGCCAAAGCCAGCGCCTCCTCGGCATCGCCGACGCCAATCGGCTCCAGCTCGTTCTGCTTGAGCATGCTGGTGAGCAGCGCGACCACCGTGCGCGAATCATCCACCACCAACACCCGCAGCCCGCGAGCGGCCTCCTGGCGTGCCTTTGTACGCCGCTCGCCAGCCTTGCCGAACCGCAGCAGACTCCCCATTCGCTGCATGTAGCTCATGCCGGACTCCTTTCCCCTGGGCGTAGTGTTTCGTCGCACGCCAGATGGCCTCATTGTTCCCGTGCCCGCACGCGCTGTCCAGCGCGCCTTGACGGCTCGTTTGAAGCCCGGTGCGAAGACGCGCATTATCCTGGTTTGCCTGCGGATCACTGAATGGAGTCAGGACCCAGCATGACGGCAGACACGCTCCGACCGCCGGGCACGGCCGCGCCCCGGCGAGACCGCCCAATGGACGGCCCGCCATGAAGATCCTGGTCGTCGACCACTCCCGCGTATTCCGGGCGCTGTGGAGCCGAATGGTCCTGGCCGCCGGACACAAGCCGATCATGGCCGCAAGTGGCGCGGAGGGCCTCGTCCGCATCGAGGAAGACGACCTTGAGCTGGTCTGCGCCTCCATTACCCTGCCCGACATGAGCGGAATCGAGTTCTGCCGCCAGGCACGCGCCAAATCCGCCGGCCATGATCTGCCGCTGATCCTGCTGACCACCAAGCAGGACCACGACATACGCCGCGCGGCCTTCGAGGCCGGCGCCACCGATCTCCACGACAAGACCAACATCCGTGACCTGTTCCACCAGGCCGCACGCTACGGCCGGCCGGTGGAACACGCCCATGAGGGGCATGTGCTGTATGTCGAGGACAGCCCCACCGTCGCCCGGGTGATGACTCGCATCCTCGAAGGCATGGGTCTGGAAGTAGCGCACTTTCGCAGCGCCTCCGCCGCCCTGAATGCCTTCGACGAGGCCACCTGGGATCTGGTCCTGAGCGATATCCTGGTCGAGGGCGACATCAGCGGCATGGGGTTGGTCAGCCGCCTGCGCCACCGCTTCCCCGACAAGACCAGCCTGCCGATCGTCGCGATGTCCGGCCTCGACGACCCGAACCGACGCGCCGAGCTCTTCCGCCTGGGGGTCAACGACTTCGTGACCAAGCCGGTGCTGGAAGACGAGGTCCGCGCCCGCATCGGCAACCTCCTGGCGAACAAGCGCCTGCTCGAGGAAGTGCAAGGCCAGCGCCAGAAACTCTACGACATGGCGATGATCGATCCCCTCACCGGCCTGCGCAATCGCAATGTCCTGGCCGAATGCGCCGCACGCTTCTTCACCGAAGCCAACCAGAAGGACATGGCCCTCAGCCTGATCCTGCTGGATATCGACCATTTCAAGCAGATCAACGACAGCCACGGCCATCTGGTGGGCGACGAGGTCCTGGTTGGTGTGGGCGAGTTGCTACGTACCACCGGGCGCGAGGTCGATGTCGCCCTGCGCTTCGGCGGCGAGGAATTCCTGCTGGTCCTGCCCGAGTGCGACCTGTTCGATGCCCATACCCGTGCCGAGGAGCTGCGCCAGCAACTGCGCGAACTCCAGCCCGCCGGACTGACCATTACCGCCAGCTTCGGCGTGACCAGTCGTCCCTGCGGTCGCGAGGTGGACATGAACGACCTCTTCCGGGTCGCCGACCAGGCCGTCTACCAGGCGAAGAGCGAGGGGCGTGACTGCGTCGTCTCGCGCACCCTGGATGCTGGAGCCGAATCCGACTGCAAGGACATCCACACCGCCGCCGACTCGCCCGGGCCGGTGCAACCGACCCCGGAACCGTCTGTCTGAGACGCGGACCAGGCCCGCCACTCAGCCCTGGATACGCCAGCTGCCGTCCGGCTGCCGACAGGCGGTCCCGTACACCTGCTCGGTCTGGCCTCCGATCACCGCGTCGATGGTGTACTCGCGGCACGGGCCGGCGGTGGTCTCGTAGGTCCGCGTCGGCACCACGGTGTACTGGTTGCCGCTGTCGGGGTTGACCCACCGCGAGGGCACACCCGTCCGCACACTCTCCAGGGTCTGGGCCGTCTTCAACCGGTCGACCTCGTCCATGGACTGGCCCACCGAGCCACCGATCGCCGCGCCCGCGAGGGTGCCGGCAATGATCGCCGCGGTCCGGCCACGCCCGGAGCCGACCTGCGAGCCAAGCACGCCCCCCAGCACGCCGCCGATCACCATCCCGGCCTGTTCCTGCGACCCCTGATAGGTCGCACAGCCGCCGAAACCCAGGACCGCCGCCAGGACAATCGCGAAAGAAACATTGCGCCACATGAGCATTCCTCCACCGGCGACCCGTATCCGAACCCGTGGGGGACCGGGACCCGTACCGGCTCTGGCGTCCCCCTGACCGGAGTATAGGCCACCCGGGGCCCACTCTCCGGCGCCCGGAAAACCAGGCCGGGCGGTCAGCCGGGCGGCTTTGTCGGGCCGGATGCGGCGCCCTTCGGCTCCGGCTTCGACGCATTGATCGCGCGCTGGAAGACCCAGCTCTTGATCTCGCGGATCTGCTCCACCATGGTCCGCGACAGCGGTACCGTGTTGATGACGTTGCGGATCACGTCGCGCTGGTTGAACACCCGCCCCTCCTGGTAGGCGTCGATCCGCGCCGACTTCACCGCTTGCTCGATCTCGGCCCCGCTCCAGTCCTCGGTGCTGGCCGCCATGTAGTTCAGGTTGAAGTCCTCCAGGTTGCCGCCGTGACGCTCGACGTGGATGCGCAGGATCTCCTTGCGCTCCTCCACATTCGGCAGGTCGAGGAAGAACAGCTGGTCAAAGCGCCCCTTGCGCATCAGCTCGGCCGGGAGCTGCTGGATGCGGTTCGCGGTCGCCGCCACGAACACCCGGGGCGACTTCTCCTGCAGCCAGGTGAGAAAGCTGGAGAAGATGTTGACATTGCCGGCGCTGCCCGCGGCGTGACTGTCGAAACCGAAGGCATTCTCCAGCTCGTCCACCCACAGCACCATCGGCGCGATCTCCTCGGCGATCCGGGTGGCCCGGGCAAAGGCGTATTCCGGTGTGCCGAAACTGCCGGACAGCACCAGGCTCATGTCCAGCCGCACCAGCGGCAGCTTCCAGGCGGTGGCGATCGCCTTGGCGGCCATGCTCTTGCCGCAGCCGCTCACCCCCATGAACAGCACCCCGGCCGGCAGCGGGACGTTGTCGTTCCAGGCCTTCTCGGTGAACAGGTCGGCGCGTGTGCGCACCCATTCCTTCAGATTATCAAGACCGCCGATATCCTCCAGCGAGCGCTGTGGCGGATAGAACTCGAGGCAGCTCTCCTTGCGCAGGATCTGGCCCTTCTCCTCCTGGATCTCGGCCAGCATCTCGGCCTCGGGCAGCGGCTTGCCGCGGAACAGCCGCGCACTCAGGTGCCCGACCTCGTTGAGCGACAGGCCGCGCATTCCCGCCGCCACCCGGAACAACTGCTCGCGCGGGAGCGCCTCGGCGCCGCGGGTGTGTTCGAGCTGCTCCAGCACCTCGGCCTCGGATGGCAGCTCCACCTCGACCAGGAAGACCTCCTTTTTCAGGATCTCCGGCAGCTTCAGCAACGGGCAGCTGAGGAACACCACGTTGCGTCCCTTCTTCAGGTGGTAGTACAGGTCGCGCACTCCGCGCACCAGCGCCGGGTTGTCATCGAACCACATGGGCAGATCCTTCAGCAGGACCATGCGCGGGGCATCCGTCTCGCCGGCCGCCACCCGCGCCACTGCCGCTACCGGGTCCGTCGTCGGTGCATTCGGGTCGTCGTGCTCGCCAAACCCGTGACTCGCCGACCAGACCTCCAGATGGCCGTCTTCGCCGTAGAACGAGCGTGCGACCGAACGCAGCAGCCGCTCCATGCGATCTTCGTCCCAGCCGAGAAGGTAGAACACCGGATAGTGCGACTTGAGCCCGCGCAGGATCTTGTGTGCCGTCTGATTCTCCAGCTTCTTGCTCAATGCGCGTCTCCTCCCCGGGTGCCTGAGCCGAGTGTACCGATCCGCGGCGCCGATGCGACCTGCCCACCGAACCTTGTGATTGCGCATCCGCTACTCTGACCGCATCACGCCGGACGCTCCCCGGAGGCCCCGCTCAATGACGCACCCCCGCCCCCGACCCTACAGTTGTTCCCGCGCCAACATCGGGCGCGGCCTGCTGGTGCTGCTGATCGCGCTGGGCATCGGCATCGCGCTGTGGATCGGCGATCCGGTCCGCCTGCTGGCCTGGGGCGATGCCGTCGCGGGCGGCCCCTGGGCCACGGCAGGGCTGGTGCTCCTGATGGCCCTGATGCTGACCTTTGCCCTGCCCGGCACGCTCATCCTCTGGTTGATCGCCCCGTTCCATCCGCCCCTGTTAGCAATCGGTCTGCTCCTCGCAGGTAGCGTCAGTGGTGCCTGGGGTGCGTACCGCGTGTCCGCCCGCCTGGCGCGCCATCCCGATCACGAACGCCGCGAAGACGCCTGGCTGGCCGATTTCCTGCACCGCCACAGTGGCCTCGCCACGCAGATCGCGCTGCGCGTGTTCCCCGGCTTTCCCCATTCGATGGTCAACTACGCCGGCGGCGCGCTGGGCCTTCCACTTGGCCGTTTCCTGCTGGCAGCCGTGCTCGGGCTCGCCGTCAAGTGGGGCGTGTACGCCACCGCCATCCACGGGACCACCGACGCCCTCGCGAGCGGCGAGGCCCTGCAACCGCAAACCCTCCTGCCCCTGTTTGCGCTGGCGGTGCTGTTGCTACTGGGCGCCGCGCTGCGCCACCGGATTCAGCGCCGCCACTCACGGCGCATTGAGACCGACGAATGACACAGCGGATGGCGCTGACCCGCCCGCCAAACCGAGAACGGCTTCCCGGAGTCTACCCAGCCAGCCTGTGACCACCCGTCAGGTTGGTTACACTGTTGCGCACCATTCAAGCCCGGCCACCGCGTGACCCACGATACTGCCCCGCAGCAACATTCGGACATCGGCGACGTCAACCAGCGCTTCTACGATGGCTTGTGGGCGGACACGCGTCTGGTGCACCCGGAGCGCTTCAACACCTGGAGCCTGGTATCCAGCCTGGCCGAATCGCATACCCGCCGGCTCGAAGTAGGGCCCGGCATGCGCCCGCGCCTGCCGATCGCCGGCACCCACTTTGTCGATATCAGCCCACCGGCCCTGGCGGCACTGGAAAGCGCGGGCGGCATCACCCACACCGCCCCCATCTCCGCCCTGCCCTACGCCAACCAGAGCTTCGACCTGGTGTGCGCGCTGGACATCGTCGAACACGTGGAAGACGACGAGGCGGCCCTGGCCGAGCTCTCGCGGGTGGCGGCACCCGGGGCCCGGGTACTGCTCTCCACCCCGCTACACCCGGAATACTGGACGCCGTTCGACGACATCGTCGGCCACTACCGGCGCTATGAACCGGCCAAGCTGACGCAACTGCTGGAACGCCACCACCTGCAGATCGAGCAAAGCGCAATCTTCGGCATGAAGCCCAAATCCTCGCGCCTCAATGACCTCGGCATGTGGTTCCTGCAACGTCATCGGCCGGTCGCGATGAAGGTCTACAACCGCTTCCTGATGCCCCTGGGACTGCGCCTGCAAAAGCCCCTCGAATTGACCCCCGGCATGGTCGCCACCGACGGCGTCGAAGAGGTCTTTCTGGTCTGCCGCCGCGCATCCTGAAGCAACACGCCCCCGGCTGCCCCTGACACGACCCGGGTCGGTGGCAACTCAAAGCCCCGCTCCGCACCGGGCCTGCTTGATGGAAACCCTCGTCCGGGCGTACTGTCTATGCAGGCAAGACTCCCGCGAGACCATCCAATGCTCGACCTGCTGCGTTCACGTTCCACCTACAGCGATCAGCGCTTCCAGTTTTCCCTGCTGGTGCTGGCCACCGGCTTCGTGCTGACCTTGCAAAACCCGCTGGCGCAGGAATCCGCTGCGGAACTGTTCTCCAAGGTGGAGTTACCGAATTTCGCCCAGGTCCAGGACATGCGTCCGCAGCTGCCGCCACCGTGGATGGAAGGCGATCAGCTGGTGAACGAAGACAGCGAGTCGGTACCGGTCGTCACCCTGCTGGAGCGCGAAGATGCCCGCTCCGCCGATCCGCGCGAACGCCCGACGCGCGCCGCCGGCTCTGAATAACCCCGGCGGGGGTATTCAGAGCCCCGCCGCACAGACCCGGTTGCGTCCCTCGCGCTTGGCGCGGTAAAGCTGCCGGTCCGCCTCCCCCAGAAGATCCTCCGGCGCCACGGATCGCCCCCCGTCGACCGCGGATACCCCGAGACTGACTGTCACCGCATCCGTCACATTATCCGGGTGGCCCAGCTGCAACGATTCGACCTTGCGGCGCACCCGCTCGGCGACCGCCCGCGCACCCTCCAGCGTGGTGTCCGGCAGGATGCAGGCAAACTCCTCGCCGCCATAACGCGCCACCAGATCGGTGGGCCGGTGTGCCGCGGCGCGCAATACCTCCGCGACCTGGCGCAGGCAGTCATCCCCACGCTGGTGGCCAAAGCGGTCGTTGTACGGCTTGAAGTGGTCTATATCGATCATCAACAGCGCCAGGTTCACCTCGCGCCGCGAACCGCACTCGCGCTCCAGAACGGCATCGAATTCGCGCCGGTTGGCGAGGCCGGTCAGGCCATCTACCCGCGCCTGGCGTGCCAGCTCCGCCTCCACCTCCTTGCGCGCGAAGGTGCCGGCGATGATATCGGCTACCACCTGCAGCACGGCGATCTGTTCGGGGCTCCACTCGTAGTGCCGGGCCACCGAATCAAGGCCCAAAAACCCGAAGGCCTTCTGATCACTGATCAACGGGATGAGCAACAGGGACTCGATATCCTGGCGCCGGAACTCGGCCTGCTCCACCACCGCAGTCTCGGGGAGCGCACCCACATCGGGGACGTGCACCGGGTGTCCCTGCCGAATCTGGCGGGTCACCCAACCATGCGCCTCCATGGGTATCCCTTGCATCTCGTCGAGGAAGGGGGCGACCCCGGGCGCGCACCACTCGCTCACCAGGTCCATCGTCTCATGGTCCGGGCGAAAGCAGATCACGTATGCTCGCCCCATCCGGAAGAACTCGCCCAGACGTTGCAGGGCCTGCACAACGGCCGCGTCCACCGCGTCCGCCGACAGGTCCGCAAACTGCGCGGAGATTGCCGAGACCACCTCCTGCAACCGGTATTGGTGCTGTGCCCTGAGTTCCAGTTGCTTGCGCTCGGTGATGTCCTCGCCCATCACGCTGGCCCCAAGCAGCGTGCCCTCGGTATCGAAAAACCGCTGGGCATACCAGGACAGCGTGCGCTGTTCGCCACTACGGGTGCGGATGGTGGACTCCAGGCCCGCGATCTCGCGGCCTTCGTGAATGATGGCCTGCCCCTCGGCGTAGACCGCTACGCGATAGTCCGGGTCGGGGAAAAGCCATTCCCAGATACTCGCGTGTCCCACGACTTCCTCGCGGCTATAGCCACTGATCCGTTCCGCCGCCCGATTCCACAGCGTCACCCGCCCCTCGGGATCCAGGGTATTCACCCAGACCGGGGCGTATTCAATGATCTGTGAATGGAAACACCCGGAGGGGTCTGCCGCCATGATGATCCTCGCAACGGGAAACAATCGGCGCGTGGCGCAACGCCGCCCGGCGAACACGCGCAATCCCGTTCGCCCATCTCAATGAGGTTAGCAACATTCCCCGCCCTTCGCGCCAGAAAAGACGGCCGTTTGTTAGGCTGCCGTTGCATTCCCTGACGAGACGCTGATTCGCATGACCGAATCCTTCAAGGCCCTGCTCCTGGAACCGCAGCCCGACGGCCCGGTGGCCACGATCCGGACACTCACCCTCGACGACCTGCCCGCGGGCGAAGTCCTGCTCCAGGTTCACTATTCGGGGCTCAACTACAAGGACGGCATGATCCTGCAGGGGCGGGGCAACCTGGTGCGGGATTATCCCCACGTGCCGGGCATCGACCTGGCCGGGACCGTGCTCGAATCGGCGGACCCGCGCTACCGCCCGGGCGATCCCGTCGTGCTGACCGGCTACCGTGTCGGCGAGGCCCACTGGGGCGGTTACGCCCAGCGCGCGTGCGTCCGCGGCGACTGGCTGATCGCTCAGCCGTCCGGCTACAGCGCGCGCCAGGCGATGGCCGCGGGCACCGCCGGCTTTACCGCCATGCTGGCGGTGCAGGCCCTGGAAGACCACGGATTGCAACCGAGCACCGGCGAGGTTCTGGTCACCGGTGCCTCCGGCGGCGTGGGCAGCATCGCCGTGCGGCTCCTGGCACGCCTAGGCTACACGGTCACCGCCGTGACCGGACGCCCGGAGAACGCCAACTACCTGCACCAACTGGGCGCCAGCACCATCGTGGATCGCGAGGCGCTGGCCGACGCGCCGGCCAAGCCGCTGCTGGGCGAACGCTGGGCGGGCTGTGTGGACACGGTCGGCGGCGACATGCTGGCCCATGTACTCGCCGGGATGGCGTACGGACGTTCGGTGGCCGCCTGTGGCCTGGCCGGCGGCGCGCAGCTCCAGACCACGGTCCTGCCGTTCCTGCTGCGCGGGATCAACCTGCTGGGGATCGACTCGGTCCTGTGCCCCGCCGAGCGGCGGCGGGGCACCTGGGAGCGCCTGGCCGCTCTGCTCCCCGGGGCCGATCTCGACGCCATCACCAGCGAGATCGGCCTGGAAGACCTGCCGGACTACGGCGAAGCGATCCTGAAGGGCCAGATCCGCGGCCGTACAGTAGTCCGGCTGGATTAACCCCCGTCGAACTCGAACCGACTATGCTGGGCATACCACCCTGGAGGCGCCCGTGACCGAACTCGAAACCCGTCTAAAGCACATCCGTGACCGTCTGGCCGAGCTGGAGGCCATGGCCCGCGAGGACACCACAGAGGCCGCCCACCGGGTCACGGCCGAGTTGACCCGGGAGCTCAATCAGGCAATCGAGGACGCCGCCGACAGGACCGATGGCACCCACACGCCTGCGGCCAGCGAGCCACGTGCGCCCCGCGACCCGGTCGAAAAATGCCCGCGCTGCACCCTGCGCAGCTTCACCTTCCAGGACGGTACGATCCGGGAACGTGCGAACCAGCCGGGGCATTTCGAGGCGCAATACCACTGCATGAGCTGCGGCCACGAGGCCTGGCGCGAACTGGGCAGCCGCTGATTGATTACCGTCGGCACCCTACGATGCTGACGACCGCGACGAAGCCACCTTTGCCCGGCTAAACCTGGCTCTGGGTCCAGCGCACGATATCTGCCGCCCCCATCGCGCCCGCCTGGCGCGCCACTTCGCGTCCGCCGCGGAACAGCGCCAGGGTCGGGATACTGCGGATCGCAAACCGCCGGCCCAGCTCCGGCTCCGCCTCGGTATTCACCTTCGCCAGCCGCACGGTCGGCTCGAGGTCCGCCGCGGCCTGGCGGAACTGCGGGGCCATCATCTTGCAGGGGCCGCACCACGGCGCCCAGAAGTCCACCAACAGCGGGATCTCATTACGCTCGAGGTGGCGGAGGAAGTTCGTGGCGGTCAGTTCCAGCGGATCCTGGCCGAACAACGACCGATGACACTGGCCACACTTCGGGCCGGCACCCAGCCGTGTCGCAGGGATTCGATTCACCGCGTCACAATGCGGACAGACCACGTGCAGGGCTTCACTCACGGCAGCACCTCGTTCCAGGCAGAAGAAGAAAAGGCCAGCCCCCTGATCTTACTCCGCGAGCGCGTGCCTGGATCCATCAGGCCGCGGGATGTCGGGCGAGAAAGTGTTCGGTGCGTTCCACCGCGCGGCGTTCGTTGCGGTCGTTCCAGGATTGCCCGACCAGTTTGCGCATGGTGCCCTCGATAGTCCGCGTCACCAGCAGGTTGCTCAGCATCCGCGCGACATTCGGCAGGTCACGCGGAAACGCCCGCAGTGCCATGGAAAAGCCGATGTCGTCATACAGCACGTAGTGCCAGAACCCCGGCGGGATATAGAGCACGTCCCCGTGGTGCAATTCGGCCAGGTGGCCCCGCACATGCCGCAGCGCCGGATGGCGCTGGTAGTCGGGATCCTCGAAGTCCACCGAGGCCAGCGCACTGAATGAGAAAGGCACGTGATACATGTACGGCGTGTACTCGGGAGCGACCAGCAGTACGCGTTTCGGCCCGCCAAAGTGGCACAACAGGATATCCGGGCGGTCGATATCGAAGTGCATCTGCACGCGCGCGTCCTTGCCGCCCATGAACAGCACGGGCAGCTTGCGGAACAGTCGCAAACCGATGTCGGGAAACTCGAAGTCGCGCGCCAGCGTCGGCCGGGCGGCAAACAGGTTGAAGAAGAACAGGCGCAGATCGCGCTCGCCCCCTTCCAGAAGGTCCAGATACTCCGCCAGCGGCATGTGCAGGGACGCGGCGTGCTGATGCTCGTTGTCGCGCGCGGGCCGGCTGTCGTACAGCGGCACCACGGCATCCCCGGCGACCTCGCGAAAATAGTCGGGTGTCCAGCGCTCCCGTGCCGGCCACTCTCGGGTCAGCTCCTCCAGGATCACCGGTTGCGCGACCGCCTTGTACTGCCGCAGGAACGTGTCCGGTTCGACAAGCCCGACCCGCTCTACCGGCGTAGTCTCGATCATTTCCGCTCCCGTTTCCTCGCCTGGGGGAAGCCCGTCAGCCTACCAAGCCCGCCCGCAGCGCGCGATGCTGCGCTGCGGCAACAGCCAGGCAGACAGCAGATGCGTGAGCCACCACACCCCGGAACATACCGCCATGACCACCGCCAGCCATGCAACAGGGTGCATCCACTCCTGCACCTGCCCACCCGGACCCAGCACCCAGTTCACGTTGTTGTCGGCATCCGCGAGCGCGAAGGTCAGCAACAGGATGACCCAGCCCAGCCCCACCATGTAACGCCAGGCACGGGGGTCATACCCGAGACGCCAGACCATCCAGATCAGCACGAACGGAAGCGGCAGGTGGTAAAGCGACAGCAGGCGCACGAACAGCGGGATCTCGGGGTTGAACATGTAGTGCACAACCCCCAGCGGGGCCCAGCCCCAGACCGCCATGCTCAGCAGGAAATCCAGCACCCAGCCCAGCTCCAGAAGCACGACGGCCACCAGCATCATGCTCGCGATCCGGCGACTCTCCAGCCAGGCCGCCAGCAGCCCGCCCAGTAACGCCACATTGGAAAACCAGAGGAAATTGAACCAGCCGTGCACCACGGCATACACCGGAACCAGCACCAGCACGAAGGCGAGGTAGCTCCACTTGAAGCCGCGCGGGACCCTCTCGCCACTCCCTGTTCTGACCCGCATGCGCGACCCTCTGCTTGCCCGTCCGTGCATTCGGGCTCAGGGTAGCAGCATGACACCCACACGCCCCGGAAGCGCATCGCCCCATGAGACGGCTGTCGTTCCTTTTCCTCGCCCTGTTCCTGGCCACCGCCCCGGTCGCACTGGCTGCGGACACCGCTGAACCGCCCACCCCCACCATTGGCCTGGCGCTGGGCTCGGGCGGGGCCGGAGGGCTGGCGCATATCGCCATGCTGCAGGTATTCGACGACCGGGGGGTCCTGCCCGACCGCATCACCGGCACCAGCATCGGCGCCGTGATCGGCGGCCTGTACGCCGCGGGGCTCGATGCCGACGAGATCTTCGACTTGTTCGACGACTTTTCCGGATCCGAGCTTGATGCCCTGACCGGGCTGGCGCGCTCCGAGATCAAGCTGCTGGACCTTGTCCCCCTGCGCCTGGGCCGCAATGCCCTGTTCGATTCGGGCGAGTTCCTGCGTTTCCTCGCCGAACACACCGAGGCGCGCGACTTCGACGACCTGCGCATCCCCTTCGCCGTGGTCGCCACCGACTTTCGCACCGGCGAGAGCGTGGTGATCGACCAGGGCGACCTGTTCCTGGCGATCGAGGCAAGCATGGCAGTGCCCGGCCTGTTCGAACCGGTCCGGCACGACGACGGCCAGACCCTGATCGACGGCGGGGCCTCCAGTCCGCTGCCCTATGATCTGCTGCAGGGCGAATACGACTACGTGATCGCCGTGGACGTGTCCGGCAATGGCTCGCCGAACGCCACCGAGGACATCGGCATCACCGACCTGCTGTTCAAGAGCTTCAGCATCATGCAGGGCTCCATCATCCGCCACATGACCCGCCTCGACCCGCCGGATCTCTACCTGGTACCGGATACCGGTGGCATCCGATTGCTGCACTTCAACCGGATCGACGAGATCCTGGAGAAGGCGGAGCCCGCCGCCGGGGAACTCCGCGCCCAGCTCGATACCTGGGGCATCCAGCCCCCGGCCCCCAGCCGGTAATCCGTGCCCAGAAGCCCTGTTCCATGCCCTATACTCGCGGCATCCACCGTAACGGACGCGGTGCCAAGGGAAGCCAGCAAGAACCGTGACCAGCGATAACCCCGATCCCCGGCCAGACGCAAAAAATCCGCCCCCGGGAACCGGCGACGGACGCCATGAGCTGTGGTTTACCCGACGCGATGATCAGGTATGCGGGCCCTACCCTCAGCGCTCGATCGGGCGCTTCCTGATCCTGGGCCGGCTGCGCCCGGATGACCAGGTCAGCCTCGACCGCGAGACCTGGTGGCGTATCGACCAGCGCCCTCACCTGATCCCCGAAGAGTTGCAGAACGCCCACACCCCGGAGGGCCGCGAACGCCTGGAGCAGGCCCGCCTGCGCGAGGACGAACGCCGGCGGGAACGGCGCGACGACAACCCGCCCGCCGAGATCCGCGAACGCCGCAAGGGGGACCGCCGCTGTCCCGAATCGCCCGCGACGATCTCCCATCGCCAACAATGGGCCGAGATCCTGGAACGGCCGGCGCCGCCCTGGAGTGAGTGGGTCCGCGGGCCGCGGCCCTGGATCGCGGGTGGCCTTGCAGTCACCCTGGCCATCGGCCTGCTGCTCGCCTTCGGGATTGCCTTGGAGCGCGACCCCGGACCCAACTGCGAACAAGCCGCGGGGCCCGGGGTCAACTGGAACTACTGTGACAAGGCCGGTGCCGACCTGCGCGATGCCGACCTGACGGGCGCGTCACTTCACAGCACCCGCCTGGCCGGGGCGCGCCTGCACGGTGCACGGCTGACCGACGCGGATCTACGTTTCGCGGACCTCGCCCTGGCCGGACTGGAGGGCGCGAATCTCGCTGGCGCCAACCTGACCGGCGCGGACCTGATCCAGGCTCGCCTGGTCGACGCCAACCTCGAGAATGCCAATCTCGCCCACGCCAACCTGACCGATGCCGACCTCTCCGGTGCCCGGCTGGACGCTGCTTACCTAAGCCGCAGCATCTGGACCGACGGCCGCATCTGCGCCCGTGACTCAGTCGGGAGCTGCGACTGACCCGCGGGCGCGCCCTCCACGTGCCACGCCCGGATCCGGATCGATTCCCAGCTCCTCGGCCACCTCCGCCCAGTACGGCTCGGCCTCGCAGGAACAGCAGTCGCACCAGACGGTGACACCGTCATGCATGCTGATCCGGCTGCGCACGACCTGCGCCATTCGCGTTCCGGATGTTTCGTGCGCCGTCGTCGCGCCCCCATCTCCGCCCTCTTCCCGATCCTGGTTCATGGCAACACCTCCCGACACGGACTCCTCATTCTGACCATAGACGTTGCCGAATCTCCGTGACATTACGGGTACCGGCCTGAGGTCCGCCCCGTGCTACTCTCAATCCGTTCGATCCCGGCCCCTGGTGAATATGGTCACCCGACGCGACAAGGTCCTGCTCTCGGTCTCCGCCGCGACCCTGCTCGGCATCCTGCTGCCGCTCGCCGCCCTGGCCTGGTTCCTGTGGCAGGAATCCGTGGTCGCCGAGGAGAAGCGCCTGGCCGAACTCTCCCAGCGTCTGGGCGAACAGACCGAAGCCGCGCTGGTAGACGCCCGCGAACTACTGGACAGCCTCAACCAGCTGGATCTGGAACCCTGCTCCCCGGAGCACCTGGAACGCCTTCAGGACGCGGCCATCGCACGGCCTCATGTGCGTGCCATCGGTTACTGGCGCGCGGCCGAACGCCAGTGCGGTGCGGGGTTTGTCCAGGGCGAGGCCCTCACACCACCGCGTGCCAGCCGCATCTACGACACCGGCGTGGTCGCCTGGTGGCCGAGCGCGGACACCGCCGTGGGCGGTGTGGGGCTGTTCCTGATGCGCTTCGGCCAGCATGATGTCGCGATCGACCCACGCCTGTTGATCAGTCCCGGCCTGCTGGACAAGCAGCGGGTCGGCCTGTGGGTCGAAGGCCTTCCCATGAGCCGCTATCCCGCTGACGCCGACCTGCCATCACCCGCCGCCACCCCCATTGGCCTGAGCGTCGACCGCGCCCAGGGACGCATCGTCAGCCGCTTCTCGCTGGACACGATCTTCCCTGTCGACATCATTGCCGTGCAGCCGCTGGCGGCCTTCTGGGATCGCTACCTTTCCACCCTGATCGTGGCGGGCATCTTCGGGCTGCTCTTGGTGACCCTCTGGCTACTCCTGGTCCTGCGTTACCTGCGCCGCCACCTGAGCCTGGCCAGCGAGCTGCGCGAGGCCATTGCCAACGAGTGCCTGAGTGTCGAGTACCAGCCCATCGTCGACCTCGCCGACGGCCGTTGCCGGGGTGCCGAGGCCCTGGCCCGCTGGCATCGCGAGGGCGACGAGACCATCCGCCCGGATGTCTTTGTGCCGCTCGCCGAGGACACCGGGCAGGCCACCGATCTGACCCTGGCGATCTTGCGCGCGATCCTCCGCGATTTGGGCGACAACCTGCGGGCGCATCCCGAGCAGACCATCAACCTCAACATTACCGGCCACGACCTGGCCTCCGACCGCTTCGGGGATGCGCTGCGCAAGGCCCTGCGCGAGGCAGGTGTCGCACCCTCCGCGATCAAGCTGGAGCTGACCGAACGCTCCCTGCTCAACGAAGACGCCATCCGCGCCCGCCTGCGGGAACTGCGCCGGCGCGGCCACCACATCGCCATCGACGACTTTGGCACAGGATATTCGAGCCTTTCCTACCTGGAACGTTTCGAACTCGATACACTAAAAATCGACAAGACCTTTGCCGATGCCATCGCCCACGAAGCGGTGACCAGCAATGTCATCGGCCACATCATCGAGATGGCCCGCTCGCTCAATCTGCAGATCGTCGCCGAGGGCATCGAATCGGCCCACCAGGTGGAATGGTTGCGCGCGCAGGGCGTGGAAGGCGGACAGGGCTACCACTTCAGTCGGCCCTTGTCCGCCGAGGCCTTCCTCGACTGGTGCCGCCAACACTGAGGAGACCATGTTCCAATCTTCGAACACCCGTCGCTCGGGCCGAATCCTGGCGCTCCCCCTGTTACTGTCCGCGATGGCCTCGGGCTGTGCCCTGTTGCCGGTGGAGCAGGATGCACCGGCTCCCACTGGCGACGACCGCCCCGCCTCCGAACCCGCCGCGCCGGAAACCGATACGGCGCCAGCCGAAGACACCGATAGCCAGCCCGAAACGGATACGGACACGGCCGCAGGTACGGATAGGGATACCGAGACGGAGACGGAAACCCGCTCGACGGAACCCACCGAACCGTCGCTGGGCCTGCACATCGCCCGCTCGTCCAGCGCCGAAAGCGAACGACGCGTCTTCCTGAGAGAACAGGGTCACGAAACCCTGGACCCCGGCCGCCTGGGCTACTACATGGACGTCCTGGGGGCCCGCCTGCGCCAGGAGTTGTCCGGACAGCCCAGCGCGATCGATCATCAGGATTCGGGTATCCGCGTGACCCTGCCGGAAGGTGCCGACCAGGCCCGCGCCCTGGATACCATCGGCCGGCTGCTCGACGAGTTTGGTGCCAGCCTGGTGACCGTCATCGCGCATGGACACGGCATGGACGCATCCGACACCTCGTCGGAGGGCACGGAGGACGATGCGATGGCGGCGGGCCGCCGCCTGGAGAACGCCGGGGTCGCCCCCGAACGCCTGGTCCTGCGCGTCTTCGGCACCACCACTCCGGCCGGGAACCTCGGCAGCGAGGCATTCTCCCCGCAGATCGAGCTGCTGATCCAGCCCCTCGCCGCCAGCTGATCAATCCAACCACCACGCAATACCGCCTGCGCCCCAAAGAAGGACTTGATTCGCCATGAACGCGACCGCAGCCGACGAGCCGGAGAACACAGGGACGGCACTGGGACCGGGCATCGAATCGCCCACCACGCACCCCGAGATGGAACCGGACAGCACCGTCTATCGCACGCTGCTGGAATCCACCCGCGCCATCCCGTGGAGGATCGACTGGGCGACCATGCGCTTCACCTATATCGGCCCGCAGATCGAGGCGTTGCTGGGCTGGACACCGGAGAGCTGGGTCAGCATCGACAACTGGGTGGAGCGCATGCACCCGGACGACCGCGAATCGGTCGTCAACTTCTGCGTGGCACAGTCGCAGTCCGGGGTCGACCACGAGGCCGACTATCGTGCGCTGACGCGGGACGGGCACTACATCTGGATCCGCGATGTGGTCCACGTGGTGCGCAGGGACGGCGAGGTGGAGGCCCTGGTCGGTTTCATGTTCGACATCAGCGAGCGCAAGCAACAGGAAGAAGAACTGCTGCGCCTGAAGTCCGAACTGGAGGCCCTGTCCTACCGCGACTCGCTCACCGGCATCGCCAACCGTCGGCAGTTCGACCTCGTACTCGAACGCGAGTGGGCCCACGCCCGGCGCGACAAGCGCCCGCTCTCCGCCATCATGCTCGATATCGACCACTTCAAGGAATACAACGACCGCTACGGGCACCCGGCCGGCGACGGCTGCCTGCAGCGGATCGCCACCTGTCTCGCCGGCGTCGTCGGCCGCGAACAGGACCTGCTGGCACGCCTGGGCGGGGAGGAGTTCGTACTGATCCTGCCGGACACCGATATCGACGCGGCCCACGCGCTGGCCGAGCGCTGCCTGCAGCGCATCCGCGAGGAGGCGATCCCGCACGCGAGTTCCCGCGTGGCCCCCACACTGACCGCCAGCGCCGGGGTCGGCTGCCTCACCCCCAACGAGACCCGCCACGCCACGCAGGTGGTCGAGGCCGCGGACCGCGCCCTGTACCAGGCCAAGCGCGGTGGGCGCGACCGGGTCGCCATTGCCGCGGCCGACACCGCCGAACCCAGGCCCTGAACCATCCCCATCGCCGGTGATCTGAACGGATAGCAACCGGACCGCGCCCGCGCAGGGGCCGGAACGCAGTCCATCCGCGGCCGGGCCGAGCGCCAGGGCCGTGATCCACGTCCAGTCCTCGCGCAGCGGTCGCTGGGCCACGTGGAAAACATCCCGGATTCGGACCAGACTCCGGGGAAAGCGGCACCCCGGAGAGAGGGATCGACATGACCAGCCTGCATCAACCCGCGCGGGAACCTGCGCTCTACCGTTTTCTCGGCATCGTGTTGCCGCCGGTGGCGGCGTACCGCTACGGCGCCGCCGCCCACAGCTGCGCCGCGCCGATCGCCATTGCCTGGGCGGCCGCCCTCGTGTCGATCGCCTATGCCCTGCTGACCGGCCTGGCCGGCATCTCCGGCTACGGCGGCTTCCCGCTGGCAATCGGTCTGTTCCTGTGGGTGTTTGCGACGGTATGGACCTTCCTGGTCGTGCGAAACGTGCAGGCGGATCCCTCCCTTACCGACCCCCGGACACACGAACAACGCGTCCGCCAGCGCGAGGATGCCCACGACCCGCTGGATCAACTCGATTCCCGCGAACGCCCGCGCTGACATCTCCGCCCGTACCCGCGCCCCACTGAACCGCGCCGCATTGACGCCGCTTGGCCGCCCCTGAAATCTGCCTCTTGAATACGGTTTGCGCCTTCAGAATTCCCCTGACAGACTCGGGACAACGCGTTCGGGTGGAAGGGGCCAGCAGGACGCGTCCGACAGGGGAAATGCATGAGCAATTCGTCCGGGGTGAAGGTCCAGTACGAGGACCTGGTGGAAAACCACCCCTTCATCATCATCTGTTATCGACCCGACACCACCATCTTCTATGCCAACCGGGCGGACCACGAATACTTCGCGGCGCGCCCCGGAAGCCTGCTCGGGCACCGCTGGATCCATGACCTCCCCGAAGAGCGGCAGCCCGAGAACCGCGCCGACCTGCTGCGCTATACCCCCGACGCGCCCGTGCGCACCATCGAGAACCCGGTGCGCCGCGGCGACGGGGCCGACCGCTGGATCCGCTGGACCAGCCGCGCCTTTTTCAACGAGGCCGGCGAGATCACCCATTTTCAGACCCTCGGAATCGACGTCACGGACCGCAAGCAGGGCGAACTCCTGCGCGAGAACCTGCTGGGGAGCCTGGCCGAGGGCGTCTTCGGCATCGACGCCGATGGCAACTACACCTTTCTCAACCCCGCGGCCTGCGAACTGCTCGGGTTCGCCAGCGAAGACGAGGCCCTGAGCCACAATTCGCACGAACTGTCGCACCACAGCCGGCCCGACGGCCAGGCCTTCCCCGCCACGGAATGCCCGGTCTACCGGGTCTTGCGCACCGGCGAGCCGTTGCAGGCCTGCGAGGAGTATTTCTGGAGCCGCGCGGGACACGGGTTCCCGGTACTGATCAACGCCGCCCCGCTGTTCGATGCCCGCAACCGTGTTACCGGCGCCGTGGTCTCGTTCCAGGACATCACCGAGCGTCGCGCGGCGCGCGAGGCGCTGGAACGGCGCGAGGCGGAACTGCAGGAGGCACAGCAGATCGCCCATCTGGGCAACTGGATCTCGGACTTCGACGCCGGGGGCATCCGCTGGTCCAGCGAGGTGTTCCGCATCTTCGGCCTCGAATACGACCAATGGGGTGCGACCCACGAGGCGTTCATGCAGGCCGTGCACCCGGACGACCGCGAGCGCGTGCAGCGCGCGGTCGACGACGCCCTCACCGCCGGAGGACCGGAATACGACATCGAGCACCGCATCGTCCGCCCCGATGGCTCCGTCCGCATCGTCTACCAGCGCGGGAGCGTGGACTTCGATACCCAGGGCCGGCCCCAACGCATGGCCGGCGTGGTGCACGACATCACCGAACGGCGCGAGGCGGAGCGCCACCTCCATTTCATCACCTACCACGACGCCCTCACCGGCCTGCCCAACCGCACCCGCTTTGCCGAACGCGCCGACCAGGCCGTCGCCGATGCCGAGCGCCTGGGGCGTCCACTGGTGCTGGCCCACATCGGCCTGGATCGCTTCAAGAGCGTCAACGAAGGCATGGGCCAGGCCACCGGCGACGAGGTCCTGCAACATGTGGCCCGGCGCCTGGAAAACCGTCTGCCGGTCGGTGGCGTGCTGGCACGCCTGGGCGGCGACGAGTTCGGCGCTCTGCTCCCGGTGGAGTCTCCCGGCTCGGTCGCGGGCGCCGTCACCCGCCTGCTGGAGCCGCTGCGCCAGATCATCAAGGCTGGCGAGCACGAGCTCTATGTGCCCGGTTCCGTCGGGGTCGCCGTGTATCCCCACGACACCCAGGATGCGTCCGACCTGATGCGCCGCGCCGAATCCGCGATGCACCAGGCCAAGCGCACCGAGGGCAATTCCATCCAGTTCTGTTCCGGCGAGCTCAACAACGACGTGCGGACACGCGTCTCGCTGGAGGGCCAACTGCGGCGCGCGGTCGATCACCAGGAAGGGTTCTTTCTCCACTACCAGCCGCGGGTGGCGGCCGGCGATGGCCGTATCGTCGGCGTCGAGGCCCTGCTGCGCTGGGAGGATGGCGCCGGCACGGTGCATTCGCCGGGCGCCTTCATCCCGATCCTCGAAGAGACCGGGCTGATCGTCGAACTGGGCCAGTGGATACTGACCGAGGCCTGCCGTCAGTGTCGGGACTGGCATCAGGCCGGGCTGCCACCGGTCCGCGTGTCCGTCAATCTGGCCGCCCCCCAGTTTCGGGATCGCCAGATGGCGCACAGCATCGACCGGGTATTGGAACACACCCAGCTGAATGCGGACGCCCTGGAGCTGGAGGTCACCGAGAGCATGCTGATGGCCGATACCGACCAGGTCATCCGCACCTTGGGCCAGTTTCGCGAGCGCGGGGTGCGCGTGGCCCTGGACGACTTCGGCACCGGGTATTCATCGCTGGCCTATCTGCGCCGTTTTCCGCTGGATGTGCTGAAGATCGATCGCTGCTTCACCGCGGACCTGGAGACCGAGTCGAGCGCGGGCGCCATCGTGCGCACCATCCTCAGCCTCGCGGATAACCTGGGCCTCGAATCCGTCGCCGAGGGCGTGGAGACCGAGGCGCAGCAAGCCTTCCTGCAGGAGGCCGGTTGCCAGACCCTGCAGGGCTTCCTGTTTGCCCGCCCGCAGCCAGCCGCCGACTGCCAACGGATGCTCGCCGAGCCCGCTTCGTCCGCCGCAGCGCACCCGGGCCGCAGCGCCTGAGCGGTTCCCCGCGCCATGTTCGCGCGCCCAAGCGACGACGCAGCGAGCATGCACATCGATCCGTGTTTCCCTACGATGGACCATCACCAACCGGAGAGCACCGCGTGCGCCTAGCAATCGTACTGGCAGGAATCATGCTGATCGCCGGCTGCAGCGCGCTGCCGCGGGGCGATGATGCCCCGCGCGAGGTGGCCTACATCTGCGCCTACGGCCCCGAACTCACCGCCACCTTCGAGGACGAGCAGGCCGTCCTGGCCTTCAACGGGGCCCGCGCCCGACTACAAGCCACCGAGACGGCCTACGGCGGGCGCTACGCCAATCCCACCGACGACATCGTGTTCTGGACCCGCGACGACGCCGCCATGCTCGAGATGCTGGGCGTGTTCTGGAGCTGTCGCGCCCTGCCCGACCGCGGATGACCGACGCAGCGACCCGTTTCGTCCTGCAGGCCACCTGTGCCCGCACGGCGGTGCGCGGCCCGGTCATCCAGACCCTCTGGAGCGGCTACGGCGAGATCGTGCGCTACCTTCTTGAAGGCGGCGACTCCCCCACAGTCATCCTCAAGCACATCGTGTTCCCCGACGAGCTGGACCATCCGCGCGGCTGGAGCAACAACCGCTCGCATCAGCGCAAGCTCCGCTCCTATCAGGTGGAGATGGCCTGGTACCGCGACTGGGCCAACCAATGCGACGCCACCAGCCGTGTGCCCCGCTGTCTGGATACCGCGACCATCGGCGACGAGCACCTGATCGTGCTGGAGGACCTCGACGCTGCCGGTTTCCCGCAGCGCAGGGACCACCTGACGCGCGCCGAGGCGCGGCTCTGCCTGCGCTGGCTTGCCCGCTTCCACGCGCGTTTCATGGGGCGGGAGCCCACCGGCCTGTGGCCCGAGGGCAGCTACTGGCATCTGGCCACCCGCCCGGACGAATGGGCCGCCATCGAGGACCCGGCGATTCGCGAGACGGCAGCGGCCCTCGACGACGCCCTGACCGGCGCCCGCTACCGCAGCTTCGTCCACGGCGATGCCAAGGTCGCCAACTTCTGCTTTGCGCCAGAGGGCGACGCCGTTGCCGCCGTGGATTTCCAGTATGTCGGGGGCGGCTGCGGCATGCGCGATGTGGCCTATTTCCTCGGGAGCTGCCTGGACGAACGGGAACAGGAGAACTGGGAGGCCGACCTGCTGGATGCCTATTTCGCGGCATTGCGCGAGGCCCTGAACGAACGGGGCAAGGGCACGGAAGCCGACGCCATCGAGCACGAGTGGCGTGCGCTGTTCCCCATTGCCCAGGCCGACTTCTACCGCTTCCTGGTCGGCTGGATGCCGGATCACTGGAAGATCCACGACTACAGCCGCCGCACGGCACTGGCCGTGGTCCGGCGCCTTCAGGAAGGTGGCTTGTCCGACATCCCGTCGGGGGCGGATTCGAGCGCTTCCGCGACCTCCAGCCAGTAGGCCTCGGCCGCACAGCGACCCACAAGCAATCGGCGACCGCCGGCGCATCCGGAACCGCAGGGGCATTCGGAGGCGGCAGATCGGCCCTGGGTCGGCTCACGTCGTTCATGGCGAGCCGATGACGGCACACCCGAACATATCCCCTTACGGTGCAGCAGTGTCCGCCGCGGGGGGCGCCGCAGCCCCCGAGAAACCGGGCCCACGGACATCCGCAGGCGCCCAGTCGCGTCCGCTGTCCCGACCGGTCACCCACCACTCGTGCACGAACAGCCGCAGCGGCCCGCGCACCCGTTCCTCGAAGCGCGTAGGCAGGGTGTACCCCTCGATCTCCGCGTACTCCAGGAAGGTCGTATCCACGTGGGCACCCTGGGTGGGGCCAAAGCCGTTCAGGGTGACATGCACGCGATAAAGCAGGTCGGTTTCGGGGTGGATCCACATCACCACCCGGTCTTCGTCCGCCTCGCCGAACCCGGGCTCAATGGTGGCCAGTACCCGGCGGTAGTTCACACCGCCCTCGCGCTGGTCCGCCAGCCGCTCCATGTCGGTCGCCCGGTGTTTGACGAAGCTCGGACCGTAGTGGAACAGCTCGCCGGCGTCCGTGGTCATCGCGCTGGCGCGAATCCGGTCGCGGTCCGAACTGCGCTCGCCATCGTAGTACAAGCGGAATTCGTCACCGTGGCGGAAGACGCTCTTGGTGCCCTCGGGACCGGTGTAGTGGACCGCATACAGATCATCGGCGGGGCGATAACGCTCTTCACCCTGGCCGCGGTATTCGCCATCGGCCACCAGCGGCTGTAGGCGCTGGATCACGCGCCCCCACTCGCCATCGGTCGCCTGATTCAGATCACCCGGGTACTCGCGCAGGTCCCCGCCGTGGGCCGCAAGCGTTCGCTGAAACAGGGCCTCCGCACTCAGTCCGTCGTCGAATTCCGGATCCGGACCGGGCTGCGGGAAGGTTCCCCCGCACCCAGCCAACAACACCGCGAGTCCCAGCGACAGGACGGCCGCCAACACCCCTGCCCGTGTACGCTTATCCATTACCTGGCTCCTTGCACAATGAATCTGTACCGCCCTTTTACATTGCGTGCAACGGCGGTTGCCGTACCCTTCCGCAAGGGGTTCGTCATGTCATCCATCCCCGCCGCATACGCAGACGCCCTCCCACCACGAAAAGTACGGATCACGCCGTGCGGGACACAATCCGCGAGGTCGTCGCCACATCGAGTTCACCCCGCGTGGCCAGATCCTCGATACCAGCGTGCTCTTTCCCAAAACAGTAGGCCACTCCCGCGGAGAAATCATCGGCCAGCACCACCGGATGTCCTGCAGTGGCACCAGGTTCGGGGTCTGGTCCATCGCCTCCATCCCTCGTGATAACCAGTAGGGACTGATCCAGGCGCCCGCGACCGCTGGACCGGGCACCTTGAACGCGGCTCGGGGTCTGAAGATCGGATCGCATGCATTCGTGAGGCATCATGTCCTTCGCTCGCACGCTCTGGCTTGCCGCCCTGCTCCTGTTCTCGGCGCCGGCCCTGACACAGGCCGAGGGACCCGAACAGGCGGTACTGGCCGGCGGTTGCTTCTGGTCCATGCAGGCACCCTTCGATGCGCTGGAAGGCGTGCTTGAAACCGAGCTTGGATATACCGGGGGGCATACCCTCGATCCCGGGTACTGGCAGGTGGTCACCGGGCGCACCGGCCACGTCGAGGCCGTGCGTATCCTCTTCGACCCCGAGCGCATCGGCTTCAGCGAGATCCTGGAGGCCTTCTGGCGCAGTATTGACCCGCTGGATCCCCACGGGCAGTTCTGTGATCGCGGGCCCCACTATCGAACCGCCATCTTTCCGCAGGATGCCGCCCAGCGCGCCATCGCCGAAGCCTCACGGGCCGAGCTGAACCGCTCGGGCCGCTTCGACCAACCGGTCGTGACGCGCATACGGGACGCTGCACCCTTCTATCGGGCCGAGGACGAACACCAGAACTACTACCGCAACCACCCGGAACGCTACGCCGACTACGTGACCCATTGCGGCCTGGAGGAGCGCCTGCAAGCGCTATGGGGCGTACCGAACAGGTTGGGGCCACCATGGAAATGATTGGGTTTCCCGGGCCTAAAGTTAGGTTCAAGACCGCCGTTAACGCACTGTAGCCGCGAAACTTCGGCTGCATGATCCCGGCGGCATGGCACCGGGTACCGACAGGCCCGGTGACGGGCCGTGAGACCCGACAACATGGCCCAGGTGATCAACACGAATCTCCTGTCGCTCAACGCCCAGCGCAACCTGCGGCTTTCCCAGGGCGCCCTGCAGGTGGCCCTGCAACGCCTGGCCTCCGGGCGCCGCATCAACTCGGCGCGCGACGATGCCGCCGGAATGGCCATCAGCGAACGCTTCACCACCCAGATTCGTGGCCTGAACCAGGCCATGCGCAATGCGCAGGACGGCATCGGGCTGGCCCGCACCGCCGAGGGCGGGCTGGGCTCCATGAGCGGCAACATCCAGCGCATCCGCGAGCTGGCCCTGCAGGCGGCCAACGGCACCCTGTCCGCCTCCGACCGCCAGGCCCTGAACCGCGAGGCCCGGCAGTTGCTGGCCGAGACCGACCGGGTGGTTACCCAGACCACCTTCAATGGACGGACCCTGCTCGATGGCAGCGCCCCCACCGCGTTCTTTCAGGTTGGTGCCAACGCCGGGCAGACCCTCGCCGTGGACCTCGGCGACGGCATGGGCACGCGCCAGCTCGGCGCGATCGCGACCAGCCGGTCGGGGGATCTGACAGCGCTGTTCGCCAGCGGCCCGTTCACGGTGGCGGGCGACTTCCGCATCCGCATCGGCGAGCGGCCGGCGATCGACGTCCCGGACGGGGACTATGACTCGGTCGCGGCCCTGGCCACCGCCATCAACCGCGAGCTCGGAGACCCGAGCCGCGCCTCCGCCAGCTTCGATGGGCGCCTCGACATCACCGCACGCGAGACCATCACCATCAGCGGCGACGCCGGTCTCAATGCCCTGGACATGCCCGCCACCCGCGCGGTCGAGGGCCACCTCGCCGGGATCGATCTGGGCACCGCACAGGGCGCCAGCGACGCCCTCCCCCGACTCGACCAGGCCCTGGACCAGATCAGCGCCCGGCGCGGTCGTCTGGGCGCGGTGCAAAATCGCCTGGAGTCCACCATCGACAACCTGGGCATCGGCAGCGAGAACCTCCAGGCCGCGCGCAGCCGCATCCTGGATGCCGACTACGCCGCCGAGGTCGCCGCCCTGATCCGTGCCCAGATCCTCCAGCAGGCCGGAATCGCCATCCTCGTCCAGGCCAACCTGGCACCCCGGCTCGTCCTGCGCCTGCTCGGCTAGGGAGGCGCGGATTGAATCCGCGTCTCCCCGGGGTCTCACTGCTTAAGCCGCGCACGACCCTTGCTTTCCTTCATGTTTTGACATAAATGAAAGCTGATGGCGAAGCTCAAAGATGAATGATGGCCCCTGGTTGCCACCTCCCACCCGGTAACGCAGGAAAGCCGCACAACCCGGGAACCGCCGATTTGATCGCGTCCGGCACGGAGGTCCACCATGAAAATCCTTTTATCGCCCCTCGTACTGATCCTAGTTCTCGCTCTACCTCTAACCCTGTCCGGCTGCGCTACCACCCATGCGACCACGCCGGAGGCACGAGCGTCCGAGGATGCGCTGTCCCACATCCTGTTCGACTACGATGCAGACGCCTTTACGGCCTACAACATGAGACGCAGCGGCCGGGTCGACATCACCTTTGCACGGGATGTCCCGGATGGCCTGTACAGCGAAATGATGGATGAGCTGCGGGCCCATCCGGACATCCGCGGGGTTCGCTCGGCGCGGACAGGACCCGCCTGCGGCCTGTTCTGACGACCCGCCACCGGCGGCGGCGAAGCGTCTCCTTTATCCATTGCCGGCGGGCAGACCGGACCACAGCTCATCCAGGTCCGGGAACGGCCATGCCGTGGGGTCCTCGCGCCCGGCAATAGCCTCCTGAACGTGCGTCGCCGAGAGGTCCACGACCTTCGGGGGAATCCGGCACCCCGAGCTGGTTGAGTAAAAGATCTTCACGACCGGCTTGAGCAGCGAACCGGCGGACTGGTCGACGACTACAGCAAGGCGTCCGGATTCCAGGCGCACCAGGGACCCCACGGGGTAAATCCCCAGGCTCTTCACGAACGCCTGGAAGACGGTCGGATCGAAATGGCCGTTCGCCCATTCGGCCATCCTGCGGATGGAGTCGCCCGGGTCCCAGCCCGCCTTGTAAGGGCGATTCGACGTAATCGCGTCATAGACATCGCAGACCGCGCCCATCTTCGCGTACAGGGTAATCTGATCCCCTGTCAGCCCCTCGGGATATCCCGAACCATCCATCTTCTCGTGGTGATGCAGACAGACATCCAGGGTGATCGGGTGGAGCTCTTCTTCGGCGGCCTGCAGGATGCGGCGCCCTTCCTCCGGATGGCGCTTCATTACGGCAAACTCCTCGGCGGTCAGCTTGCCCGGCTTGTTGAGCACATCCAGCGGCATCGCGGCCTTGCCGATGTCGTGCATCAGCCCCGCCTCCCCGGCCGCCAGCACCGCGGCGTCCTCCAGTCCCAGTTCGCGGCCCAGCGCCACCATCAGCGCGCACACCGCCACCGAATGCATGTAGGTGTAGTCGTCGGCGTTCTTCAGGCGCGCCAGGCTGACCAGGGCACGGGAGTTGCGGGTCACGGAGTCGGTGATCTCCTCGACCACCTTGCGCGCCAGTTCGGTGTCCACTGCGCGCCCCATGCGTGCCTCGCCGAAGATCGAGGTCATCGCCTGCCGCGACTTCCGGCAGATGGTCGCCGCCCGTTCCAGCTCCTCCCGGGTGGATGCGGGCTCCCGATCGCGCCCGGCATCCGGGACCGACTCCAGCGACGCCTGCACCTCGGCATCCCGTTCCGCCGGCGTCATGGCGGTCTCCGCACCCTCCACGTCCCGCCCCCTGGTGGTGTCGATCCAGACCTCGCGGATACGGCTTTCACGCAGGATCGCGAGATCCTTCGCATCGTCCAGCAGGAAGCGCGTGCGCCAGAAGGGATGCTCCATCCACGAGCCACAAAGTTCCCGGATGTACATTCCCTCGACGACATGTTCCAACTTGATCTTCTTCAGCATTCGGGGCCCAGGCTTGCAATGGCTGGCCGGGGCTGTGCCCCGGGCGGCGGATTATCATCCCGATCTCGATTGCCCACAACTCAGACCTAACACCGCCTAACGAGAGTCCTTTCTTGCCACCCGGGCATCGCGAGGAGGGGCATGAAAAGCCAGATCATCGAAGGCGAGGGCCCGCCTTTTATATGCATCAGGAACGACCCCGCAGCGTTCATGGGGTACCGATTTTCCAGATCCGCGCTGCCGATCTGCAGAACGGTGTTCTGACTCACATGTACTACACTCGTGATACAGGCGGTCGCTTGGACGACTGGACATGCCACCCTGAAGCCGTGCCGCCTTGTCGCACAGCCGAAGGTGTAATAACCGGCCCGGGATTGGCCAAAGGAAGAGCGCGATGTCCAGGTTTCCCTCGGCCCTGCCCTCCACCGGTGGCATCCGCTACACCGACTACCTCGCGCGCACCACACTCCGTGCCTGGGTGGGCATGTCATTCGTGGGCGCTAGTCTGCTGATCCTCGGCGGGCTCGCCCTGTCCTGGCTGATCGTCTACACCGCGGGTGGCGCCGACAGTATCGTCCCGCACTTTTATTACGTGCCCATCCTGTTCGCCGCGGCGCGCTTCGGCGCGGGCGCCGCCCTGGTCGTGGCCCTGGTGGCCGGCGTGCTGGCCGGACCCATGACGCCGGTGGATGTCACCGCCGGCATCGCGCAGGAGACCGAACGCTGGCTAACCCGTACCGTATTCTTCGTCGGCATCGGCCAGCTGATGGCCTGGCTGGTCATCCCCGCGCTGCACCCGGTCACCGAGGAACTGCGGCGCATGCGCCAGGAATTCGATATCCGGCGCGGGCTGCGGCACAACGAGTTTTTCCTGCGCTACCAACCGATTTACTCCCTGGCGCAGGAGCGCCATGTCGGCGTCGAGGCGTTGATCCGCTGGCGACACCCCATCCGCGGAGAACTATCCCCGGCGGAGTTTCTGGACGTGGCGGAGGATTCCACGTTAATCCATGACATCTGCGATCTGGCCCTGGACGAAGGCAGCCGCCAGGCGGCCGCGTGGAAGGCCCTGGCCGCCGAACACGGCCGCCCCGCATGGTACGTGGCAATCAACCTCTCGGCGCACGACATCGTCCGCCCCGAAATGGCGGCCCATGTCGCGGCCGCGCTGGATCGCCATCGGCTACCGCCGAAGTTGCTGCACATCGAACTGACCGAAACGGTGCTGGCGATGGACGCGGCCACCGATGCCCTGAAGCAGCTCAAGTCACTCGGCATCCAGCTCGCCATCGACGACTTCGGCACGGGTTATTCCTCGCTGGCCTACCTCAACCGATTCCCCATCGACATCCTCAAGATCGACCGCCAGCTGATCTCCGGACTCGGCATTGATCCGTCCGCCCACGACCTCTCGCGCGGCATGGTCCTGCTGGCCGAGTCGCTGGGCCTGCGGACCATTGCCGAGGGCGTGGAGACGAAGGAACAACTGGCAATCGGCCGCGAACTGAAATTCGATTGCATCCAGGGCTACTACTTCGCCCGTCCGTTACGGGCCGAAGAGATCCCATCCCTGCTGCTTTCCGACACGCCGCACACCGGCCATCTGCGCGCCGTGCGCTACTGACCGAAATAGTCGCGCAGGAGCTGGGTCGTGCGGGCAGTCGGATCCTCGCGGATGCGCCGCTCCTCGTCCGCGAGGATGGTAAACAGGCCATCGAGGGCGTGATCGGTCACATAGCGATCCAGATCGACGTCCAGCCCCGACAGGCCCGGAATGCGGCCCGCCGCGTCGCGCAGCGGCTGGTACACCCGATAGACGTCGGCCCGCTCCATCTGCTCCTGCACAATCGGCATGTAGCGCTCGCGCAGGGTGGATTCCGACGCGTCGCGCAGATACTGCGTGGCGGCATCATCGGCCCCGCGCAGCACCCCATACACGTCCTCCGGCCGCATCCCGCGGATGGCGCTGACAAACACCGGAACGGCCTCCCGCGCTGCCGCCTCCGCCGCGCGGTTCATGCGCCGCTCAAGGTCGTCCACCTGGCTGGCGAACCCGACGCGCCGCAGCACATCCCCAGCCTGTTCCAGCTCCTGCGGCAGCCCGATCCGGATCAGGGCGTTGCCCCAGTAACCGTCCTCGCGGCCGGTCCGCTCCACCGTGCGCTCGGTGCCCACCCGAAGGGCCTCGCGGATGGCCTCCTCGGCCCGATCATCACCACCATCGAGGCCGAAGTCGCGGACATCCAGTCCGGCGCAGGCGGTCAGCAAGAGGGGGACCAGAAGCCAGGGGAGCAGGTACGCGCGTCGCATGTCGAAACTTCCGTGAGGGACTTCCCGTCATGATACACAGGGCATCGAACCCCCCGCTCCAGCCCCCCACTTGCCGTGGAGCTCGGCTTGTCCGATGGTGATCGTCCATGAATGCCAGCCGTCCCGATTCGAACCGGCGCCGCCGGCGCCTCGGCGCCTTCCTGATCCTGGTGGGCGTGCCCCTGCTCGCACTGGCCATCTGGGTCGGCTGGGCCGAGCAGAATCCGGAACAGGAGCGCGAGCTGCGCGTCGAAGTCCAGGACCGCCTGCACGAATGGTTCCCCGAGAGCATGGAGCTGCCCGACGATCTGCAGGGCTTCCTGCCGCGTTCGGACCGGTTCGATGACGAGCGCCCGCCGGACGTCCTGCTGCTGCACGGACTGGACGAGCCCGGTGATATCTGGGACGCCCTGGCGCCCGCGCTGGACGACGCCGGAAGCAATGGCTGGGAATTCCGCTATCCCAACGACCAGGCCATCGACCACAGTGCGGACCTGCTGGCGGAACACTGGGCGCAGCTCGAAGGCGACGACCCGCTGATCCTGATTGGCCACAGCATGGGGGGTCTGGTAATCCGCGATTTCGTGACGCGCTACCGGCATCCGGAGGATGCGACTCCGCGTGTCGGGGGGCGACCCGTCGCCGGCGTGATCCTGGTAGCCACCCCCAATCATGGCTCCGAGTGGGCCCGGCTGCGGGTCTGGCTGGAGGTACGCGAGTGGCTGGCCGACATCCAGCAGCAGCGCTTCTCGCTGTTTGCCGGCCTGCGCGACGGCACCGGCGCGGCCAAGATCGACCTGCGCCCGGACAGCCGCTTCCTGGCCGAACTCAACGCACGCCCCTGGCCGGACGACATACCGGTCCGCATCATCGGCGGCAAACTGCCCGAACCCACCCCCGCCATGCGCGAGAGTCTCGCCGCGCTGGACGAACAGATCGACCTCGAGGCGGTGGCCGGGCGCATCAGCGAATGGTGGGAGCAGACCGACGACGAACTGGGCGACGGCGTGGTGCCGGTCGAATCCCTGCACCTGGACGGGCATCCGGACCCGCTGATCCTCGAGGCCTCGCATCGTGGGCTGCTGGTACCCGGCCCGCTGACGGACGATCCGCCCGCCATCGACCCTATCCTCGACATCCTCGAACGCTGGAACGCCGCGCCGGGAGACTGAACACCCGGCTCGGGTCCGGCCCGCGCCGCTATCCGCCGCGCTCGACCAGCTCCACACGGCGGTTCTGGGCTCGCCCTGCCTCCGTGCGGTTGGTAGTGACCGGCGCCATCATCCCGGCCCCGGCGGCCTGGAGCCGGCTGCCTGCGATACCGTGCCCGTCGCGCAGCCAGTTCACCACGGACTGCGCGCGCTCCAGGGACAGCGACACGTTGTAGTCAAAGTCACCGGTGTTGTCGGTATGCCCGACCACCAGCAGCTCCATGGATGACTGCTCGTTCATCAGGTCCGCGATCGTCGCCAGCGCCTCGGCGGATTCCGGCAGGATCGCCGCGCTGTTCACCTCGAACAGGATGTCCTGCACCGCCACGCGGCCGTCCTCGATCAGGCCGGTCTCCATCTCGCCGGCGGTCAGCGGCTGGTGATCCATGGTCGTATCCATGTCCTCCGCGGTCACGATCGCTTTGGAGACCGCCGGCCCGTCGACCCGACGGGCGTTAAACACGGCAATCCCCGCCAGCACATCCCCGGCCTCGGAGCGCGCCGCGATGTAGCGCACCTGACGATCCCGGTTGGCTACCCGGCAGCAATCGCGCGCCCCGCGCTCGAACAGGCCGGATTCCCGGAAAAAGGTCCGTCCCGCCCCGCCCGAGAGCTCCTCCTCGGAGCCGGTGAACAGGATCTCGAAACCGCGTGCCTCCAACGCCTGCAGGTAGCTGCGCTTCACCCGCAGCGTGGTTACGCTGGGGTCCTCGAAGTTGTAGCTCAGCCGCAGGACCTCGCCCTCCAGCCGTTCGACCGACTCGAACCCATCCCCGTCCCACGGCCCGGTGGGCACCGCGAGCCGGTCAAAGTCGCTCTGGTCCTGGTACACGATGTACGAACCCGCCACCCGCGGCACATCCGGGTGATCCCCAGCCCCGTCGATGTCGGCCGCGCCCGCGCTGCCCACCCCCATCAGCCCCGCGACGACCCAGCCCGCAACCGCCGTGTTCGCACGCTTCCCCATGTAATTCCCCCTGTCCATACCCAAGATACGGCCCTACGGATACCCCAGCCGCAAGGCACCCTGCAACCCCGAAGCCGTCGCCCCGACCGACCGCCGCGGAACATCGACGGGAATCCCGGCTCTCAAGGGCATGGACATCCCCCTGCTCGTCATCGGCGCCCTGCTGGTCGCCAGCCTGACCGCCTTCTTCTCCGGCGTGCTGCCCTATCCCATCGGCTGGATCATTCTGGGCATCGCCTTCATCGCGCGGCTGCTCTACCTGCGCGGGCGCTGAACGACCGGTCGTCACCGGTGTACGGACGTTGTATCGTCAAGACTCCGCGCAAGCCCGGGACTGCACCCGCATGACTGCCAACCGACTCATCGGCCTCTACACCGGCCGCGTGGCCACGGACTTCGCCAATGGCCGCGCCAGCGCCATCGACAAGCAGCCGGTGGCCGGCGCGGTGACGGTAGAGTCCCTTGGCCTGGCGGGTGACGAGCAGGCCGACCCAGACAACCACGGAGGCTCGGAGCGGGCCCTGCTCCACTACAGCCTGGACCGTTATGACGGCTGGCGGGTGCAGTATCCGGATCACGCGGCCCGCTTCGCCGCCCCCGGCTTAGGCGAGAACCTCGCCAGCCACGGCATGGACGAACACAGCGTGCACATCGGCGATATCTATCGCATCGGCACCGCCCGGGTGCAGGTCAACCAGCCCCGCACGCCGTGCTGGAAGCTCGACGTGCGCTTCGGCATCCCGGGCCTGGCGCGCGAGGTCCAGGAGACCGGCCGCTGCGGCTGGTTCTACCGCGTACTGCAACCGGGCACCCTCACCGTGGGCGATACCATCGAACACCTCGAACGCCGGCCCGACAGCCTCAGCATCGCCGCGGCCATGGCAGCGGTCTATCGGCAACCGGACGCCCAGCACCTGCAGCAACTGGCCGATTGCGCGGCCCTGGCCTCCAACTGGCGGGAAAAGGCCCGGCGAAAGCTGCGCGGCACCCCCGATGCCCGCAGCCACCAGCGCCTCACCGGCGAACCGCCCACCCGGTAATCTCCCCCGTACCCGGCTGGCGGACGCAACGGCACAAGTCCACTCCCCATATCCGCATCACGTTCCGGAGCCCCCGGGACGACGGCGGCCCCGGGGCTTCCGTCGCCCCCCATCCAGTCCCGGCACCGCCCGTCGAGTATTGACGTCTACGGGCGGGAGAAGGCCCAGGTGCTCGTAGAGACAGGGCCTGCGGGCGCCATGGCCCCGTACTCCACCCAGCGCGCATGAAGCCGGGCGCCCGTTACCAGCAGCTCGGCACCCTCGGTCACGGCCACGAGCGCCACTTGGCCATCCGCAAAACCGCGCGCGCATCCTTGCCGATCGTCGCCACGCGTTCCGTCCGCGTGGAGCACCCGTTCAAGCTCCAGCGTGACGTACCCCTCGGCCCGCACCAGTACCGTCACTTCGAAACGGCATTCCGACCAGTGCGAGGCACGGACCAACGTGACGCTTGCCAGCAACAGGCCGGCCAGCCCCACACCCACCAGGATTCTCGAAAGAGCCATCACCGCGTGTTTCTCCGGGCGCGTTGACCGGACTGTACTGGCATCCCGCCTGGACTCGCTTTACAGGACCCATGCCCGAAACAGGGGTGTAACGGGCAAAAAAATAAAATCAACAACAAAAACCATTTCTTAAAATCAGCAAAGGAGACTCCAATGAGACATTCAGAGACCCCGGCCAAGCGCCGCACGGTTACCGCGAGGCCGCGTTTCCGGCTTCTGGCCGCCCTGGCCTGCACCGCACTTGTCGGCCTCGGCTGGAACGCATCTGCCACGGCGTTCGAGCCCGAAGCCAAGGTCGTCTATCACGTGGACTATGGCGATCCCCAACGGCTATCCTCGGTGCTGACCAGCATCAACAACATGATGACGCACTACCAGAACGAGTTCATGCATGTCGACGTGCGGGTGGTATTCATGTCCGACGGCATACGGTTCACCACTGACAACAACCTCGAAGGCACCCCGTTCGAGTCGGATCGGGCGTTCATCGAGGAACGCGACGAACTCCGCACGCGGCTCGCCGGGTTGAAGCAAACGCACGGGGTACAGTACGAGCTTTGCGACATTACCCGGACGCGGGTCCGGCTGGACCATGACGAGGGCTACGACAAGGTCAGCCTGGTTCCCTCCGGTGTTGTCCGCCTGGCGGTACTCCAGAACGAAGAAGGCTTCGCCTACATCAAGATCGACTGACCCCAGGGGCAGAGCCCCTTCCATGTCGCGAGGCATCCAGGCGATGCCCCGTGGCATCGGGTCTTGCCGCCATCCCTCGCCCAGATCGCACATTCCAGTGCCCGGCCCACCAGGGAAACCCGCAACAACGTCCCCTGGCCACACCGCTGATCAAGGACGGTCGAGTAGACGGTAATCCCGCGATCCATCATCCCGTTCGGTAACCACGAGTTCGACCTCGCGACCCACTCCCATCGGGCTTCGCAGCTCCTGCCACAGAAATCGGACCGGCCCGTCCGCGGGCGTCTCGACAACGACACGAATCCATGTCGTGTCCTCGGTCTCCCGTTCGACCTCGATCACCGGTGCCCGGATCACCTCCCGACTGGCTACGCCAGGCCCGAACCAGTCCGAATACAGCAACACGCCCAAGACTGCCAGCATGCCCAACGCCGCGAATGCCGCCCGTGTATTCCGAAAGGCATATGCCAGATTGTTCCAGAAACGCCCGACCATCCCGCCCCCCATCCAGCAAACGTCGACGACTGGGCGCCGACCGACTCCTTCCGACAAAACCCGTGGGCGCCTGCTCCACCTCGACTTCCGGATAAGTACAGGAGTCTCGCCAGCAGGCAGTCGGATCGGAGATCCCGGAAAATCCGGCCGTATGCCCGTCATTTGCTACCGGCTCGTGGTATGCGGCACCGCCCGGTACCGGTCGGCGTCACTTACCCGGAGTGCAGGGGTCAATTCGCCTGACGGATCCCTTCTGGGCCGACCAATGGTTCCGGACGATCCAGGCCGAACCCCTGCCCATGGGTGACGCCGACTTCCACGAGACGCGCCCGGATTGCTTCGTCTTCCACATGTTCGGCAATCGTGGTCAGCCCCAGGATCTGTCCCACCTCGTGAATGGCACGCACCATTGCGAGGTCGACCGGATCGGTGTTGATGTCCCGAACAAAGTCACCGTCGATCTTCAGATAATCCACCGGCAGATGCTTGAGGTAGGAAAACGAGGACAGGCCGCTGCCGAAATCGTCCAGCGCGAAGTGGCAACCCGTTCGCCGCATCTCGGTCATCAGCCGGGCGGTTCGCTGCAGGTGCCGGACCGCTGCAGTCTCGGTGATTTCGAAGCACAAGCGGTCACCGGGGAGGCCGGACTTCGCCACCGACTCCTGCAGAAACACCAGGAAGGCATCGTTATTCAGTGACGAACCCGAGAGGTTGATCCCCATTACCGGAAGGTCACCCCATCCGGCAGCCTGGAGTTGCTGCATGTACGCCAGCGTCCGGGACACCACCCAGCGGTCGACCTGCCCCATCAGGTCATAGCGTTCGGCCGCCGGGATGAAGGTATCCGGCCGGACCAACTGGCCATCGCTGTCACGCAGGCGAAGCAGGACTTCGAAATAGGCATCCGTGTCATCCGCCAGCGTGCGGACTGGTTGTGCCCAGAGTTCGAAACGCTCCTGCTCGATCGCGTCCGGAATGCTGCTGACCCAGTGCAGTTCGCCCGCCCGGTCACGCAAGTCCTCGTCCTCCGCCCGGAACACGCGCACCTGGTTGCGTCCCGTGTCCTTGACCACGTAGCAGGCCGCATCCGCCTGTTGCAGGATCAACTGGGTCGACTCGCTCGCCCCGCTGACTTCGACCAGCCCCAGACTGGCGGACACGGAGAAGGTCGACTCGTCCCAGTAGAAACGGAAGCTGGCCAGTTCGCGGCCGATCTCCTCGGCCAGGGTTCGTCCGTCCTCGATGTCCCGGTCAACCATCAGGATCCCGAATTCATCCCCTCCGAGGCGCGCGACGATATCGCGTTCGTGCAACAGATGAGGCAAGAGGGCCGAAACCTGACGCAGGAGCTCGTCGCCCGCGGTGTGCCCACGGGTGTCATTGATAATCTTGAACTGGTCGAGGTCGAGATAGCACAGGGTGTGCCGGGTGTCGTGCGTGCGCGCGGAACGTAGCTGGTCCTCGAGACACGCCTCGAAGGCCGGCCGGTTCAGCAACCCTGTCAGGGCATCGTGTGTGGCCTGATAGTCGAGCCGGCGCATCACCTCGCGCAGATCGCTGATGTCACGCATCACGAGGACGCTCGCCTGGCTGTGGGCGGCACGATTCAGGATCGGGGTAAAGGAAAGCTGGACCGGGCGGGTCTGGTCGTTCGCGGTGTGCAGGCGCATATGGGCAGGGTGGCCTGCTTCCGCGAGCACCTGACCACTGGATTCGAGCCGCGCGGACATCGAGTCCCCGCCGCTCTCGGCTTCCAGACATACCACCTCGTCGAGGGGCCGTTTCGCCAGTTGTGCCGCAGGCTCGCCCAGCAACAGGCTGGCCACCGGATTGGCGTAGTCGATACGCCCATGGTCGTCGGTGGTAATCACCGCGTCGCCAATCGACTCCAGCGTGGTCTGGGCCCGCTCCTTCTCGCGCCGGTTTTGTTCCCGTTCAGTGGCGATGATCTCCCGCTGGTGCATGTGGGTCAGGGTCATGCTCAACCAGTCGGCACTGAGCTGAAGGAACCGCCGTTCCAGCGCGTCCGGTGGCTTGCGTCTCGCATCGTCGCGATAGAGCACCAACAAGCCACGCTGGTTGTCGGGAAGCGGAAGTTCGACCGTCTCGAGGCAAGCCGGAAGCGAATCCAGGCCCCGGGAGCGCAGTTCCTCGCAGGTACCGGACCGGCCTTCCTCAAGGGACAATGCCGAAAGCTCCCGCAGCGCACGTTCGGACAATGGCGAGGCGCGGTGCGGCGGGTAGTGCCGGAGTCGTCTTGCCTCCATCCCGGCCGGGTCCAGTTCATAGAGGGCCACCCCGTCCATCCGCAGCTGCTCGGCAACCACCCGCAGCAAATGCCGAATGGCCTCCTCGTGATCACTGCTGGCCTGGGTCGCTTCGACAAAGGTATTCAGGAGGTCGGTCTGCGACCGAAGCAGGTGCATGCGCGCCAGCATGAACCCGAAAAGGATCCCGACAACGGAAGGGATCGCCAGCAAGCGCGGCTCGAAACGATCGGCCCCATAGACAAACAGGATCTGGACCACCGCCAGCAGAGTGACGATCGCGACCGAAATGCCGATGAACCGCGCATAGGCCGGCCAGGTGTTCCGTAACCCGAGTTGTGCCCGCATCCCCCCTCCCCTTGCGTGTCGATGCGTCGTCTGGCATCAACGGGGTCTTCCCGCAATAGCGGTGGAAATGCCCCCCGATCATTGTGACTATAACGGGTGCCTGATCGGGCCGAAAGAATGCGGCCCGCCGAAAATTAACAGCCCATCGGCTTCGGCACTCCGGGAAGGGCTTTCTGCACGTGCCGTTGCGGTCAAGATCGACCTGCCGCCGATTGCTAGATCCTGGCCCCCAACTGGCGGGAGAAGACCCGGAGAAAGTTTCGCCGCGCCCCCGATGCCAGCAGCCAGCAGAGCCTCACCGGTGAACCGCCCTCCAAATAACGCGTGCCACGCACTGGCCCACGATGGCTCCCACCATCAGCCCATGACCAGGTTCACCAGGGGGAACAGTCCGAACCAGAGCACATAGCCCAGGGATGCCGCCATTAATCCATCGATGCGCCCCCTGGGGTCTTCGCGGTGCAGCGCACGCCACAGGAGCCAGACCAGCCAGGCGGCATACGGGACCACCACATACCCGATCCCGGCATAGGCCCCCTGCGCCCATCCCAGCGCATCGAACGACGCGCCGCTGGCGGCCGCCAGGATGGTGAACGACAACGCCACCCAAAGCGCACCGTCGTTCCCCAGGCGCACGGCCAGGGTGCCCTTGCCCACCGCGGCGTCCGCCTCGCGGTCGGGAATCCCGGATAGCGTGATCGACGGCACAATCGCCAGGAACAGCGGCAGGCTCAACAGCCAGGGCAAGGACGCGGTCCAGTCGCCCGCCAGGAACACATAGCCGCACAGCAGCACGCCCAGGCTGTGCGTCAGCGCGACATCGAGCTCGCCCAGCCCCCGATAGCTAAGCTTCAGCGGCGCCGCCGTGTAGCCGATCGCCAGAATCGCGAGGACGGCCATCACCGTCAGGATCGGCCCCGAATCTCCGGGTGCGGTCGCCAGCAACGCCACGAACGCGAGGGCGAAGCCCACCAGCGCGACGGCAATCCCCACGCCCAGCTCGCGCGCGGACAACAGCCCCTCCACCAGCACACGCGACCCACCGGTAAAGGGACCATAGAACCGGTTTTGCCGGTCCGAGCCAAAGTCCACGCGTTCGTTCACCAGCACCGTGGCCACTTCCAGTAGAAACAGGCACAGGTACCCGAGCCAGAACACCGGATGGCCGAACACCCCACCCGCCGGGGCGGCCACCAGCGCCCCCACCGCGTAGGCCACAAAGGTCATCGGATAGAACTGCAAGCGCAACGCCTGGAGCCAGGCACCGGCCTTGTGCGCAAGCCACTCGCCCGCACTTTCGCGCCCCTTGGCCAGACGCAGCCCTTCCTGGCGTGCGTGCTGCAACCAGGCTTTGCGCTGGGCCTCGTCGCTATGGCGCACCGAACCGAACATCAACGAGCGCACCGGCCGGACCCCACAGAACCCCAGCGTGGCCCGCGCCATCGCATTGGCACCTGGCTGGCGATACACCAGCCGGTGGATCAGCGGCGGCGTATCCATCGTCGTGATCAGTTGCGCCGAGCGGCCCTGCAGCAACCCTTCGTACCCGGTACCGCCCTCGCAGGAGCGAAAGGCGAATTCCGGCGTCATGATCCGGTCCAGAAAACCCTTGAGCAGCGCCGGCATGGTGCCCCACCAGGTGGGATAGACAAACACCAGGTGATCGGCCCACGCGACGAGGCCGCGTGCGGCCTCCAGATCCTTTTCGAGTGGCTGCTGATTGGGCGAAGGGGTGTGGACGTGTGGATCAAACTCCAGGCTCGCCAGATTCAGGGACTGCACCTCGGTCCCGGCCGCGCGCGCCCCTTCGCTGTAGGCTTCGGCCAGCGCCCCGCACAGGCTATCGGTGCGCGGGTGGCCGAGGATGACGAGCACCTTCAAGCGGGGTCACTCCGTGCGGTGGTCATACCTTCGTTCTCTAGCCCGCCGCGGTGACAACCACCGACGTCATGGGTACCGCAAGCCAGGCCCTGCCCGCGAATCGGATTCCACCCTGCCGACGACGTATCCCTGCATGACGAAACCCTCCGCACCACGCTACTCATCCATACCCACGACCCTACACATGTCCTCCGTCCGCGCCGACCGACCGTTTTAGGGCCGATCCCGCGGGTCGAGGAATTCGTCCACCACAGCGGCTCCACCCAGAACATAGCCCGCGTCGGAGAGGCTTGCTACCGATCCGTCATACCCGGAAGCGCCGTTCCGTTAGAGAGCTCACAAGATCCGGTCCACCGGGACAGTTCACCGGGCGTACAAGAAGCGGTCGCGGCGACCTGCGTCTGCGGGTGGCTCAGCGACGCGGGTTACGGATTCCGAGCGCAGCGGTATCCCGTTGCGGTTCGGACGGCCGGCGCAGTTCCACGACGATCATGCGGAGCGATATGGCAAACAGAACCGCCCCCAGCACCAGCATGCCGTCGACCAGCCAGCCATTCGCCAGAAACGGAAAGATCGGACCATCAGTACCCCCGAGCTTTTCGGCCAGTCCCAACCCCAGCAGGAGCGACCCCGGCGTTTGCACCAGCGCCGCACGGCGGAAGGGGTGCATCCGCGCAGTCGACCGCTGTGCCGCGGCCATCGTGGACTCCTGGACGGCATCCGGCGCGGGCGTTCTGGCCGCCTTCGGCGGCGGTGAGCCCGGCGCGATGCCCCCCTCAGCAGGACCCTCGCGGACCCCTGCAGGGTGGCGATAGGCAAACACCCACCACATCAACAACGGGCTGCCAAGGAACGCAAACAGCACCAGCCCGAAAGCCCCCGCCCCGGATGTCTCGCCACCGTTCAGCGCATGCGCAAGCAATACCGTGGCAAAGGGCAGCACCAAGGTCGCGAAGGCATACAACACCCGCACCCCAAGCGCGGCGCGCCGCCGCGACAACAGCATCACCAATGCGGCCAGTACCGCGAAACTGTATACAACCAGAAGAATCATGAACGCCTCCCTGCGTCACGTGATTGGAACGGTCCGTCGCTGCGGGGCCTGGCGACCCCGCCTGCCGATCCTACCGTCCTGGACCATCCGTTGCTCGTGCCCCCCCTGCGCCTTGCCAGCCTGACCGCCAGCCTTTGCAGGCGTACTGTCCTGTCTGACCGAGCCGATCAGCCCGCGTCGTCCAGGCCTGGAAACTCGAGTTCGTAGCGCAGCTCTTCCTCTGGCTGCCGGATGAAGTTCCCCTGCACCAGGTCGATCTGGGCCTGCCACAACAAGGCCAGACCATCGGCATCCTCCACATAGCTGGCCATGGTGTAGGCACCGACCTCCTTGGCCTGACCCAGGAGGCCGTTGAGCCGTAACGAAGGCGTGGCGGAGTGATGCAGCCCCACGGTGAGTTCCCGCGCGATCTTGACGTAGTCGGGCCGCATTTCGGCAAGCATCCGGCGCGTATCGGCATCGGTACTGGCGCCAAAGTGTTCCAGGGCGATGCGGATCTCCAAATCCCGAAGCGCATCGCCGAAGGCCGAGAGCTGATCCATCCGGCCCAGCACATCGCCCTCGCGGAGTTGCAGAACCAGGCTTCCCGGCCATACCGGGTGCACGGCAAGTTGCTTGCCCAGCCAGGGCAAAAAGCTCGAATCGCCGAGCGTCCGGCCCTGACCTCCAGGACGCTGCCCGACCCAGCGAGCTCTTCGCGGGGCATAACGCCGAGGGGCCTTGTGGCAGCCTGATTCGGTTATTCCCGAACCGAGCCCCGGGTTAGGATGACGCCTTGCGCATAACGGGAGAGGGATCGTGCTGTTCTGGCTCACGTTGGTGCCGTTCGTGTTGCTGTTCGTGTGGCTGGTGCCGTTGCGGCGGCCGGCCTTTGAAGCGGCGCCCATCGCCTATCTCGCCACCCTGGTGCTGGCCGTTCTGGTCTGGCAGATATCGGGCACGGTGCTGGTAGCGAGTCTGCTGGATGCTGCCATCGTTTTCGTCGAGGTCCTGCTGATCATCCTGATGGCACTGCTGGTGCTGAACGTGATGATCGGGACCGGGCACATGAGCGCGATCCAGTCAGTCATCGCCAGCGTCTCGCGCGACCACCGGGTGCTGGCCATGCTGCTGGGGTGGGGGCTGGTCGGTTTCGTAGAGGGCATCGCCGGCTTCGGCACCCCCGCGGTACTGGCGGCACCGCTGTTGGTGTATTTCGGCATGCGGCCCCTGAAGGCGGTCGCCATCGCCCTGATCGGCAACAGCACCGCCGTCCCCTTCGGTGCGGCCGGAACGCCCGTGATCATCGGCTTCGCCGGCCTCGGCCTGGATGCGGAGACCACCCGCTCGGCCGTGTTGCAGACGGCGGTCATCCACACCGTCCTCGCACCGTTCATTACGCTATTCATGGTCTGGGTGGCGACCCTCGGCGAGGAACGCGGGCGCTTCCGCGAGTTCGTGCCCTTCGCCGTGCTGTCGGCGCTGGCGTTCGGCATCCCCTATCTGCTGGTTGCCTGGCTGGTGGGGCCGGAACTGCCCGCGATCATCGGCGGCGTGGTGGCAATGGCGGTGATTGCCCTGGCGGCCCATCGCGGCTTCCTGCTACCTGGGCACGAACAGCACCCAGAGGTCGAGCGGGCCCCAGTCGGGCGGGTGCTGCTGGCGTTTGTGCCATTCGCGGTGATGGCCGTCGCGCTGATCGCCTCGCGCACCATCATGCCGCTGCGCGAGGCCCTGCAGTCCGTGCGCTGGTCGCCGGGCGAGTTCCACGGCATTGAGCTGGGGCAAAGCCTGGCCCCGCTGTACACACCCTATTTCTACTTTGGGTTGGCCCTGCTCACCGCGCTGATCCTGTTCCGCGTAAGCCGCGCCACGCTGGGTCAGGCGGTGGCCGCCACCTGGGGCAAGCTGCGCGTAGCGGCCATCGTGCTGGCGTTCATCATCGCCCTCACCCAGCTCCTGCTGAGCTCCGGCTCCAACGCCGCCGGCCTGCCGTCGATGCCACAGGTGCTGGGGCAGGGCCTGGCGGAATCACTGGGCGGGACCTTCGTGATGTTCAGCGCCTTCCTCGGCGCGCTGGGCTCGTTCATGACCGGAAGCGCGACCGTCTCCAACCTGCTGTTTGCACAACTCCAGGCAGACACCGCCGATGCCCTGGGCATGGCGCTCCCGACCGTACTCGCCCTGCAACTGATCGGCGCCGGGGTGGGCAACATGATCTCGCTGCACAACATCGCCATGGCGGCCGGAGCCGCCGGTCTGCAGGCGCGCGAGGGTCAGGTGATCCGCGAGACCATCATCCCGGTCATCGTCGTCTGCCTCGGAGCCGGCTTGCTGGCACTCGCCTGGTAGCCAGGGGCGGCGTCGGCCCGCGCTACGGGTTACCGGAAGGCGACACTGGGGCGCCTTTCCGTGGCCTCGGCTACCACCGATAACAACTGGCCTCCTTGCCCATAATTTGCATCCCGATACGCTCCGCCGCGGGGCCACCCGCCACTCCGTAGCAGACATGCAGCGGCAACAAGTGCTCCGCCCGCGGATGGCAGAACCGGGCGCCCGGCGCGGCATCCCAGTGCACGAGCTTGGCCGCCCGTGCATCTTCCGCGTCCGCGCGCCCGCAGCAAACGGCCTCCAACCAGGCCTCGAACGACTGGTTGAGCTGCCGGGCCTCCTGCGTATCGGGCGTGAAAAAGGCGCGCAGGTTGTGGAACGAGAAGCCAGACCCCACCACCCACACACCGGATTCATGCAGCCCTGCCAGAGCCCGTCCAATCTCAATATGCTGCGCCGGGTCCAGCGTCTCCACCAGGGAAAGCTGAACGCATGGGACCTGCGCCTCGGGATACATGATCTTCAGCGGCACGAAGAGCCCGTGATCGAACCCTCGCGCCGGGTCCAGGTGCGCATCGATGCCCGCCTCCTGCAGCCGTCGATGAACCTCGGCGGCCAGTGCCGGCTCGCCCGGGCAGGGATATTCGATGGTGTACGACTCCGGGGGAAACCCGTGGTAGTCGTAGATCAGCCCCGGATTCGCCCCGGACGTGATGGTCGGCACCGACGCCTCCCAGTGCGCACTCACCACCACCAGCGCATCGGGCACCCGCACGCGCCCGGCCAGACCCTCCAGATTCTCCACCATGGCCGTGTGCCCTGGGTCCCCCAGCAGTGGCAGCGGCCCGCCGCCATGGGACAAAAACAACGCCTGCGTCTTGTCCATCCTTCGCTCCCGCCGTTGCATCCCGGTCGTCCGGTCACCCACACAAGCCCGCTACCTACCTGCGCCCGTGTCCATCAACGCTGAGACCTGCACCCCTGGAGCCGACAAGCGCCCGCAGTCACTGCCAGACCAACGACCGCCCTGCACTGATCGTCCGGTTCGGGACTGGGCCCGTCACCCCAACCGTCAGTCTCGTCGTGCAATCCGCTTCCCGCAACTGGCGTGCATCCAGCTTTTCGTGTACACCGGAAACGTGTGTCACCCCCAGCATCCGGAGGCTGCATGTCCAGGAAATGGTTTCTACTAGCCGCTTTGCCATTGGCCGCATTGACGTCGACCCATGCGTGGGCAGACCCGGGCGAGATCCAGCGGATCCTCGAGGCAAAAGAGGCCGCATGGGAGGCCGGCGACGGCGAAGCCTGGGCACGCGATTATCAGGAAGATGCGGGGCTCGTGAACCTGTTCGGGACGCGTTTCAATGATCGCGCGACCAATGCCAAACGGCATACCGAAGTCCTGCAGGGCCCCTTTGCCGGAACGTCGCTCAGCGTGGACGTTCAGGACATCACCATGCTGAGCGATGACACGGCCTTCGCCGAAGCCCTGTTGCGGGTCTCGAACATCGCGTCCATGCCTGCGGGCCTCCCGGACCGGGGGGACGGCGTCCTGCACACACGCATGAGCTTCCTGCTCGAACACGACGGTCATCACGGCTGGCAGATTCGGTTCGGGCAAAACACCGCCGTGCATCGGTAGGCGCGCGGAACCGGCATACTGGCACGGCGGCGAACTAGATCATGGAGACCCTCTGGCTTCGTCTCCACCGGACATGACGCGGTAGCGTTCAGGTGGTGACGCCTGGGTCTCGCGATGTCCGCCCCGCGCCCACTCCGATGGATGCGAGATCACTCCCGCCCGCACCATGTTCCGCCCCGCATCCACCCGTCTGCGCGCCAGCGGTGCCCTCGTCTCCACCGCCATCACGTGACCATCGGTCCTCTCGGAAGATGGCCTTTGCATCCCCTGCGCTGCTGAAAACCGGACTATCCCGGGCCGCGATCCACGGCATGGCATCCGCACTCTCGCCCTGAGATTCAGGGAGATGCCGGTCAGCGACCCTCGAAAACGTCGACTTTTCGACGCCCCCCCCCCGCAGCCAACCCCCGCCAAAAGGTCAACTTTCCGTCAAAACATTGACCTATATCAGATTATCTGGATTTTCTTCTTTTACGATGGAAGCCGCTAGGTACTGGCGGGCCCAAAACCCCGCCCTCCAGCAGGCGGGGCCCCGAATGCCCCGAGACATTTGGTCTTGTTTAAGTGGTTGTTAACTTGAGGAGGTATTGCCATGAACAAGCTGGCCAAAGCTCTTTCTACCGCGGCGCTGATCGGCGCCTTTGCGATCCCGATGCATGCCTCGGCGCAGTGGTGGGGTCCCGGCTATCACGCCCCGAATTATGGCCCCTACTACGGTCCCGGCTACGGGTACGGTCCCGGCTGGGGTCGCGGCGTAGGTGACTGGTTCGGCCTCGGCGACATGTTCGGCGACTTCGACTTCAGCATGCGCGGTCGCGGCCATGGATACGGCAGCGGGCATGGATACGGCGACTACTACGGCCGTCACTACGGGAACTACTACCCGCGTTATGGCTATGCCCCGTATTACCACCCCGCCCCCTACCAGGGTGCAGCCTGGGCTCCGCAACAGATGGCCGCGGATCAGCCTGAAGATCAGGACAACTGATCGCGATCGCGCCTTCCGGCCGATAATCAACCGGCCCGGTCTGCCCATGGCAGGCCGGGCCGGTCACGTTCCTGCACCCCGCATTTCACACCGGATCTCGCCTCCCGGAAAATCATGGGATTCCTCATCTAGCCTGAAATTGACGCTTTATCCTCGTTTCATCGCTGTTTTCGACGTTTCGCGTGTTCAGCCCCCCGTTTTGCGGTCAAACCTGACCTATAGTTCTTTCAAAAACCCCGCCGGGCCGCAGATCCCATGACCGAGACCTCGGACATCCGCAGGAAGAGCTTCGTCGCCCACATGTCGACGGTCTTCATCAACGCCCTCAACGACAACTTCTTCCGGCTGGTGGTCATCTTCATCGCCATCCGCGAGTTCGTCGCCGAGGGCGAAGGCACCTTCTACTACAGCCTGGTCGGTTTCGTGTTCCTGCTTCCGTTCGTGCTGTTCTCGCCATGGGCGGGCTACATCGCCGACCGCTACAGCAAGAAGATCGTGATCGTCTGCACCCGCATGGCCGAGGCCGCGGTGCTGCTGACCGCCGCGCTGATGCTGATCACCGACAACTTCCCCGGCCTGCTGGTGACCACCTTCCTGATGGGCCTGCAGAGCACGTTCTTCAGCCCGGCGAAGTTCGGCATCCTGCCGGAGCTGGTGCGCTACCCGCAGCTATCGCGCGCCAACGGACACATCCAGCTATGGACGTTCCTGGCGATCATCCTCGGCACCGCGCTGGCCGGGTTCGTGATGGAGTTCGCCGGCGAGGCGCTGTGGGTCCCGGCGGCCCTGATCGTGGCGCTGTCCGTCACCGGTCTGGTGACCAGCTTGTTCATCGCCCCGACTTTGGCCACCGACAACCCCGCGCCGTTCCGCCTGAACCCGTTCGCGACCGTCATGCAGTCGGTCACCGAGATCCGGCCACACCGCGTCCTGTTCATGGTAATCCTCGGCATCGCATGGTTCTGGGCTCTGGGCACGCTGTACCAACTCAACGTCCCACTGTTCGCCGAGGTCCATCTGGAGCTGGGCGAGCTCGCGACCGGCATCATCCTGACCACGCTGGCGCTCGGCATCGGAACCGGCAGCATCCTTGCCGGCTACCTGTCGCGTGGCGGCATCGCCATGCACCATGCCCCGGCCGGCATGATCGCGGCGGCCCTGATCAGCGCATTGCTGTACTTCGCCACCGACAGTTACCCCGCGACGCTGGTGCTGATGGCCCTGCTGGGCATTGCCTCCGGTTTCTTCATCGTGCCGATCACCGCCTACCTGCAGGGTCACAGCCCCGCTGACCGGCGCGGCCGCTTCATCGCCGCCAGCAACTTCCTGGCTTTCTCCGCCATGCTGGTGGCACCGGTCCTGTTCTGGCTGCTTACCGGGCCCGCCGGTGCCACGCCCGCACATGTGTTCGTGATCGGTGGACTGGCCTCGCTGCTGGTCGGGCTAACGGCCCTGCGGCTGTACCGCCGCCACCGCGCGGAGGCGGATGCCTGAGCCATCAGCCTGCATCCCGCAGCCGTTCGATCAGGCGCTGGGCGTCGCGGGGCGCGGCGCCCTCGGCATCGTTGTCGAAGTAGACATGCACCTCACGCCCCTGCGCCAGCCACTGCCGCACGCGGTCGGCCCACTGGTCCAGCAGGCGGTCGCTGTAGGCCGAGGCATAGGTGCGGGTATGCCCGTGCAGACGGCAGTAGACCAGCGGGCCCGCTATGGCCTCCCAGCACGGCCAGTCCGGGGCATCGGACTGGCAGATCCCCACTCCGGCCGCGTCCAGCTGCCCCGCCACCGCCACGGTAAACCAGCTGGGATGGCGAAACTCGATCGCATGCCGCACCTCCGGCCAGAAGCCCAGCGCGTTGGTGAACGCCTCCAGACGCTCCTGGTTCACCCCGAAGTTCGGCGGCAATTGCCACACGACCGCCCGCAGCCGGCTCGCCATCGGTTGCATGCGGTCGCGCAGCAGCCGAACCGAGTCCCCGGCGTCCTTCAGTCGGTGGATATGCGTGACGAACCGGCTGCCCTTGATCGCGAAGCCGAAATCCGGCGGCGTCTGCTCCGCCCACCGCTGCACAGTCGTACTCGCGGGCAGGCGGTAAAAGGTGGCATTGATCTCCAGCCCGCTGAAATTCCGCGCACAGTGGGCGAGCCACTCGCGCTGTGGAACCCCGCGGTAGAAGTCGTCCTTCCACGCCCGGTAGTTCCAGCCGGACGTCCCGACATACGCACAGGCCATCGAGACCTCCTTCAGGCTTGCCTGCAACGAGTGTAGCCACAGGCCTGACGCCCTATCCGGAGGGTGCCCCAATCTCGCCTGCACTCATGCAGTGGAGTCGCGTGCGGAAAGCGGGCGGCCCAATGTCCGCCCGTTCCCGGACGGCCCGCGCCCCCCGGTCACGGACGGTGACGACTCGCCCCGGTCGCCACCCCGCCTGCGATCATGTGCGCCACCCGCAGTGGTTCCGGCAACCGGCTATGGACGCGCTGGTCTTCCAGGAGCCTCTGCGCCGCCTCGGGACTCAGCCCGCAGCGCTGCACGTACAACCCCGCCAGCGGTTCCATGACGCCGGCGGCCTCGATCAATCGCCACTTGCGCACGCCCCCTGGAACAGGCCCGAACAGCGCGCGACGAATCGCGGGCAGATCCGGTGCGTGGCGCGCCACCGCGAGGATCGGTAACCCGGTGCGCGCGTGCAGCGCCGGCAGGTCCACCACGTTGAATCCGGCCAGGGTGATCCCCTGCAACAGGATCGCGTGCAGTTGCGGTGCAAACGGACTGTCCAGCACGCATTCGGCCAGACGCGCGGTGGCGTTGGCTCCGTCACGGCGCACCCGCGTCGAGATCACACCGTCCAGCCGCATGCCGGCGAATACCGCACCGACCACCAGCACATCACCCCGATGTGGCCGCGCGAACGGCGCATCATCGAAACCCACCACGTGTGAAAGACGCTCCTGCATCCGCTTCCCGGTCTGCCGCCTCTCGCGCCGCGGCGTTTCACAGTTCCACTGGTGTCCGCCCAGGCCTCGCCAACCCGGAGCGCACCCGGGGCGGGCCCCACCCGCAGCGGCCCCGCCCGCTCCGGCGGCCCATAACGGACTCGCCTCGAAGGGCCACCGGTTGCAGAGGCGCCCGCAATACCCTACATCATGGCAGATACAAGCCCCGTTCCAGAGCAGACCGTGACCGACGAACTGCAACGCATCCGCTTCCTGATCAAGCGTGACGGCGAGGCCGCCACGCGGGAATGGGTCGAGCGCACATTGAACATCTACCGCGAAGCGCTGGCCGGTGCGGGCAATCACCCCCCGGCAGCGCACTACCGCTCGGAGTTCGAGCACTCCATCCGCCGCTTCGAACAGTGGCTGCACGGCAACATGAGGGACGACACGATGACGTTATCCGTCGAGGAGTTCTCCCGGGCGCGGGAGATGGTCAGCGGCCTGCTGGAGGAACTGCATTTGGCGACCTACACGTTCGATGTCGAGCCGCACGACGATGGCTGGGAGATTCGGGTCGAATGCGCCGCCGAGGACGGCTGGATGACCCAAACCTTCGCCGCTAGCCGCGAGGAGCTGCGGCGCGGCGACGACGCCGGTGTGCGTCAGCGGCTGCTTGATGCCTGGGCCGGGCAGCTGGCCGGATGTCGACGCACGCGCTGACTGGACGCCTGACCGTTCCCAAAAGGCACAGACAGCCCTTGAATCCACGCCGGCCCGGGACATTTCGTACTTCTGCGCGATCTCACCCAGTACCTGGACGACTGATCATTGACACCCCACATCTGGCGCCTACCTAGAGCGCACAAAGGGGGCTCGCCATGCGCCCGGACCTGATCACGGTATTTGGCGGTACCGGCTTTCTCGGCAGCGCGATCGTGCACGAGCTGATCGACGCCGGACACCCCGTGCGGATTGCTTCGCGCCGGGCGGCGTTACCCGCCGCGCTGGAACAACATGCCCAGGTGGAGCACTGCAGCGCCGATATCCGTGACGATGCCGCCGTCACCCGGGCCCTGGAGGGGGCCAGCGGCGTGGTGAACGCGGTCAGCCTGTATGTGGAACACCGCGACCTCCGCTTCACCACCATCCACGTGGAAGGCGCTGCGCGCCTCGCCCGATCGGCGCGCGCCGCGGGCCTGGCGCGAGTCGTGCAGATCTCCGGGATCGGGGCCGACAGCCAGTCGCGCTCCGCCTACATACGCGCAAGGGCCGAAGGCGAGTCGGCCGTGATCCGCGCGTTCCCCGACGCCTTGATCGTGCGTCCCAGCGTGCTCTTCGGCCCGCATGATGCCTTCCTGCGCAACCTGGCCGGCCTTGCGCGCCTGCCGGTGATCCCCTTGTTCGGCCGCGGAGAGACCCGCCTGCAGCCGGTGCACGTGGCCGATGTCGCCCGCGCCGTGGCCAGGCTGTTCGCCGCCACCCCGCCCGCACACCCGGTCTTCGAACTCGCTGGCCCCGAAATCATGACGTACCGCCAGATCCTGACTCGGGTACTGGTTCACCTGGAACGCCAGCGCCCGATGGTGCCTGTGCCCTTCGCGCTCTGGCACGCACTGGCCCGGCTCGGCTCGCTGCTGCCGAACGCACCCCTGACCCGGGACCAGATCTTCCTGATGCAGCAGGACAACGTCGCCGACGAAACGGCGGGAAGCTTCGCCGACCTCGGCATCACGCCCCGCAGGCTGGAGGATTCCCTTCCGGACTGCCTCCCGGCGGAATGATTCCCGGATGCGCAGCCGCGCCGTGCGAAACCCAAGAAGCAGGGTGTCCTCTTCCTGCTCTCTTCCCGTCCTTTCCTGGTCGCCCCGGATGCGGCACGCCGGACCGCGGCTATATCCGGCGGCGCACACATCACAAGCCCGCCAAATGTGCACCGCAATTGCACCATCGTTGAAACCGCCCTATGTTCCTGAAGATAACGTCCTGCAATCGTGGTGACCCAATGGCACGAGCGCACACCTTCAACCGAATCACTGTCCGGCCACTCGCGCTGTTAACCGCCCTGTGGCTGCTGGGCGGCGCCGCCGTCGCCGAGGACGCCCCCGGCGCCCAAATTGCGCAGGAAGGCAATGATCGCGGCGCGACCGCCTGCATCCAGTGCCACGGCGAACAGGGCCAGGGCCAGGCACAGCCCCCATTCCCACGCCTGGCGGGGCTCCCGAAGTCCTACTTGGTCGAACAGATGACGGCCTACCGGGAAGGCCAGCGCCCGAATGCCACAATGGCCCAGATCGCCCAGCATCTGGACGATGACGAGATCGAGGCGGTCAGCCGCCACTACGCCGAGATGAAACCGGCGGGCGGGCCGCACCGGGTACCCGAAGACCTGGTAGAAAAAGGGCGCGAGATTGCGCTCGAAGGGCTGCCGGAGCGAAACATCCAGTCCTGCGCCTCCTGCCATGGCGAACAGGGGCGCGAGCGCAACCCCAGCCTGCCACCGCTCGCCGGCCATCCCCCGCGTTATCTCATGGCACAGCTCCAGGCCTATGCCCAGGGGGCCCGCAAGACCGCCCTGGCCGGTTTGATGCAGGGCATCGCCCAGGAGCTGGAGGAAGAAGAGATGGCCGCCGTGTCGGCCTACTTCGCCTCGATTCCCGCCCGCGAGGAATGACCCCTTTGCTGCCGCCCGGACCGGACATCAACGAGCCCCGGGGGCGCAGGGCCGTGGGGGCCCGGCTTCCGTCCATCCCGCCGGCGGGCTCAATCCCTAGATAGCCCCCCGACGCGTAGCGAGCCTCGACCGCAGTGCGGAAATGTCCCGGAGTGGGTATCTTGTTGGCGCGGGACAAGGCAATCCCGCTGTCGGGTCCGGTATCGCGCGGCCCGGATGAGTCAAAACAGGGAGAGAAACATGCCAGGGAAACTGATCGCGGGCGGCCTCGTGGTCGCCGCCGCCGGTGTCGGGTATTACCACTACGAGGTCCGGCAGGTCGAGCAGAAGCTCGACGACATGGTGGAGATGCTCCAGCCGCTCGGCACGCTGCACTACTCCGACGTCGGGTTCGGCCTCGGGGGCGAACTGCACGTCAACGGGCTGCTGTTTGAACCCAACAACACGGCCATCGGCCGCATGCGCGCAGACCGCATCACCCTGGAAGCCGGAAACCTGTGGCGGCTCGCCCGGCTTCGGCACACGCTGGATGCCCGACGCCTGCCGCGGCAGCTCGGGTTTTCCGTGCACGGGCTGACCCTGCCCGCCGGCATCGCCGCAGGCGCGCAGGGCGACACGCCCGCGCTGTGGCTCGACACCGCCGGCTGCGGGGCCTATCAAGCCGCCCCGCCGGACGCCCTGATGGCCGCACTCGGCTATCGCGACATCCCGCTGGACTTCGGCGCCCACTACCACCTCGAAGAGGACCGCAACAGTCTGACCGTGCACAGCACGTTCGGCATGGGCCCACTGGGCCAGGGCTCCTCCACCGGACACTTCGACATCCAGGCCACCTCGAACCGGGTTCGCGATCTCGCTCCGGCGCTAGTGACCGCCTCGCTACAATCCTTGACCGTGGGGTACGCGGACCGGGGGTACTACCCTGCACTGATGGAATTCTGCGCGAACGAGATGGAGATGGCTCTCGAGGACTATACCGAGCACCACAAAGGCGCCTGGGTCGAGGCCTGGCGACCCTTCGGCGTGCAGCCCGGGCCCGGCATGGTCGATGCCTACGGACGCTTTATCGAGGATCCCAAGGACGTTTCGCTGCGCATTGGCCCGATCGACAACCCGGCGCTCCTCTGGGCCAACGCCGACACCCCGACCCACCTGCTACGTCGGGTCGAGTCCAGCCTGACCGTGGCCGGAAAACACTACGGTCGCGTCGATCTGCGCCCCGTCACCCCGGGCCCCGCCAGACCGACGACGACCGAGAATACGAACTTGAACACGGGCCCGGCCGCCTCGGCCACGGCACCCGATTTATCGCCTGTCCCGAACATCGCACTGAATGCCCTGGGCGACCACATCGGCCGCAATATCCGCATCCAGCTCGCCGACGGGCGCACCCGCGATGGCGAACTGCTCGGAATCGAGGAGGAGCACATCCGTGTGCGCCGACGCTTCGGCAGCGGCTACATGGTCGTGCCACTCGCGCTGTCCGACATCGCCGAGGTGCGCCCACTCCGCTGAGGCCAGCGCGCCCCGCCATTGCAGAAAGCTGCTGGAGCACAACATGGCATTGCACCACGCCACACCCGGAGAGATCGTGGACGTCCGCCCCCTGGGGAAAGAACTGCGCGGATCAAAAAGTGCAACGCTGCTGCGTTCGGAACACTTGCAAGTCTTCCGCGTCGTGCTCCCCAAAGGCGAAGAGTTCAGTGATCACGCCGTACCCGGAGAGATCACGGTCCAATGCCTGGAAGGCTCGGTCGATTTCCGCATCGGGGAAGACAAGGTCCAGCGGCTCACCGCCGGCGCCCTGATCTACCTGAATGGGGGTCAGCCCCATGCCCTCAAGGCGCTGGAAGACACGTCAGTCCTGGTGACCATCTACCACCCGCGATAGCCTGATCAACCGATATTTGGCGTGATTCCACGCCACCATCCCGTACTGCACCGGGCCGGTTCCAGGCCCAGGCGCCACTCAGCGCTTGCTTGAGACGGAACCGACTGCCTCTGCGCGCTCGAGTAGACCGCCCCCCGAGTCCCATCCTCGCGCAGGCGAGATGACCGGGGCTGACCTTGCCCTTTGCCCATCCGCCGCCAACCCGCCGACTACTAAATCCGCAGGTAGAATTCTTAGCCCTGCCGGCAGCGACTTCACAGGGTGTTCCGGTACATCCGCCCGCCCTTCATGATCAACCGCAACGAGTTCTCCGGCTCCGCCAGGAAGGACAGATCCCGCTCCGGCTCCCCGTCGACCACCAGCAGGTCTGCCAGGCCGCCGGGCTGAACAACCCCCAGACCGCTGCCGTAGGGCGCGCGCGGCCCGGATAACGCCAGGCAGCGGCCGTTGTCCCCCGTAGCCATGCGCAGTACCTCGAGGGGTTCGCAGAAGCGGGTCATCTTGGCCAGCTGACGCCCCTGGGTATGGGTCTTGTCGGGGGCAAACAGGATGTCCGTGCCCCAGGCGGTCTGTACCTCATGCTCGCGTGCCCACGCGTAGGCCTGTTCCGTACCCCTGGCCACCCGCGTCTGCTTCGCCACCTGTTCCGGATCCCGGTAAACGTTGGAGTCCTCGTCCTGGAGAAATGGCTGCAGGCTCCACCAGACGCCCTCGCCCGCCATCATGCGGACCGCCTCCTCGTCTGCCAGCTGGCCGTGTTCGATGCAGCCGACACCCGCGCGGATGGCGCGCTTGATCCCTGCGGGCACGTAAACGTGCACCGTGGCATAGGTGCCCCAGTCCCTGGCGGCCTCGACACCCGCGCGCAACTCCCGCTCGGTGTACTGCACGCTATCCAGGGGATCGTAGAGGGAGGCCACACCGCCACCAGCCATTAGCTTGATCTGGCTTGCGCCCAGCATGAGCTGTTCCCGCGCGCGACGGAGCACCTCGTCGGCGCCATCGGCGATCACCGACACCCCGGAAAGCTCCGTCTGGGTGGGGCCAGACAGGGCCGTGCGCGGTACTTCATGGCGCATGCGGAAATCACCGTGCCCCGAGGTCTGGCTGATCATCGCGCCGGAGGGGAAGATGCGCGGCCCCGGGGTAACGCCTTCGTCAATGGCGCGCTTGAGAGCGAAGGCGGGGCCGCCCACGTCGCGCACCGTGGTGAAACCACGCATCAGTGTCGCCCGCGCCTCGCGCGCCGCCTGCAGGTGAATGTAGGCCGGATCCGCCGTCAGGGCGGTGCGCATGTCCACCCCCGCCAGGGTGGTATGCCAGTGGGCATCGATGAGTCCGGGCATCACCACCCGTCCTCCGCAATCCACACGCAGCACACCCTCGGGCGCTGCGTCCGGCGTGATCAGATCGACGATCCGCTCACCCTGGATCAAAACCGCCACGCCTTCCCTCAGATGGAGGGACTGGCCATCGAACAGCCGCAGATTCACCAGTAGCAGGGGGCGATCCGGCAGGCCCGGCCGCTCATCCGGCCCGGCCGCTACTCGGAACCCGGCGAACATGCCCACCAGCGCCGCCATGCCTCCCAGCATACGCCGGCGGCTGATGTCCGCCTCGATACGCTGCATGGCGCGCATGGTCTCCGGCCGGCCGCACAGGCACGACATGCCCCCGGGGTGTTCGGTGCCGCAGCAGGGGTGGGAGTGGACAGGCTCGTGCATCACTGGGCTCCCTGGGCAAGGCCGCTGACCAGTAAACACCGGGAGACGTCCGCGCCGCCCGATCCCTAGTTCAGATTAGCAGGGATGAGTGCATCTTGACCCTCATTCTCATCCCTTTGTCTCTTTCGAAACATTTTCGGAAGTTGAGCCGTGACGGCGATATCGGACCCCACGAATCCAGCTCTCCGGAGCAGGTTCAAGCGCTAATCAGCGCGAGGTTGGGGCGGAACCGATTGCTTCTGCGAGCTGGAATAGACGCTCAGGGCGGTCACGGTCAGCAGGATCAGTCCCATGCCAAAGACCTGGAGTGCGCCCAGGGTCTCGCTCAGGAACACCACGCCGAACAGCGACGCAGTCACCGGCTCGACCATCGCCACGATGGACGCGACAGCGGGCGCCGTGTGGTTCAGGCCGATGATGTAGAAAATGAACGACAATCCGGCGCCCAGCACGCCCAGTATCACGAACAACGGCCAGCTCGGCGTGCTCAGCACAGCCACGGTCTGGTCGGGATCGCCCAGCCCGAACAGGATGACGACCAGGACCGCGAACGCGATCACCAGAATCGCCTGCGGGCTGCCGTGGGGTGCCGCGAACTTGAAGCCGAAGATGAAGACCGCGTAGGACAGCCCGGAAGCCAGACCGGCCCCGGCGGCGATCGGCGTCACGTCACCGGCACCGATATCGTAAATACCCGTCAGCAGCACCACACCCAGCATGACCATCGCGATCGCGACCCACTTGAACAGGGTGGGTTTTTCGAGCCCGAGTGCAAAAGAGACGAGATAAACGAATACCGGCGCGCAGTACATCAGTGTCGCAGCCACCGCGACACTGCCCTCGGCGATGCTCAGGAAGTAGAAGGTGAAGTTGCCCGCGACCCCCAGGCCGGCGATCGCCGACCAGAACCACATGCGGCCACTGGCCAATCCGCTGCCATGCGGGCGAATCGCAAGCCAGGCGAGCACGAACAGCAGCCCGATCGCGCCCCGGTAGAACGACACCACCACCGGATCCCAACCCTGGCCCGTGAGAATGCCCCCAATCCCGCCGGACAGCCCCCAGGAAAACGCCGCCAGGGCGACGAACAGCGTGCTCAGACCCACCACTTTTTCGGATGAAAGCGACCTCAGCGGGTTCGGTGCGCCCTGTGCCATTCAGCCAGTCCCTATCGTGGGTCGTGAGTGAGTCCCGACCCGTCGATCTGCTGGTCGGCGACATGTTTCGCGTTGACCCCGCGATGGGTCAGCGAAACGCCGCACAATATAACAGCGCCACACGTCGTGATGTTGTGAGACATCAACGAGCGCGGGACATTGGAGAAGCCCTTGCCGCTTGGGTGGAGGCGCGGCGCGGAAGGACGGCCTGAGCCCTTGCCGCCCTCGCGGCTCCCGGGCAAATCAGTCGTGGACGATGATGCGCGCGCCGGCGGGGTCGATATCGACGCGGGAACTCGAATACTCGCAGGCGTCCGCGATTTCCTTCAGCTCTGGCATATTGTTGAGCTCCGCCAGTTTCCGCAACAGGCCGCCTTCGCAGTCGCATTGCATCCCTCTGTCGGGATCGGCTGTGCACTTGAACTCACCCCCATCCACCGACCAGTCCATGCCCGATGGCATCTGCAGGATGACGGGCTCCTCGCGCATTACCTGCACCTTCACCCGATCCGTGTTCTCGCCACGCTCCCAATCCACGGTCGGCAAATTGTCTCTGGCCATCATGTCACTCCTTCCATCCGAATATCCCGCGTAGTGTCACGCGATCCATGCCCAGCGTACGAGGCGCCTTCCGGCCCTTGCTTTGATGCCAGGCCCCTTCCACTTTCCGCCAAAATGGGCTGATGTCAGGATGCAGTCCGTACGGTGTCAAACATAACGAAGATCGTTGGTGTCCTTTGTTGCTCGCACATCCATTGCGCCACTCAAGCCGACGGGGGGCCCATTTGTGCGGGAAATCGCCGCAGCTGCTCCCTTGGCGATGCCGGCCTGCTACATCCGAAGGTAGACCCCATAGCGCGGGCTCGCTGGCACTCAGGCCGACACTCCTGTACACAGGGGGCGCCTGTCACAAACACCATCCGGAGCTTGCATGTCCAGGAAACCGTTCCTACTGATCGCCTTGCCCCTGGCCGCACTCATGGCGGCCCCTGCTTGGGCCGACGACGGCGAGATCCAGCGCATCCTGGAGGCCAAGGGGGCCGCATGGGAAGCCGGCGATGGCGAGGCCTGGGCACGCGACTATGCGGAGAACGCCGGGGTGATCAATCTCGTCGGCACGCGCCTCGAGGACCGTTCGAGCAATGCACAACGGCATACGGACTTGCTGCAGGGCCCCTTTGCCGGAACCTCGCTAAGCGTCGACGTACAGGACATCATCCTGCTCGGCGACGACACCGCCTTCGCGGAGGTCATGTTTCGGGTTTCGGGCATTGAATCCATGCCGGACGGCCTGCCGGACCGCGGCGACGGCGAGCTGCACACGCGTATGAGCTTCCTGTTCGAACGCCACGATCACCACGGCTGGCAGATCCAGTTCGGACAGAACACCGCCGTGCACCCATAACAGACGGCGGCGGCGACGGGGTCGGACCACGATAACCTACTGACTTAATGTAGTTATATCGCGCCAAACCCCCTTTCTAGACGCTTATCCGCCCTGTTTGGTGGTCAAGACCGTGTATCCACCCGATAACCTGCGCCGGTTTAGGACTGGCCACCCATCCCGCGATCCACGACGTCACCCGCCATCTCGCCCTCCCCACATGGCGTACCAGCAGGTGCACGCGCAGCGAGGTGACCATGGCGTTCAGCACACACAAACCGTAGTGCTGCCGCGCGTCATACAGCCAGTACCGCCCGAGCCTGCGGTCACGGGCAAACTTCAGCAGGAACTCCTGCTTGAGACAGCGATGGACCACATGCCAGATTGGCCCAGCCAGTGATGGGCTTCCCTCCCTGAAATAGCCATTTGACGGTCGAAATGGCGGCTTCAAGCCCGAATTCGTGCCCTAGGCCAGATATGTTCACCGCCTTTTCCAACCCTTACCCTGGTCCGCCCCCCCGATGCGCAGCCACTCTCGACGATTCAGCCCTTCAGGGTCGCGATGGCCTGCACCGTGTTCTCCTTCACCGGGCGCGGCCGCTCCGGCTTGAAGTTCCGGATGTACTCGACCGCCTCGGGGCCGGTGAGCACGGGTACCGACAGGTCGGACGAACGCCCCAGCGAGACATCCGGGTGGGTGAACAGCACGATCGGCTGGATCCAGCGCTTCGCCTTGCGGCTCTTCAGGTATTCACTCAGCAACCACACCTGCTTCTTCACCTGCCTGATGGGATTGCGCATCTCCTTGCCATAGCGGTTTCCGCGACGCCCCGTCTTGCTCACGGTCCATTGCGGCCGGCTCTCGTCACAGTCGATCGCCCCGTTGTTGTGCTTCACCTCGATCACGAACACCGCCTCCGGTCCGGTCACCACCAAGTCGGTCTCCACCATCCCGGTGCGGGACTGTTCGCTGGGCAGATCCACCTGATTGAAGATCGCGAATGAATCCGGGAGCTTCGAAAGCCAGTCCAGGGCCGCATCCTCGCCGCGCGCCCCCGCCTCGATCACCGCGCTGCCACCGATGCTTCCATACAGGGCCGCCACGCCCGCAAGCGCTACGAGCCCTACGAGCGGATGAATGAAGAAGGCCGCAACCGCGACCGGAAGGCCCAGGATCAGGACCAGATTCCGCCCCTTCGCCTGAATCGCCTTCGACTCCTCAGTCAATCGATTCGCGGTCACATACCGAGTATTCGCCATGGCCCCTTCCTTTTCATTTCCGGAACGAATCGAACGCCTCCACGATGCCAGATTGAGCCCGACTACTGGACCGGCTTCGTTCCGCGGCAGCCGGGATACTGCGTACACCCCCAGAACTCCTGGCCGACCCTGGAGCCGCGACGTGCCTTCCGCTTCATCATCGCCTCGCCGCATTTCGGACAGGCCGGCCCGGCCGGGGCCTCATGCCGTTCGCGTAGCTGCTGCACGTGGGCCCGGTGCGTATGCCGAGAAGGCTCCAGCCGGCGACCCTTCAGCTGGTCCACCAGGGCCTGCACCTCGTCATCGCTCCACACCTTCGTGCGGAACGAACGGATGTAGCCCAGCAGCCCGAGGCCCCGGACCACGTTCTCGGGCATCGGCGTCTTGAAACGACTGCTGCCGACAAAGACCACCACCGAATGGATCGTCTCGGGCTCGACCTGCAGCGCATCGGAAATCGCCCGTTCATGCCGGTAGTTCTGGCGCAGCGGATTCTGGAAGCGAAACGACCGGCGGTAGAAACGTTGCGTCCATTGAGCCTGCCGCGCATCGCCAAAGATCCACCCGCGCATATTCTTCGTCTCGATGACGAAAATGCCGAAGCGGGACACCAGCACATGGTCCACCTGCGTCGTGCCGTCGCCCGTCTCCAGCGTGACATCATGAAGCGCGTGCCCCGCCTTGCCGTCCAGCCCAACCGACAGAATCAGGCGAACCACAAGCTCACCCACCCAGCCCTTGACCATCGGCAGCCGACCGATGGCGAACAGCACGACCAAGATCCAGGCCCACCAGAATCGCAGCATCCCCTCCAGAAATGCCCCGCCCAGATTGTTCTCCATCACATCCCCTTCTTGGCTCTCCGGACTAGTAAAGCTGGACCAAGCGTCGGCACCCAAAAAGGTCATGGGTGCCCTCTTCTTCATGGGAAGCCAATCATTCCTGCGCCAGATCCAGGCACAGCTGGATATCCGCGCCGTCGATCACTCCGTACGCACCGACTCGGACGCTTCACACCTCGCCGAAGACCCCGCACGTTACAGCCCCACTCATGGCCGAAAATGGCCACTCCAAGGCCCAAACCCTTTGCCGATCAGGGCGCAACCTGTTCATTACACCCTACGCCTGGAGGTCCGACCCGGTCACTCCGGATATAGACTTAGGGTACCGGCGGGACTGGTACCGCTCATCTGACAGGAGAATCGCATGCTGCGCATCGCTGCTGTGTTGCTGGGTCTCTTGCTGCTTGCCGGCTGCATCAGCACCCAAAGCTGGGAGGCGACGCGCGTGCTCCAGGACATCGAGGCCGGCGCGGGACCGAGCACGCTGAAGGACCGCACCCCCGAGCCCACGCGCCAAACGCTTACCCTCGAGACGGACGAAGGTGACATCGCGGCCGACCTCTATCATCCCCAGCAGAATGTGGGGGCCCGCATCGTCCTCGTGCCGGGCTTCACGCCGCAGGGCAAGGACGACCGGCGGCTGGTGCAACTCGCCAATACGTTGGCGCGGGCGCGCTTCCTGGTGCTGGTGCCCGACCTGCAGGGCTCGAAAGACCTCAGCGTGCGTCCCGAGGAGGCCGCTGCCATCGGTGATGCCGCGGCCCTTCTGTCCCGTCTGGATGTGGAGCGCGCAGCGGATGAACAATACGTGGGGGTCGCGGCGATCTCTTATGCCGTGGGCCTGGCCGTCCTGGCGACGCTGACGCCGCAGGGGGAAGCGGCCATCGACTTCCTGGTCGGGATCGGCGGCTACTACGACACGAAGAACGTCATCACCTTCTCCACCACAGGGGCCTTCCAGGAGCCCGGATCGGACCACTGGCAGACGCGGACGCCTGACCCGTTGGCGAAGTGGCTATTCCTGCGCGGCAATCTGCACATGCTGGATAACCGCGAAGACCGCAGGATTCTCGAAGAAATCGCGCGCCGGCGCATGGGCGACCCCAAGGCCCCCATCGACGACGTGACAGATGATCTCGGGGATGAGGGGCGGACCCTCTTGGCGTTAATCCTGAACGATGACCAGGAGCGCGTGCCGGAGCTCCTGAATGATCTGCCGGCCAGCGCGCGGGAGGCCATCGAAATGCTGTCCCTCACCAACCGCGACCTCTCGCATCTTTCCAACGGTGCCATCCTGATCCACGGTCGGGCCGACACCATGATCCCGCACACCGAAAGCGCGCGCCTCGCCCGTGCAATCGGCGAGGTCGACCTCCACCTGATCGATGGCTTTTCCCACATCGATCCGCAAGGCGTGGGGCTTATCGGCCAGTGGCAACTCATCCGCGCGGTGATGGACCTGATCGCGCGGCGCTCGAATTGACCCTGTGGATGGTAACGAGGTCCGACCTCGTCATGCGGAATAGAAATTCTCGCCACACAGGAACGCACGGCGAACACAGCGACAAATGCAGTGGTAATACGGCGTCGCCTCGATCGAGACGAGCTCCTTCCTGGCTCGCGTCATCAGGACCCTCCTTGGTCCATGAACTCACCCCAAAACCTAGCCCGACCGCCTCAGACCGTCAAGAAGATCATGGGTGTCCACTTCTTCTGGTTTCTCAGCGGAAACTGAATTTCCAAGAAGCACCGCTCATCTGTGCGCCATCCAACAGATGAATCGTTTCCATGTGTAGTAGTTTTTTCGTGTAGTAAGAAGATCCTGCGCACTCGACACGGAATGGCCGCCCGGGATCGCTAGGGGCGATTGCCTCCGCATGAAGCTCCATCAAAGCCGGCCGACATACGTTGGGATCTCCAATTGATCATTAGAGGACTTACGAGCGCCCGCACTAAACACCCGCTTTCAACCGCTGCACCCGGCTGGCGGCGGCACACCCCAGATTCAGGATAGGGGACTCATCGCAAGCCAACATTCCGCCGGCGACCACATCAAGCCACTCGTAATCCAAATTCGCAGCCATCACCGGACTGTCGGTGGGCCTGAAAGCTCGCCCTAATACCTAGAACATTCGCCCACCCAACTGCCCGCCGAATCCCCCTTACCTACGTAATTTCTCGATGGATGCCATGGCGCACGATCTGTTCCAACAGGTACTCAGCCTGCTTCAGACCTATCCGTATCTGTTCATTTTTGTCGGCATGCTCGTCGCGGGCGAAGTCGTGCTCTTGCCGGCGATATACCTGGCTGCGACCGGGCGCCTTGATCTTGCTGCAGTCATCTCGCTGGCAATATTGGCCACCGTCTTGTCGGACCTCGTCTGGTACGGGCTGGGAAGAAAATTCCCCGCTTCTGCACTCGACCGCATCCCTGGACGCCACAGCAACAACGCCGTTCGTGGTCTGGAACGCCTGTTCAATCGCAACGGCGTACAGATCCTGTTTTTATCCAAGTTTGTATATGGCACACGGACGGCGGCCCAAGTGCTTGCGGGGGTACACGATATGCGTTTTCGCACCTATATCATCGTCAATTTCCTCGGCGTCCTAACCTTATTCGCCGTCTTCGTTGCTCTCGCCTATTCGGTCGTCGGAACGACGCGTCGACTTGCCGATTTGGTTGAGGATCTGGAGATCGCCTTCCTGATATTCATCGTCATTGCGGTGTCCGCCAATTATATCGCGAGCCGGGTCTTGAGGAACCGATGGTCTCGGTAGTCATACCAGCCTTCAATGAGGTCGGAACCATCACCGATGTCATTACGTGTGCACGCCAGCATCCTTGGGTTGGGGAAGTCCTCGTGGTCGATGATGGCTCTACGGATGCGACGGCCCAGGTCGCAGAGGCCGCGGGCGCCCGCGTCATCCGTCTGGCTCGAAACACGGGCAAGGCGACTGCATTGGATGCAGGCGTGTGTTCGGCGAAATCTAACGTCCTGTTATTTCTCGACGCTGACGTGACTGGCCACACACAGCAGACCTTGTCCCGGATCATGCAGCCCGTCATCGAGGGACGCGTCGAGATGAACGTTGGCTTGCGCGCGCGATCGACGCTGATGCTAAACCAGGCGCTGCGATTCTTCCCAATTATCGGCGGAGATCGGGCATTGACCCGCCGGCTCTGGGAGGCCGTCCCGACGAATGGCGTGCGGGGTTTCCAGATCGAGATCGCCTTGAACTACACCTCCAAGCAATTCGAGAAGGGGATGGCATTCGAACTAGTGCGTGGTACGTTCCATCACATTAAAGAAAGGAAATATGGTGTCGTGGCTGGCGCTACCCAACGCGCGATAATGATCCGACAAATCCTGTCGATATCATTCCGGCTTTACATACTTGGCTGGATCAAGCAGAGGGCTGTACGCATCAGGAAGAGGAACAAGGTCGATAGCGGAATTGATTTTTAGATAATGTCTGATTCCCACCGCCAAGGAGGCTCTAATTGGTCTTCACGTTCGCGCAGACATCGGGGGTCAAGACGTCGGGGTCAGGCCTTGCCTTTTTCCATCCACCGGAAGCCTAGGAGGAAAAAGGCAAGGCCTGAGCCCAGAGCCCCTGCTGTGGATGACAACGAGGTCCGCCCCCGTCATGTGGTCATGAATCTTATCCTTTGGCAGATATGGCCCTGAGGGTGCTGGCGATTGGCATGGCTTCCCTCCCTGGAATGACCCATTTGAAGACAGAAATTGCAGCTTTAAGCCCGAATTCGGGCCTTGATCCGACGATTTTCTTTTCCTGTTCCACCGTTGGCGTGGTCCCGCCGCTCCTCCTATTCCCGGCGCCCACCAGCCCCGCGCCGCACAAGCGGCCCGGGGCTTTCGGCCGCTTCGGCGTTCCGGGTAGCCGCTACGACGACGAACGCGCATTCACCGCGCCCCGGCCGCAGGGGTTCGATATCCCGCATCCCGGCAAGCGGCCCCGCAAGGGTCTGTACCCACCCATCGATCGAGAAGCCGCCATGCACAAGCAGCTGTTCCACTTCGTCCGCGGAATGAAAAGTGGCGTCGCGGTAAAACACGCTCTCCGACTGATGCGCCAGGTACTCCTGCCCCAGTGGACTGTCGCGGTCGATAAAGCCGATTACCAGACGGCCACCAGGCCGTAGCACCCGCTGCGCCTCGGCAAGCATGCGCGCGGGAGAGTCGACAAAGCACAGGGTTGTCACCACCAGGGCATAGTCGAAGCTGCACGCCTCAAAGGGCATGTCTTCGGCCGTCCCCTCCACGATCTCGATACCCCGGGCAGCCGCGTGGGCCAGCATTGCCGGGGAGGGATCGAGGCCCACCTGCACCCCGAGCGGCGCGGCGAAGCGTCCCGACCCTACGCCGATCTCGAGCCCCCGGCCTACCCACGGCACAAACGCGCGCAGGGCCAGCAGTTCGGAGAGATAGGCCGGTTCGTGCTTGTCGAACCACGCCTCATAGCGCTCATGGTGCGCGTCGAATGGGGCCACCCTGGGCATCGGCCAGTCACTCCCGCTAATACGTCGACGAATCTGCGATTGGCGTCCGGCTATGACGTAGTAGTACGCGTCTAACCGCGGCCGCGCGCGGTGGCGCGCAGCAGCTTCATCAGGATATAGCGTTCCCGAAACCGGGCTGCCAGCTCCGCCGCATCACGGGGCGCAAAATCGGCCCAGGAAAACGTCAGCCTCTGCCTCTTGGCCTGACTTCCCTCCCTGGAAGTCCCATTTGATGGCCGAAATGACCGCTTTAAGCTCGAATCGCGCCCTTTCTAGACCGGTTCCCTTCGGCTTTTCCGTACGTTACCGAGGTCCGACCCCGTTATCTTCCTCAGAGAGCCAAGTCATGGGTGTCCTCTTCCATTTCATGCGGCGGGCGTGCCTCCTCCGCGGACGAGCTCGGTCAGCGCATTTAGGGCGTCGCTGGCCGTGAAGATCCCCAGGAACCGGCCATCTTCATCGTTGACGATCACGCTGCCCACCTTGTTTTCCGACATGGCATACGCCACTTGGTCCAGAGGCGTGGTCGCCGTCACCGTCAGCGGGTCGGCCGCCATGATGTCGGAGGCTCGCACCTGATTGATCTCGGTGAGCGGCAAGCCGAGGACCACGCGGACCTCGCGGTCACTGACCAGCCCCACCACCGACTCACCGCGCACGACCGGAAGATGGCGCACGCCATGCCGCTCCATCAACGCCCGCAGCTCGTCGATCGCCATATCTTCGTTGGCAGTGACGGGGTCGGGGGTGGTGAACTCCTCCACCGGTACATTCATCGACGTCATGTCCAGCACTCCTGTGATTGCTGCAGCCCACGGTACCAGATACACGCGAGCGTATCGGGCCCGGCCCTTCCCGAGGTGATGCGTCCCTGTGCAGTTGGCCTTCAATGGCTGCCCCCCTTGTCTCCCTGGTTCTAGCGCTTGACCTCCATGTGGATCTCGATGGTGCGCAGAAGCTTCTGGCGGTCGATCCAGCCAATGGCCCGGCCGGATGCCTCCAGCACCGGGATCTGGTTGAGGTTGTGCTCACTCATGAGCTGCAGGATCTCCTCGGCCTGCGTATCCGGCGCGACGTGTCTCAGCGAATCCGCGCGGGTCATGATGTCGGCGATCCGGGTGGTCGCCCACCGCTCCCGCGGCACCTTGCGACTGTCGCTCAGGGTCACCAGCCCCTGCACCCGCTCCGGCTCGCCGACCAGAAAGGAGCGGCGCCCGCCCGGCAGGACGCCCTGGTCGATCCACTCCTGGATGGATGCATCCGGGCTGACGAAGGGCGGTTCCGGATCGGCCAGATCCCGCGCGCGGACATCCGCCAGCCGGTCGCGCATCTCGTACATCCGCCCCTGCCCTTCGGCCATGGTCAGCAGGAACCAGGCGATCAGCATGATCCAGACACCGCCGATCGGGTTGCCGATCACCACGAGGTTCCAGAAGCCGAAGCCGAACAGGAGATACGCCACCATCCGCCCGCCCCAGACCGCAGCCGCCACCGCCTTGCGCGGATCGCCGGTGACCTTCCAGACCAGCGCCCGGAACACCCGCCCCCCGTCCAGCGGAAAACCGGGGATGAGATTGAACACCGCCACCACCAGATTGATGAACGCCAGCCAGCCCAGCGCTACCGACACCGGCTCGTACCAACCGGAGGTGGCCTGCGCGAGCCCCCCGAAGATCAGCGCCAGGCCCACACTGACTGCTGGCCCGGCGATGGCGATCCAGAACTCGTCGTCCGCGCGCTCGGTGTCCCTTCCCATCTGTGCCAGCCCGCCGAAGATGAACAAGGTGATCGATTCCACCGGCACACCCCGCCGGATGGCCACCACGCTGTGGCCTAGCTCATGGGCCAGGATGGACGCAAAGAACAACAGGGCCGTCACCACCGCGGTACCCACCACCATCGGCAGGGTCCACTCCGGAAACTGGTAGTGGAAGCCGGTGCTCATGGTCGCCAGCAGTAGCAGGAGGATGAACACCCAGCTCACGTGGATCTGGATGCGGATACCACTGATGTGGCCGAGGACCAGGACCGTCTTGAACATACTTCCGCTCCTTGCAAGGGGGAGCGGCCCCGTATCGAACAGCCAGGACCACCTGACACCCATTATGTGGCCCCGCGGCACCGCCCGCACATGAGAGAGACCCGTGCGACGCCGGGGTCAGACCGTGCCCCATCAAGGACACTCTGGCGGGCCCACAAACATTCGACCCGAAACGCCGATACCCTTGATAAAGTGCCGGCCGCGAGCCATCGCCGCCTTCCGCATGCGCTCGACACGGCCCAGTGCCGCCACGTGGTAACTCCTTCCACCTCTGCGGACGTGCCGGACAAAATGTGCCGGATCGATCTGCAGGCGTTCCAGGATCGGCGGGATGTGCTCCGGAATCGCCCCGCGCTTGTCCTCGCGGATCGCGCGCCCAGTCCACTCGACCAGTTCCAGGTAATCGTCAGTGGTGAAAACCACCGCATTGGGATGCCCGTCATCACCCTCGTGGCCCAGCGTCGTCAGGCGGGGTTCCGTGCGCTCCCCGGACTCTTCTCCGGTCGCGTCCGGCACGCTTGCACGCTCCCGGATACGCTGCTGGATGGAGGTGACATCGGATCCCTCGGGCGTATCCGCCATCCCCGCACGCACGGGGTTCAGATCCACATAGCTCATGCAGGTGAGCACGGCCGCATCGTCCAGTAGCGCCTGGCTCTTGTAGCGGCCCTCCCAGAAACGACCCTTGCAGCCCTCTTCCGCGTTCGCCCGCCGCGCCAGATGCTCGTTCAGGCTGCGCATGAACCACGAAAGGTCCTGCAAGCGCTCCCGCCACTGCGCGATCTGCACCTGCGCCCGCTCGCGCTCGGCCACCGTGCCTGTCTGCCCCGCCCGGTACCGCGCCACCAGCAGCGGCAACGAGAACAAGCGCTCCCAGCGCTCCATCACCTCGTCTTCACTCCAAGCCGCCGCCCGGTCCGAGTCGAGCCGCACAACCAGGTGATAGTGGTTCGACATCACCGCATAGGCGCAGACGTCCACCGCGAACACGTCCTCAAGCGCGCGCAGCCGCTCCAGCACCCAGCCGCGCCGGTGCTCGTAGTTCTTGCCCGAATAGAAATCCTCGCCACACAGGAACGCGCGGCGAACACAGCGACAAATGCAGTGGTAATACGGCGTCGCCTCGATCGAGACGAGCTCCTTCCTGGCTCGCGTCATCAGGACCCTCCTTGGTCCATGAACTCACCCCAAAACCTAGCCAGACCGCCTCAGACCGTCAAGAAGATCATGGGTGTCCTCTTATTAGTTGAGCAGGAAACTTCCAGAGGCAAAAGGAGAGCTCTGAGCCCATAGCTCACCAGGTGGCGTGACCCAAACCAACGAGTCTCCGGGAAACCCGGGGCGGTTCACGCCCTTCCCGGCAGATGATGGCGATTCGACCGCGGCATGGCTTCCCTCCCTGGAAGTCCCATTTGATGGCCGAAATGACCGCTTTAAGCTCGAATCGCGGCCTTCCTAGACCGGTTTCGTTCGGTTATTCCGCACGTTACCGAGGTCCGACCCCCTTACTTCCGCCCCTTACTTCTCCCCTTTTCCGCTTCACCCGGTACATTTCGCCATCCGCACGGCTCAGCAAGGTATCGGCGTCCTCTCCGTCAGCGGGATAGCAGGCCACACCAATGCTACAAGACGGTATGATTCCGCCGAACTCGGCGCCTAGGGGCTCGTCCATGGCCGATTGAATGTGCTCGACCTTTCTGGAAACGGCACCCTCCACCTGGATATCCGTCAGCAGGACAATAAACTCATCCCCGCCCATCCGCGCCACCGTGTCCGTCTCCCGCACGCAGCCCTCCAGCCGCCGGGCGATCGTACAAAGCACACGGTCCCCCACCGCGTGTCCATGGACATCATTGATCACCTTGAAGTCGTTGATATCCAGAAACAGCAAGGCCAGGTGGTTCTGGTAGCGATGGGCCGAATGTATCGCCAGATCCAGGCGGTCATAGAACAGCGATCGGTTGGTCAGTCCTGTCAGCGGATCATGATGGGCGAGGAAGCGCAGTTCCTCCTCGGCCTGCCGCAGGGCCGTCACGTCCCGCGCAACCCCAATCCGCACACCCTCCTCCTCGACCCAGTGGGCCGACCAAAGGATGTACACGACACCGCCATCTTTGCGGATATAGCGGTTACGGAAATCGACGTGAGGCTTGCCCTCCATGACCCGAACAATGGAGGCCAGTGAGGCCGCCAGGTCTTCCGGATGCATATAGTCGGTGATCGTGGTTCCGATCAGCTCTTCTGCGCGATAACCAAGCAGATCCCCACAGGCATCGCTCACGAAGACGATCTGATTGTCCCGATCGACCACAAAGACCGTGTCGAGGATCAGATGGATCAGCCTGGCCGAGAGCGCTTGAAGGTCAACGGGCATTGGTCAAGGATATCTGGTCCACGGACTCACACTCTAGGGAAACACTGATTAATGTGCGCACTCGCGCTCGAGTCGCTTTTGCGTGCTAACAACGCGACGGGGTCGGACCACGACAACCTACTGACTTCATGGATTTATATCGCGCCAACCGCCCTTTCTAGAGGCTTATCCGCCCCATTTCGCCATCAAAACTGTTGATCAACCCCATAACTCGCCCCATCGTCGCGCACCCATGCGGTATCCCCCGTCTGTTCAACGTGGCGCCCCGGCGACCGGACCCCCAGCGCCCGGTGCACTTCGTCCACATACGACCGGTCCCCTACCGCGACGGCCGCCGTCCACCACTCATCCCGACTGGCGCGATCCGAGGCCAGCGCCTCCTCCACCCACAAACGATGACACTCTCTCAGCTCGGCTACGGAACCGATCTCCAGCGCATCCAGCAGGGCCTGCTCATCAATGACTCGGTAACGGTCCGGTGGTGCCTGGATCTCCCGATAGCCGCTGGCTTCCCACTCCGATGGATGCTTCACCACCCCCGCCCGGACCATATTCAAGTCGATGTACACCAGGCAGCGCGCGAGGTGGGCCCCGGTCTGCACGGCAGTAGCATGGTAGCGGTCTTCCCAGAAAGCGCCCTTGCGCGCCTTGCGCCGGTTGTATGACTGGCCAACCCGGCCCGCGATCAACTGCATGGAACGCGCAATCTCGCCTCCGCCCCCATCGCGCACCAGCAGGTGTACATGGTTGGAGGTCACTATGTAGTTGAGCACACAGAGTCCGTAACGCTGGCGCGCCTGGTACAGCCAGTAGCGCCAGAGCCTCCGGTCGCGGGCAAACTTCAGCAGAAACTCCTGCTTGTGACAACGATGCGTAACGTGCCAGACATGGCCCGGCAGATGATGGCGATTCGCCCGTGGCATGGCTTCCCTCCCTGGAACGCCCATTTGATGGCCGAAATGACCGCTTTAAGCTCGAATCGCGCCCTTTCTAGACCGGTTTACCGCTGTTTTTCCGTAGGTTACCAAGGTCCGACCCCGTTATTGGTATTGGCGGAAGGTGGGGCTCAGCGCGAACCGTCGCCCAGCAGAAGCTGATGCTGCAGCGCAAGCAGTTCCTGGCGCAGGAGCGGGTCCGGGTCATTGAGCTGAATGACGCCGGGGCCCACGGCAACGTGGATCCGGGTCTTCAGCGCCTGGTGCCCGGCCACCGTCAGTTCCAGTACCTCGCCCTGATGCTGCTGGGCGATCGCCTGTAGCCGGCTCACCGCCGTGGGTCGGAGCCGGAGCCAGACCTGCTGGCCGTCCATCGCCACTCCGCTGACCTCTTCGGCGGCCAAGTTAACGCGGACGACCGGCTCTGCCTGTGCCGCGCTAGCGATTACGGCGGCAAGGGCGAGCAAAACACTCAAGAACAGCGATCGCATGCCGGTCTCCTTGGATTCAGTAACATGGGTCGAGCGGCATCCCCTGGACCTGGGTTCCCTCCTTGGAACGGCCATTTGGGGGCAGAAATTGCGCCTTTAAGGACTAATTACAGGCGAAATACAAACTCTTTAGCAAGCCAATCATACGGTTACCGAGGTCCGACCCCGTGATTCCTGGCGCAAGGACAAGCCGCTGATCCTGCACTCTGACAACGGGAGCCCCATGAAGGCCGCGACGTTCCTGCAGAAGCTCTATGACCTCGGGATCACGCCGTCCCGCAGCCGCCCCAGGGTGAGCAACGACAACGCCTACTCCGAGTCGCTGTTCCGGACCCTGAAATACCGCCCGGGCTTCCCGGTCAACGGCTTCGCGACCATCAACGACGCCCGCGAGTGGATGCACTGGTTCGTGGGCTGGTACAACCACGAACACCGCCACAGCGCGCTCCACTACGTGACACCGGCCCAGCGACACTCGGGCGAAGCGACCCACGTCCTCGCCCGCAGGCGAGCCACCTATGAGCGCGCCCGTCAGGCACGCCCCGAACGCTGGGCCGGTGACGTCCGGGACTTCGGACTGCCCGAGCAGGTCCATCTGAACCCCGAACAAGCCGCGAGCGGTTAATCAACCCCCGCATCCCGTTCAGGTGACATCTACCTTGACAGACACCGCCAGGCAGCGCGCGAGGTGGGCCCCGGTCTGCACGGCAGTGGCATGGTAGCGGTCTTCCCAGAAAGCGCCCTTGCGCGCCTTGCGCCGGTTGTATGACTGGCCGACCCGGCCCGCGATCAACTGCATCGAACGCGCAATCTCGCCTCCGCCCCCATCGCGCACCAGCAGGTGTACATGGTTGGAGGTCACTATGTAGTTGAGCACACAGAGTCCGTAACGCTGACGCGCCTGGTACAGCCAGTAGCGCCAGAGCCTCCGGTCGCGGGCGAACTTCAGCAGAAACTCCTGCTTGTGACAACGATGGGTAACGTGCCAGACATGGCCCGGCAGATGATGGCGATTCGCCCGTGGCATGGCTTCCCTCCCTGGAACGCCCATTTGATGGCCGAAATGACCGCTTTAAGCTCGAATCGCGCCCTTTCTAGACCGGTTTACCGCTGTTTTTCCGTAGGTTACCGAGGTCCGACCCCGTTATCTTCCAAAAATGACCGCTTTAAGCTCGAATCCCGCCCTTTCTAGACCGGTTTCCCTCAATTTTTCCGTAGGTTACCGAGGTCCGACCCCGATATTCGTTATGCAATCCTGGTTCGAATAGTCTCAAAATCCAAAGCTGCATGTGAAAATACGGCTAAGAAAACAGTGGAAAGCCAATAAAGACATTTTTTGTTCACCAACGAAAATAAAATATCAACATCCAAAATATTGGATGTTTCAATATTTTTGGCACCACCATTCATGTAATGGAAAAATCGATTTCTTAGCTCAATAATAAAGCTTCCGATCTCAACATAATGTATAGAAATAATTCGCGGCTTTTCAGTAGCATCCGCAATCATATTTCCTTTACACAACTCTCTTAATATATTGAATATCTTTTTTTGCTCACTCTCCGTTTCCAGCGTAATCGGAAAGTCTACAGAAGACTCGAATATAGGATCATCCTTGTACACCGTTTTTATAAAACTTTTAAAAAACCCTAACTCACCCGACTTTTTATCACCACTCATAAGCTCCTGCAAAAAACGAAAGGTTTTCGAGAAGTCATCTGTCTTTGATGCATAAATTAGCGGAAACGCGTAGGATATGTGCTCAAGTGCTCGATACAGAAACACAAACGCGGTGGCATGACCGCCCTTCGCTTGATAGTAAAAGTAGTACGAAAGTTCTGCTAATATATTTTTATAAAAACTTTTATTTTGGAATCTCGCGCTTTCAATGAATTCGGAAAATAGTTTTGATGTATACTTTTCCGCAACAAGTTTAGGGAATTTTGCATCCCACCGCTGACCGTAGCCCTTTAGATCCTCAGAAAAATAGTTCTCATTCTGTTTTATGGTTTTATCAGATTTAATATGATCAAATCTAGCTGCGCCACTCAGCAATCGAACGATCAACAAAAGCTCTGGGTCGCCAGCCCCCTTTATATGAAGCCTTTCTGGAAGCCTTCGCAAAGCTGGCGTGCCGAGGGTTTCACAGTATTTAAACGGATACTTAGCGGACATATTAAGAAGTGAACTCCACGAAGTATTCTGTTAGATCATCTTCATCAAGGCCAGATAGCTCAGTGTAGTTTCGGACAAACTCACAAGAAAGCTGCCTGCGATACTTACCTAGGTTTACCTTGGAGGCATTAATGGCATCAAAAGCTTCTTCAAATAGATCTAAGGATTCGACAAAGTCACTAGCTCGCAAATTGTCGAGAGTATCGTATGACTCCTTTACACCAACGCAAAAGCCAATCAGGTTATTATTAATCTTAAACCATTTTTTAGCGGCATTATCTAAACTGAGAGCATCAATTAGCGACAAAACATCTTGAAACTTCAAATCTCCCGAGGAGTCTCTAGAATCTAAAACTCGACTAACAAGAATCTCATCCATCTTTTCGTCGATAATTTTATTATTTTCATTATTTACGTTATTGGTTAGAAAGGCTAAGTAGCCTCTAGAGATATCACCTAGATTGAAAGCCCCCCTTATTGTTTTTTTGGCTCTCTCTTTTTCGGTCTGAACCGAGATATTTTCCAGACCACTAAAATCAAACATTTCAGCGGTAAGAATCTCAATTTGATGCCGAGGGGTCATGGGCTTTTGACCGTTGTTCAACGTAATCATGCGATAAAGAAGCTTATCCTGGTTTTCGGCCACGATTAGGTTCAAGTAAGCCACTCGGTCTTTATCGAAACCTTCAGATTTAGATGCTGACTTCAAGGTATTTAGGCGCTGCATCCCGTCTAATATATACCCTTTATCTATATTATCATTAACAAATTTTTCAATATCGTCGACATTTTCCAGGTCTTTTCCATCCTTATCGACGAACGCAATAGTTAAAGGTGGCATTATGCACCCTTCAATAATATCTCTTTGCAGCCGCTTATAGAATTTTTTGTCCTGAAGCTTTCTTTGGGCCTCAAACCTATTTATGAGTGGATAGAGCCTATCCAGGGCCACTCCATAGGTCGTCATTCCCATAGCCACATAGCTATCTATTACTTTATCTAAGTCTGACGTAAAAACTTTAATATCTTTCATATCAACTCACTATTTGAGTAAATTCCACTGACTATTACTGCATAACGCCCGCATTTGCGGCTGGTTTGAAGCGCAGCGGAAAACCAGTCCGACAAGATGCGCTTGTTAGAACGCGGCGTCACTAACCTAAACCCCGCTCATATATACTTTTCTCATCAGATCTTGCCCTTCGCACGGATATGACCCTTTGGGTTACTAACCCAAGCTCTCCTCTGAGAGTAGAAACCAGTACCCATACGCTTCCATCTCTTTCAAAAAGATATGTATCTCGCACAGGATCAGTGTTTGCCATTGTTCGCTGGATTCCTAGTTCTTCATAGTCTAGAGAATCTAGCGACTCCCAGCTTTTGGATGCCAGCCGGACAGACCTATTATCAGCTTCTAAAGCTGATACCGCATCCTGGAATGAAATTCCATGCTTTTCGACGTTTCTGTGGTTTTTGGTATCGTCCCACTCCCAACGAGATCGTTGTGCATCAAATTCGATGAATTTCTCACAACTTTCGGTTTCCGGGTTTCTAACTGGAGGAGGCCACCCGTCGACGAACCTTTCTTCTTTCATACATCTCAATGAAACACCATCAGGCAAATCAGACTTCGGTATAAGCCCTGATGCATCAATGAGGAATGAACAATGTGAACACGTATTTTTCATGAATTATATTAATTAAAAATGGCCGTCAGCCTGCTAGCGTTCTAACAGTAGATTAGACAGAATCTGTCATATTGGTGATATGCAGAATCTGTATAGCACCTGATTCTCGCAGCGCCGTCCCTTGCTCTGGCAGCCGCTGTTCCTGCAGCATACCCATGACCGAATCATGGATAAACAAGGAGGTCGGCTGATGGCGACAGGAAGTCGTGCCGAAAGGGAACGCCGTTTCTGGAAGCGATACCGGAATGTGGCGATTTCTCAAGGGGTTAAGCCAAAGGCGGTACGCTGGTACGTGGTCCGGGCGGAACGGTTTATCGCGGCGTATCCCGGTCGTCGCCTGGCGGAACTCGGGGCGGAGGATATCGCTCAGTATCTGACCAGCGAAGGGCAGAAATCGTCGATTCAGGACTGGCAGTTCCGGCAGACCGTCGATGCTATACGGATTCTGTATAGCATCGTGAAGCCAGAATGGGCGGCACCGCCGGACTGGGAGTTCTGGCGGGATTCGGCGCGCACGCTGGAGGCGCAACATGCCACCACGGCACGGGAGTTTGCGCCGGTTTCGCCGGAAGATTACGCACAACGGTTTGGCGAGACGCGCTTTATTCCGGTCATCCACAAGCATCTTGATCTCTTTACACGGCTGGCCGCGGCCATTCGCACACGAGGTATGGCGGTGCGCACGGAGAAGGCCTATCTCGGCTGGGCCTGTCGCTTTCTTTGGCATTTCGATGAGCGGTCCCCGGATGAGCTTGGCGGTGCGGAAGTAGCGGCGTTTCTGGAGCATCTGGTCGTAGAACGGAATGTCGCGGCCAGCACCCAGAACCAGGCGCTCAATGCGCTGGCTCATCGCTTCCCTGCTCTACGGTTCGGGCATGCGGCTGATGGAGGCACTTCGTCTGCGCGTCCAGGATGTGGAATTCGATCAGGGGCTGATCGTGGTGCGGCGAGGCAAGGGGGACAAGGACCGCATCGTCCCGTTGCCGCAATCGCTGGTCGATCCGCTTTCGAGGCATCTCGAGGAGGTCCGGGGACTGCATCAACGAGACCTGGATGCCGGTTTCGGGGAGGCCCTGCTTCCGGATGCCCTGGCCCGCAAGTGCCCCGCGGCAGCGCGGGAGTGGCGCTGGCAGTTCGTGTTTCCGAGCGGGCGGCTTTCCGTGGACCCGCGAAACGGTGCAACGCGCCGCCATCACCTGCACGAGACGGCCGTGCAAAAGGCGGTGACGTCGGCGGCCCGGCGGGCGGGTATCGCAAAGAAGGCGAGCTGCCACACATTGCGCCACAGTTTTGCCACACATCTGCTTGAGGGTGGTTACGACATCCGCACGGTGCAGGAATTGCTGGGCCACAGTGATTTGTCCACGACCCAGATTTACACGCACGTGCTGAACCGGGGCGGACTGGCGGTGCGCAGTCCGCTGGACCTGGCGTAACGTTCCACAAAAAAGGGCGCCGTCTTGCGGCGCCCTCTTCTGTTGCTGCATGGCCATTTCCCTGGCTCCGCTTCTTTGGGTCTCGGCCTCGCCAGCTCAATCCCAGCTCAGCGCGCCCCCGGTCTGATACTCCGTAACCCGCGTCTCAAAGAAGTTCTTCTCCTTCTTCAGATCGAGCACCTCGCTCATCCACGGGAACGGGTTGTCGGCACCCGGATACATCTCGGCCAGGCCGATCTGGGCGCAGCGGCGGTTGGCGATGAAGTGCAGGTACTCCTCGAACATCTGCGCATTCATGCCAAGCACGCCGCGGGGCATGGTGTCGCGGGCGTACTGCGCCTCCAGCTCGACCGCGTCCCGGATCAGGGTGCGCATCTCGTCCTTGAAGTCTTCGGTCCACAGGTGCGGGTTTTCGACCTTGATCTGGTTGATCACGTCGATGCCGAAGTTCATGTGCATGGACTCGTCGCGCAGGATGTACTGGAACTGCTCGGCCACGCCGGTCATCTTGTTGCGCCGGCCCATGGAGAGGATCTGCACGAAGCCGACGTAGAAGAAGATGCCCTCGAACACCACGTAGAACGCGATCAGTTCGCGCAGCAGCTTCTGGTCCGCCTCCGGGGTGCCGGTGCGGAAGTTCGGGTCCGCCAGGTGCTTGGTGAACGGCAGGGCCCATTCGGCCTTGACGGCGACGGAGGGCACCTCGCGGTACATGTTGAAGATCTCGCCCTCGTCCAGCCCTAAGGACTCCACGCAGTACTGGTAGGCGTGGGTGTGCACCGCCTCCTCGAAGGCCTGGCGCAGCAGGTACTGGCGGCACTCGGGGTTGGTGATGTGGCGGTACACGGCCAGCACCAGGTTGTTCGCCACCAGCGAGTCGGCGGTGGAGAAGAAGCCCAGGTTGCGCTTGACGATGGTGCGCTCGTCCTCGGTCAGACCATTCGGGTCCTTCCACAGGGCGATGTCCGCGTTCATGTTGATTTCCTGCGGCATCCAGTGGTTGGCGCAGCCGTCCAGGTACTTCTGCCAGGCCCACTTGTACTTGAAGGGCACGAGCTGGTTGAGGTCCGCGTGACAGTTGATGATCTTCTTGTCATCCACGCGGATGCGCTCGGCACCCATCTCGATGTCTTCCAGGCCGGTGCCGGTCAGGGCCTCTTCGTTGGGCTCGGCCAGCGGCTGGCCGGCGTTCTCCGGTTCCGGCGGGACGCTGGGCGCGGCGCCGGCGGTGCTCATCAGGGCGTCGTTCTCCTGAAAGCCCATGCCCGGGCGTACGGCGGGTTGTTTCTGGCCTTCGCCTTTTACGGCGGCAATCGGATCGTCCCAGGAAAGCATAGTGTCCCTCTTCTTTCGGTGGCGGCCCGGCGCGGTGGCCGGGCCTTTGTTCAGTTTGCTTGGTCGTACGTATTCGGTGCCCGCTCGCGGGCTGGGCCTTACTGGCAGGCCTCGCAGTCCGGGTCGAGGATGGAGCACGCCTTGGGCGCTTCCGGCTCGGACGCCTGCTGGCCGCCGGAGACGGCGTTCAGCTTGTTGGCGCGCGAGGAGTCGGCCACGGTGCTCTTCTCCACGTGGGTCGCGCCCATGGAGCGCAGGTAGTAGGTCGTCTTCAGCCCGCGCACCCAGGCCAGCTTGTACAGGGCATCCAGCTTGGGCCCGGAGGGCTCGGCCATGTACAGGTTCAGGCTCTGCGCCTGGTCGATCCACTTCTGCCGGCGCGAGGCGGCCTCGACCAGCCAGCGGGTGTCCAGCTCGAACGCGGTGGCGTACAGGGCCTTGAGGTCCTCCGGCACGCGGTCCAGCGGCTGCACCGAGCCGTCGTAGTACTTGAGGTCGTTGACCATGACCTCGTCCCACAGCTCGCGGTCCTTCAGGTCGCGCACCAGGTACGGGTTGATCACGGTGAACTCGCCCGACAGGTTCGATTTGACGAACAGGTTCTGGTAGGTCGGCTCGATCGACTGCGACACGCCACAGATGTTGGAGATGGTCGCGGTCGGCGCGATCGCCATGGTGTTGGAGTTGCGCATGCCGACCTTCTTCACCCGCTTGCGCAGCTTGTCCCATTCCAGGCGCTGGGTGGTGTCCATCTGCAGGTAGTCGCCGCGGGTCTCGGCCAGCTTTTCGACCGAGTCGATCGGCAGGATGCCCTGGCTCCACAGGCTGCCGGGGAAGCTCTCGTAGCGCCCGCGCTCCTCGGCCAGATCGGTCGAGGCCTTGATGGTGTAGTAGGACACCGCCTCCATGGAGGCATCGGCGAACTCCACGGCGGCCTCGGAGGCATACGGCAGGCGCAGCTTGTACAGCGCATCCTGGAAACCCATGATCCCCAGGCCCACCGGGCGGTGGCGCATGTTGGAGCGACGCGCCTGCGGCACGGAGTAGTAGTTGTAGTCGATCACGTTGTCGAGCATGCGCATGGCGGTGTTCACGGTGCGCTCGAGCTTGGCCTGATCCAGCTCGCCGTTGTCGCCTATATGCGCGGCCAAGTTGATCGAGCCCAGGTTGCACACCGCGATCTCGTCGTCCGAGGTGTTCAGGGTGATCTCGGTGCACAGGTTGGAGCTGTGAACCACGCCGGTGTGCTGCTGCGGGCTGCGCAGGTTGCACGGGTCCTTGAAGGTGACCCACGGGTGGCCGGTCTCGAACAGCATGCCGAGCATCTTCCGCCACAGGTCGACGGCCTTCATGGTCTTGTACACGCGCATCTCGCCGCGCGCGGCCTTCTCTTCGTACTCGCTGTAGCGCTTCTCGAAGTCGGCACCGATCAGGTCGTGCAGGTCCGGCGCCTCGTTCGGGGAGAACAGGGTCCAGTCACCGTCCTCGGCCACACGCTTCATGAACAGGTCCGGGATCCAGTTGGCGCTGTTCATGTCGTGGGTGCGGCGACGGTCGTCGCCGGTGTTCTTGCGCAGCTCGATGAACTCCTCGATATCGATGTGCCAGGTCTCGAGGTAGGCGCACACCGCGCCCTTGCGCTTGCCGCCCTGGTTCACCGCCACCGCGGTGTCGTTGGCCACCTTGAGGAACGGGACCACGCCCTGCGACTTGCCGTTGGTGCCCTTGATGTGGGCGCCCATGCCGCGCACGCGGGTCCAGTCGTTACCCAGTCCGCCGGCAAACTTGGACAGCAGCGCGTTGTCGCGGATGGCGCTGTAGATGCCGTCGAGGTCGTCCGGGACGCTGGTCAGGTAGCAGCTTGAGAGCTGCGGACGCAGGGTGCCGGAGTTGAACAGGGTCGGCGTGGAGCTCATGAAGTCGAACGAGCTCAGCAGGTTGTAGAACTCGATCGCGCGCGCCTCGCGGTCGATCTCGTTGATCGCCAGGCCCATCGCCACACGCATGAAGAACGCCTGCGGCAGCTCGAAGCGCGTGCCATCGCTGTGGATGAAGTAGCGATCGAACAGGGTCTGCAGGCCGAGGTAGGTGAACTGCAGGTCGCGCTCGGGCTTGAGCGCGGCGCCCAGGCGTTCCAGGTCGTAGCGGGTCAGCTCGCTGTCGACCAGCTCCAGCTCGGCGGCGCGCTTGATGTAGGCACCGAAGTAATCGGCGTAGCGCTCGGCCAGCTGGGCCTGGGTGGCCTCCTCCGGGCGGCCGTGCACGAAGCTCAGGGCCTCGCGGCGCAGCGCGTCCATCAGCAACCGCGCGGTGACCTCGGAGTAGTTCGGCTCCTTCTCGATCATCACCCGCGCGGCCATCACCAGCGCGGTGGAGACATCCTTCTCGGCCACGCCGTCGAACAGGTTGCGGCGGGCCTCGGTCAGGATCTTATCGCCATCCACCTGCTCGATGCCGGCGCAGGCCTCGGCCACCACCGCCTGCAGGCGGTCCTCGTCCAGCGGGGCCAGGGTGCCGTCGGCCCGGGTCACGTTCAGCGTGGTGGCCTCGGCTTGTTCGTCCGCACCCTGCTCGGCGGCCTCGGCGGCGCGCTTCTGCGACTGCTGCTCGCGGTAGATCACGTAGGCCCGCGCGACCTTGTGGTGGCCGCTGCGCATCAGCGCCAGCTCCACGTGGTCCTGGATATCCTCGATGTGGACCGTCATGCCCTGGGTCCCGGCGCGGCGGAACAGGCTGTCCACCACCTGCCCGGCCACTTCCTTCGACACCTCGTGGATGCGCCGGCTGGCGGCGGCATTGCCGCCCTCCACCGCGAGGAAGGCCTTGGTCACCGCGACCTCGATCTTGGAGGCATCGAAGCCGGTCACCTTGCCATTGCGGCGAATCACCTGGTGCTGGCCCGGGCTGGTCGCCAGGACCTCGGCCGACGGTTCGGCTTGCGGCGGGTACTGGGTGCCCTGCTGGGCTGTGGCAGTATGGGAATCGCTGTGCATGACGGGCCTCGCGCTGGTGTTGGATCGAACGTGAGATACTATAGATCGGGGATCGAGAACTGCATAGCCACTAGATATAGTAGCTCCCGAAAGAACAAACCGCGCACAAGCCGTGGGCAAGCTGTGGATAAAAACGCCCATTCCCCGTCCTGTCGCCATTCCTGGCGAGGCGCCCCGGTTATCCACCAAACGCCGATGTAGTGACTCCCCGCCGGGTGCCTGCGGCCCACGCGAACATGAAAATGTTTTATGGCTCGCGATTACCGAATCGGTATCGCGCGCGGGGACCGCTTCGGGGCATCCACGTCCGGCGTGGCGATGTTGGACAAAGACCCGCCGCGTCCCAATAATCCCCGCCTTATCGAACCCACTTTTTTGCGTTGCCGGCCGGGCCGGCGGCGCCAGCCGTATTCATCGAATCGACAGGGAGTACCGCATGAGCGACGCCAAGGACTCATCCGACAAGAAGAGCAAGCAGGCCGGCAAGAAGGCCGCCCCCAAGGCCGCCGTCGCCACGGGTGCCATGCAGGCAGCCGCCGGCGCCGTCTCGCTCTCCTCCGGTAGCGACACCGCGACCCAGCCGAAAAAGGGCGGCAGCGAGAAGGCGCCGCGTCACTGCCCGCTGCTGATCCTGGGCTCCGGCCCGGCCGGCTGGACCGCCGCCGTCTACGCCGCGCGCGCCAACCTGAACCCGGTCGTGATCACCGGGCTGGAACAGGGTGGCCAGCTGATGACCACCACCGATGTGGACAACTGGCCCGGCGACAACGAGGGCGTGCAGGGCCCCGAGCTGATGCAGCGCATGCAAAAGCACGCCGAGCGCTTCGACACCGAGGTGATCTTCGACCACATCCACACGGTGCAGCTTAAGGACAAGCCCTACCGCCTGATCGGCGACTCCGGCGAGTACACCTGTGATGCGTTGATCATCTGCACCGGCGCCTCCGCGCAGTACCTGGGGCTGGAGTCCGAGACCACCTTCGCCGGGAAGGGCGTGTCCGCCTGTGCGACCTGCGACGGCTTCTTCTACCGTGGCCAGAAAGTGGCGGTGATCGGTGGCGGCAACACCGCGGTCGAGGAGGCGCTGTACCTGTCGAACATCGCCTCCGAGGTCACCCTGGTGCACCGGCGCGATTCGCTGCGCTCGGAGAAGATCCTGCAGGACAAGCTGTTCGAGAAGGAAAAGAACGGCAACGTCACCATCGAGTGGAACCACACCCTGGAAGAGATCCTCGGCGACGAGACCGGCGTGACCGGTGCGCGACTCAAGAGCACCGAGTCCGGCGAGACCAAGGATCTCGAGCTGATGGGCGTGTTCATCGCCATCGGCCACAAGCCGAACACCGACATTTTCCAGGGCCAGCTGGATATGGCGGGCGGCTACATCAAGGTGCAAAGCGGGCTGGAAGGCAATGCCACGGCCACCTCCGTGCCGGGCGTGTTCGCCGCCGGCGACGTGATGGATCACGTCTATCGCCAGGCGGTCACCTCCGCCGGCACTGGCTGCATGGCCGCACTGGACGCGGAGAAGTACCTGGACAAGCTCGGTTGATCGCGTGAGCGCCGAGGGCGACACCCAGGCAGCGGACCCGTCGGAGGACGCCACGGGCAACACGGCGGAGCGCGTCGAGCTGCGTGACGGCCTGGCCGAGGTGGACCCGGCCGCCTGGGATGCCCTGACCGGCGGCACCGAGCCGTTCCTGCGCCATGCCTTCCTGGAGGGCCTGGAGCGCCACGAGTGCCTGGGCCGGCAGTTCGGCTGGTTCCCGCAGCATGTGCTGATCTTCCGCGAGGGCCAGCTGGTCGCGGCGGCCCCGGCCTACGCGAAGACCAACAACTACGGCGAGTTCGTGTTCGACTTCGCCTGGGAAGGCGCGTGGAACCGCCACGGGCTGAACTACTACCCCAAGCTGGTCGTCTCCGTGCCCTATACCCCGGCCACCGGCCCGCGCCTGCTGGTGCACCCGGAGGCGCCGGACTTCGATCATCTGCGCACCCTGCTGGTGCGCGCGCTGGTCACTCGCGGGCGCGAGCTGAACGCCTCCGGCGTGAACATCCTGTTCCCCAACCAGGACGATCTGGACGTGACCCGCGAACTGGGCCTGGCCGAGCGCATGGGCTGCCAGTACCACTGGACCAACGCCCCGGACGGGGGGTACGCGGACTTCGACGCCTTCCTCGGCGCGCTCAGCTCGAAGAAACGCAAGAACATCAAGCGCGAACGCCGCCGCGTGAACGAGGCCGGGGTCGTCTTTCGCACCCTGACCGGTGCTACCGGTCAGGCGGAGGACTGGGCGCGCTTTCACCGCTTCTACGTGGACACCTTCGAGAAGCACATGGGCATCCCGACGCTGTCGGAGGCCTTCTTTGTCGAGACCGCAGCCGAACTGGGCGATCAGGTGGTGCTGTTCGAGGCCCGGCGCCCCAGCGCGACGGATCCGGATGCGACGGAACCGGACGCGAAGGGAGACGGCGAGACCATCGCCGCGGCGCTTTGCTATCGCAGCCACGACACCCTGTACGGGCGCTTCTGGGGCTGCACCGAGGAGCTGGCCGACCTGCACTTCGAGACCTGCTACTACCAGGGCATCGAATTCTGCATCCGCGAGGGGCTGGCCCGCTTCGAGCCGGGCGCCCAGGGCGAGCACAAGATCCCGCGCGGCTTCCTGCCCACACCCACCTACTCCGCGCACATGATCCTGACCGAGGGCTTCGAGCAGCCCGTGCGCGACTTCTGCGAGCGCGAGGCCCAGATGATGCGCGCCCAGTGCGAACGCCTGCACGAACACTCGCCCTATCGCCAGGCCCATTCCGATGATGTGCCCGACCGCTAACCCAAGCCCGGCTCGCTGCGGCCGTCATCCCGGCCGCAGCGCCCCACCTCGTCATCCCGGCCGTAGCGCAGCGAAGAGCCGGGATCTCCCGACCCAGGCAACAGGCTCGCCAACTGGACCTTCTCCGCACTCCGGGATCCCGGATCGCCCTGTGGGAACGGGCTTGCCCACGAAGCCCCTGCCCGCGCTGGACACCCCCACACCCCATTCGCCTGCAAGCAGGCTCCTACAATGCCGCCGGCACACCGACACCCATCATCCCGGCCGCAGTACCCCACCTCGTCATCCCGGCCGTAGCGCAGCGAAGAGCCGGGATCTCCCGACCCAGGCAACCGGCTCGCCGACTGGATCTTCTCCGCACTCGGGGATCCCGGATCGCCCTGTGGGAGCGGGCTTGCCCGCGAAGCCCCTGCCCGCGCTGGACTCTGGCCGTTGGGGGCTCGCCCCATGACCTCCGGCCCCCAGATCACCCTGCCCTGGCTCGATCCGGAGCATCCGGAGGCGCCGTTTCCGGACCCGGCGCAGGCGTTGCCCGAGCCCAACGGGCTGCTGGCCGCCGGGGGCGATCTCTCCGTGCCGCGTCTGCTGAATGCCTATCGCTCCGGCGTATTCCCCTGGTTCGAGGCCGGGCAGCCAATCCTCTGGTGGAGCCCGGACCCGCGCGCGGTCCTGGAGCCGGGCCACTTCCGCCTGCATCGCAGCCTCAAGAAGGCGATCCGCAATCGCGGTTACACGGTGAGCTTCGATCGCGCTTTCGAGGCCGTCATCGAAGCCTGCGCCGGCCCCCGCGACTACGCCGATGGCACCTGGATCACCACCAGCATGCAGCAGGCCTATATCGCACTGCACCGCTCGGGCCACGCGCATTCGGTGGAGGTGTGGCACGGCCCGCGCCTGATCGGCGGGCTTTATGGCGTCGCGGTCGGTCGGCTGTTCTGCGGCGAGTCGATGTTCTCGCGCGAGCGGGATGGCTCCAAGATGGCGCTGGCCTGGTTATGCCGCCACCTGGTCGCCTGGGGCTGGCCACTGGTCGACGTACAAATGGAGACCGCCCACCTGCGCAACCTCGGGGCCATCACCCTGCCCCGCCAGGCGTTCATCGACCGCATCCGCGAAATCGCCCGCGAGCCGGTCGAGCCAGGCCCATGGCGGACCGACCCGAACCTGAGCCCCCTCGACCCCGACTGGAACACCCCCCGATAGGAGCCTGCTCGCAGGCGAAGCCCCTGCCCGCGTCCGCGACATCGCGAACGAACCGGTCGAACCAGGGCGTACGATCTGTACCCTTGCCCCCCGCTGGAACACGCCGGTAGATACCGTCTTGCCCTACGGGGTGCAAGGAGTTTCATGGCGGGCTTGATACGGGGTTTGGGATTTGAGCACACCGAAGGCGATGTGCAGGAGTTTGCGCATGGCCGCCCCGATCGCCGACATCTTGGCCTTGCCGCGTGTCAGCAGACGTTGATGCTGGTGTCGCACGTCCGGGTTGTACCGGGTCGCCACCACCGCCGCCATGTAGAGCGCCTTGCGCAGTCGGCTGGAACCGATCTTCGCCAACCGCGAGGGCCGCCGGACCGTGGTCCCCGATTCTTCCAGGACC
>NZ_AQYF01000002.1:0-145109 GCF_000380525.1 Thioalkalivibrio sp. AKL8 | reverse complement strand
CCCTCCAAGCCACGGACCCACCGGCGGATCGCCGGGAGCTCGTTGGGACACGGCTGTGCGGTTTCACCGTCGATGCTGATCCACAACTCGGCCTTGCCGACATCGACCCCGATCCGATGCGTTGCCATCATCACACCTCCCGAGCTAGCTTGGAGTTGTCTGTCGGGGCCTCACCGAACGCTGGCTTGCCATCTATCGTCGGTCCCGTGCCGATCGATTCCTTATCGGCGTTTAAGGTGAGGGGTGGGACGAATTCTCCTACCGTCTGTGCCACAGGCCAGATGCCGGCCTCGTCCCTCCACCCCGACAGACCCTTTCTAGGCCTGCCGGGGTTAAACATACAAGTCGGCTTGCCGGCGAATGGTTCGCTTAGGTCCGTTCCGGCTCCGGGAATACATCGGCGGCCGCGAACACCGGACCGTCCACGCAGACCCGTTTCATCGCCACCCCATTCGGAGTGCGCACCGGTACCGTGCAGCCGGCACAGCCGCCTACCGCGCAGGCCATGAACTCCTCCAGCGAAACCTGGCAGGGGAGATCGAACTCCGCGGCCAGTTCGGCACAGGCGGCGAGCATCGGATGGGGGCCGCAGGCGAAGATTTCCACTTGGGCGCGCTCCTCCGGTGCGAGTCCGGCGAGCCAGGCGCGCCCCAGGTCCGTGACGAAACCGTCATAGGCGCCCGGCAGCCCGGCCTTGGAGGTCAGGCGGCAGGCGACCCCCCAGTCTTCCAGCAGCGGCAGGGTCGCGATTGCCCCGTCCGGCAGGCCCGACCAGAGGATCTCCGACGGGCGGGCATGAAAGGGAAACGGCACCTCGGAGCCCAGCACCGCATGGGTCTTTCCCGCCTCGCCCTGAAGATGCAGGCGGTGGGCGAGGAAGATCATCGGCGGGATGCCGACCCCGCCCCCCAGCAGCAGGCGCCTCGGACGTTCCGGATTCAGGCGAAACGGCTGGCCAATCGGGCCCAGCACGCTGAGGGTATCGCCCTTAGCCTGCTGCGACAGGGCGCGCGTGCCGTCACCGACCACCTTGTAGAGGAACTCCACCCAGCCGGCCTCGCGGTCCACGCGCTGGATCGACAGCGGGCGGCGCATCAGCAGGCGCGGGGCGCATTGCAGATGGGCAAACTGCCCGGGCTGTGCCGCACGGGCGCACTCGGGCGCAAGGACACGGAGGATCCACTGGTCCGCACCGGCGTCATGGTGGTCCAGGATGCGGCCTTCCTCCTGGAAGATCGTGCCCCGGTGGTTCCGGTCGGCAGTTTGGGTCGTACTCATGCGGTATCCTCGACGGGGCGGGTCCAGACCGGGCGCCCGGCGATCCAGGTCTCGCGGACCTGTCCCGCGAAGGTCCAGTTGAAGAAGGGCGTATTGTGGCCTGCGCTCAGCCAGTCTTTGCGGCGGACCTCGTGCATCGCGGCCGGGTCCCACAGCACGAAGTCCGCGCGCGCGCCGGCGGTCAGGCGTCCCTGGGCAAAGCCGAGGATATCCGCCGGCCCGGTGGTGACCCGGGCCAGTGCGTCGTGCAGGCTCAGCAGTCCGTCCTCGACCAGGCGCAGCGTCAGCGGCAGCAGGGTCTCCAGCGCCGAGATGCCGGGCTCGGTACTGGCGAATGGGCCCAGCTTGCTGTCCGGTTCATGTGGCTGGTGGTCGGAGCAGATCGCGCTGATGTCGCCGCGCGCGACGGCCGCGCGCAGGCCGTCGCGGTCGCGCTGGCCACGCAGTGGCGGGATCACGTGGCAGTTCGGGTCGTATTCCGCGACGTCGACCTCGGTCAGGAACAGCTGGTGGGCGGCCACGTCTGCGCTCACCGGCAGACCGTCGGCACGCGCCTTGGCGATCATCTCCGCGCCGCGGCGGGTTGATAACCGGGCCACGTGGACCCGCGCCCCGGTCTGCTCGACCAGCGCCAGGATGGCGCCCAGCGCCGCGGTCTCGGCGGCCTCGGGGATGCCGGCCAGCCCCAGCCGGGTGGAGACCGCGCCCTCGTGCATGCAACCGGAGCCGGTGAGGGCCGAGTCCTGCGCCGAGAGCACGATGGTCAGCCCGAAGGTGGTGGCGTATTCCAGTGCGCGGCGCAGCACGAGCAGGCTGGCCAGCGGCTTGTTCGCGTTGCTGACCCCGCGCGCGCCGGCGTTCATCAGGGCGGCCATCTCGGCGAGCTGCTGGCCCTCCAGTTGATGGGTGAGCGCCCCGAGCACGTAGACCCGAACGCCGCAGGCCTGGCGGGCGCGACGATTGATCAGCTCGACCTCGGCGGGCGAGTCGATCGGCGGTTCGGTATCCGGCGGGACGACCAGACTGGTAATCCCGCCACTGGCCGCCGCAAGGGTCTCGCTGGCGACGGTGGCCTTGTGCTCCTGGCCCGGTTCGCGCAGGCGTGCCGCCAAGTCGATCAGGCCGGGGATCAGCCACAGCCCGCTGCCGTCGATGCGCCGGCGCGGCTCGAAGCCGTCCGGGATCTGGCCGCGGGCGAGGATCTCGCTGCCTTGCACGCATAGCGCGCCGACCGCGTCGAAGCCGTCCACCGGGTCGAGGATGCGGGCGTTCTCGATCAGCACGCTCATGCCTGATGAGCCCCCATGACCATGGACATCACCGCCATGCGCACCGAGATCCCGTAGGTCACCTGTTCGAGGATCACCGAGTGCGGTCCGTCGGCCACGGCGGATTCGATCTCCACCCCGCGGTTGGCGGGGCCGGGGTGCATGACCAGGCAGGTCGGGTGCGCCAGTTGCAGCCGCCGCGAGGTCAGGCCGAACAGCTGGTAGTACTCGTGTTCGGAGGGCAGGTGGGCGTGTTCCATGCGCTCGCGCTGCAGGCGCAGCATGATGATCACGTCGACGTCTTTCAGGCCGGCGTCGAGGTCGTTGTAGACGTGTACGCCCAGCTGGTCGACATCCGCCGGCAGCAGCGAGCAGGGGGCGACCACGCGGACCTCGCCGGTCTGCAGGATGTTCAGCGCGTGGATCTGCGAGCGCGCAACCCGCGAATGCAGGATGTCGCCGACGATGGCCACCTTCAGCTTGGTGAAGTCGCCCTTGTGGCGACGGATGGTGAACATGTCCAGCAGCGCCTGGGTCGGGTGCGCATGGCGCCCGTCCCCGGCGTTCAGCACGCTGATCCCCGGGGCTACGTGGCGAGCGATGAAATGGGCGGCCCCGCTCTCCTCGTGGCGCACGACGAACATGTCGACATTCATCGCCTCGATGTTGCGCAGGGTGTCCAGCAGGCTCTCGCCCTTCACCGCCGAAGAGGTGTTGATGTTCACGTTCAACACGTCGGCGGACAGGCGCTTGGCGGCCAGCTCGAAGGTGGTACGGGTGCGGGTGCTGGCCTCGAAGAACAGGTTGACGATGGTCTTGCCGCGCAGCAGCGGGACCTTCTTCACCGCCTTCTCGTTCATGTTGGCGAACGATTCGGCGGTGTCCAGGATCTCGGTCAGGAGCTCCCGGTTCAGCCCTTCGATGGTCAGCATATGGCGCAGCTGGCCGTCATCGGTCAGCTGCAGGCAGTTGGGCAGCGGGCCCGGTTCGGGCAGCCGCGCGCCGGGGTGGGCGATCTGGGTCTCGGTCATCCGTTGTGGTTCCGCCAGTTCAGGCCTTCAGGTCCTCGGGATCGATCGTCACCCGCTCCAGGCGCAGCGGCTCGGGGCCGCGCAACTTGATCTGTTCGGTCTTGCCGAGTTCCATGTGGGCGCCGACGATCGCCGCCGCGATCGGCAGCTCGCGCCCGTCGCGCTCGACCAGCACCGCGAGGGTCACCGAGGCCGGGCGGCCATAGTCGAACAGCTCGTTCAGCGCCGCGCGGATGGTGCGGCCGGAGTACAGGACGTCATCCACCAGCAGCACGTGTTCCCCGTCGAGATCTTCCGGCAGTTCCGACGGGCGCACCTGCGGGTGCATGCCGATGCGCGAGAAGTCGTCGCGGTAGAAGCTGATGTCCAGCTTGCCGAGTGGGCGCTCTATCCCCAGGCGTTCGCGCAGGTGCTCCGCGATCCAGACACCGCCGGAATGGATGCCGACCACGATGGGTGCGGCGATCCCGTGGGTCTTCAGGTAGTGGCGGGCCTGCTCGGCCATGTCGTCGAGCAGGGTCGGGACGTCCGGTGTCGTCATGATGCATTCTCCAGAAACCAGCCTTCGAGGATGACCGCGGCGGCGTGGGCGTCCAGCCCCGGGTCATGGCGTCCCGGCCGGCGTCGCTCGCGGGCCAGATGAGATGTCAGGTGCTCGTCGCACCAGTATACCGGTTGCCCGTAGCGCTCTTCGAGCGTGCGGGCAAAGGCGCGGATACGTCGGGCCAGCGGCGTGGGCTTGCCATCGGCCTGGGTTGGCCATCCGACCACGAACCCTTCCGGGCCCCATTCCGCGACCAGGGTGTCAATCGCGGGCCACAGATCGGGGGCATCGCTGGTGAGCGTGCGCAGGCCGCGGGCCGAGCCCATGATCTCCTCGCCCACCGCGACCCCGATGCGGCGCCGCCCGTAGTCGAAGGCCAGCAGTCCCACCGTCAGGCGTGGCCGGAGGCCGGGCTGATCAGGTTGACGTCGATGCCGATGAGTTCGGCGGCGGCGCGCCAGCGCTCGGCGCTGGGGCGATCAAACAGGATGTCGGCGTCGGCGCGGGCGGTGAGCCAGGCGTTCTCGGCCAGTTCGCTTTCCAGCTGGCCGGGGCCCCAGCCGGCGTGGCCGAGCGCGATCAGGATCCTGCGGGGCCCCTGGCCCGCGTTGATCGCCTCGAGGATGTCGCGCGAGGTGGTCAGCACGATGGAGTCGGTAATGGGCTGACTGCCACGCCAGGTCTGCTCGGCGGAGTGCAGCACAAAACCGTGTTCCGGTTGCACCGGACCGCCGCGGAAGACCGGCATGTCCGGCAGATCCTCGCCGGGTTCCAGTTCCACGTGCTCCAGCAGCTCGCGCAGGGAGAACTCGGTGGGCTGATTGATGACTAGGCCCAGCGCACCTTGTTCGTCGTGATCGCAGATATAGGTGACCGCATGGCTGAAATAGCCATCGTTCAGGCTCGGCATCGCGATCAGGAAGTGATCGCGCAGGCAGTCCGGCTCGTGACGGGCGGGCGTCGGCTTCATGTCACCAGTATCGATGCTGACTCTGCAGGCCGCAAGGAAGGCCGGGCCGGTTTTCCCGATCCCGTGTGCGCCGCCGTTAATTCGTGTCTCCCTAGCGGATCTGTTCCATCTGGTCGCGGCGGAAGGCCCAGGTGCGGGTGATCACCAGTTCGTCGTATTCCTCGCGCATCGCCTCGGTGAACGGCGCGTACGGGGCCGCCAGTTCCACGATGCGGATGGCGGCCTGGTCCAGGACCGGCTCGCCCGAGCTGCGGGCGACCTCGATGTTGATCAGTTCGCCCTCCGGGTTCAGGCGGACCGACAGGACCAGGGTCCCGGAGAGACCGCGGCGCCGCGCCTCGTCCGGATAGTTCACGTTGCCCAGGCGTTCCACCTTGTTGATCCAGGCCTGCAGATAGGCGGCTTCGGGGGCGCTGCGCGCGGCCAGGCTGTCCAGATAGCGGGTGCGGCTGGCGCGGGTGGAGAATGTCTGGCGCTCTTCCGCCGGTGCCGCCCGCGCGCTCTCCAGGCCGCGATTCATCAGTGTCGCGGCGGAGGGTCGGTCCTCGGCATCGAGGGACTCCAGCGGCTCGGGGTCGGCGACCTCGGGGGGCGTGGCGCGCTCGTCCGGAGTGTCGGCGGCGATTTGTTCCGGTTCCGGCTCGGGCTCCGGGAGCGCCGGGTCCATGATCAGCGGGCCGGCCTCCGGCAAGGGTGCGTCGAGGCCCTCCGGCGCGGGCTCGCCGACGCCGGCATCCTCCGCATCCGGGGCCTGCGCCTCGCGGACCTCCTCGCCTTCACCGCTCGCGGCCTGGTCGCGGGTGGCGATGTGCTCGACCTCGTCGTCCAGTTCTGGCGGCGGGGCATCGGGGTCGGTGACCCAGGTGATGTCCAGGGGCTCGCGGGTGGGTGCCTCGATCGGATCGACCGCGAAGCCGATCCCCAGGATGATCAGCGCGTGCGCGACCACCGCGAGGAAGATCATGGTCCCCAGGTGGTCCTGTACGCGGGGCGCCTCCGGCGGGGGCGTGCCGGCTGGCCGTCCGGCGAGGGCGTTCGAAGCGGTATTCGCCGTCATGCCCCCTCCGGCCCACGGCGGACGCACACGGCCCCGGGGCCCGTGGGGCGGGCCGGGCTGGTGCTAATCATTGGGTGTGGGGTTGTGGGCATGGCGCTGGATTCGCGGGTCGGCGAGTACGTGGGCGGTCAGTATACCGGTCAGGCCGCCGGTGATCAGAGCGGCGAGCAACAGGGGCGGTAACACCAGCGGCAGGTTGGGGTGCGGGATGATGATTGCCCAGGCGAGCAGAAACTGCCCGGTGATGTGAGCCATCGCGGCAGCGATGGCCAGGCCCACCGGGCCGACATGCCGGGGGGCGAAGGGGCGCAGGGCGGCCAGCAGGACGAGGCTCGCCAGGGCGCCGGCCAGCGACAACCAGAACGCCGGGCTCAGCAGGGTCCCCAGCAGCAGGCTGCTGCCGACCACCCGGATCAGGGTGACCGCGACGGCCGCGCGCCAGCCGAGGACCAGCAGGGTGATCAGGGTGACGATGTTGGCCAACCCCGGCTTGATGCCCGGGACCGGGCTGGGGATGGCGGCCTCGAGGATCTGGATCCCGATGGCAATGGCGGCCAGCGCAGCGATCGCGCGGTCGCGGGTGTCGGTCCCGGCATGCGGATCGCCGGTCATCGTGGCCACATCAGTAATGCATGCTGTCGAAGCCCGGTTCCGTGCCGAGGACTTGCAGGGTCAGTCGATTGGGCAGGCTGACGGCGACCTCGCCGTGGGCCTGCAGCCAGCCGCTGGCCTCGCAGATGTTCTGGCGCCCGGGGGAGTCGGCGCAGCGGGCCCGGCCCGGTTCGATCTCGATGTGGGTGATCCCGGCCGGACCGTGGATCTCGACGACCCGGGCTCGGTCCAGCGGCTCGTGCTGTGGGGTGGCCCCGGCCTGGCTGATGACCAGTACCCGGGCCTCTCCCGAAGGGCTGTAGGCGAAAACGAAGGCCGCGACTACGACCCCCGCAGCCAGAGCCCCGATCAGGGTATCGCCCCAGCGCAGCAGCCTGTGGTTCACGGCAGTTCGCGTACCACGAACGGTTCCCGGTCGGGGCCGGGTCGCACGCGCTCGGCGAGCGCAGGCGTGGCCTCGATGCGGTCGCCCAGAACCACCAGGGCCTGTTCAATGCCCATCTTGCGGGCGTACTCCGGCCAGGCGTCGGGCCCGGCGATCATTAGCGTGGTGGCGGCGGCATCGGCCAGCGCCGGGTCGTGGTGGAGCACTGTGGCGCTGTCGATTCCCTGGCTCGGGCGGCCGTTGCGCGGGTCGATGACGTGGTGGATGCGCGCGCCTTCCCACTCGTAGCCGCGCTCGTAGTCGCCGGAGGTGAACAGGGCCTCGCCGGCGTCCAGTTCGATGCTGCCAAGCACGCCGCCATGCGGATGACGGATGCCCACCCGCCAGGGCCGTTCGCCCGGTCGTCCCAAGGTCATCAGGTCGCCGCCGGCGTTGAAGATCGCGGCCTCGACACCGCGTTCCGCCAGCAGCTCCAGTACGCGCTCCACCGCCAGGCCCTTGGCCAGCCCGCCGAAGTCGAGCTGCAGGTCCGGATGCGTCCCGCGCAGGCGTACGCCGTTGCGTTCGATGTCCTGCATGCGGGGCGGGTCGTCCAGCAGCTCGGCCAGGGTGCCCTCGTCCGGGGGTGGGCCGTCGGGTTCGTCCTGATGGAAGCCCCAGGCGGCGACCAGCTTGCCCAGTGCGGGGTTGAACAGGCCGTCGCTCAACGCCTCCATCTCGCGGCCGTGCTCGATTAGCGGCAGCACCGACGGCGGGGCGCTGAACTCGCCCTGCAGGGCGAGTAGCTCGTTGGTGCGCCCGAGTGACCCGGGTTCCCATGCATGCCAGGAGGTATGCAGGATTTCCAGTTCCTCCTGAACCGCGGTTCCGATCGCCTCCACGTCATATTCGCCGGCCGGGTAAAGGCTGAGATCCACCAGCGTGCCGAAGGCGTAGAAGCCAAGCTGTTCGGTATCCGGTTCCTCGCGGCCGCAGGCGGCCAGGAGCGCGGCCGCGAGCAGCAGGGGCAGGGTTCGAATCAATACGGAGCGCATGCCGCTCATCCTTCGATCGGGCGAGTGAGGTAGTCGATGTACTGGCCGGCCAGGTCGTCTCCGCCTGCCGCGTCCAGTTCGCGGACACCGGTGGGACTGGTGACGTTGATCTCGGTCAGGGAATCCCCGATCACGTCGATGCCGACGAAGTCCAGCCCGCGGGCCTTCAGCTCCGGGGCGATTTCGCGGCAGATCCAGCGATCGCGTTCGGTCAGGGGCACGGCCTCGCCCCGGCCGCCGGCGGCCAGGTTGGCGCGGCTTTCGCCCGCGGCCGGGATGCGGGCCAGGGCGTGGTCGTAGGGCTCGCCACCGATCAGGATGATGCGCTTGTCCCCAGCGGTGAACTCCGGCAGGAAGCGCTGCGCGACCACGCTGCGCTGGTCGAACTCGGTGATGGTCTCGAGGATCACCGAGGTGTTCGGGTCGCCCTCGCGGACACGGAATATCGAGGCCCCGCCCATGCCGTCCAGTGGCTTGACCACGATGTCTCCCTGCGCCTCGAGGAAGGCGCGGATCCGGCCCCGGTCACGGGTAATCAATGTGGGCGGGCAGCACTGGGGGAAGTGGACGGTAAAGGCCTTCTCGTTGACGTCGCGCAGGGCCTGCGGGCGGTTCGATACCCGTACGCCGTCGCGCTCGGCGAGCTCGAGGGCGTAGGTCGCGTAGATGTACTCCAGATCGAACGGCGGGTCCTTGCGCATCAATAACAGGTCGAAGCGCGCCGCCGGACCCGTCACGGGCTCGCCCAGGGTGAAGAAGTCCTCGCGCCGGTCGTGCACCTCGATCGGGCGGCTCCGGGCCGCCGCCCGGCCCGCCTCGATCCACAGGTCGGCCGGCTCCAGGTAGTGGAGGCGATGGCCGCGGGCCTGTGCCGCCAGCATCATGGCGAAAGTGGTGTCCTTCCATGGTTTGATACCCGCGATCGGGTCCATCAGGATGGCGATGTTCTGGGCCACGTTGCCTCGCACGAACGGGATGTTCCGGGGGAGTATGCCATGCCCGCCGGGGCCGTCGGTGACCCCGCAAGCTGGATCAGCGCCGCGCGCGTTGCGGCCCCCGGTATGCAATATCATTGTGTGCTGTTTGTCACAGAGCCCCGGTTCCGCTAGATTCGGGGCGAAATGACCTCAGGGGGAAAAGGTGTCTAACGCGCTTGCCGAAGCGGACTCGGCCACCGAGTTTCAGGGGCTCAAGGTCATGGTGATCGATGACAGCAAGACCATTCGGCGTACCGCCGAATCCTTGCTGCAGAAGCACGGGGCCGAAGTCATCACCGCCGTGGACGGCTTCGAGGCGCTGTCCAAGGTCGCGCAGTCGCGCCCGGACATTATCTTCATCGACGTCATGATGCCGCGCCTGGATGGCTACCAGACCTGCGCACTGATCAAGAACAACAGGGAATTCCGTGCCACGCCGATCATCATGCTGTCGAGCAAGGACAGCGTGTTCGACAAGGCGAAGGGGCGCGTTGTGGGGTCGGAGGACTACCTCACCAAGCCGTTTACCCGGGATGACCTCCTGGGCGCCATGCGCCGATACGCCAGTCCTGCGGCGTGATGCACAGCGTCGCCACTGCACACTAACCAAGGAAAGACGAACCCCATGGCCCGCATTCTGATCGTTGACGATTCGCCGACCGAAATCCATGTGCTGCGCACCATGCTCGAGAAAAACGGGCACTCGGTGACCACCGCCGAGAGCGGCGAGGATGGGGTCGCCGCCGCCAAGTCGCAGGTGCCGGATCTGGTCCTGATGGATGTGGTGATGCCGGGCCTGAATGGCTTCCAGGCCACGCGCCAGCTTTCCCAGGCGGATGAAACCGCGCATGTCCCGGTGGTTGTGGTCAGCACCAAGGATCAGGCCACCGACCGGGTCTGGGCGATGCGTCAGGGGGCTCGCGACTACATCACCAAGCCAGTGGTCGAGAAGGACCTGCTGGCCACCATCGGGAAATATCTGTCGGCATGAAGACCGACCTGTCCTCGCCGTTTGCGCTGATTGCGAGCCTTGATCGTGAAGGGCGCCGCGTCAATCGCGAATTGCGGCGGGACATCGGCACCGGCTGGCGCGGCGTCCTGTTGCGGGTTGGCGATTTCCGCTTCCTGGTCGATATGGACTCGATCGCGGAGGTCGCCGACCCGATGGCGCTGACCCGCGTGCCGCTGGCGGATTCCGCCGTGCTCGGTGTGGGCAATCTGCGGGGGCTGGTGCTGCCGGTCTTCGACATGGGCAGGCTGCTGCTGGACCGGCCATTGCCGGACGACGCGACCGGGCAGCGCATCGTGGTGGCGCCTCAGGGCCAGGGCATGGCCGGGCTTCTGGTCAGCCAGGTCGAGGGGATGCGCCGCTGCATCCCCTCCCAGCGGCGCCTGGAGGTCTCGGTACCCGAGGCCGTCCGCCCGTTCATTACCGGCGGGTTCGATCTGGGGCACCGGTTGCACCCGGTGCTGGATCTGGACCTGCTACTCAATGACAACAATCGCTTTACCGGCACGGGTTTGGCCGGTGCATCCAATAGCGAACAGTCCGCAGCTACCGTCTGATGACGGGGTTTGCGGTGCTGCGACAGGGAGTATGAACTGATGGGATCGAGTCGTCGCGCACGTAACTTCGTCCTCGGGGGCTTGCTGGTGCTGGCCCTGATCGCGACAGGCGGGGCCTTTACCTACCACGAGTACGAACAGAGTCAGTACCGTGACCGGATCGCGCTGGCCAATGACTTGCGTCTGTTATCGCAGCGTCTCGCCACCAGCTCGCTGGAGGCGGCAGCCGGCTCCGAGCAGGGATTCCGCGATCTGCAGTCCCTGCGCGATGACTTCGAGGCCCGCCTGGACCGAATCCGCCAGGGGGGTGACGGTCTGCAGCCACTTCCGGAACCCTTGCAAGAGGATATCGCCGCGGTGGATCGCGAATGGTCGGCGTACCGGGACAACATCAACACCGTCATCCTCGGGCGTTCGGATATCCAGTTGATCACGGAATTTTCCGATGCGGTGGCCGCGTTTTCGCCGGAGCTCTCGCGCCTGTCCGACGATGTGGTGCGGCGCATGACCCGGATCGGCGAGCCGCCGGAGCAGGTCTATGTGGCGGCGCGCCAGACCATGCTGATTCAGCGTATCGCCAACAGCCTGGGTCGCGTGCTCCAGGGGGGCGCCGAGGCGGCCCCCGCGATCGAGCGCTTCGAGCGTGATGCAACGTTGTACGGCCGCGTGCTGGACGGCCTGATCGAGGGGTTCGCCCCGCTGGGGGTCGAACCGGTCGATGACCCGCAAGCGCGTGCCTTGCTGATGGAGATCGCCACGCTGTTCGTCGCCTTTAGCGAGGCGGTGGAAGGCGTTCTGGATACCTCCACCCAGGTGTTCGAGGTCAATGCGGCGGCCTCCAATGTCGAGGCCAGCAGTGGTGCGATGCTGGAGACCACCGGGGACTTCGAAAACGCCATCACCGTTGAGGCCGAACGCGCGGGCGTGATCGCGTTCATCGGGTTCGGCTTCGGTGGCCTCGCGCTGCTGCTGCTGATCGCGATGGGTCTGTTCCTCTACCGCGATACCAAGCGCGAGCTGGCGGAGACCGAGGCGCAGAACGAACGCAACCAACAGGCAATCCTGCGCCTGCTCGATGAAATGATGAACCTTGCGGATGGCGACCTCACGGTCAACGCGACGGTGACCGAGGACTTCACGGGGGCCATCGCGGACTCGATGAACTACGCGATCGAGAACCTGCGCACCCTGGTCGCGACCATCAACACGGTGGCGGCCGATATCAGCGAATCCTCGGCTTCCACGCGGTCCCAGGTGCTGGGGCTGGCCGAGAAGTCGGAAGAGCAGGCCCGCGAGATCCAGCGCGCGGACGACGCGATCGAGGAGGTGTCGGGCTCGGTCGACAAGGTCGCCCAGGATGCCGAACAGTCGGCCTCCGTGGCACGTAACTCGGTGGAGATTGCATCCCGCGGGGCGGGCACCGTGCGCCGTTCCATCGAGGGCATGGACAATATCCGCGAACAAATCCAGGAGACGGCGAAACGGATCAAGCGCCTGGGTGAATCGTCGCAGGAGATTGGCGACATCATCGGCCTGATCAACGACATCGCGGAACAAACCAACGTGCTCGCGCTGAATGCCGCGATCCAGGCCTCCGCCGCGGGCGAGGCCGGGCGAGGCTTCGCGGTGGTGGCCGACGAGGTCCAGCGCCTTGCGGAGCGCTCCTCCAGCGCGACCCGTCAGGTGGAGGGGCTGGTCAAGGCTATCCAGGCGGATACCAGCGAGGCCGTGAGTTCCATGGAGCAGAGTACCGCCAACGTGGTCCAGGGGGCCGAGCTGGCCCAGGCCGCGGGTGAGGCCCTGTCCGAGATCGAGCAGGTCTCCAGCGATCTGGCGGATCTGATCGACGGGATCTCCTCGTCGGCGCGCAAGCAGTCCGAGATGGCGCAGGATGTGACCTCCATCATGGCCCAGATCCGCGAGATCACCTCCGAGACCACGCAGGGGACCCAGTCCACCGCGGCGGCGATTGGCGACCTGGCCCAGCTCTCGGCCCAGCTGCAGTCCTCGGTATCGGACTTCAAGCTGCCGGAGCCGGGCGGGACCACCGAGCGTGTCGATGCTGTGATCGAGGAGGAGCGGACTTCCGACTCCGATCCGACCTCTTCCGACGAACAACGAGCCTGACGGCGGACGCGGCCGATGGCATCCAGCGCACTGAACTGGGTCCGCGACGAGCTCGACAAGCTGTTTGTCGAGGTCCAGGACGCGTTGCGACGGTACTCCGACGATCCGGACTGTCGCGATTGTCTGGCCGAGGCGCGCAGTCGTGTCGAACAGATCCGCAACACCCTGGTCATGGTCCAGGTCGACAGCGTGGTCCTGATCTGCGACGAGATGTTGCAGGTCCTGGGTCAGATCGAACGCGCTGACGAGCCGAATGTGGCCGCCACCGAGCCGCTGCTACGGGCCGCCCTGCAACTGCCCGACTACCTCGAGAACGAGGGCGATGGCGAATTGCCGTCGCCCATGATCCTCGTCCCTCTGCTGAATGAGCTGCGCAACAGTCGCGGCGCTTCGTTGCTGCTGGATGTCGCGGCATTGATGCCGGACCCGCAGACAGTGGACGATGAGCGTGTAGGCTCGGGTGGCGATGTGCTCGACCCGACATCTCGCGTCCCGCTGCTGCAACAGGCGCGTCGGCGCTTTCAGCGGGATCTGCTGGAATTGGTGCGCGGCGAAGATGCGACCGAACCGGCCGCCCGAATGCAGGCGACCGCCCGCGTTGTGGAGGAGGCCGTTCCGGCGGGCGAGGCCCGGCGCTTGTTCTGGGTCGCCGGTGCGATGCTCGAGGCGGTCGCCGAGGGCGGTGTCGAAGCCGATACCGACGTGCGCCGACTGGTCGGGCGGGTCGATCGCGAACTCGGACGCTATCTGAACGCCTTGTCGGCCCATGTGGAGGCCGGTAATGCCGGATCGGAACCGGACTACGAGGCATCGCCCGACCTGATCAAGACCCTGCTGTTCCACGTTGCCTGTGCGACCTCCGAGGGCGAACAGACCCGCGCCGTGCGCGAGGTATTCGGGCTCGACCGGTTGAGCCTCGTGGAAGGCGGTACAGGGGTGGGCCGTTCGGTCTACGACAACCTGCGCCAGGCCCTGGAAGACGACCTTGCCGAGGTCCGCGAGCGGCTGGATGTCTTGATGCGGTCACAGGTGCGGGGTGTCGACGACCTCGAGAGCCTGCGCGGGCAGGTCGAGCGTATTGGCTCGACGCTCAGTCTTCTCGGGCTGGATGCCGGACAGGACCACACCGACGCCCTGATGGCATCGCTTACTCCCGAGCGCGCGGGCGCGGCGGATGAACAGGTCGACATGGTACTGGCGGAGCACCTGCTGGCGCTGGAATCCCTGCTGGAATCGGGTCTGCGCCGCAAGAGCGCCAGCCCCACGCCCCAGGCCGAATTCGATCGCGCGCTAGCGGCGGCCGTCTACAAGGAGGCCCTGGTGGATGTGCGCCGGGTCCGCGACATCTTCCTCGGATTCCTTGATGCCGGCGCGGACGCCTCTGGCGATGGACTCGACGAGGCCCGCGAGGGGCTGCGCCGGATCGAGGGCGCGATGTCGATGTCCGGCTTCGAGGCCCTGCACGCCCTGCTGGGCCCGCTGATCCGTCATCTCGATTCCCGTGCCGGCATGGCAGCGGCCGAACTCGACGAAGGCGAGATCGACGCCCTTGCCGAGGTCCTCAGCAGTATCGAGGTCGCCCTGGAGTCTTCCGGACAGCCCTGGCGTGAACTGGACAGTGTCCACGAGCGGGGGATTTCGGCCCTGCAGCGCATTGGTGCGATCTCCGGCGGCGACGTCGCCGCCGTTCATCTGGCTGCGGTCCCGGATGCGCCGGCGGCAGACACCGGGGCTGAATTGGACCCCGCCGGCCTCGCCGAACCGCCGGTTTTCGATCTCACACCCAACGACGAACCTGGCGAAGAGCCATTGGACACGCTCGCCGCCGATGCCGATGCCGATGCCGATGCCGATGCCACGCCTGTCGTGCAACCGGCGAGCCCGCTGCCCGCGGCCGGTCGCGATTCATTGCCTTTCGACGACACCGTGCTGGCGGAGCAGGTCCGCGGTCCGGAGGTCGACCTGGAAATCCTGGAGATCTTCCTCGAGGAGGCGGACGAGGAGGTAGCCAGCCTGGGTGAACATTTCCCGCGCTGGCAGGCCAACCCGGCCGATCTCGACAGCCTCTCGGTCATTCGTCGTTCCTTCCACACACTGAAAGGGTCGGGCCGGTTGGCCGGCGCCTTGCGCCTGGGCGAGTTCGCCTGGGCCGTGGAGTCGTTCCTCAACCGCCAGCTGGATTCCGGCCAGGAGGCGGACCACGCCACGTTGCAGGTGATTGAGGATGGCATCGGGGTCCTGCCCGGACTGGTGGCGGAGGTGCGTGACGATACCGGGCCGGTTACGCCGGTTCTGGACATTGCCCTGCGCCTGCGGGCTCTGGCCGGCGGCGAGCCGGAACCCGAGGCCGAGGCGGAGGATGACGAGCCGGCTGTGCGCGCTGCGCCGCCGGGTGCGGACGCGGAGTTCGAGGCCCTGGCGCGTACCCTCGACGAACTGGACGCACCGGATTCGCTCGCAGGCGCCGAGACGGCGGCCCCCGACCAAGACGCGGCGGCCGACGAGCTCCTGCAGGAGCCGGGCGCCTTTGTGCCCGATCTGCCGCCGGATGCCCTTGCAGCGGCGACCGACAAAACGGAATCCGCCGAGTCCGAGCACGGCGGAACCCTGGATTCGCCGTGGGAGACGGAAGAGCCGTCGGCGGCTGAGCGGTCTGCTGAACCGCTGGATCTCGACGCCCTGGAGCTTCCCGCCGATGCCTTCGAGGTGACCGAAGAGGCGCTGACCGAGGGCGACACGATGGCCCCGGATGTTGCGGCCGAGGTCGGGGAGGATTCCGGCGCCGTCGAGGAGGGTGCCCTCGAGGGTCCTGTAGACGGAGAGGCCGAGGCTGAAGAGCCGGAACTTCCGTCCGAGCCCATGGCCGCTCGCATGGACACGGATCCCCAGCTGTGGCAGGTGTTTGCCGCCGAGGCGCAGGTCCATCTGCTCGCGCTGCGTGGCTGGCTGGACGAGTCCCAGTGGCGCCCGGACCGGGTTCCGAACCATGACCTCGAGCGGGCGCTGCATACCCTGAACGGCAGCGCCCGGACGGCCGATATCCGTGGCATTTATTCGGTGTGCGGACCGTTCGAACGGCTGATCCGGATCCATCGCGACATGGAATGGGCACTGCCACCGCAGGCCATCGAGTTGCTGCGGCAGCTGGAGACGTATGTGGCCGATGCAGTCGGCGACGAGGCACCGGACCCACTCAAGGTCCTGGACCCGCCGCCCTGGGCCCCCGAGGTCTATGCCCTGCTGGATAATGCGACCGCGGAACAGCTGCTGCGGACTGAAGATGATGCCAGCGAGGAAGCGTCGCCCGACTTCGACGACCTCGATGTCGCCGAGTCGGCCGCAGAGTCGGCACCGGAACCGGAGATCGACTGGGAGTTTGCCGAGGTCTTCATCGAGGAGGCGCGCGATATCCTCGAGTCTGCGTTCACGGCCCTGAATGGCTGGCGCGAGACTGGGGGGCGCCCCGGGCCCGATCAGAATGCCTTCCAGCGCGAAGTGCACACCCTGAAGGGCAGCGCCCGCATGGCCGGTTTCACCGTGGTCGGAGCCATTGCGCACGCCCTGGAAAGTGCGTTGAGCGTGGAGACCGAGACCGGTCTGGAGCCGCGCGACGGCTTCTTCCAGCTTACCGAGCGGGCCTTGAGCGACGTACAGCGCCTGGTCGAGCGCGGGGTCGGGGCCTGGCAGATGGACGAATCGGCCAGCGAATCGCTGCCCGCGCTGCGCGCCTGGGCCGGGGGTGAAGCGGACGCCGAATCGACCGACGCGGAGCCCGAGGCGGATACGTTTGAGAGCGACGACTCCGAAGCCGAAGCCACCTCCGGGAGGGATCTGGAGGCCGAGGAGGCCCGAGCGGAGACGGACCGGCGCAGCCACGAGACGCCGGAGACCGAGGGGCGGCGGATCCAGGACCAGGTGCGCATGGATGCCGAGGTCCTCGACAGCCTGGTGAACAATGCCGGCGAGCTGGCGACCTTCCATCGCCGCTTCGAACAGACGGTTGGGCGGGTCGAGAGCCAGGTCGACGAACTGGAGCGCACCATCGCACGTCTGCGCGACCAGCTGCGCAAGCTCGAGATCGAAACCGAGACCCAGATCCTGTTCCGGGTGGAGGAGGAGAGTGGCGAGGACGCCCTCGACTTCGATCCGCTGGAAATGGACCGCTATTCCGGCATCCAGCAGCTGTCCCGTGCGCTCGCCGAGAGTGTCAGTGACCTCGAGGCTCTGAAGCAGGAAGTCGGTGACGAGTTGCAGAATGCCGGGGGCATCCTTCTGCAACAGCGGCGCGTGGGGACCGATCTGCAGGACCAGTTGATGCGTCAGCGCATGGTGCGTTTCGCGCGTATGGCGCCGCGGCTACGGCGGGTGGTACGCCAGGCGGGCGAGGACCTGGGCAAACAGGTCCGCGTCGAGTTCACTGGCCAGGGGGCCGAGCTGGACCGTGCCCTGCTGGAACGCCTGGTGTCGCCGTTGGAGCACCTGCTGCGCAATGCCATTGCGCACGGCATCGAAGGCGCTGCCGAACGGGAACAGGCACACAAGCCGGCGCAGGGCCAGATCGATGTCAGTCTGGAGCAGTCCGGGAGCGAGATCCGGTTGCAGGTCACGGATGACGGTCGGGGCATCGATGCCGAGGCGATCCGGGCGCGCGCGGTGGAGCGCGGGCTCATTGCGGCGGATGCCGAGGTCACGGATGCCCAGGCCCTGCAGCTCATCCTGCAGTCCGGTTTCTCCACCGCCGCCGAGGTCTCGCAGGTGGCGGGGCGCGGCGTTGGCCTGGACGTGGTGAACAGCGACGTGAAACAGCTGGGCGGCACGCTGGAGATCCAGTCGACGCCGGGCAAGGGCTCGCGTTTCACCATGCGCCTGCCGTTCACCCTGGCGATCTCGCAGGCCTTGCTGGTGCAGGTGGGCGAAGAAACCTTTGCCGTCCCGATGGCCTCGGTGGAGGGCGTGGTTCGCGCGCGTGCGGAGGAGATCGATCGCCGGGACGACGAGGCAATCTACAACTACATCGGTCAGGACTACGCAGTGCGCGGGCTCGGTGACTTGATGGGTGTGGAGAGTCAGGCGGGCGTCGAACACTTGCCGGATCATCCGTTCCCGTTGTTGCTCGTGCGCGCCGATGATCAGCGTATCGCGTTGCGCATTGACGGTCTGCTGGGTAGTCAGGAGGTTGTGGTGAAGTCGGTGGGCCCGGTCCTCAGTCGTATCCCGGGTGTGGCCGGTGCCACCCTCCAGGGCGATGGTTCGGTCATGCTGATTCTTGATCTGAGCATGTTGGTGCGGTTTGCCTCCGCGACGGCGTCCCTGGCGGAGGCGCCGCAGGCTGTTGTCGAGACGGCGAGCGCGAAACGGATCATGGTGGTGGATGACTCGATTACCATTCGCAAGGTCACCGCGCGCCTGCTGACGCGCCACGGCTACGACGTGGTCACGGCCCGCGATGGCCTCGATGCGGTGGGCCTGCTGGACGAGCGGCGCCCGCAGCTGATCCTGCTGGACGTGGAGATGCCGCGCATGGACGGCTTCGAGTTCGCCGCCCACGTGCGCGATCATCCGGACTTCGGGCGGGTGCCCATCATCATGATCACCTCGCGCAGCGGGACCAAGCACCGCGAGCGAGCCAACCGTCTCGGGGTCAACGGTTATCTCGGGAAACCGTATCTGGAGAATGACCTGCTGAACGCGATCCGCGAGCAACTCGAAGGGATGCCGGCATGAGCGAGGAAGCACAGGGCCAAGCCGTCGAGGCGGTGATCGTTCAGCTGGATAGCGGCTCCATCCTGCTCCCGCGCAGCGCCTTTCTCGAGGTGACCACTCGCGCCGGGGCCGTCCAGCAGGAATCCGAGCATCCGGATGTCCCGTGGCTGCAGCCCAGCCTGATCTGGCAGGACGTGCAGGTGCCGGTGATCAACGTGAACCAGTTGCTGGATCCGGGCCGCGACAGCGGCGAGGATCGCCGGCGGTTCACCCGGCTTCTGGTGATGCAGGCGGTGATGCAGCCGGATCACCTGCCGTTTTATGCCCTGGAGGTTCGCGGTACGCCGCATCCGGTGCAGATCACCGCGCAGAATATCTACGCGCTGGAGGACGTCGACGCCACTCCGTGGTCCTGGCGGGTGAAGGCCTCGGGCGTGACGACTCACTTGCTTCGGCTGGATACCCTCGAGCAACGTCTGCTCGAGCTTGCGGAGACGCAGCCAGCCTGATTAGTGCGGCGGCGACCCCCAGACGGGAAACACCGGGGCGGTTCCCGCCCGATGTGACTAGCCTCGAAGGTCGCCTAGACGCGCCTGCACCAGGGTGATCAGGGCTATCGCGGCCGTCTCGGTGCGCAGGGTCCGCGGGCCCATGCCGACGCCCAGAAATCCGCCTGCCCGGGCCTGCTCGCGCTCCGCAGGCGTTAGCCCCCCTTCCGGTCCGATATACAGCGCCACTGCGCCGGGCGGGTGCGCCTGGGCGACAAGGCGCTCATCCAGCCCGGGCGCGCCTTCGTCGGCGAGCAGGCCCAGGCTGTCCGGGTATTCCGCCAGCGCCGCCTCGGGCGGGGCCGGTTCATGTAGCGCCGGCAGTTCATTGCGGCCGCATTGCTCCACAGCGGCCTGCAGGATGCCCTGCCAGTGCCGCTGGCGCTTCTCCAGTCCCTTGTGGGCGGCAGCCGAACGCGAGCGTTCGCACAGCACCGGGCGGATGGACTGTACGCCGAGCTCCACGGCCTTCTGAATGGCCAGGTCCATATGGTCGCCACGGGCCACACCCTGCAGCAGGTGGATCGGAAACGCGGGATGGGTCGGGGCGGCGGCACGTTCGCCCAGATGGAAGGTGCCGTGGCGTCGGTCGGTGAGTTCGAGGGTCGCGTCGAATTCGTTGCCGAGGCCGTCGAAGACGCGGCAGGGGGCACCGCTTTTCAGACGCAGGACGGTGGTGGCGTAATGCAGCCGGTCCTGTGGGGCGGGGAGCGACTGCCCCGCGGCCAGTGCCTCGGATTCGAGCAGCAGCCGGGGGCAGCGCATGTCGGGCTACTTCCGGTTGTCGAGGTCCAGGGCCTTCCAGATCTGTTCGGTCGGTCCGGCCTGGTTCATCGAATAGAAGTGGATCCCCGGCGCGCCGTGCGCGAGCAGGTCGTCGGTCAGACGCGTGGCGACCTCGATCCCGAATTTGCGGATCGATTCCTTGTCGTCGCCATAGGCCTCCATCCGCTTGCGGATGTAGCGTGGGATCTCGGCGCCGCACATCTCGGAGAAGCGCACGATCTGGGTGTAGTTGGTGATCGGCATGATCCCGGCAATGATCGGGATCGTGATGCCCATCTTCTCCACCCGTTCCATGAAGGCCACGTAGGCGTCCGGATTGTAGAAGTACTGGGTGATCGCGGCGTCGGCGCCCGCATCCACCTTGGTCTTGAAGTTCTCCAGGTCCTTCTCGGCATTCGGTGCCTGCGGATGGAACTCCGGATAGGCCGCGACCTCGATCTTGAACTGGTCGCCGAACTCGGCGCGGACGAACTCCACCAGCTCGGAGGCATAACGGAAATCACCGCCGGAATGCTTGGTGCCGGACGGCAGGTCGCCGCGCAGCGCCACAATGCGCTTGACCCCGGAATCGCGGTAGGTCGACAGCAGGTCCCGCAGCTCGTCCTTGGTCGACGAAATGCAGGAGACGTGCGGGGCGGCGGGGATGCCATCGTTGTCGATGATGTCCCGGACCGTCTCCAGGGTGCGGTCGCGGGTGGATCCCCCGGCGCCGAAGGTGACGGAATAGAACTCGGGCTTCAGTGCGCCCAGACGCTTGCGGGCCTTGGCCAGGCGTTCGGCTCCGGCCTCGTCCTTGGGCGGGAAAAATTCAACGCTGTAGACGCGTTCTTGTGCAGACATGTTTGTCCTCCAGACAAAAAGAAGGCGGACCGCACGAACATGCGGCCCGCCTCGGCGTTCACATTACCAACGAATTGAAATGTGAGGCTGGCCGATCAGTAGCGGTAGTGTTCCGGCTTGAACGGGCCATCCGCCGACATACCCAGGTACTTCGCCTGATCGTCGGTAAGACGGGTCAGGTTGGCGCCCAGCTTGAACAGGTGCAGCTGTGCGACCTTCTCGTCCAGGTGCTTCGGCAGCACGAAGACGTTCTTGTCGTACTGGTCACCCTTGGTCCACAGCTCGATCTGAGCCAGGGTCTGGTTGGTGAAGGAGTTGGACATCACGAAGCTCGGATGGCCGGTACCGCAGCCCAGGTTCACCAGGCGGCCTTCGGCCAGCATGATGATCCGGTTGCCATTCGGCAGGATGATGTGGTCAACCTGCGGCTTGATGTTGTCCCACTCGTACTTGCGCATCGCGGCCACGGCGATCTCGGAGTCGAAGTGACCGATGTTGCAGACGATGGCCTGGTTCTTCATGCGGGTCATGTGATCTTCGGTGATCACGTCCTTGTTACCGGTCGCGGTGATAAAGATCTCGGCCTTGTCGGCCGCGTCTTCCATCGTGACCACGCGGAAACCTTCCATCGCGGCTTGCAGGGCGCAGATCGGGTCGATTTCGGTGACCCACACGGTGGCACCGAGGCCGGCCAGCGACTGGGCGGCACCCTTGCCGACGTCACCGTAGCCACAGACCACGGCGATCTTGCCGGCGATCATGACGTCGGTGGCGCGCTTGATGGAGTCCACGGTGGACTCGCGGCAGCCGTACAGGTTGTCGAACTTGGACTTGGTGACCGAGTCATTGACGTTGATCGCCGGGAAGGCCAGTTCGCCGTCCTTCGCCATCTGGTACAGGCGATGCACACCGGTGGTGGTCTCTTCGGTCACGCCCTTGATCTTGGCGAGCTGCTCGGAGTACCAGGTCGGCTGCTTGGCCAGGCGATCCTTGATCGCGGCAAACAGGGCGACTTCTTCTTCGTTCTCCGGATTGGAGATGACCGACTGGTCCTTCTCGGCCTTGGCGCCGATGTGCAGGAGCAGCGTGGCGTCACCGCCATCGTCCAGGATCATGTTGGCGCCGCCGTCGAATTCGAAGATGCGGTGGCAGTAGTCCCAGTACTCTTCCAGGGTCTCGCCCTTCACGGCGAAGACCGGGGTGCCGGCGTCGGCAATTGCGGCCGCGGCGTGGTCCTGGGTGGAGTAGATATTGCAGGAGGCCCAGCGCACGTCGGCACCCAGGGCTTCCAGGGTCTGGATCAGCACCGCGGTCTGGATGGTCATGTGCAGGGAGCCGGCAATCTTGGCGCCCTTCAGCGGCTTGGAGGCCGCGTACTCTTCGCGAGTCTGGACCAGACCGGGCATTTCGGTCTCGGCAATCGCAATTTCCTTGCGGCCGAATTCGGCAAGGTTAATGTCCTTGACGACGTAATCGGTGTTCTTTTTGTCGTTCATCACAGCATTCATGGATCAACTTCTCCGTTTATCTGGATGAGCGCCGTGTTCATGTTTCAGGGTGCATCCGGCTGAGCCTGACGGTAAAACCGCTGCAGCGCTCCTCAGCCGGATGGGTATTTCTTCTAAGAAGTGTCGGGGACTCTTAGAGGCCCGCCATCTTCTTGAGTTCCTCAGCCTTGTCGGTGCGCTCCCAGGGGAGGTCGACATCTTCGCGGCCGAAGTGACCGTAGGCGGCGGTCGCCTTGTAGATCGGACGCAGCAGATCCATCATCTGGATCAGGCCCCACGGGCGGAGATCAAACACTTCGCGCACGAAGCCTTCGATCTTGCGATCGTCCAGCTTGCCGGTGCCGAAGGTGTCGATCGTGATCGAGGTCGGCTCGGCCACGCCGATGGCGTAGGAGACCTGGATCTCGCACTTCTCGGCCAGGCCGGCGGCAACGATGTTCTTGGCCACGTAGCGACCGGCGTAGGCTGCGGAACGGTCCACCTTGGACGGGTCCTTGCCGGAGAACGCGCCACCACCGTGACGGGCCATGCCGCCGTAGGTGTCGACGATGATCTTGCGGCCGGTCAGGCCCGCGTCGCCCACCGGGCCGCCAATCTCGAACTTGCCGGTCGGGTTGATGTGGAGCTTGTCGTCGGCGACCTGGCTCAGCCATTCAGCCGGCAGGACCTTCTTGAAGATCTCTTCGTAGATCGCTTCCTTCAGATCCTTCTGCGAGATGTCCGGGCTGTGCTGGGTCGACAGGACCACGGCGTCCAGACCGGCCGGCTTGCCATTTTCATAGCGCAGGGAGACCTGGCTCTTGGCGTCCGGACGCAGCCACGGCAGCTTGCCGCTCTTCATCAGTTCGGACTGGATGCGCACCATCTTGTGGGCGTAGAAGATCGGGGCGGGCATCAGGGTATCGGTCTCGCGGGCGGCGTAGCCGAACATCAGGCCTTGGTCGCCAGCGCCCTGGGTGGCGCGGTCGGAGACGTCGCGGTCCACGCCCATGGCGATGTCCTGGGACTGCTCGCCCAGCACGTTCAGCACGGCGCAGGTCTTGCCGTCGAAGCCGACGTCCGAATCGTTGTAGCCGATCTCGACGACGGTGTCGCGCACCAGGCGCTCGTAGTCGATCTGCGCGCCAGTGGTGATCTCGCCCAGCAGCATGACCATGCCGGTCTTGGTGGCGGTCTCGCAGGCGATACGTGCATGCGGGTCCTGCTCGATGATGGCGTCGACGATGGTGTCGGACACCAGGTCGGCCATTTTGTCGGGGTGACCGGCAGAGACAGATTCCGAAGTAAAGATATAGTCGTTGGACATTAAGCGTTCCTTTTGGGGTCGTTTCGATTTAGTTTTGCGCAAAACGACCTCTAGTGTAACGCGACTCGCAGGATTTTTCTAAGCCCCTCCCCCGCGATAGTCAGGGCATCGGTGCCCCGGCCGGCGGCGAGGGCGCAGCGTGGCGCGGTTTGGGGCCGACTTGCCCCGGTGCCCGAAAGTGGCCAAAATGCACCGCCTTTGATGGGGAGTGCTGCCCGCCGCGCGTTCGCGTGGCCGAGTAAGGGCCCGCTCCCGCAGGCTGCTCGGGCCACCGCCGTGCGCTGGCGCGCCGGCCGGTACTGGTGAGCCCTCGTTCGGTCGACTCGTCCGGGTCTGCCGCCGCTGGCGCCTCGCGCCGCCGCCCGCCATCAGCCGAACCCAATACTACTTAGAGCAGGAGATCAGCATGCCGACCCGTAGAGAGCTTGCCAACGCCATCCGCGCCCTTTCGATGGACGCAGTCCAGAAGGCCAATTCCGGTCACCCGGGAGCGCCGATGGGGATGGCGGACATCGCCGAGGTGCTGTGGAACGACTACATGCAGCACAACCCGGCGAACCCGAGCTGGCCGGATCGCGACCGCTTCGTGATGTCCAACGGTCACGGCTCCATGCTGGTCTACTCGCTGCTGCATCTGAGCGGCTACGACCTGCCGATGGACGAGATCAAGCAGTTCCGTCAGCTGCACTCGCAGACCCCGGGGCATCCGGAATACGGCTACACCGCCGGTGTCGAGACCACCACCGGTCCGCTCGGCCAGGGCATCTCCAACGCGGTCGGCATGGCGCTGGCCGAGAAGATGATGGCCGCCCACTTCAACCAGCCCGGTCACGACATCGTCGACCACAACACCTACGCCTTCCTTGGCGACGGCTGCATGATGGAAGGGATCTCCCACGAGACCTGCGCGCTGGCCGGTACCCTGGGCCTGGGCAAGCTGGTCGCGTTCTGGGATGACAACGGCATCTCCATCGACGGCGAGGTCGAGGGCTGGTTCACCGACGATACCCCGGCCCGCTTCGAGGCCTATGGCTGGCACGTCGTGCGCGGCGTGGATGGCCACGACGCCAACGCGGTCAAGGCCGCGATCGAAGAGGCGCGCCAGAACAGCGACAAGCCGAGCCTGATCTGCTGCAAGACCGTGATCGGCTTCGGTTCCCCGAACAAGTGCGGCAAGGAAGAGTGTCACGGCGCCGCCCTGGGCGACGACGAGGTCGCCCTGACCCGCAAGGAACTGGGCTGGGAGCACGGCCCGTTCGAGATCCCGGGCGACATCTACGAGGGCTGGAGCGCGAAGGACAAGGGTGCCAAGGCCGAGACCGAGTGGAAGGAACGCTTCGCCGCCTACAAGGCCGCCCATCCGGAACTGGCCGCCGAGTTCGAGCGCCGGATTGCCGGTGATCTGCCGGCCGACTGGAGCGAGAAGGCCAACGCCTATATCAAGCAGACCATCGAGAAGGCCGAGAAGGTCGCCTCGCGCAAGGCCTCGCAGAACGCGATCGCCGGCATGGCCCCGGCCGTTCCGGAACTGCTGGGCGGTTCCGCCGACCTGGCCGGCTCCAACCTGACCATGTATGGCGGGTCCAAGGGCGTTACCCGTGACGACGCCGCCGGTAACTATGTGTTCTACGGTGTGCGCGAATTCGGTATGGCCGCGATTATGAACGGCATCGCCCTGCACGGCGGATTCATCCCGTACGGCGGCACCTTCCTGATCTTCTCCGACTATGCCCGCAACGGCATCCGCATGTCCGCGCTGATGAAGCAGCGCGTGATGTACGTGCTGACCCATGATTCCATCGGTCTCGGCGAAGACGGCCCGACCCACCAGCCCATCGAACAGACCCCGAGCCTGCGTCTGATCCCGAACCTGAACGTCTGGCGCCCCTGCGACGCGGTCGAGACCGCGGTGGCTTGGAAGGCCGGCATCGAGCGTACCGACGGCCCGTCCGCGTTCATCCTGTCGCGTCAGGGTCTGCCGCACATGGAGCGTGACGGCGAGCAGCTCGCCAACATCGCCCGCGGCGGTTACGTGCTGAAGGATTGCGACGGCACCCCGGACCTGATCTTCATCGCCACCGGTTCCGAGATTGAACTGGCCGTGCAGGCCGCCGACGTGCTGAGCGGCGAGGGCAAGAAGGTCCGCGTGGTCTCCATGCCCTGTGTCGAGCTGTTCGACCAGCAGGATCCGGCCTACCGCGAGGCCGTGCTGCCGAAGGCTGTGCGCGCCCGTGTCGCCATCGAGGCCGGCGCGACCACGACCTGGCACAAGTTCACCGGCCTCGACGGCGCGGTGTTTGGCCTGGATCGCTTCGGCGAATCCGCCCCGGGTGGTGCCCTGCTCGATTACTTCGGTTTCAAGCCGGAGAACATCGCCCAGGTCGCACGTGACGTGATGAACGGCTGAGCCCGAATCGATTTCGCTTAAGCAATAAAGAGGAGACTCTCATGTCTATCAAGGTTGGTATCAACGGTTTCGGTCGTATCGGCCGCATGGCTTTCCGTGCCATCGCCAAGGATTTCCCGAACCTCCAGGTGGTCGGCATCAACGACCTGCTGGATCCGGAATACCTGGCTTACATGCTGCGTTATGACTCCGTCCATGGCCGCTTCGAAGGCGACGTCAGCGTCGACGGTAACGACCTGGTGGTGAACGGTAACCGTATCCGCCTGACCGCCGAGAAGGATCCGGCCGCGCTGAAGTGGGGCGATATCAATGCCGACATCGTGATCGAATCCACCGGTCTGTTCCTGACCGCCGAGACCGCCCAGAAGCATCTGGACGCCGGCGCCAAGAAGGTCGTGATGTCCGCGCCGTCCAAGGACGACACCCCGATGTTCGTCTTTGGCGTGAACCATGGTGAGTACGCCGGCCAGAACATGGTCTCGGCCGCGTCCTGCACCACCAACGCCCTGGCCCCGGTGGCCAAGGTGCTGAACGACAAGTTCGGCATCAAGCGTGGTCTGATGACCACCGTGCACGCCGCCACGGCGACCCAGAAGACCGTCGATGGCCCGTCCATGAAGGACTGGCGTGGGGGCCGCGGCATCCTGGAGAACATCATCCCGTCCTCCACCGGTGCCGCCAAGGCCGTGGGCAAGGTGCTGCCGGACCTGAACGGCAAGCTGACCGGCATGGCCTTCCGCGTGCCGACCTCCGACGTGTCGGTGGTCGACCTCACCGTGGAGCTCAACAGCGACGCCAACTACGACGACGTCTGCGCGGCCATGAAGAAGGCCTCCGAGGGCGAGCTGAAGGGCGTGCTGGGCTACACCGAAGACCTGGTGGTCTCCACCGACTTCCGCGGCTACACCGCCCCGTCCGTGTTTGACGCCGGTGCCGGCATCCAGCTGGACCCGACCTTCGTGAAGGTCGTCGCCTGGTACGACAACGAGTACGGCTACACCTGCAACATGCTGCGCATGGTGGAGCACGTCGCCAAGTAAGGCCGGATGGCCGGGCCCCTCGGGGTCCGGCCATTTGCATTGCCTGGGTCCAAGAGGCCTGGGGCCAGTCCCTGCGGGGGCTCGCCCGAAGCCTTTTCTCTTTCCAACCGTATTTCGAGAGGTACTCCCATGTCTGTCATCAAGATGACCGATCTCGACCTGCAGGGTCGCCGTGTGCTGGTGCGTCAGGATCTCAACGTCCCGGTGAAGGGCGGCAAGGTCACCTCCGACGCCCGTATCCGCGCGAGCCTCGAGACCGTGCAGAAGGCCCTGGATGCCGGTGCGGCCGTGATGCTGATGTCGCATCTGGGCCGCCCGACCGAGGGAGAGTTCTCCGAGGAGGACTCTCTGGCCCCGGTCGCCGAGCATATGGGTGGCCTGCTCGGGCGCGAAGTGCGCCTGGTGCGAGACTACCTCGATGGCGTGGATGCCAAGCCGGGCGAGGTGATCCTGCTAGAGAACGTGCGCTTCAACGCCGGCGAGAAGAAGGACGACGAGGCACTGGCCAAGAAGTATGCGGCGCTGTGCGACGTGTTCGTGATGGACGCCTTCGGTACCGCCCACCGCGCCCAGGCCTCCACTCATGGCGTGGCCAAATTCGCCCCGCAGGCCTGCGCCGGCCCGTTGCTGGCCAAGGAGCTGGAGGCTCTGGGTCAGGCCCTGGAAACCCCGAAGCGCCCGCTGGTGGCGATCGTCGGTGGGTCCAAGGTCTCGACCAAGCTGACCGTGCTGGAGTCGCTGTCCAAGGTTGTCGATCAGCTGATCGTCGGTGGCGGCATCGCCAACACCTTTATCGCGGCCCAGGGCCATGGTGTCGGCAAGTCGCTGTACGAGGCGGATCTGGTCGATGAGTCCAAGCGCCTGATGGAGGCCGCCCGCGCCAAGGGCGGCGAGATCCCGGTCCCGACCGACGTGACCGTGGGCAAGGAGTTCTCCGAATCCACCCCGGCCGAGACCAAGGCCGTAGACGCCGTTGCGGACGACGACATGATCTTCGATGTGGGCCCCGAGACCGCGGCCACCTATGCCGAGGCCCTGCGCAATGCCGGCACCATCGTCTGGAACGGCCCGGTGGGCGTGTTCGAGTTCGATCAGTTCGCCGGCGGCACCAAGGCCCTGGGCGAGGCGATCGCCGAGAGCAATGCGTTCTCCATCGCCGGGGGTGGCGACACCCTGGCCGCGATCGACAAGTACAACCTGGCGGATCGCATCAGCTACATCTCCACCGGCGGCGGCGCCTTCCTCGAGTTCCTCGAGGGCAAGACCCTGCCGGCCGTCGCCATCCTGGAAGAACGGGCCAAGGGCTGAGGCCCTTGTCCTTCCCCGCTGACGGAGACACGCGCGGATGAGACGTACCAAGATCGTAGCCACGCTGGGGCCGGCAACGGACAGCGACGAGGGCATGGAGGCCATCATCCGGGCCGGTGTGGATGTGGTCCGGTTGAACTTCTCGCATGGCGATCCGGATGACCACCGCCAGCGCCTGGCGCGCCTGCGGGCCGCCTCCGAGCGCGCCGGCCGTTGCGTCGGTGTTCTGGGCGACCTGCAGGGCCCCAAAATCCGCATCGACCGCTTCCAGCAGGGCAAGGTGCAGCTGGAAGAGGGGGCGCCCTTCGCGCTGGATGCCGAACTGGATCGCGACGCGGGCGATGCCACCCAGGTCGGCCTGACCTACAAGGACCTCCCGGACGACGTGCGCACGGACGACATCCTGCTGCTGGATGACGGTCGTATCGTGCTCAAGGTCACGGCGGTCAATGGCAGCCGGATCGAGACCACGGTCGAAGTCGGCGGCGAGCTGTCCAACAACAAGGGCATCAACCGCCAGGGCGGTGGCCTGTCTGCGCCCGCGATTACGGACAAGGACCGCGACGATATCCGCCTGGCGGCCGAGCTGCAGGTGGACTACCTGGCCGTCTCGTTCCCGCGTTCCGCCCAGGACCTGCACCTGGCGCGGGGCCTGTTGAAGGATGCCGGCTGGGAGGCCGGGATCTGCGCCAAGATCGAGCGCTCCGAGGCCCTGGAGGTGATCGACGAGATTATCGCCGCCTCGGAGGTCATCATGATCGCCCGCGGCGATCTGGGCGTGGAGATCGGTGACGCCGAGCTCCCGGGGGTGCAGAAGACCCTGATCACGCGCGCGCGCAGCCTCAATCGTCTGGTCATCACTGCGACCCAGATGATGGAGACCATGATCACGAATCCGATCCCGACCCGCGCCGAGGTATTCGACGTGGCGAACGCGGTGCTGGACGGCACGGATGCGGTGATGCTCTCTGGCGAGACCGCGACCGGGCGTTATCCTGCGCGCGTGGTCACCAGCATGGACCGGATCTGCGAGGCTGCCGAGCGCCAGCGCGCCGCACGCCAGTCGGACCATCGCATGGATTCGACCTTCGGCCGGGTCGACGAGGCCATCGCGATGGCCACCATGTACACCGCCAACCATCTCGATGTCTCCGCGATCGCCGCGCTGACCGAGTCCGGTTCCACGGCGCTGTGGATGTCGCGCATCAGCTCGGGCATCCCGATCTACGCGCTCACCCAGCACGAATCCACCAGCCGCCGCATGACGCTTTATCGCGGCGTCTATCCGGTGACTCTGAAGCCGATCCCCGAGAGCCACGAAAGCGTGAACCGTGAGGCGGTGAACTTGCTCAAGGGCGAGGGCGTCGTGCAGGATGGCGAGTTGGTCATCATTACCAAGGGCGACCTGCAGGGCGAGCATGGCGGCACCAACGCCATGAAGATCGTGCGCGTCGGCGAACTGGCCTGAACCGCGCACCGCCCGCAGTCGCCAACCAGATTAATCGACTTTTTCACTACCTCAGTCCGAATCCCGTAAGGAGGAATCCATGGCTCTAATCTCACTTCGCCAGCTTCTGGACCATGCCGCCGAACATGGCTATGGCATGCCGGCGTACAACGCCAACAACATGGAACAGGTCCATTCGATCATGGAAGCGGCCGCTGCGGTCGACTCCCCGGTGATCATTCAGGCCTCCGCCGGTGCCCGCAAGTACGCCGGCGAGCCCTTCCTGCGCCACAACATCATCGCCGCCATCGAGCAGTACCCGGACATCCCGGTTGTGCTGCACCAGGATCACGGCTCCGAGCCGGCAGTCTGCCTGCGCTCCATCCAGTCCGGCTTCAGCTCGGTGATGATGGACGGCTCCCTGATGCCTGACATGAAGACCCCGGCCTCGTACGACTACAACCGTGACGTGACCGCCAAGGTCTCCGAGATCGCCCACGCCTGTGGCGTGTCCGTGGAAGGCGAGCTGGGCTGCCTGGGATCCCTGGAAACCGGCATGGCCGGCGAGGAAGACGGTTCCGGTGCCGAGGGCCAGCTGTCCCACGACCAGCTGCTGACCGACCCGGACGAAGCCGCCGACTTCGTGAAGAACACCAAGTGCGATGCCCTGGCGATCGCCATCGGTACCTCCCACGGCGCCTACAAGTTCACCCGTCCGCCGACCGGTGACATCCTGGCCATCCAGCGCGTGAAGGAGATCCACGCCCGCATCCCGGATACCCATCTGGTCATGCACGGCTCCTCCTCCGTTCCGCAGGAGTGGCTGCAGATCATCAACAAGTACGGCGGCGATATGGGCGAGACCTACGGCGTGCCGGTCGAAGAGATCCAGGAAGGCATCAAGCACGGCGTGCGCAAGGTCAACATCGATACCGACCTGCGCATGGCCTCCACCGGTGCGGTGCGCAAGTTCCTGGCCGAGAACCCGAAGGAATTCGATCCGCGCAAGTTCCTGAAGGCCTCGACCGCCGCAATGAAGGACCTCTGCCAGGCCCGTTACGAGGCCTTCGGTTGCGCCGGCATGGCGTCCAAGATCAAGCCGATCTCCCTGGACGACATGGTCAAGCGCTACCTGTCCGGCGAGCTGGATCCCAAGGTCAACTGATCCTGCGGGTTGCAGCACGAAAAAGGGGGCTTCGGCCCCCTTTTTTTGTGCCATGATGAATGTATTCGTTAGGGAGACGCCGACGCATTCGCGCGGCCGCGTCTCCCTTGGCCTTTCTGGAGGTTTCCACGATGCAACGACTGATCCTTTTCTGCCTGACGACGCTGGTGTTTGCCGCCATAGTGGGGAGCGCTCACGCGAACCCGTTCAGCCGCGAGATCGATCCGCAGGACATCATCGATCGCGCCCAGGCGACGGTGGAGAACATGGCGACCCACCCCGAGTACGAGTCCCTTAAAGAGGACCTGCGCGACGCCCGCGGCGTGGTGATCTTCCCGCGCGTGGCTCGCGGGGCCTTCCTGATCGGAGGCTCCGGCGGCATCGGCGTGTTCCTTGCCTGGGACGACGAGCGCGGCGATTATTCGCCGGTGGCGTTCTACTCCCTCGGTTCGGTCAGCTTCGGCATGCAGTTCGGTGGTGATGCCGCCGAGGTGGTGATGGTCGCGCGCACCCAGGATGCGGTGGACTCGATGTTCGGGTCCGCCATCCGCCTGGGGGGCGATGCCTCGGTGGCTGCCGGTCCGGTGGGTGCGGGCCGGAGCGCCACCCCGACGGCCGACTTCCTGTCCTACTCGCGGGCGCGGGGTGCCTACCTGGGCATGAGCTTGTCCGGCTCGCGCATGACCGTGCGCGACGACTTCAACGAGGCGTACTACGGCGAGTCCCAGCGCCCGGTGCATATCATCGAGAGCCGCCGCGTCGACCGTGAAGGGACCCGTGCCCTGCGCGAGACCCTGGCCGGGTTCCGGGTTGACGAAGAGGAAGCCCCTGCGGCCTCCGAGTCCCGTGGTCAGGGGCGCGAGTCCTCCGGCGGCGTGCGCCCGGACAACTTCGAGGTGGAGAGCTTCTGAACCAGCGCCGCGCGGGTGATGCCTTCGGCTGACTCGATGATCGGGGCGCTCGTGCGTGAACGCAGCGCGGCCGCATTGTCGAGGCGCGGGTCGGCATCCTCCCGGCGCCGGTTGAGCACGATCCCGGCCAGTTGCAGGCCGCGTCGTTCCAGGGCCTCCAGGGTCAACAGGCAGGTGTTCAGTGTGCCCAGGCGGTCCTCCGCCACTAGCAGGACCGGCAGCCCGAGGGCCTCGGCGAGGTCCGCGTTCAGCCCATCGGTACACAGCGGCGAGTAGAAGCCCCCCGCACCCTCCACTAGCCGCGGGCCCGTGCCGTCGGCTGCGCAGGCCGCGGCCAGCTCCGCGATCGTCAGGCGCACGCCCTGGTTCGCGGCGGCCTGGTCCGGGGCGATGGCATCGGGGAAGCGCCAGGGCGTGACCTGCTCGATGGCGGCGTCCGGAAGGCCCGCCGCGTGGGTCAGGTTCATCCCGTCCTCGGGCCACAGCCCATCGGGGCCCGGCGGGCAGCCGGATTCCACCGGCTTGCGCGGTTGCGGCCGCAGCCCACGATCCCGCCAGAGTTCCAGCAGCGCGCAGCTGACGAAGGTCTTGCCGACGCCGGTGTCGGTGCCGGTGACGAACAGGCCCTGCGGGGGCGCTCCTGTCTGTGCCGGGCTCATGCGTCGCGGGTCAGGCGCTCCAGGGCCTCGCGATAGCGCGCCGCGGTCTGTTCCACCACTTCCGCGGGCAGCTCGGGGCCGGGCGGCTGCTTGTCCCAGTCCAGGGTCTCCAGGTAGTCGCGTACGTATTGCTTGTCGAAGGACTCCGGGCTGGTGCCTGGCGCGTAGCGGTCGGCCGGCCAGAAGCGCGAGGAGTCCGGGGTCAGGACCTCGTCGATCAGATGCAGGGTGCCGGCGGCATCGACGCCGAACTCGAACTTGGTGTCGGCGATGATGATGCCGCGCTCGGCGGCGTAGTCGCGGGCCATCGCGTAGATCGAGAGTGCCGCATCGCGCACCTGCCGCGCCCGGTCCTCGCCGATGGTCGCCACCACGGCATCAAAGTCGATATTGGCGTCGTGGTCGCCGACGTCGGCCTTGGTGCTGGGGGTGAAGATCGCCTCGGGGAGCTTCGAGGCGAGCTCCAGGCCGGCCGGGAGCGGGATGCCGCAGACCGCGCCGCTGGCCTGGTAGTCCTTCCAGCCAGAGCCGATCAGGTAGCCGCGTACCACTGCCTCCACCGGCAGGGCCTCGAGCCGGCGGATCACCAGGCTGCGTCCTTCCAGCGGGGCGCGAACGGCCGGGTCCGGAATCACCTGTTCCAGTGGGATATCGGTCAACTGGTTGGGGATGCCCAGCTCGCGCTCCACCTTGTGCATCCAGAACTGCGTGATCTCCGTCAGCACCCGGCCCTTCTCGGGCACGGCCGTGGGCAGGATCACGTCAAAGGCGGACAGGCGGTCGGTGGTGACCATCAGCCAGTGGTCGGCGTCCACCGCATAGAGATCGCGTACCTTGCCGCGATGCACGAGTTCCAGGTCGGGGAGTTGGCTTTCAAGCAGGGTGTCAGTCATGCCGCGATTCTACCGGGCGCGGGCCTTGCGCACCACGAAGCGGACGAAGACACGAAGAAAAGCGATCCACAAGGAGACGCGACGATCGGCAGCAAGCGCATGGGCGCGTCGCGCCTTATCCACCGGCCATTCACGCCCCCCGCTTCGCTCTCACCAGTGAGCCCTTCCGGCCTTTGGGTCTCCCTGTGGATCGCTCCTTGACCGGGCTTTTCTGCGCGTCCGGGAGCGCTTCGTGGTGCGCATGGCTTGTCGGGTGGGGCCGGGGTCGCTATCGTTCGGGCCATGACTGAGATGGCAGGCAATTCGGCGGCGCCTCGCGTGGGCGTCGTGATGGGGAGCACCTCCGACTGGGCGACCATGGAGCGGGCGGTGGATGTGCTGGACGAACTCGGGATCCCGTTCGAGGCCCGGGTGGTGTCGGCTCACCGAACACCGGATCTGCTTTTCGAGTACGCCGAGCAGGCACGCGAGCGGGGCCTCCAGGCGATCATCGCCGGGGCCGGGGGGGCGGCGCACCTGCCGGGGATGCTGGCCTCCAAGACCCCGGTTCCGGTGCTCGGCGTGCCGGTCGCCTCGCGCCACCTGAAGGGGCAGGACTCGCTGCTGTCCATCGTGCAGATGCCGCGCGGCATCCCCGTGGCGACCTTCGCGATCGGCGAGGCGGGCGCGGCGAACGCCGCCTTGTTCGCCGCCGCGATGCTGGCGAACCACGATCTCGATCTGCGTGAGCGTCTGGATGCCTTTCGCCAGTCCCAGAGTCAGGCCGTGCTGGGGCAGACCCTGCCACCGGACCCGTCATGATCCAGCCCCCTGCGACCCTCGGGCTGCTCGGTGGCGGGCAGCTCGGCCGCTATTTCGTGGAGGCCGCACAGGGTATGGGCTATCCCGTATGGGTCCTGGACCCGGACCCGGCGAGCCCGGCCGGGCGAGTGGCGGCGCGGCACCTGTGCCAGGCCTTCGACGACCCCGATGCGCTGCAGGCCCTGGCCGGGGCCTGCGCGGTCATTACCACCGAGTTCGAGAACATCCCGCGCCCGGCCGTGGAGTGGCTGGATGCCCGCGCCTGTCTGCGCCCGGGGCCGCGCGCCCTGAGCATTGCCCAGGATCGCCTGGAGGAGAAGGCCTTCCTCGGCGAGATCGATGTGGCGGTAGCCCCCTGGCAGGCGGTCCTGGCCGGCCAGACGCCCGAAGTGCGAGCGGACGCGGGGGGGCCGACGTTCCCCGCGATCCTGAAGACCGCGCGCCTGGGTTATGACGGCAAGGGCCAGGTCCGGCTGGCGCAGGCCGGCGAGTTGCCCGCGGCGCATGCCGAGCTGGGGCTGGTGGACTGCGTGCTGGAGGCCCAGGTCGAGCTGGAGCGCGAGCTCTCGGTGCTGGTGGCGCGAACCGCGGACGGCGCGAACGAGGCCTTTCCGGTGGCGGAAAACACCCATCACGAGGGCATCCTGCACCTGACGCGGGTGCCGGCCCGAGTCGGCGACGAGCCGCGCGAACGCGCCACGGCGATCGCGCGGCACATTGCCGAGCAGCTCGACTACCAGGGGTTGCTGGCGGTGGAGTTCTTCCTCACGGTGGAGGGTGAATTGCTGGTCAACGAGATCGCGCCGCGTCCGCATAACTCCGGGCACTACACCCAGGATGCCTGCACCATCAGCCAGTTCGAACAACAGGTGCGCGCAGTCTGCGGGCTGGGGCTGGCCCCGGCCTTGCTGACCACGCCGGTGGCGATGGTCAACCTGCTGGGTGACCTGTGGCCCGCCGCAGCGGAACCCGACTGGCAGGGCGTGCTGGCTGCCGGCCGCGCGCGGCTGCATCTGTATGGCAAGGCCGAGGCCCGGTCCGGCCGCAAGATGGGGCACGTCAACGTGCTCGGTCTGCCGGGCGAGGACGACGCCGGCGCCGCGGCCTCCACCGCCGAGGCCCTGTGGCAGGGTCTGGCCGAGGCTGTGGAGCGGACTGCGGACGGAGGGGTGGCATGAAGGAGGGCTTCCCCACGATCCAGGCGCGGCGTACCCGTCAGGCGGAGCTGAAGCGCGACCTGGAGTTCGAGGACACGCTGGCCGGAGAACACCTGCGGTTCCGCACGACCTGGGGTCTGTTCTCGCCGCGCCGCATCGACGATGGCACGCGGATGTTGCTGGAGCGCATCGAGGTGGAGCCAACCGATGCCTGCCTGGATCTGGGCTGTGGCTATGGCCCGATCGGCCTGACGCTGGCGCGCAAGGCGCCGCAGGGACACTGCACGCTGGTGGACACCAACTTCCTGGCGGTGGAGTACAGCCGGCGTAACGCCGAGCTGAACGGCATCACCAATGTGGACTGCGTGACCAGTAACGGCTTCGCGCAGATCCGTGACCGGCGTTTCGATCTGGTCACCTCGAACCTGCCGGCCAAGGTGGGGCGCGAGATGCTCTACACCTACCTGCTGGACGCCCACGAGCAGATGAACCCGGGTGGACGCATCTATGTCGTAACCATTACCGGGTTGCGGCGGTTCATCGAGAAGGGGTTCAAGGAAGTGTTCGGCAACTACGACAAGGTCAAGCAGGGCCGCGAGTACACTGTCGCGGCCGCGGTGCGCGAGCCCGACTGAGCATGGTCGAGGGGGCGGGCGAACTGCCGGTTGCGCTCCGGGTGCTGTCCGCCGTGCTGCTGGGTGGCGGCATGCTGGTGATGCTGCGGCGCATGCCCTGGGAGACCTTCTTCGTGCCCGGCCGCGCCCAGCTGTTCGTGATCGCCACGCTGTGCCTGCTGCTGATCTGGAGCATGCGGGCGCAGGCCCTGGATGGGCTGGCCCTGCATTTTCTGGGCATGGCCACCGTGACCCTGATGTTCGGTTGGCAGCTGGCGATCCTGATGGTCTTCCTGGTGGTGGCGATCCTCGGCCTGTTCGGCGTGCTCCCGCTAGCCGCCTTCCCGTTGACGGTGCTGCTGGCGGGTATTCTGCCGGTCGCGGTCACCTGGGGCCTGCTGCGGCTGTCCGAGGCGCGTCTGCCCGCGCACATGTTCATCTACCTCTACGCGGTCGGTTTCCTCGGCGGGGCGCTTTCGGTGGTTGCCACCGTGCTGGCCTCGGCGGCGATCTACGGGTTGTTCACCGAGCTCGCCTGGGCGGATATCCATCGCGACTACCTGCGCTACCTGGCCCTGCTGGTGCTGCCCGAGGCGGTGATCAACGGGATCGTGATTACCGGCCTGGTCATGGTGCGTCCCGAGTGGCTGGCGACCTGGTCGGACGAGCGCTACATCCACGGACGCTAGGAAGGCTCCGGCCCGCGTTCTCCGACCGATCGAATGGCTCCATGGAGCGGCCTGTGGCTATGTCCCTGTTTGGTTCTATGTTAATGCACCATTCAGGAAAGCCCTGCTAACGTTTGCATCAAGACGGGGCGACGACCCCGCCCGGGAACTTGAGCGAGGAGACTACAATAATGAAAACCAAGCTGTTCGTGCTGGCCGGTATTGCCGGCAGTGTCCTGATGCTGTCCAGTGCGGCCCAGGCCGCCGATATCCAGGCGGGGCAGTCCAAGTACCAGAACACCTGTGCCAGCTGTCACGGTGCCCAGGGCAAGGGGCAGGCGATCTTCCCGGCCTTGGCCGGCAAGGATGCGGACACCGTGGCCAGTCTGCTGGAGCGCTATCGCGCCGGCGAGGAAGTCGGTGATCATACCGCGCTGATGCGTCCGCAGGCCCAGGGCCTGAGCGATGACGACATCGCCAACCTGTCCAACTACATCGCGACCGAGTTCAACTGATCCGGGCGCCTTGGTAGAGGCAAGCGAAGGCAGCCAACGGGCCGGGGGTTTCTCCGGCCCGTTTGCGTTGGAGTGCCGCCCGCTGCGACCACTGGCTTTTGCCTGGCATCCCGGCATCCGGTAAAGTTCGGCGATTCCGAGAGCACGGTCGACGGTCGGCCCTGCTTCACCAGCGATCCCTGCGAGGCTTTCCATGGCACAACCCGATTTCATCGCTCCGTCCATCCTTTCCGCCGACTTCGCCCGCCTGGGCGAGGAAGTCGACAACGTCCTGGCGGCCGGTGCCGACACCGTGCACTTCGACGTGATGGACAACCACTATGTGCCCAACCTGACGATCGGTCCGCTGGTCTGTGATGCCCTGCGCAAGCACGGCGTGACCGCGCCGATCGACGTGCACCTGATGGTCAAGCCGGTGGATCGCATCATCCCGGACTTCGCCCAGGCCGGTGCCAGCTACATCACGTTCCATCCGGAGGCCTCCGATCACATCGACCGCACCCTGCAGCTGATCCACGCCGAGGGCTGCAAGGCCGGGCTGGTGTTCAATCCGGCAACCCCGCTGTCCTATCTCGAGTACGTGATGGACAAGGTCGACATGATCCTGCTGATGTCGGTGAACCCGGGCTTTGGTGGCCAGAAGTTCATCCCGAATACGCTGGACAAGTTGCGCGCCGCGCGCAAGATGATCGACGACTCCGGGCGTGATATCCGCCTCGAGATCGATGGTGGCGTGAAGGCCGACAATATCCGCGAGATCAAGGCCGCCGGTGCCGATACCTTTGTGGCCGGGTCCGCGATCTTCGGCGCCGGCAGCGACACCGACCCGAACCGCTACGACAGCATCATCCAGCAGATGCGCGACGAGCTGGCCAAGGCCTGAATCGACGGTTACCGGAGACCGGGATGTCCCTGAAACGCCCCCGCATGATCCTGATCGACCTGGACGGCACGCTGATTGACAGCGTGCCGGACTTGGCCTTTAGCGTGGATGCGATGATGCGCGAGCTGGGCCTGCCCGAACGCGGCGAGCCGGCCGTGCGCAACTGGGTCGGCAACGGCGTGGAGCGGTTGGTCCAGCGCGCGCTGGTCAACGACCTCGACGGCGAGCCGGACGCGGAGCAGTTCGCACATGCGCTGCCCGTGTTCATGCGCATCTATCAGGAGAACACCGCCGGGCGTTCGCCGCTTTATCCGGGCGTGCGCGAGGGGCTGGACCAACTGAAGGCCGCGGGCTACCGGCTGGGCTGCGTGACCAACAAGGCCGAGCGCTTCACCGTGCCGCTGCTGCGCGAAAAGGGCATCCTCGACGACTTCGAGATCGTGGTCGCCGGCGACGCCCTGCCGCAGAAGAAGCCGGATCCGGCCCCGCTGCTGCACGCGGCCGACAAGCTCGGCGTGGACCCGTCCGAGGCTTTGATGGTCGGGGACTCCAAGAGCGACGTGAAGGCCGCCCGCGCCGCTGGCTTCCAGATCGTCTGCATGACCTACGGGTACAACCACGGCAAGGATATCCGCGACGAGCACCCGGACGCGGTGCTCGATCGGCTGGACGAGTTGCCGGACCTGCTGCCCGCCCGGGCGGCGTGATCCGTGATGTCGGCAACGGACCGGACAATGGGGCGATGGCGAGACGGCGGATGAACCGCCACGCCATCCATCCCCCTTGTCAGGAACCGTTGTGATGACCCCCGAACAGTTCGACCAGCTGGCCCGCGAGGGCTATAACCGCATCCCGCTGGTGCGCGAGGTCCTGGCGGATCTCGAGACCCCGCTGTCCATCTTCCTCAAGCTGGCCAACCGGCCGTATTCCTACCTGTTCGAGTCCGTGCAGGGCGGGGAGCGCTGGGGGCGGTATTCCTTCATCGGCCTGCCGGCGCGCACCCTGGTGCGCGTGCATGGCCACGACATCACCGTGGAGACCGACGGCGCGGTGATGGAGCAGACCACCGAGACGGACCCGCTGGCCTGGATCGAGGCCTATCAGGCGCGCTTCAAGGCCGCGGAGCTGCCGGGGCTTCCACGCTTCACCGGTGGCCTGGTCGGCTATTTCGGGTTCGAGACCGTGCGCCTGATCGAGCCGCGCCTGGAGGGGCCGGAGAAGCCGGATGCCCTGGGGTTGCCGGATATCCTGCTGATGGTCTCCGAGGAGGTCGTGGTCTACGACAACCTCTCCGGGCGGCTGTATCTGGTGGTCCATGCGGATACGACCCAGGCCGGTGGCCAGGCCGTGGCCGCCGCCCGCCTGGACGAGCTGGAGACCCGCCTGGGCGAGCCGCTGGTACCGCCGGAGGATCCGCCGCATCCACACGCGGTGCCGGAGTATGTGTCCGGCTGGTCGGCCGAGGGCTATCAGGCCGCCGTCAAGCGGGCGCAGGAATACATCATGGACGGCGACGTGATGCAGGTGGTGCTGGCACAGCGCATGAGCGTGCCGTTCTCCGCACCGCCGCTGAACCTCTACCGGGCCCTGCGGGCGCTGAACCCGTCGCCCTACATGTACTACCTCGACCTGGACGATCACCACGTGGTCGGGGCCTCCCCGGAGATCCTGGTGCGCCTGGAGGACGACTGCGTGACCGTGCGTCCGATCGCCGGCACCCGCCCGCGTGGGCGTACCGAGGCGGAAGATCGCGCGCTGGAGGCCGAACTGTTGGCGGATCCAAAGGAGCGTGCCGAGCACCTGATGCTGATCGATCTGGGGCGCAACGATGTCGGCCGGGTCTGTGAGATCGGCTCGGTGGAGGTGACTGACACCATGAGCATCGAGCGCTACTCGCATGTGATGCACATCGTCTCCAACGTGGAGGGGCGGCTGGCCCCGGGCCACTCGCCGATGGATGTCCTGCGCGCGACCTTCCCGGCCGGGACCGTCTCGGGGGCACCGAAGATCCGCGCGCTGGAGATTATCGACGAGCTGGAACCGGTCAAGCGCGGGCCCTACTCCGGTGCGGTGGGGTACCTCTCGTGGTCGGGCAATATGGACACCGCGATCGCGATCCGCACCGCCGTGCTGCACGACGGTGAGTTGCACATCCAGGCCGGGGCCGGTGTAGTCCACGACTCGGTGCCGGAAAACGAGTGGCAGGAGACCCTGAACAAGGGGCGCGCGGTGGTGCGTGCGGCCGAGACCGCCCTGGGCGGTCTGGGGCCCCGGCGCCACCGCGACTGAGGGCCGGTCATGCGGTGCGGTGGCCTTCGCATCCTGTTGCTGGTGCTCGGGCTCTGGCTGTTGCCGGGGCTGGCGGCGGCGCAGATCGTGGTGCTGGTACCCGGGGGCTGGGATCGCGGCGACGGTTTTCGCCAGGCTGGGTTCACCGCGGCCCTGAACGCCGCCGGCTATGCCGATGGCGGGCGTGCCCGTGCAAACGTGGGCGCTGCGCACTTCGAGCGAGCTCCCGACCCCGCCGCACGCCAGTTCTATACCGTGGATCTGCCGACCGCTGTGGCTCCACCGGAACGGGCGCGGGCGCTCGGCCAGGTGGTCGATGGTCTGACCCGGCGCCACCCCGGCCGCGAGCTGGTGCTGGTCGGGCATTCCACCGGCGGGGTCGTGGCGCGCGAGCTGCTGGTGCGTCAGCCGCACCCGGCCATCTCCACCCTGGTGACCTTCTCCGCGCCGCATGCGGGGGGCGGCTGGTCCGCGCTGGCGCGTTCGGTGACGGATGCGCTGGCCGATTCCCCGCTGGGGCTGTACGCCCCGTTCGCCGGCGTGCAGGGGCTGCACCGGCGCGAAGGGCTGTGGGGCCCGGAGGGTGGTTCGCCGGCTGCGATGCATCTGGAGTGGCTGAACACGCAGGCGCATCCGCCCATCCGCTATGTCTCGGTCGTGCGCCTGGCCGACCCGTGGGTGGATGCCGCTAGCCAGGACATGAACCGCCTCCCGGCCCTGCGCGGACGGGCGCATACCCTGCCCAGCCCTGGCGGGCACCGGTTGGAGGCCGCCGACGGCACCCTGCTGGTGGCGCTATTGCTGCCGCGATGAAGGCGCGCGGTTTCGTCAGCGCGATTGCGGTTGCGGCGCAACCACTCGGGACCCGGGGTATGCTTGGTCCCTGCCTGGGTGCGCATGACCTCGGTTTTATTCGTCTGCCCGTTTCTTTCGGCCTCCAGGGACGTTCGCCATGATCCTGATGCTCGACAACTACGACTCGTTCACCTTCAACCTGGTCCAGTACCTGGGCGAGCTGGGGGCGGAGGTGGTGGTGCACCGCAATGACTGCATCACCCCGGAACAGATTGCGGAGCTCGACCCCACCGGTATCGTGATCTCCCCCGGCCCCTGTACGCCGAACGAGGCGGGGGTGTCGCTGGAGGTGATCCGGCGCTTTGCCGGCGAGATCCCGATCCTCGGGGTCTGCCTCGGGCACCAGGCGATCGGCCAGGTCTTCGGTGGCCGCGTGGTGCGGGCGCGCGAGATCATGCACGGCAAGACCTCGCCGGTGCATCACACCGGGGTCGGGGTGTTCGCCGGGCTGGAGAATCCGCTGGAGGCCACGCGCTATCACTCGCTGGTGGTCGAGGCCGCAAGCCTCCCGGAATGTCTGGAGGTCACTGCCTGGACCCAGCGCGAAGACGGCTCGCGCGACGAGATCATGGGCCTGCGTCATCGCGAGCTGGATGTCGAGGGCGTGCAGTTTCACCCGGAATCCATCCTGACCCGCCAGGGGCACGAACTGCTCGGCAACTTCCTGAGTCGCCTGCCCCAGCCGGCGTGAAGCGCAGGTCAATAGACACCTTTCCACGCGGCCCTTACTGCTTGTTCTGGACGGCAGGTGGGGTTCGCCTGGCCGCGCCTGCTGGCGGTATTGCGGCTCGCACCGCTCGCGCGGCGGCCTCTCGCGGGTCGTGCCCGACCGGTGTTCACTCTCGATTCCGGCGCGCATGCCTCGCTTGAGGGGCGCCGCCACGGAACGCCGCACGCGGCTGCGCTTCGCCCTGCTGGTAGCGCCGCTGTCCATGCTGGCGCCGTTCTCGCTGGATACCTATCTGCCCTCGTTTCCGGCGATGGCCGAGGCCCTGGCCGTCGATGGTGTGGCGATGCAGGCGACGCTGTCCGCCTATCTGGTCGCGTTCGCCGTTGCCACCCTGATTGCCGGCCCGCTGTCGGATGCCTATGGCCGGCGCCCGGTGGTGTTGTGGGCCCTGCTGGCCTACGTGTTGACCTCGGTGCTGCTGGTGTTCGCGATGGAGTACTGGCAGGTGCTGGCGTTGCGCATGGGACAGGGGCTGGCGGCGGCGGCCGGGGTGGTGGTCGGGCGAGCGCTGATCCGCGATCGCTTTGATCCCACCGACGCGCGGCGGGTGTTCGCGCTGGTCACCATGATGTTCGCGATCGGGCCGGCCGCCGCGCCGATCATCGGCGGCTGGTTGCAGGCGGCGTTTGGCTGGCGTTCGGTGTTCGCCTTCCTGACACTCTACGGCGTCTTCCTGCTGTTGGCGGTGCGCGCCTGGATGCCGGAGACCCTGCCGCCGGTCGGCCGCGTCTCCAGTCACCCGCGTCCGGTCATCCGGGGCTACCTGGGCACGCTGCACAACCCGGCGTTTCTGTTCCCGGTCGCGGTCCATGCGGGGATGTTCGGGGCGATGTTCCTGTTCATTGCCGCGTCCCCGACCATCATCTACGAGCACCTGCAAGGCGGGGAACAGGACTTCTGGTGGTTGTTCGGGCCGCTGGTCGCCGGGCTGGTGGTGGGCGGCTTCGTCGCCGGGCGCGTGGCCGGGGTGGTGAGCCCGCAGCGGGCCGTGGCGATCGGGCTCGGGCTGTCTGGGCTGTCGCTGGCGCTGGTGGGCCTGGCGGTGCTGGCCGACGGCCCGGTGGCCGCGATCACCGGGCCGTTCGCGCTATACAGCTTCGCCCTGGCCACGGCGATGCCGTCGCTGACCCTGCTGGCGCTGGATTGTTACCCCGGCGCGCGCGGCATGGCTGCGGCCATGCAGGCCTTCGTGCAGCTGGGCTTCAGCGCGCTGCTGGCGCTGTTCCTGGTCGACTGGCTGGACGATGCCATGGGGCGTCTGGTCCTCGCGGCGCTGCTGCTCTGGGCCCTGGCACTGGCCGCCTGGCTGGTCGCGCCGGGCGGTGGTCGTGCGGGCACCGCGCGGACGTTACACTAGCCGCTTCGAATTTCCGCAGGAGCAAGCCCGTGACCGTGCAGCAAGCGATAGCGGCCCTCATCGAGCGCCGCGACCTGGACGAGGCGACCATGACCGCCGTGATGCAGGCGGTGATGACCGGCGAGGCCACGGATGCCCAGATCGGCGCGTTCCTGGTGGCCCTGCGCATGAAGGGCGAGACCATCGAGGAGATCCGCGCGGCTGCCGGCGTGATGCGCTCGCTGGCCACGCGCGTGGATGTGCCGCGTACCGGGCTGGTGGATACCTGCGGAACCGGCGGCGATGCCTCGGGCACCTTCAATATCTCCACCGCCGCGGCGCTGGTGGCGGCGGCGGGCGGCGTGCGGGTCGCCAAGCACGGCAATCGCTCGGTGTCGTCGAAATCCGGCAGTGCCGACGTGCTGGAATCGCTGGGGATCTCGCTGGGCCTGTCGCCGGCAGCGGTGGGGACCTGCATCGACGAGGTCGGTGTTGGCTTCCTGTTCGCTCCCGCCCACCACGGCGCGATGAAGCACGCGATCGGTCCGCGCAAGGAACTTGGCGTGCGTACGCTGTTCAATGTGCTGGGGCCGCTGACCAACCCCGCCGGGGCGCCGAATCAGGTGCTCGGCGTGTTTTCCCAGGATTGGGTGCGCCCGCTGGCCGAGGCCCTGAAGGGGCTCGGTAGCGAGCACGTCCTGGTGGTGCATGCCGAGGATGGTCTGGACGAGATCAGCATCGCCTCGCCGACCCGGGTGGCGGAGCTGCAGGATGGCGAGATCCGCGAATACACCATCCGTCCGGAGGATTTCGGGCTGACCACCACGGCGCTGGATGCGGTGCGGGTCGACAGCGTGGAGGCCTCGGCCAGCATGCTGCGCGGCGTGCTGGACGGACAGGCGGGTGCGGCACGCGACATCGTGCTGCTGAATGCCGGGGCGGCGATCTACGCCGGTGGCGGGGCGGACACACTCCCAGCGGGGATCAAGGCCGCCGCCCGGGCGATCGATTCCGGCGCGGCGCGCGAACGGCTGGAGCGCCTGCAAGCGACCAGCGCAAGACTGGCAAACAAGGAAGCACAATGAGTGAAGGCAACGCAGTACCCGACATCCTGCAGCGCATCCTGGAGCGCAAGCGCGAGGAGCTGAAGGAACGCGAGGTGTACTGGCCACTGCGCGAGTTGCGCGGCTGGATGGGGTCCGCCCCGGCGCCGCGTGGTTTTCGCGCGGCCCTGCAGCGCGATATCGACGCCGGGCGCCCTGCGGTGATCGCGGAGATCAAGAAGGCCAGCCCGAGCCAGGGCCAGATCAGCCCGAACTTCAACCCCGAGGCGTTTGCGCGCAGCTACGAGGAGCATGGTGCGACCTGTCTGTCGGTGCTGACCGACGTGGACTTCTTCAAGGGACGCGACGGCGACCTGCGCGACGCGCGTGTGGCCTGCACGATCCCGATCCTGCGCAAGGATTTCGTGATTGATCTCTACCAGGTCTACGAGGCGCGGGTGCTGGGTGCGGATTGCGTGCTGCTGATCGCGGCGGCGCTGGATGACACGGCGCTGCACGAGCTCTTCTTCCTGACCCGCGAGCTGGGCATGGATGCCCTGGTGGAGGTACATGACGCCGAGGAGCTGGAGCGGGCCAAGCGCATCGGGGCCGACCTGATCGGCATCAACAACCGCGACCTGCACAGCTTCGAGACGCGGCTGGAGACGACGCTGGAGTTGAAGGATCAGGTGCCGGAGGAGGCCCTGCTGGTGACCGAAAGCGGCATCCACACGCGCGAGGATGTCGCGCGCATGCAGGCGGCCGGGGTGAATGCCTTTCTGGTGGGAGAGGCCTTCATGCGCACCGAGGACCCGGGCGCGGCCCTGGGCCGGCTGTTCCGCGGCGAATAACGGCCCCGCGGGCCCGACCCGGGCGGGCTCGTGTCAGCGGGTGCCGAACACCACGATGGTCTTGCCGTGGGCGGTGATCAGGCCGCGTTCTTCCAGATCCTTCAGCACGCGTCCGGCCATCTCGCGCGAGCAGCCCACGATACGCGCGATCTCCTGCCGGGTGATGCGCAGCTGCATGCCGTCGGGGTGAGTCATCGCGTCGGGCTGCTGGGCCAGGTCCAGCAGGGTGTGGGCGATGCGTCCGGTGACATCCACGAACGCGAGGTCCATCACCTTGCGCGAGGTCTGACGCAGGCGGGCCGCGATCTGGCTGGTGAGCAGCATCAGGATCTCGGGGTCGCGCTGGGCGATCTCGCGGAACTGGGTGTAGGGGATCTCCGCGGTCTCGGTGTCCTCGCGGGTGGTGACCGTCGCGCTGCGCGGGTCGTCCTCGAACATGCCCAGCTCGCCGAAAAACTCGCCCTTGTTCAGGTAGGCAAGTACCAGCTCATGTCCGTTGTTCTCGCCCAGTACCGAGACCGAACCACTGACCACGTAATACAGTGTGTCGGGTACGGTGCCCGAGTGAATGATCGTGGTGCGCTTGCGGTACTGGCGCCGGTGGCAGTAGCCGAGGAAACGCTCCAGCGCGGGCGATGGCTGCGCCGGGCGGTAAATGAACGGGTTGTTCAAGGCTTCCATGGTCACGTCCGATATCAGCTTCCTGAAGATGAGCGCCAGTGTAATGCAGCATCCGTGCCCTGCACCCCGGGGTAACTGGCACCGTTCACAAAATCCGCCGGCAGGGCCCTGTTTTGTGCAGCAGGTCCGCCCTGAGTAGAGTTCTACCCGAGTATAGGCGTGGATTTCTCCATCCAACAGTGTGAAAGGACAAGCCCGATGCAGGTGAAAGTGAAATGGCTGGATCAGGTGGCCTTTGTCGGCGAGACCGACAGTGGCCACGCGGTGGTGATGGACGGGGCGCCGGATGCCGGCGGGCGCAACCTGGGCGCACGCCCGATGGAGATGCTGCTGTTGGGGATGGGCGGTTGTACCAGCTTCGACGTGATTGCGATGCTGAAGAAGGCGCGCCAGCAGGTGCTGGACTGCGAGGTGACCGTGGAGGGCACGCGGGCGGAGACCGTGCCCAAGGTCTTTACCGACATCCATGTGCATTTTCGTGTGTACGGCCACGCGTTGTCGGAGAAGCAGGTCGGGCGTGCGGTGGGGCTCTCGGCCGAGAAGTACTGCTCGGCCTCGCTGATGCTGGGGGCCTCGGCGAAGGTGACCCACGACTTCGAGATCATCGAGGGGCCGGCGCCGCGCTGAAGCCGCGTCTCCCTGGGTCCGTCCTTGGACTTGCGGGCCGGGGCGTCTACAATTCGCCGCTCGCTGCGGCCCGGGCCAAGAGGACACGCCATGCCTCGTCACAAGAAGCAGATCAAGCTCCACGGTTTCAATAACCTGACCAAGAGCCTGAGCTTCAATATCTACGATATCTGCTATGCCTCGGGTGACCGACATCGCGATGAATACATTGCGTACATCGACGAGGCGTACAACGCCCAGCGTTTGACGCAGATCCTGTCCGACGTGGCCCACCTGATCGGGGCCAACATCCTCGATATATCGCGCCAGGACTACGATCCGCAGGGCGCGTCGGTGACCATGCTGATCTCGGAGGAGCCGGTGGCCACCGAAAAGATCGGCTACACCGAAGGCCCCGGCCCGCTGCCGGAGACGGTGGTCGGCCACCTGGACAAGAGTCACATCACGGTGCACACCTACCCGGAGGCGCACCCCGAGGGTGGGATCGCGACCTTCCGCGCGGATATCGACGTGTCCACCTGCGGGCGCATCTCGCCGCTGCGCGCCCTGAACTACCTGATCCACAGCTTCGAGTCCGACATCGTGATCATGGACTACCGTGTCCGCGGCTTCACCCGCGACGTGCGCGGCAAGAAGCACTTCATCGATCACAAGATCAACTCCATCCAGGACTTCCTGTCGCGCGACACCCAGGAGAAGTACCAGATGGTGGACGTAAACGTGTACCAGGAGTACCTGTTCCACACCAAGATGGTACTGAAGGACTTCGACCTGGACAGTTACCTGTTCGGGCTGGGCAAGGATGATTACTCGGCCAAGGAGGCCAAGCGCATCTCCAAGCTGCTCAAGCACGAGATGATGGAGATCTTCTACGGCAAGAACATGAGTCGCCCGGGCTGAGTCGGTGCGCGCCGCGCGGCGTTGCACGCGGCGGTGATCACCTGGCTCCCCGCGTCGCGGGTCAGATCCAGTAGGCGGTGCGCGTCATCACGCTGGACGTCAGCGGCATCAGGAGGTTGCGCACTGGCCACGGCGGCGCCTTGCCGCCCAGTGCCATCGCGTGCGCACCGTGCTCCACCTCGTCCTGCTTCATCCGCGCCAGGATGCGCGCGGAGACCTCGTCCTGTGCCGGCAACCGCTCCAGATGGCGGTCCAGGTGGCGTTCCACCTGGCGTTCGGTCTCGTCGATAAAGCCCAGGCTGTAGGCATCGCCGGTCAGCCCGGCGAGCGCGCCCATCCCGAACGAGCCCATGTACCAGAACGGCCCCAGCAGGCTGGTGCGGCCGCCCAGGTCGTGTACCCGGCGGGCGCACCAGTGCAGGTGGTCGCCCTCCTCGCGCGAGGCCTGATCCAGGTGGCCGCGGATCTCCGGGTTGCGGGCGGTCAGCATCTGGCCCTGGTATAGCCCCTGCGCCGCGACCTCGCCGGCATGATTGACCCGCATCAGGCGGGCGGACAGGTCGCGTTCGTGATCCTCCAGGTGCGGCCCGATGTCGTCCCCACCCGGGGAGGGCCGGCCGGTGGAGCGGGCCTGTCCGGAGACGACCTTCACGAAGGCGTCGGCCTGGTTGATCAGGTGGTCCAGCGGGGAAAGTCGGCGCATGGTTCCGGTCCGGTTGGGGCGTCGTGGTGTACCCCTCAAGGGTACCGCAAGCGCGGGCAGGGATCAGCGCCCGGCGGAGTTGTGAGTGTGGTTTTTCAGACGCCGGGCCAGAAAGCGGGCGGGTGACAGGATTTCCGGAAGACCCGATTGTTCGCTGGCCAGCGCCCGCAGGTGCACGCTGCAACCGACATTGGGGCTGATGATCGCGTCCGGGGCGTCGGCGGTCAGGGCCTGCAGGGTCTCGGTGCCCAGGTCGTCGGCCATGGCCGGCTGCGTCAGCATCGCGGTGCCGCCGGCGCCGCAACAGTTCGGCGCGTCGGCGACCGGCGCCAGCGTGACCCCAGGCAGGCGTGCCAGGAGCGCGGGCAGCTCGTGGGCCTCGCGGGTGACGTTGCGCAGGGTGCAGGGCCGATGCAGCGCGATGCGTATCGGTGTGGCGTCCCAGATATCTCCGTTGGTGTTGGTGTCCAGCCACTGCGCCAGAAACCGGGTGAGGCTCTGGCTGCGTGCCGACACAGTGCCCTCGGGGTATTCGCGCAGCGTGGCCTCGCAACCGCTGTCCAGCGCGATCACCGGCACCTCGCGGGTGCCGAAGGCTTCGCCATTCCGCGCCTGCAGCGCCTGCGCCGCCGCGCGGTGGCCGGTGTGCTGGTCCAGCGCTCCGCAGCAAACCTGGCCCTGCGGGATGGCGACGCGCACGCCGAGGGCGTCGAGGACCTCCAGCGCGGCCTCCAGGTCGGGTCCGGTGAAGAAGCGGTCCATGCAGCCGGTAAACAGCAAGGCGTCGGCCGTTTCCGGGGTCGCGGTCGCTCGCAGCCGGGGGGCGGGTGCCAGGGAGTCGCGGGTGTGGGCGAGACTGCGTTCCCAGCCGCCGCGCGGCAGCAGGCGGTCTACACCCAGGCGGGCGCCAGTGCGCGCCGTCAGCCCCCCGAGACTGCGCAGGGTTGGGTGCAGCAGGGCCTGGTGCTGTAGCGCCTGGCGCCAGCGGTCCCCGCGCGACGGCGTGGCGGGGTGTTCGGTCAGGATCTCGCGGGCGCGGTCCATCAGTGCCCCGAAGGGCACGCGTGCCGGGCAGACCAACTCGCAGGAGCGACAACCCAGGCAGCCTTCCAGATGGCTGCGCAGGCGTTCGGATTCCGGCTCCAGCCGGCCCTGGGCCAGGCCCTGCATCAGGGTCAGCCGCCCGCGCGGGGAGTCGCCCTCGACCCCGTGCCAGCCGTAGGTCGGGCAGTGTGGCAGGCATAGCCCGCAGTGCACGCACTGGTCCGCGGCGGAAAGTCCCCTGAATCTCAGGGGCTGGTCCGATACCCCCAGCGGCTTTGCTAGGGTTTCGCCTTTATTCGCTTCCGGGAGGTTTCCCATGCTCGTGCGTTCGTTCCGGTCCGTCGGGTCCGCGTTTGCCTCGCTCATCCTGCTGAGCATACCAGTCTCGCAGGCCCTGGCCTGGGAGGCCGAGGGCTGGCAATCGACGATCGAGCTCGGGGCCTCCAAGACCACCGGGAACACCGAGTCCACCACGGCCACGGGCCGTTTCCGCGCGGAGCACACGACCGTCGACTGGCGCAATCGCATCCGCCTGGACGCGTACTTTCACGAGGAAGACGACGAAACCACCGGCGAGCGCTACATCGCCGGCTATCAGGCGGACCGCAAGCTGGGCGAGCACGACTACCTGTTCGGGGCGCTGCGCTACGAGCGTGACCGCTTTAGCAACTATGACTATCAGGGTTCGGCCACGGCTGGTTATGGTCGGCGCCTGATCGACGGCGAGCGGGTGCAGCTGGACGGCGAGATCGGTGCCGGTATGCGCCAGGTGCGCATCCGCACGACCGGGGAGACCGACAGCGAACCGGTCGGCCGCCTGGCCGGCAACTTCCGCTGGGAGATCAGCGAAAGCGCCCGCCTCACCGACGAGTTGCTGATCCTGACCGGCAGCGACAACACCGAGATCGAGAACATCCTCGCCCTGACCGCGGACGTCACCAGCCGGATGTCCCTGCGTACCAGCTTCACCGTGAAGCACAACACGGACGTCGAGCCCGGCGTGGAGAATACCGACACCATCACGGACGTCAGCCTGGTCTACCGCTTCCGCTGAATGCACGGACAGCGCACGCTGCCACCCGCCGTTTTGCCAGTGGCAGCGTTATCATGAGTCGCAGGGATCACCGGAGACTTCCATGGGCTACTACCAGCGCCATATCTTTTTCTGCACCAACTGCCGCGAGGACGGCAACTGTTGCGAGGACCACGGGGCGACCGAGATGCGCGCCTATGCCAAGAACCAGGCCAAGGCCATGGGCATCCACGGCAAGGGCCAGGTGCGGGTGAACACGGCCGGCTGCCTGGACCGCTGCAACGAGGGCCCGGTCGCGGTCGTCTATCCGGAGGGCGTCTGGTACACCTACCAGGACGAACGCGACATCGACGAGATCCTGGAAGAGCACCTCAAGAACGGCCGCGTGGTCGAGCGCCTGCAGATCTGAACCCCGCCGGGCGCCGCGCTGGCTTGACTTTATGCGCCGGCCTCCGGAGAATCCGCATCCCGCGTGGCTACGTAGCTCAGCTGGTTAGAGCACATCACTCATAATGATGGGGTCCCCTGTTCGAATCAGGGCGTAGCCACCACCGAATTCTCCAAAAGGGCTGCCTTCCGGCAGCCCTTTTTGGTGTTGGGCGCTGCTACCGGTTTTGGCTTTGCGTATCCTGGCAGTGACGAAGGCGTGGGCAAGGGGGCGCTATGCGCAGCAAGCGGACGATTCTGGCGGGGCTTGGGCTGCTGGTTGCAATGGCGGCAGGCGGGGTCTCGTGCGCTGCTGAGGCGCGCCCGGCAGGGTTTGTTGCGGCGGGTGACGTGGTAACGGACCTGGTCGAGGAGATCCACTACTTTGGCGACGACAACTTCGTGGGCGAACCGATCGATGGTTACGAGGCCCCCGTTTGCATCCTGACGTCCCCGGCCGCCCATGCCCTCGCCCGGGTGCAGGAACGTCTCGCGGCGTTCGGGCTTGATCTCAAGGTATTCGACTGCTATCGGCCCGCGCGGGCCGTCGCGCACTTCGTGCGCTGGGCGGAGGACCTCGGCGATACCCGCATGCAGGCACAGTATTACCCGGAAGTTGCCAAGGACGAGTTGTTCGAGCATGGCTATATCGCGGCCCGGTCGAGTCACTCGCGTGGCTCGACGGTCGATCTGACCTTGATTGATCGCGATTCCGGCGAGGCTCTGGAGATGGGCACCGGCTTTGACCGGTTCAGTCCGCGCTCCTGGCCCGGGGATGACGGTGTTTCCGCACAGCAGCGGGCCAACCGCATGCTTCTGCAGCGGCTGATGGTAGAGGCGGGCTTCGAGCCCTACGAGCAGGAGTGGTGGCATTTCACCCTGGCGGACGAGCCCTTTCCGGATCACTATTTCGATTTTGTGGTCGGCCGGGGCCAATAGGCGCGCCGGAGGGCTTTATTGCCGCCTGTTCGGGGCTCGGCTAGACTGCGCGCCGGCCGGCCCGGCTCACTGGGACCAACCTCGGATGAACGCCATGAAACGTTACGGAATCCGCATTCGCCTGCCGGAAGGCAGCACCCTTTCCATGCCGCACCTGCTGGGGGCGGACTGGGAATCCTATCGCTGGTATGACAGTGCGCTGGAGCGTGACAAGGCGCTGGCGGACATGCAGCGCGACCTCCCGAATTACCGCAAGGGCGATCACGTTGCCCAGGTTCTCGAGCGCGTCGAACGCGACGCCTGAGCCGGATTCGAATCCGTCGCGAACAGCGGCGGGATCAGAGCGTCAGCGGCTCCATCAGGTAGCACAGGCAGTCCTGGGCGATCACGCGGGTGTCCAGCGTGAGCATGGACGGCATCGCCTGGCGCTTCAGGCGGATCTCCTGACCGGCCCGCTCCAGATATTCCCCGGTCACCTCCGAACCGTCCTCGGCGATCGCGATCAGCGGGTCCTGGGCGTCTGCGTGCACATTCACCAGGCGCGAGCCGGCGGGCAGTAGCTGGAAATTCAGGCCGTCCAGGTCGGGTTCCAGGCGGACGTCGTGCTGCGCGTCCAGTCCGACCTGTAGTCCGGGGCGCACCCGTACCTGGGCCACGGTGTGGAAGATCTCGATGGCGCCCGTCCGCGGCGGCTCCTGGGCGAAGTGGTCCAGGTGTAGCACTGCATCGATCATCTCGCGCGCGTGGTCCACGCCGGCCGCGTCCTCGGGGTGGCCGCATTCCACTGTGACGGCCGGTGCGATACGCGCCAGTGCCATGGAGGCGACCCCGCGCGGCCGGGTGAAGTAGACCACCGTGCGTCCGAACAGCGCGGCCAGATTGAGGAACGGCGCCTCCAGACGGTTGATGCAGGCGTAATGGGGATTGCGCCCGGTGTTGTTGTGCAGGTCGATTGCGGCGAACAGGCCGCGTCCTTCCAGGCGCTGGCAGAGTTCGGCGAAGACGTCGGCCTCGCGCGAGCCGCCCTGCTCGGTCCCCGGCCAGATGCGGTTGAAGTCCGGCTGGTCGTCCAGGTGGCGCTGGTTGAGCGCAGCGGCTTGTGGGTTGCCCACGACCAGGGTCAGCGCGCGCGGCAGCGGGCGCCCGGTGTAGTGGCGCAGGAGTTGCTGCACCGCGTGCAGGCCCACCGGCTCGTTTCCGTGCAGCAGAAGGACCACGGCCACCGCAGGCTCGCGCTGGCCTTCCAGGTGGATTAGCGCCGGCCCGGGCACGCACTGGTGCAGGGTGGCGGGCGTGGCCTCGAGGAAGCCGTCGGGTAGTTCGAAGTATTCGTTGATCGAGAGAGTCACGGGTTTCCTCAAAGTCCCCAGGTGTGAACCGGCGCGCCGGTGTTCTGCCAGCCGCGGTAGGCGTGGACCAGGCCCGGCCAGTCGCGGCCGTGGCGCGCGACCCAGTCGCGTTGCCAGTGCGTGCCGGTCTGGCGGCTGGCGACGCGCGCGGCGATGATGCCAAGAAGGTTGTCGCGTTCGCTACGGTCGATGCCCAGGCGCTCCAGACCTTCGGCCGCCCGGGGGAGCAGCTCCCGCGTGATCAGGCGTGGCGCCGGGACGGGGTCGCGATGGCCCCAGCGCAGGCGGGCGTCCAGCCCGTAGCGGGCGGCATTGTAGAAGTTGTCGCGGGCCTCGGAAAACGGGGTCTCCAGCGTTCCATCGGGCGATTCGGCCACCAGGTACTCGATCAGGCCCAGGGCGAAAGCGGTGTTGGCCAGCATGTCGATCAGCGACGGGCCGGCCGGCAGGCAGCGAAACTCCAGGCGTAGACTGCGTCGGCCATCCGCATCGCAGCCCACGATCGGCCGGTTCCAGCGCCAGATGGTGCCGTTGTGGAAGGCGAGGTGGGCCAGTTGATCGGCCGGCTCGTCGAGGGCCACTGGCAACAGCACCGGAAAGTGCTCGAGGTTCTCGGTGAACAACTCGCCGATGGATGCGTGCAGATAGCCGGTGCCGAAGGTCACGCGGCGGATCGGGCCACGCGCCGAGTTGGCGAACCCGCCGACCTCCACCGATTGCTCGAACAACGGGATGCGGCTCTCGGCCCAGAGGTCGTGGCCGAAGATGTAGGGCGTATTGCCGGCGGCGGCCAGCACCGGTGCCGCAGCCACCAGAGAGGCGTTGTAGGCGCGGTGGGCGACCTCGGGGCGGGTCTCGATATGCACCTGGAAGGAGGTCGCCGCCGCCTCCAGCATCACGTCCGCATGGCGGTGCTGGAGGTGCTCGTGACCGACGATGTCCACCTGCAGCGGGCGCTGGGCGCGTTGTTCCAGGATCGCGCTGTTCAGGGCCCGGTAGCGGGCCTGCTGCGACATGTGGTGGATCCCGAGGTCGTCCGGTTCCAGGGTGGGCAGGCTGCCGGCCATCAGCAGTTCCGCGCCGGCGTGGCGGGCCGCCCGGCGCGCCCGGCGCAGGGTCTCGTTCAACTCGTCGAGGATGGCGCTGAAGCAGCCGGGACCGGCGCGGAAGACGCCGCTGTTCAGTTCGACATTGAACTGCGCCAGTTCCAGGGTGGCCAGCGGGCTGTCCATCGCCGCAAGGAAGGCGTCATTGACCGGTAGCGGTCGCCCCTGGGTGTCGCACAGCCAGGCTTCGATCTCGAAGCCCAGCCGCGGGGGTGGGGCGGGGTCCTCGGGCGGTTGCGTGCGCAGCCAGTCCAGCAGCTGGGCGGTCTCGTCCGCGAGGGCCTGGTGGAAGCGGTTGAAGTCCGCCGCGCCGAAGTGCTCCTCGCGGATCTCGCGGCCCAAGGGTTAGTCCTCGTCCCGGTCGTCGTCCGGTGCGTCGTCATAGAGGCTCTCCAGAAGATCGCCCCAGATCTGTTCGTGGTGCTCGATGAAGGCCAGCAGGCTCTTGCGGAAGGCGAGATAGTCGGCCTCGAAGACTTCGAAGTCCGCCCCGCCATTGAGCAGCTTGGCGGCCCGGTCGGTCTGCTGCAGGCTGTCACGCAGGTTGAGGCTGGCGGCCATCGCACCCTTGACGCGTTCGCGCTCGTGCGGGATCCAGGCGCGGTCCGACAGCATGGAGCGCAGGTTCTCGCCCAGTTCCAGCAGGCGCTTGCGCAGGCGCGGGACGGCGCCGATGGTGCCGGTCTTGAGCTCGCTCCAGACGGCATCGGTGATCAGGCGCGCCCAGCGTTCGCGCAGATCCCGCACGGTATCGGGGTCAAAGGCGAAAGAGCGCTCCAGTTGTTGCGGATCGAATGGCATTGGGTATCCTGATCGACGAAGCCTGGGATGTGCGGCGTCTGCGGTGGAGGGGCCGGAATAGCCTCGCGCCCCGTAGCGTCCTACAGGGTACAAGAACAAGCAAGGCCGCATGTACGGCCTGCGGATGGAGGAATCGACAACATGGCGACCTGGTTCGCGCAGCGCAGGCTGCGTCAGAAGGTGTGCGACCTGCGGCCACAGATGTACCGCATGGCATTCGCGTGGTGTCACGACGCCGCGCTGGCGGATGACCTGGTGCAGGAGGCAATGATGAAGGCCCTGACCCGGCTGAAGTCGTTGCAGGACGAGAACGCCCTGAAGGCCTGGGTGTTCCGCATCATGACCAACTGTTACCGCGACTGGGGCCGGCGGCAGAAGGACACGGTGGATGTGGACAGCATGGAGCTGTCCTGCGAGGACTGCCCGGAGCAGCAGACCGAGCGCAATCGCATGGTCGCGGATGTTCACCGGGCGATGGCCGAACTGAGTACCGATCACCGGCAGGTGGTCGCGCTGGTGGACCTGGAGGGTTTTGCCTACTCCGAGGTCTCGGAGGTGCTGGACGTACCGATCGGCACCGTGATGAGTCGCCTGAGCCGGGCTCGGGCGCAGTTGAAGAAGGTGCTGCTGGAGCAGCAGGCCGACACGGGGACAGCGGCCGATACACCCTATCTCAAGGTAGTGAGGAATCGGCATGTCGAATGAACGACTGAGTGCAAAGAATCGACCCAGCGAGGAGATTCTCAATGCCTTCGTGGACGGCGAGTTCTCGCCGGAGGATCGTCTGTTTACGTTGAAGACGATCGCCTCCAGTGAGCATCTGAGTCGCGAAGTCTGCGACATGCACCAGCTCAAGGAGCTGGTGAACATGGCCTACGAAGACGTCCCGGCCGGGCGCGCGGCCGGCACCACCGGTGGCCGTTGCCGGTTATCGCGTGGTGGACGTTCGGCCTGGTTCCCGTCGGTGGCGGCCGGCGTGCTCGCGCTGGTCGTGGGTTCGCTGGGTGGATACGAGATCACTCGCGATGCCGGTTTCTTCGGGGGCGACCATGCTGCTGCGGCCGGCCAGGAGTCCGGGGCCCTGGCGCAAATGGCTGCCAGCGATAACGCGCCCGGCGGGGCCGCGGCCCCGCAGCAGGTGTTTTCGGCAACCGAAACCGATCAGATTCTGCTGCACATCAACGAGGCGGATACCCGTGCGATGGCCGAGTTGCTGGACGACATCGAGAGCATGTATCGCGAGGCGGCCACGGTCGGGCGCGACCTGAACGTGCAGGTGGTGGTGCACAACAACGCGATGGGCATGCTGCGAACCGACAGCGCACCCTATCCGGAACGCGTCGCGAGCATGGCGGAGGCGTACCCCACGCTGCGCTTTACCGCCTGTGCCCAGACCCTCAACCGCCTGGCGCGCGAGGAAGGCCAGAAGGTGGATATCCTGCCACAGGCTGAACTGATCGATTCCGGCGTCGCCGAGGCGGCCCGCCGTCAGGCGGAAGGCTGGATCTACATCAAGGTCTGATTCGGCACGGCCGGAGTCTCGATGCAAGTCGACCCACAAGTGCTGCGCCCCGGCTGGTTCCTGGCCGGGGCGCTCTTGTTGATGCTGGCGGCAGGCGGCGCGACTGCTGTATTGATGGGCGCCGTCGCCAAGGCGCCGGCGGCCGAAGAGCCGCTGCGGGTGGTCTATCACATCAACACCGACGACCTGGAGCTCCACCTGAACGCCCTGCGCAACCTGCAGAATCACATCGACGGTAGCCCCGATGATGTTTCGCTCAGGATCAAGGTGTTGACTCATGGCAGCGGCATCAGTCTGCTGCAGCACGCCCGTACCGATCCGGACCTGCGCAGTACCGTGAATACCCTTAAGCTGCAGGATGTGCGCTTTTTGGTGTGTGGCAACTCGCTGGAATCGCGCGGGCTCGAACGCAGCGATCTGCATGAGGTATCGGACAGGGACGTGGTTCCCAGTGGCATCGTGGAACTGACCCGCCTGCAACGCTCCGGTTACACCTACATCAAGCCCTGACCGGGGCGGCCGCATCCCCCCTGCGTTGGGTGATCAGCGCCCCCCAAGCTCGGTGTCCAGCGCCGCCAGGCGCTCCGGTGTGCCGATGTCGCGCCAGGCGCCGGTGTAGTGTTCGCCGGTGACCCGGCCGGCCTCGATGGCTTGACGCAGCAAGGGTCCGAGGGCCCGGCGCCCCGGTGGCAGATCACGGAACAGCGCCGGGTCGTACCAGCCGATGCCGCTGAAGGTCAGCAACTCGTTCCCCGCCAGGGCCACCCGCTCCCCGTCCAGGGCGAAATCGCCCTGCGTGTGATGGTCGGGGTTGGCGACCAGTACGAGGTGCGCGAGCGGTCGGTCGGTGGCTGTGTTCATCGTCGCCGGGGGTGTCAGCGGGTGGTCGCACCAGACATCGCCATTGACCACCAGAAACGGCTCCTCCCCCAGAAGGGGAAGGGCCTGGCGGATCCCGCCCGCGGTCTCCAGGGCACCCTCGGGCTCCGGTGAGTAGCGAATGGCGAGGCCCGTCTGGCATTCACCCAGGGTGGCGCGGATCTGTTCGCCCAGATGCGCGAGGTTGATGACTACCTCGCGGTACCCGGCGGTCGCCAGACGATCCAGCGTGTAGCCGATCAGCGGCCGGCCACCGACCGGCAGCAGCGGCTTGGGGCAGTGGTCGGTCAACGGGCGCATGCGTTCGCCGCGCCCGGCGGCCAAGATCATTGCGCGCATGGCTTAATCCTCCCGCATGCGTTCGGGCATGTGGGTTTGGAACCAGCCCGCCACCGGTGCCAGCGCCGGCTGTGACAGCCCCTGCGCCAGGAGTCGATGCAGGCGCGGCAGGTGTTCCAGGTAGCGTGGTTTGGCATCCCGGCGCGCCAGGCGCACGAAGATCCCGAGGATCTTGGTGGTGCGCTGGACGCCGAGGACGCGGTAGTGCTGCATGAAGATCTCGGGGTCCCAGGCCGTTCCCGCGGCATAACGCTTCAATGCCCGCTCCACGGTGGCGGGTGACACCTCGCGCCGGGCGTCTTCCAGCAGCGAGACGACATCGTAGGCGGGGCTGCCGATCACGGCATCCTGGAAATCCAGGACGGCACAATCGCCATGCTCGCCGGGTGGCAGCATCAGGTTGTCCACGTGGAAGTCGCGTAGCACCAGTGTCCCGGGCAGGACGGGCAGGCCTTCCAGCGCCTCCCGCCAGGCTGCGAGAAATCCGTTGCGCAGGGAGGCGCTCATCGGGGTGCCGTGTTGTTCCGGCCAGTACCAGTCGGCAAACAGCGCGGCCTCGTCCAGCAGGCGCGGGGTGTCGTAGGCGGGGACGTCCGGGGCCTTCGCGGCCTGCGCTGGCCAGGCGCGATGCAGCTGGATCAGGGTGTCGATGGCGCGGTCGTACAACGGGCCTTCCGCGGCCCCCTCGGCGAGGGCCCGGGTGAAGGTTCGGTCGCCGAGGTCCTCGAGCAGCACGAAGCCGGTGGCTGGATCGTGCGCAAGGATGCGCGGCGGGCGTAGCCCCAGCGATTCCAGCAGTCGCGCAATCTCCACGAACGGCTCGGTGGCCTCGCGCTCGGGTGGCGCATCCATCAGCACCACCGGTTGGTCGTCGCGGCACAGGCGGAAATAGCGCCGAAAACTGGCATCTGCACGCAGGAGTGCCAGGTCGGTAAACCTGCCCGGCTGGTCCTTCAGCCAGGCCTGGAGCTGCTCGCTGCGGCGATCGTCCGGGATCATGCGCGGGCCTCGGGAAATTCGTCGGATAGACGCTCGACGCGGGTATCGATGCGGCCATCGGCATGCAGTGCCAATACGCGGTAGCCGGCGTGTTCGGTATCCAGCGCGAACTGTTCGGAGCCGGGGGCGAACTGGACGCAGGTGGAGGGGCAGCCCAGCAGTTCGACGCCCTGGCGCTCGGCGCGGAAATCCTGATGGATGTGGCCGAACAGGCAGGCGCGTACGCGCGGGTGGTGATCCAGGATCGCGAACAGGTCGTCGGGATTGGTCAGGCCGATCCGGTCCATCCATGCGCTGCCGACGGGCACGACCGGGTGGTGAACGGCGACCATGCCCCAGTGATCGGGGTGTGCGGTCAGTACTTGATCCAGGCGCGACAACTCGGCCGGCTCGATGCGCCCGGACGCCTGCCCCGCAACCGCCGAATTGATCCCGACCAGCAGCCAGTCGCCGAGCAGCCGGTGGCCGTCCAGGGCGTGTCCGGCGCCCGTGAAGGCGCGGTGCAGCAGGGTCCAGTCATCGTGGTTGCCCGCCAGGCCGGCGAGCGGCCAGCCTTTCACGTGTTCGTCGAGCATTGCGAGGAGTCGCGTGTAGGCCGCCGGATCCGGATCTTCGGCCAGGTCGCCCGTGAGCCATAGCAGGTCCGGCCGGGCCTCGTTCCGGCGCAGGGCCTCGAGCACGCGGGCGAGCTGGCGGTCGCTGTCGGGATAACCCGGTCGAATGGGGCCCGGCTCCCGGCCGAGGTGGGTGTCGCTGATCTGAAGGATGTGCTGCATGCGGCCGGTGTCGTTTTCCGTATGGTGCCGGTTGTGTGCGTTCGGGCGCGCTTTCGCGTTTGCCGCCCGGCAGGGTTATTGCCCTATACTCGATCGGGTGTACCGTGCAATGCGCCGGGGCCCTCCCGCATGGGGCGAGAGGGGGCCTGGCGAGGGGTCCAAGATGAGCCAAGAAGCCAAGACCCGCCCGGATTCCGGGTACCGTCCGTCCGAGGACGAACCCTACATGAATCCGCGTCAACTGGACTACTTTCGCGCCAAGCTCGAGGCCTGGCGTGCCGAGCTGATCGAGGAATCGGAGCAGACTCTGGAGCACCTGCGCAGCGAGAGCTGGCAGGAGCCGGACCCGAATGACCGCGCCAGCCACGAGACCGATGCCGGCCTGGAGCTGCGAACCCGGGATCGGTACCGCAAGCTCCTGAACAAGATTGACGCGGCGCTGGCGCGCATCGAGCAGGGCGAATACGGCTATTGCGAGGAGACCGGTGAACCGATCGGCATCGCCCGGCTGGAGGCGCGCCCCATTGCCACCCTGAGCGTGGCGGCCCAGGAGGCCCACGAGCGCGAAGAGGATCGCTACGCGCAATAGCCGCCGAGAACGAACCCCGCGCCGCTCAGGGTGTGGGGTTATGCGTCCGTCAGGGTTCGGGTAAACACCCGCGAGTTGCGCGCCTGGTTGTAGCGGGTCTGCCGGCTGACGGGCAGATCGTCCACCTTGCCTGGCGTGTAACCGCGTTCCTGGAACCACTGGGCGGTGCGTGTGGTGAGCACGAATACCCGCCGGATTCCCTGTTCCTGCGCCAGGTGTTCCATCGCCTGCAGCAAACGGTCGCCGCGGCCGCTCCCGCGGTAATCCGCGTGCAGGGCCAGGCAGGCGATCTCCGCGGCATCCGCCTCGAACGGGTAGAGTGCGGCGGTCCCGATGATCAGGCCGTCGGCCTCCAGCACCTGGAAGCGGTCGATCTCCAGCTCCAGGTGCTCCCGCGCGCGATGCACCAGGATGCCCTCGGCCTCCAGCGGTTCCAGTAGTGCATGGATGCCGCCGACATCGTCGAGCGTGGCCGGGCGCAGCCGTTCCAGTGGCTCGCGCGAGACCAGTGTGCCGATTCCCAGACGTGTGAACAGCTCGGTCAGGAGCCCACCGTCGTCCCGACGGTCGATCAGGTGCACCCGGATCTCGCGCTGGCGACAGGCGTCGAGCGCGCTCTTCAGGTGGTTGGCCAGTTCCTGCGGCAGGTCGGTGGCGGTCTCCAGCAGCTCCTGCGCGGCCGGCACGGTGAGCTGGTCCAGCACGCCGTGTTCGGGATCGCGCAACACCCCGGCTTCGGTGAGAAAGATCAGCTTGTCGGCGTTCAGCGCGATCGCGACCTGGGTGGCGACATCCTCGCCGGAGAGGTTGAACACCTCGCCGGTGGGGGAGTAGCCGAGCGGGGAGACCAGGGCCACCTGCTCGCGGTCCAGCAGGGCCGCGAGTGCGGTGGTGTCCACCCCGCGCACCTCGCCGGTGTAGTGGAAGTCCACGCCGTCGCGTACGCCCAGTGGCCGTGCGGTGACGAAGTTGCCACTGGCCACGCGCAGGCGTGCGTTGCCGGTACCCGGCTGGCCGAGGCTGCGCGAGAGCAGGCCCTCGATCTGCAGGCGCAGCCGACCGACCGCATCCAGCACGGCTTCCAGCGCTGCGCCATCGGTTACGCGCAACCCGTTGGCGTAAGCCGGGGTCAGTCCGCGCTCGGTCATCCGTGCCTCGATTTGCGGGCGCGCCCCGTAGACCAGCACGACCCGGATACCCAGGGCATTGAGTTTGGCGATATCGCGCATCAGTGCCGGAAACTCCGGCGCCTGGGCGGCCTCGCCTGCGAGCGCGATCACCATGGTGCGCCCGCGGTGGGCGGCGATGTACGGCACCGCATCACGGAACCAGGCGAGCTCCCCGGGCTGCGGGGCTCGGCGCGAGGGCGCGTGATTGCGGGCGGCTGGGTTGGATGTGGCGGTCACGGGCGTGTCCGTTTCCTGATGATGTCCTTGAGCAGACAGTCTAGGGAATCACGGATCAATGTACACGTGGGATCAGTCAGGCCTGCTGGCCCGATCCTGCGGGAAGGGGTGTTAGGGAAACATTGATCAGTGTTTCCCTAGTCGGTCTCGCCCACGAGGCGTTCGAGGTCCGGGACGGAGGCGCCGGGCGCGATACCGTGTTCCTTGAACCACCCGGCATTGACCTCCAGGGCGTAGCGCACCGGCCGTTTCGCCTCGTGTATGCGGGTGGAGTGGGGCGTCATGCTGGCGATGTTGGTAATAGTGAAGTCGGCATCGATGAAGGCCACGTCCAGCGGGATGCGGGTGTTCTGCATCCACATGCCGTAGTGCGCCGGTCGTGGCCAGATGAACAGCATGCCGTGGTCGGCGGGCAGGTGGTCGCGGTGCATCAGCCCGATCCGGCGGCTACGGTCGGTCGCGGCGATCTCGATCGTCAGGGCTCGTTCGCCGAGTTGCAGTTCGGCGGTCGGTAGCCCGCTTTCGGCCTGCGCCAGCCCCGTGCCCAGGACGAACAGCAGCACCAGCCCGACAAGGCCGGGCTGCGCGCGCCCCCGCGACGTATTGATCAAGCCTATTCGCCGCTCATGCGCCCCACGGCGCAGCTGGCAAACGACTTGGCCTTGGCGCTGGCGGAGCGCAGGCCGGAGACCGAACCGACCTCGGGGTAACCCATGCTGGCGAGCTTGGCAGCGACCGCCTCGCGGGCGCTGTCGGGCGCCTCGATATCAACCGCACCGCCTTCCACGTCCACCTCGGCGTCGGTGACGCCCTCGACCTGCAGCAGGCCCTTGCGGATGGAGCTGGCGCAGCCGCCACACTTGATGTTCTCGACTTCGATTTTCATTGCAGGTGCTCCGGGGTACTGGGGTTTGTACGACTCATTATGTACGATCTGCGTTCACCGTAATCGTTCACGAGAATATACATGCCCGCCTATCGTTCCCGCACCACTACCCACGGCCGCAATATGGCGGGTGCCCGCGCCCTGTGGCGCGCCACCGGCATGAAGGATGGCGACTTCGGCAAGCCGATCATCGCCATTGCCAACTCCTTCACCCAGTTCGTGCCCGGGCACGTGCATCTGAAGGACCTGGGCCAGCTGGTGGCCGGCGAGGTGGAAAAGGCCGGCGGCGTGGCCAAGGAGTTCAACACCATCGCGGTGGACGACGGGATCGCGATGGGCCACGGCGGGATGCTCTATTCGCTGCCCTCGCGCGAGATCATCGCCGACTCGGTCGAGTACATGGTCAACGCACACTGCGCCGATGCCCTGGTCTGCATCTCCAACTGCGACAAGATCACCCCCGGCATGCTGATGGCCGCGATGCGCCTGAACATCCCGGTGGTGTTCGTCTCCGGCGGGCCGATGGAGGCCGGCAAGGTGCAGGCCCCGGGCAGCGACAAGGTCATCCACCTGGATCTGGTGGACGCGATGGTCAAGGCCGCCGACTCCAGTGCCAGTGATGAAGAAGTGGAGGCCATCGAGCGCTCCGCCTGCCCGACCTGCGGGTCCTGCTCCGGCATGTTCACCGCCAATTCGATGAACTGCCTGACCGAGGCGCTGGGGCTGTCGCTGCCGGGCAACGGCTCGCTGCTGGCCACCCACGCCGGGCGCAAGAGCCTGTTCGAGCAGGCCGGCCGGCGCGTGGTCGAACTGGCCAAGCGTTACTACGAGCAGGACGATGAATCTGCTTTGCCGCGTTCCATCGCCACCTTCGAGGCGTTCGAGAACGCGATGAGCCTGGATATCGCGATGGGCGGCTCCACCAACACGGTGCTGCACCTGCTGGCGGCCGCGCGCGAGGGCGAGGTCGACTTCACCATGGCCGACATCGACCGCCTGTCGCGCAAGGTGCCGAATCTGTGCAAGGTCGCCCCGGCCACCCAGCTCTATCACATGGAGGATGTCCACCGCGCCGGTGGTGTGGTCGGCATCCTCGCGGAGCTGGACCGCGGCGGGCTGATTCACCGCGACATTCCCACCGTGCACGCCGAGACCATGGGCCAGGCCCTGGAACAGTGGGACGTGATGCGCCACGCCGCCGAGGCCGAGACGCTTTACCAGGCCGCCCCGGGCGGTGTGCCTACCCAGGTCGCGTTCAGCCAGGACAAGACCTGGGACAGCCTGGACATCGACCGCGAGAACGGCTGCATCCGCGACATCGAGCATGCCTACTCGAAGGACGGTGGCCTGGCCGTGCTCTACGGCAACATGGCCCCGGATGGCTGCATCGTGAAGACTGCCGGGGTGGACGACAGCATCCTGACATTCTCGGGTCCGGCCCGTGTCTTCGAGAGCCAGGACGCGACGGTGGAGGCCATTCTTGGTGACCAGATCCAGGCGGGCGACGTGGTGATCATCCGCTACGAGGGCCCCAAGGGCGGCCCGGGCATGCAGGAAATGCTCTACCCGACGTCGTATCTCAAGTCCAAGGGCCTGGGCAAGGAATGCGCGCTGGTCACCGACGGGCGCTTCTCCGGCGGCACCTCCGGGCTGTCGATCGGTCACGTCTCGCCGGAGGCGGCGCAGGGTGGTGCGATCGGCCTGATCGAGGAAGGCGACACCATCGTGATCGACATCCCCGGTCGCGAGATCCGCATCGACGTCGACGACGCCACGCTGGCGGCGCGGCGCGAGGCCATGGAGGCCCGCGGCGCGAAGGCCTGGAAGCCCGGGTCGCGGGAGCGGGCCGTCACCCAGGCCTTGCGCGCCTACGCCCTGATGACGACCTCCGCCGCCTACGGCGCGGTGCGCGACATCTCCCGCTTCGAGGACTAGCCCAGGGCCCAAACCGAAAAAAGCGAACGCATGTAACGCAACCACAGGGAGGTGGTGATGGCGATTACCGACTGGCCCGCGGCCGAGCGCCCGCGGGAGAGGCTGATCGAACGCGGCGCGGCCGCGCTTTCGGATGCGGAGTTGCTGGCAATCTTTCTGCGCACCGGCGTGGCCGGCAAGAGCGCGGTGGATGTCGCGCGGGACCTGCTCAGCCGCTTCGGCGGGCTGCGGCCTTTATTACAGGCGGATCAGGCGGGGTTTTGCGCCGCCCCGGGGCTGGGGGATGCCAAGTACGCCCAGCTCCAGGCCGTGCTGGAGATGGGGCGACGGCACCTGGCTGCGGACCTCGAGCGCGGCGATGCGCTGACCTCGCCCGCGACCACCCGACAGTTCCTGGCGGCGCGCCTGCGCGACTATCCCTTCGAGGTCTTCGGCGTGCTGTTCCTCGATAACCGCCACCGCGTGATCGCCTTTGAGGAACTCTTTCGCGGCACCATCGACGGTGCCTCCGTGCACCCGCGCGAGGTTGTGCGGCGCGCGCTGCACCACAACGCGGCGGCTGTGATCCTGGCCCATAACCACCCCTCGGGCGTGGCCGAGCCGTCGCGTTCGGATGTCGCCATCACCCGCCGCCTGACCGACGCCCTGGGGCTGGTGGACATCCGCGTCCTCGATCACGTGATCGTCGGCGACGAGGCCGTCTCCCTCGCCGAACGCGGCGAGCTGTAGGGGGAGGCTGACCCAGTCGCACGTCTGCGTTGCAACGCGGTGAGCTGCCGGCCGCTGGTCCGGCACTGAATGGTCATGGCGAGGAGCCGCAGGCGACGAAGCAATCTGCCGATATTCTCTCCCGGGGCAGCCGGATGGTATTTGTTTCGTCGCTTTGCTCCCCGCAATGACGGTTAGAAGCTTGCGCGCGGTGTCACGCCGGTGTGTCCTTGAGAGCCTTTTCCAGCGCCTGCAGCAGTGCGTCGACCTGCGTTTGGGTGTGGGCGGCGGACAGGGTGATGCGCAGGCGGGCCTCGCCTTCCGGGACGGTCGGGGGGCGGATCGCGGGGACCAGGAAGCCGGCCTCGAACAGTCGCTCGGCGACGGCGCTCGCGCGAGTGGCGGTGCCCAGGGTGACAGGCTGGATGGGTGTGAGGGGCGGTGGGTGTGGCAGGCCGAGGCGATCCAGCCCGTCGCCCAAGCGTCGCAACAGGTTCTGCAGGTGCGCGCGGCGGTCGTGGGCGGACGCGGCGATTTGCACCGAGGCCAGGGTGGCGGCGGCCAGGGCGGCCGGCATCGCGGTGGTGTAGATGTAGGGGCGCGCGGTCTGGATCAGGGTCTCGATCAGCCGTTCGGAGCCGGCCACGAAGGCCCCGGCGGTGCCGAAGCCCTTGCCCAGCGTCCCCATCAGGACCGGTACGTCGTCGCCGCCGAGACCGAAGTGCTGGCAGGTGCCGCCGCCGGTGTCGCCCAGCACTGACAGGCCGTGGGCGTCGTCCACCATCAGCCAGGCATTATATTCGCGCGCCAGGGCGGCGAGTTCCGGAAGCGGGGCGATATCGCCGTCCATGGAGAACACGCCGTCGGTGATGATCAGGCGCTGGCCGGTCGCGGGCGCCTTCTCCAGGCGCTCGCGCAGGTGTTCGGGCTCGGCGTGGCGGTAGCGCTGGCTGCGCGCGCCCGACAGGCGCACGGCGTCGATCAGCGAGGCGTGGTTCAGGCGGTCCTCGAAGACGGTGTCGTGGCGCCCGACCAGGGCCTGGACCAGGGCCAGGTTGGCCATGTAGCCGGTGGAGAAGACGAGTGCCCGAGCGCGCCCGGTGAAGCGGGCCAGGGCCTGTTCCAGCTCGTCGTGGGCGCGGCTGTGACCGTTGATCAAATGGGCGGCCCCCGCACCGACGCCGTACTGATCCAGCGCCTTGCGGGCGGCGGCGGCGACCGCCGGGTCACCGGCCAGGCCCAGGTAGTCGTTCGAGCAGAAGGCAATCACGCGGTGGCCGTCGATAACCTGTTCGGGCCGCTGTGGGCCGTCGAGCATGCGGGTGCGGCGCCATAGCCCGGCGTCGCGCACAGTGCTCAGGCGTTGCTCCAGGTAGTGATCGAGTGAGTCGCTCATGGGCGCAGGCCCGCGCGCAGGAAGATCGGCCAGTGCACCCGTGCCGGCATGCTCGGGTTGGACCACAGGGCTTGCAGGGCCGGCGCCAGCGCGGCCAGCGGGTCCTGGCCGGCGGCGCGGGCGCGGCGGATCGCGGACCAGGTGCCGAGATAGCCCAGCAGGGTGGCGCGATCCCATTCGCGCGTGATGCGAAACTCGGGCGCCTCGATCTCGGGCCAGGGAAACGGCAGGTTGCGGTAGTGGTTGCGGATGTGCTGGCGCTCTTCCGGCCACCAGGGGGCCAAGGTGGCATCGTGAAAGTCGATCAGCAGGTGGTCCAGTGCCGGGTCCTCGGCCCGCAGCACGCCGTAGCCCCAGATCGCCAGGAGTCCGTCCGGGCGCAGGACGCGGGCGACCTCGTCGTGGAACTCGGTGTGGCGGAACCAGTGCGCGGCCTGGGCCACACAGGCGAGGTCGACCGAGCCATCGGCCAGAGCACAGGCCTCGGCGGCACAGGCGACGCGGTCGATCCCGGAGTGATCCGGCAGTGTGGCCAGCAGCGATGGGGCGGCGTCCGTGGCGAAGACCTGCGAGAAGTGGGGCGCCAGGCCCCGCGCGGCCTGGCCGTTGCCGCTGGCACAGTCCCAGGCGCGCTCGTGGTGCGGAGTGTGCGCCGCCAGCCAGTCAAACAGCTCGGCCGGGTAGTCCGGGCGGTGGCGGCCGTAAGCGTTAGCCACCGCCGAGAAATGGTCGGGGAAGCCGCCGCTCACCGCCGGTCTGGCTCAGGCCGAGGCGGAGGCTGACTGGTCCGATTTCGCAGGGGCTTCCGGGCCAGTCTCCGGGCGCAGGCCCAGGCGCTCGAACAGCGCGAGGTCGTGGTTCTCGCCGGGGTTTGGCGTGGTCAGCAGGGTGTCGCCGTAGAACAGCGAGTTGGCACCGGCGAGGAAGCACAGGGCCTGCATCTCGTCGGACATCTCGGTGCGCCCGGCGGACAGGCGCACGTAGGAGGCCGGCATCAGGATGCGGGTGGCCGCGATGGTACGCACGAACTCCAGCGGGTCGAGGTGCTCGATGCCGTGCAGCGGCGTGCCCTCCACCTGGATCAGCTGGTTGATCGGCACCGACTCCGGGTGTTTTGGCAGGTTGGCCATCTGCTGCAGCAGCCGCGCACGATCGCGGCGCGACTCGCCCATGCCGAGGATGCCGCCGCAGCAGACGTTCATGCCTGCCTCGCGTACGTGCTCCAGGGTCTCGAGGCGATCGTCGTAGGTGCGCGTGCTGATGATGTGACCGTAGAACTCCGGCGAGGTGTCGAGGTTGTGGTTGTAGTAGTCCAGTCCCGCCTCGGACAGGCGTTTGGCCTGCTCGGCCTTCAGCATGCCGAGGGTCATGCAGGTCTCGAGGCCCTCGTCCTTCACCGCGCGGACCATCTCGATCACGCGCTCCAGGTTCTTGTCGGTGGGGTTGCGCCAGGCCGCGCCCATGCAGAAGCGGGTCGCGCCCTGGGCGCGGGCGTTGCGGGCCGCCTCCAGCACCTCGTCCAGCGGCAGCAGGCGTTCGCGCTCGATCTCGACCTCGTGGTGCGCGCTTTGCGGGCAGTAGGCGCAGTCCTCGGGGCAGGCCCCGGTCTTGATCGACAGCAGCGTGCTCACCTGGACCGCGTTCGGGTCGAAGTGCTCGCGGTGGACGGTCTGCGCGCGGAAGATCAGGTCATTCAGCGGCAGGTCGAGCAGGGCCTCGACCTCATCGGTGTTCCAGTCGTGGCGGGGCGTGCTCATAGATGATGTTCCTTGTCGGCTTCGGCGGGGATCTCGACGTCCGTCCAGGGCTCGCGATAGATATTGAACAGGGCGTAGATCGTCCACGGCAGCAGGATGGCCGCGGCGATTGCCCAGTAGGCGCGGTAGTAGTTCAGATCCGGCGGAAAGAAGGTGGCGACCCCGATCAGCAGGCCCATCAGGGCGTAGTAGCGATAGGCGGCCCACTGCGTGAAGTGGCCGACGCGGGGATCGGGGTGGTGCTTGTTCAGGGCGTAGACCAGCATCGAGCCGCCAAACCACAGTACCAGCGGGACGATACCCATGATCGCGGCGATGATGAAACCGACCCCGACGCCCTCGCTGCTCACCAGGAACAGCGGGATGCCGGCAATCGACACGCTGATCAGGTTGCCGATATCGAACATCGACGCGGCGCGCCGCGAGCTGCGTCCGGAGACGGTCCTGGTGGCCATGGTCTACCCTGCATGCAAAAAGCAGAGCATACCATTATGGCCCAGGACCCTTCATTGCGCCCCGTTTCCAGGCGGTCTCCGGCCGCGCGCTTGAGGGCCCGGGCTGCGGCCTGCGTCGACTGGCTGGGGGAGGCCCTGTACCCCGGTCAGTGCGGACTGTGCCTGGCCCCCGGTCCGGCGATCTGCGCGGATTGCCGGGCGGATCTTGCGCCGCTCGCGCACCCCTGCCCCACCTGTGCGTTGCCCCTGCCGGTCGCCGGCGTGTGCCCGGCTTGCATCCGCCGAGCGCCGGTCCTGGATGCACTGCATGCCGGCTGGGCCTATGCCTGGCCGCTGGATCAGCTGATCCTGGCCTACAAGCACGGCGCCAATGCACGGGCCGAACGCATCCTCGCGGCCCTGGCGGAGCAGGTGGCGGGCCGTCTGGTGGGCGAGAACGGCGATCTGCCCGATCTAGTGCTCCCCGTGCCGCTGCATGGCAGGCGGCTGCGCGAGCGGGGTTTCAATCAGTCGGACTACCTGGCGCGGCGTGTGGCGGGGGTGCTGGATGTCCCGCTGGATACCCGCGGACTGCGGCGCATCCGCGCGACCGAGTCGCAGCAGGCGTTGGGTCGCAAGGCGCGGCGGCGCAATGTCCACGGTGCGTTTGCCTGGGACGGTTCGAGCCTCGCCGGGCAGCATGTGCTGGTGGTGGATGACGTGGCGACCACGGGCGCGACGCTGGCCGCACTGGCCGAAGTGCTGCGCCGCGAGGGTGCCGCACGGGTGGAGGGACTGGTCCTCGCGCGCGCCTGAGGGTGTGCGGGCGCGGAATTCAGGCCCCCAGGTGGTGGTCGGCGATCATCGCCAGAAGGATGACGGCGCCCAGGTAGTGGTTGTTTTTGAAGGCGCGCAGACAGTCGGCGGGTTCGCGTTCGAAGATCAGGAACTGCTGGTAGAACATCAGCATTGCCACCACCACGAGCCCGGCGGTGTAGTAGCCACCGAAATCGGCGTGCTGGCCGACGAGATAAAGCCCCAGCCACACGAGAACCTGCAGCCCGCCGGTGATCAGGCGGTCGAGTTCGCCGAAGGCGATGGCCGTGGATTTCACCCCGATCTTCAGGTCGTCTTCGCGATCCACCATGCCATAGAAGGTGTCATACACCACCGTCCACGCCAGCACGGTTACGAACAACAGCCAGGCCACTTCGGGCGGGTGCTCGCCGGTGACGGCGGTGAACGCCATCGGCACGGCCCAGGCAAAGGCGGCGCCGAGATGGACCTGCGGGAAGTGGTGGAAACGCTTGGAGAACGGGTAGGTGCCGGCCAGTGCCACCGCCACCAGGGAATACAGGATGGTCAGCCCATTGGTGAACAGCACCAGGACGAAGGCGACCACGCTGAGGGCCACGAAGGTACCCAGCGCCTCGCGTGGGGTGATGGTGCCGAGCGCCAGCGGTCGGTCGCGGGTGCGCGCCACATGGCTGTCGAAGTCGCGGTCGGCGTAGTCGTTGATCGCGCAGCCCGCCGAGCGCATCAGCACCACGCCGGCGGCAAAAATGAAGATCAGGTAGGCCGGCGGCCAGCCCTCGGCCGCCACCCACAGGGCCCAGAAGGTGGGCCACAGCAACAGGTAGATGCCCACCGGGCGATCCAGCCGGATCAGGCGGGCGAGTTCCCACAGGCGTTCGCGCTCGGTCATGGCGGCCAAGCTTACCAGCCTTGCGGCGCCAGGGCGCCGGGTGTCGCTCCGGCGTCGGGGGGCGCTACAGGTGCGCCTCCAGCCATTCGTCCAGGTCGGCCGGTTCCACCTCGCCACGATGGGTGTCGAGGATGGTGCCGTCACGGGCGATCAGGACGGTGTAGGGCAGGGCGCCGATGCGGTTGCCGTATTCCCGGCCGATCGCGACCGCGTCGTCCTGGCCGATCAGTACCGGGAATCCGATGCCGAAATCGTCGACGAAATGCTGCGTGGCTGTCTGCTCGTCCACGGCGACCGCGACGATGGTAAAGCCATCCTCCTGGTTGGCATCAAAGGTGTCCTGGAACAGCGGCATCTCCTTCTTGCAGGGCGGGCACCAGGTGGCCCAGAAGTTCAGCACGATCAGGTCGCCGTCCCACTCACTGAACTGGCGTTCTTCACCGGCGAGGTCGGGCAGGGTGAAGTCGATGCGCTGATTGCCCTGGGTCTCCTCGGCGGCGACCTCGGTGGCCGCGTTGGCAGAGGTTGCCCCGGCGTCCATCTCGGGTTCCGGGTCACCACAGGCGGTCAGGATCAGGGCGCTGGCCGTGGCGACCACCACCCCTGCGAGTGCGTGCTTGCGGTGTTTCATGGTGTCACCCCGATGGCGCTTTCTACATGTGCCAGGAAGCGGTCGGCATTCAGGTAGCCGACATTGCGGTAGTTGCGCAGCTCGTTGCCGTCGCGGTCATAGAAGATCATCGCCGGCGGCCCGAACAGGTTGAACTGACGCATCAGGTCGCGGTGCTCGGAGGTGTTGTCGGTCACGTCGGCCTTCAGGAGGTGCACGTCGCCCATGGCCCGGATCACGCGCGGGTCCTGGAAGGTGGTGCGATCCAGCCGCACACAGTCCACGCACCAGTCGGCGTAGAAGTCGAGAAACACCGGCTGGCCGTTTTCGCGGGCCCGGGCCACTTCGCGTTCCACGTCCTCCAGGCTGTCGACGTAGGTGAACGCCATCTCGGTCGGCCCGGACTGCTCGCCCGTGGCCGTCACCGCGGGCTGATTGAACGTGGCCAGCGGGCGGAAGATGTCCTTGCCGCCGGTCGCCGCGCCGAGCATCAGCAGCACGCCGTAGATCAGGATCACCACACCCAGGCCCTTCCACAGGCTGTACCAGCCGGAGACATTGTCCGGCAGGGTCCTTAGTGCGCCCATGTAGACGGCGGTCACGATCAGCAGGATCGCCCACAGGAACATCGCCACCTCGCCCGGGATCACCCGTTCGAGCAGCCAGATGCCGATGGCCAGCAGGCCGACCCCAAACACCGCCTTGATGGTATCCATCCAGGGACCGGCCTTCGGTAGCAGGCGCCCGGCGGAGGTGCCGATGACCAGCAGCGGCGCCCCCATGCCCATGCTCAGCGCGAACAGCGCGATCCCGCCCAGCACTGCATCGCCAGTGTGGCTGATGTAGAGCAGCGCCCCGATCAGCGGTGCGGTCACGCAGGGGCCGACGATCAGGGCGGAAAGGAAGCCCATGATGCCGGCGCCTGCGTAGGTGCCGCCTTCCTGCTTGTTGCTGATCTGCGAAAGCTTGCTCTGCACGCCGGCCGGCATCTGCAGCTCGTAGAAGCCGAACATCGACATCGCCAGCGCGATGAAGATGGCCACGAAGGTCCCGATAATCCAGGGGTTCTGGAAGGCCGCCTGCAGGTTGGCACCCGCCAGGCCCGCGAATACGCCGGCAATGGTGTAGGTCAGGGCCATGGCCAGCACGAACACAAGCGAGATCAGGAATGCCTTGCGTGTGGTCAGGTTCTTCTGCCCGATGATGATGTTCGACAGGATCGGGATCATCGGGAACACGCAAGGGGTGAAGGTCAGCAGCAGCCCGAAGCCGAAGAAGGCCAGGGCTACCAGCCAGATCTGGCCGTCTGCCAGCTGGGCCGCGATGCGGTCCTGCTGGGTGACCGGTGCCGCGGCCTCGTCGTCTTCCGCAGCCCCGTCGCCGGTTTCCGGAAGGGCGTCGGTGTCGGCCTCGGCGGCCAGATCGGCAGCAAAGGAAACCGAGACCTCCTGGGTCAGCGGCGGGTAGCACACGCCGGCGTCGGCGCAGCCCTGGTAGTCGATCGCCAGGGTGATGTCGGAGACGTCATCCGCGTCGCGCAGGACCGGAACAAGGATCTCGACCTGGCCCCGGTAGACCTGGCTCTCGCCAAAGAACTCGTCTTCCTGGAGCTCACCGTCCGGTGGGTTGACCGGCCCCAGCTCGATGCCATCGCCCTCGGCGATGCGCACATCCAGCTGCTCACGGTAGAGATAGTATCCCTCGGCGATGTCGAAGCGCAGGATCGCCGCGTTCTGGCTGATCGCCTCCAGCGAGGCGGCAAAGGCCTTCTCCGGTTCCAGCAGGTCATCGGCGGCGCCGAGGTCGCCGGACAGGTTGCCTAGGTCACCCAGCGCGCTGCGTTCTTCCCCGGCATCTTCGTCCGCGCGGGTCTCGCCATTGCCGCTTGGCAGGCCGGGCAGTTCGATGGATACGGTCTGGAAGTGCGGCGGGTAGCACACGCCCAGGTCCGCGCAGCCCTGCGAGCGCGCCGTCAGCTCGATGCTGGTGCTGTCGGCCGCCTTGATCGGCAGCTCCACCTGCACCTGGCCGCGATAGGTCTCGACGCGCCCGAAGAATTCGTCCTCGCTGACCTCGCCATCCGGGATCTCGGCCTCGCCCAGTTCCAGCCCGTCGCTTTCCGGGGTGAAGTCGAACTGCTCGCGGTACATGTAGTACTCGTCCGCGATGTCCCAGGTCAGCCGTACCGTGTCGGCGTCGATCGCCTTAGCGCTCAGGGCGAAGGCGTCATCCGGGTCCAGCAGGTCGTCTTCGAAGAGGGCGTGCGTCAGTCCCGGGGCCAGCAGGAGTGCGACCAGCAGGGTTGCCAGCCAGGTGCGCGGATTCATGAGGTGCATTGCGTTATCCAGTCCAGGTAATCGGGCAGCCCGCGTTCAATCGGCAGGGCGATGATCTCGGGTGTGTCGTAGGGGTGTTGGTCAGCCAGCTGCGTCTGGAGTTCGTTCAGGCGCGCAGGCGCGGTCTTGATCAGTAGAGTGACTTCGGAGTCGATTTCGATATTCCCTTTCCACATGTAGACCGAGCGTCCGGGCGGGAGGATATGCACGCACGCGGCCAGACCCTGTTTCACCAGGGCGCCGGCCAGGGTGTCAGCCGTGTCCGGGTCGTCGAGTGTGGTAATGACCAGCCAGGCGCGGGCGCTGGATGGCGATTGCTCATTGCTCATGTATCAGGAGTCCCGTTCGATCCGTGCAGGCTGACCCGGGCGCAGTGGGGTGTCGTCCATCGGTGAGAATTCGACCTCGACGCGGTAACCCCGCTCGGGCTCTTCGCCGGTCGGCTCCCAGCCGATGGTCGCAATGGTGCCGGAAAGACGCTGGTCGCCGACTACGACCGTAACGGCCTCTCCGGGTTCCAGGTCGGCGGCGGTGGCGGCCGGGACGGTGGCCACGGCACGCATCGGGTCGATGGTGCCAAGGATCGCCAGGACCGGCGGCAGCAACGCCGGATTGACGTACTGCCCCGTGTTGGCGTCGATGCGCACCAGGCGCCCGCTGGCCGGGGCGCGGATGGTCGCGTCCTCGAGATCGGCGCGGATGCGGTCGCGCTGGGCGCGGGCCTCGGCCAGGCGGGCCGCGACGGTCGCGTAATCGATACGTGCCAACTCCAGTTCGCGGGCGGCGATCAGGGTCTGGTCGTAGAGATCCTCGGCCTTGTCGCGCTCGCGCTCGGCTTCGTCCAGCTCCATCTGCAGGCGTTCCATGGTCGCGCGGGCGGCGCGCAGGTCGGCATCGCCGCGCCGGGTATCCAGCCGGAACAGGACGTCGTCGGCCTCGACCCGGTCGCCGGCGCGGGCCTCGATTGCCTCGATGCGGCCCGCGATCGGGGCGGTAATGCGGTGGCGCTCGCCCCAGTCGAGTTCGGCCGCGAAGCCGTCCTCGCCTAGCACGGGCACTGGCGCCAGGGCGAGCAGGGCCAGCAGGCTTCCGGTGGTCAGCAGGGATGGGGCATGGAATACGCGGGGCATGGTCAGGTCTCCCGTCCGGTCGCCGGTGGGTGGGCGGCTCAAGGGTTTTCGTCCGTGGCGCGGAACGGGCTCAGCTCGTCGCGCCCGCTCAGCAGGGCCAGGCGCTCGTAGGCCAGGGCCAGTTGGAATTCGGTGCTTGCATTGAAGTGCGCCGCGGCGCTTTGCTGGACCATCGAGTCGCCCAGGTCGGCCTGGTCCTCGATGTCGTACAGGTAGCGCGCGCGGTCGATGTACAGCTCGCGGTAGTCCATGCGCCAGGCGGCCTCGTCGCGCTGGGTTCGTAGTGCGCGGATCTCGTCGTACAGCTCGCGCAGGCGGTTGCGCGCCTCGATGCGGGCCTCGCCCAGTTCGGCCTCGGCTCGATGGCGGGCGGCGACGGCCTGGCCCACCCGGCTGTCGTGGCGGCGGCCCTCGTACAGCGGGATTTCCAGGACCAGGCCGGCGGCGAACGGGTTGCGATCGCCGCCACCGAGGTCGCGGTGCCACCAGCCGGATTCGGCCTCGGCGTACAGGCGCGGGCGCCGCTGCGCGCGCGAGGCCGCCACCTCGCGGCTGGCGGCCTCGACGTGGCGGCGCTCGGCCATCAGGCGCGGACTGGTGTTGTCGAGTTCGGCGAGCAGCGCATCCAGTTCGGGCAGTTCGGGCAGATCCAGGGGCAGCATGGGGGCGAGTACGGTACGCACGCGCCGGTCCGGGCGGTTCAGGGCCTCGGCCAGCGCGGCCCGGGTGCGGGCCTGGTCCTGCAGGGCGCGGGTACGTTGCACCCGCAGGGTCTGGTACTCGGATTCCAGGCGGAAGACCTCGATGTCCGAGACCTGGCCGCGCTGGTTGCGCTCCTCGGCCCGTTCCTTGGATACGTAGGCGGCGGCCATGGCCTCGGTGTCGCGGGCGAAGGCGAGATCCGCCAGCAGCACGTCGAAGTAGCGCTCGAGGACGTGGATGCGGTGACGGGCATGGGTCAGCGCTTCCTGCTGGCGGGCCGCCTCCAGGCGCTGCTCGCTGGCGGACTCGCGCGCATGGGACTGGCCGAAGTCGCTCAGCAGCTTGCGCGCGACGATGGCGGCGCGGGAGTCGTTGCGGGTGCGGTCTTCGACCAGGTCGTTGGGCTCGATCCAGCGGGCCTCGAGCCGCGCGTCCACGCGCACATCGCGCTCGGCCCGAGTCGCCTCCAGGGCGGCGCGGGCCTGTTCGCGGTCGGCGCGCGCCTGACGCACCCGGGGGTGCAGGGCGTCGACCCGCTCCAGGGCGTCACCCACCCGCATTGGGTTGGGCAGCGGGCCGAGGCCGGTCGCGCCGCCGGCTTCCTGCGCAGTCGCCGGCCCGGCCAGGTGCCACAGGAGCAGAATGGCCAGTAGCAGGCGAGCCAGGGGCCGCCGGCGTCCGGTGCAGGACGAGCGGGGGTGCATCGGCGACATCAGGCGTCGATCCTCGGGAGTGGCAAGAAGAGGGGTTTAGCGGCCGTCTTGCTCGCGCTTGAAGCGCGTGAAGTTCTGGTCCTTGTAATGCCCCTCGGCGACAAACTCGCCCAGTTGCAGGAATTCGCGGGAGTCGCGGGTGGCCCCGGTGAAGCGGGCGATGGGTTCGCCCTCCAGGTTGAAGAACTGGAACACCGGCGTGGCGCGTACCCGGTAGTCGCGGGTGGCCCAGTCCATCTGGGTCTTGGTCTCGCCCTCGAAGGTGACGATCTCGATGGCGCCCTCGACATCGACGCTGAACACCCGGAAGTGCTCGCTGAAGTATTCCTGGACCTCGGGCTGGTTCAGCACCTGGTTCTTCATGCGATGGCAGAACGGGCAGTCGGCCATCTCGAAGAAGATCAGGATGCCCTTCTTGCCAGCCGCGCGCGCCTCTTCAAGCTCTTCAGGGAACTCGCCGAAGGTCGGGTCGAAGAAGTGGTGTGTCGGATCGCGCGGGTCTTCGACCGCGGCGGTTGCCAGAGCGGGGACAAGGAAGGCCAGCAGGGCCAGCATCAGGATTGGATTACGCAACATGAGCCGTCACTCTCCGAATATGTAGATAGCCGTATGCACCAATGACGTGCAGGAGACTGGCTTAATTCCCTTTGTCGTGCAAGGACAAAGGGGCGAGCTCCCCGCGAGTGCCTGGATATCGGAGTGTCCACGCATCAGCGAGGTTCCAATCGACACCACCCGGGGCGCATGTTCCAATAAACAGGCCTGATCTGCGGAACCCTTCGATGCGCAACCCCCTCTTTCCCCTGTTTGTCTTTCTCGGTCTGGTGCTGCTCGAGATCTTCGGCTTCGCCTGGGTGGGCGATGCCGTGGGCGCCCTGATGACGGTGGTGCTGGTGATCGTCACGGCGGCGGCCGGGCTGATGTTGTTCCGATTGCAGGGCTTCTACCATTGGCGGCGGCTGCAACAAAGCCTGGCGCGGGGGGAGGTTCCGGCGCGCGGGCTGGTCGAGGGCTGGCTGCTGATGTCGGCGGCCGTGCTGCTGTTGCTGCCGGGGTTCTTTACCGATGCCGCCGGCTTCGTGCTGTTGATTCCGCCGCTGCGGCGCTGGGCGGCGGCCGGCATCCTGCGCCGCGGCATGGTCCGCACGCGCACCGGCGGCCCTGGTGGGCCGCCGGGCGGCGGTACCATCGAGGGCGAATTCCGCCACCACGACGATCGCCCCGAGGCGCCGAACGATCGGCTGGACCACGACGACCGTCGCTGATTCACGTTTCTGGCCCCGCTTTCGTAACGCGCGCTCTTGACTCGCCCTTGTGTGCCCCTATTATTAGCACTCGTCAGGGGTGGGTGCTAACAGGGTGCCTGCCCGACAAACCAATTTTCCTGTTTGAGACATTTTATTAAGGAGTTCGCGCCATGAACCTGCGTCCTTTGCACGATCGAGTCATCGTGAAGCGTATGGAAGAAGAACGCACCACCCCCGGCGGCATCGTGATCCCGGATTCCGCGGCCGAGAAGCCGATCCGTGGCGAAGTGGTTGCAGTAGGCAACGGCAAGATCCTGGACAACGGCGAAGCCCGTCCCCTGGACGTGAAGGCTGGTGACACGGTCCTTTTCGGCAAGTACTCCGGCACCGAGGTCAAGGTCGATGGCAACGAAGTCCTCGTGATGCGCGAAGACGACATCATGGCCGTCATCGAGGGCTGAACGCCCCGAACCGCGACCGTCTAACACGAATTTTCAGGAGTAGAACGAATCATGAGCTCTAAAGAAGTACGCTTTGGTACCGACGCCCGTACCCGCATGGCCAAGGGCGTGAACACCCTGGCCAACGCCGTGAAGGTCACCCTCGGTCCGAAGGGCCGCAACGTGGTCCTGGACAAGGCCTTTGGTGCCCCGACCGTGACCAAGGACGGCGTGTCCGTGGCCAAGGAAATCGAGCTGGAAGACAAGTTCGAGAACATGGGCGCCCAGCTGGTCAAGGAAGTCTCCTCGCAGACTTCCGATACCGCCGGTGACGGCACCACCACCGCGACCGTGCTGGCCCAGTCCATCGTCCGCGAGGGCATGAAGGCCGTCACCGCCGGCATGAACCCGATGGACCTCAAGCGCGGCATCGACAAGGCCGTGAAGGCCGCCACCGAGGAGCTGAAGAAGCTCTCCAAGCCGTGCACCGAGCACAAGGCGATCGCCCAGGTGGGCTCGATCTCCGCGAACTCCGACACCGCAATCGGCGAGATCATTGCCGATGCGATGGACAAGGTCGGCAAGGAAGGCGTGATCACCGTCGAGGAAGGTTCCTCGCTGGAAAACGAGCTGGATGTCGTCGAGGGCATGCAGTTCGATCGCGGCTACCTGTCGCCTTACTTCATCAACAACCAGCAGAACATGAGTGCCGAGCTGGAGGATGCCTACATCCTGCTGTTCGACAAGAAAATCGCGAACATCCGTGATCTGCTGCCGATCCTGGAAGGCGTGGCCAAGGCCAACAAGCCGCTGCTGATCATCGCCGAGGACATCGAAGGCGAAGCCCTGGCGACCCTGGTCGTCAACTCCATGCGCGGCATCGTCAAGGTCGCCGCCGTGAAGGCCCCGGGCTTCGGTGATCGCCGCAAGGCCATGCTGCAGGATATCGCCGTGCTGACCGGTGGCCAGGTGATCTCGGAAGAAGTCGGCCTGTCGCTGGAGAAGACCACGGTGGAAGACCTGGGCCGCGCCAAGAAGGTGCAGGTGACCAAGGAGAACACCACGATCATCGACGGCATGGGGTCCAACAAGGACATCAAGGGCCGCGTCGACCAGATCCGTGCGCAGATCGAGGAAGCGAGCTCCGACTACGACAAGGAAAAGCTGCAGGAACGCGTGGCCAAGCTGGCCGGCGGTGTGGCCGTGATCAAGGTCGGTGCTGCCACCGAGATCGAGATGAAGGAGAAGAAGGCCCGCGTCGAAGACGCCCTGCACGCTACGCGTGCGGCGGTGGAAGAAGGCGTGGTTCCCGGCGGTGGCGTGGCCCTGCTGCGTGCCTGCGCCGCGATCACCAAGCTCAAGGGTGACAACGATGAGCAGACCGCCGGTATCAACATCTGCCGTCGTGCGATGGAAGAGCCGCTGCGCCAGATCGTCTACAACTCCGGCGACGAGCCGTCCGTGGTCCTGAATCAGGTCCTGGAAGGCAAGGGCAACTACGGCTACAACGCAGCAAGCGGCGAGTTCGGCGACATGATCGACATGGGCATCCTGGACCCGACCAAGGTGACCCGTTCCGCGCTGCAGAACGCCGCATCGGTCGCTGCCCTGCTGATCACCACCGAGGCCATGATTGCCGACATCCCGAAGAAGGATGACGGTGGCGGCGCCGGTGGCGACGACATGGGCGGTATGGGTGGCATGGGCGGCATGGGTGGCATGGGCGGCATGATGTAATTCGCCGCTTTACCCGTGCATCGTTGATGTACCTTGGGACCCCGCTTCGGCGGGGTCTTTTTGTCTGACCGGTACCGTTTCCTGGGGTCCGGGTTCGGGTGCCAAATCCGCGGTTTCAGGAACCCTTAGCAGGGTTGTGTGTCTTCCGGAGTACAGCTTGCCGGAATATGTCTGTGCGATTCGGGTTTCGCCTGTTGCAATATCGAAACAGGGCAGTCGAAAGTCACTGGATATTCGGAAATTTACGGAATGTGACGATGTTGTGATGTCGACACATAATTTGCGCTCCGGCGCGTGCAAAACCCGAACTTGTGTGCCACTATCAGGGTACTGTAGGGGGCTTGGCGCAAGGAGCTCGCTGCTTTGGATTGCGGTCGCGGCGCGTACCATGGTGGTCGCGCGGTTCAACCCGGGTCCGACGTCGATTGTTTTTACAAGGAGGCTTTGCAATGAATCATAAGCTCGTTAAGAATCTTCTGGCCGCTTCCGTGGCCTCGCTGGTGCTCGGCGCCGCCGGGCAGGTTGTGGCGCAGGAACCGCCGGCCGCCAACGTGACCGACCGTAGCGGCAAGGTTGTGGTCGATCGCTCCGGCGAATGCGTGCGTACGCGTTCCTGGACGGAAGAAAACGTGAAGTTCCCGCATTGCGCGGGCTACATCGAAGAAGTTGCCGAGGCCCCCGAGCCCGAGCCGGCGGCTGCCCCGGCGCCGGAGCCGGAGCCGGAATTCACCACCACCACGCTGAGCGCCCAGGCCCTGTTCGACTTCGACAGCGCTGATCTGCGTTCCGAAGGTCGTTCCGCCCTGCGTGATCTGGCCCGCAGCCTGACCTCCGACGACGCCGAGTACAGCTCGGTGCTGGTCGAAGGCCACACCTGCACCATCGGCCCGGCCGACTACAACCAGGGCCTGTCCGAGCGTCGTGCCCAGGCAGTCACCGACTTCCTGGCCAGCGAAGGCGTGCGTGAAAGCGACATCCGCACCGTCGGCTACGGTGAAGACCGCCCGACCGCCGACAACTCCACCCAGGAAGGCCGCGAAGCCAACCGCCGCGTGGAAGTGACCTCCGACGTGCGCAAGCGCGCCGACTAAGGTCGCCGGCAAGACCCTGACCGCCGGTTCGCCGGCGAGTTGGAATCAGGCCCCGCTCCGGCGGGGCCTTTTTTGTGGGCAACTCGCGGGCGCCATTCGGCGGACCTTCGGGCCGGCCGGAGGCGGGGGCGCGATTGCTGGCTCTTCAGCCTGCGTTAATGTGGCGGCCCTAGACTGGTTCCAAACACCCAAGGATCCATGATGACCATGACCCTCAATACGAACCTTCCCCGCTCCCCGTTCGCCTCGATGCTGCTGCGCTCCGGTGCCTTGTTGGTCGGCATGCTGCTGGCTACTGCGGTCGCGGCGGGCGGCGTCGAACGCGCCACGGACCTCCAGGCGCTGAACACCCAGGGCGATGGCAAGGCGACCGTGATCATGTTCGCGTCGAGTAGCTGCCCGTACTGTGATCGTGCCGAACAGCGCTATCTCGGCCCGATGACCGCGGACCCGGCCCTCGAGGGTGTGAATATCCGCAAGGTCATGCTGGATCGCGAGGAGGTGCGCGATTTCGACGGCACGACCAAGCTGGGCAGTGAGCTGGGTCGTGCCTACGGCGTGCGGGTGGTGCCGACGATCATGGCGTTCGATGCCGAGGGCCAGCCGGTCGGGCGTCCCCTGGTGGGCATCCCCAACGAACAGCTCTACCGCAGCCAGATCCGCGTGCGCATCGACGCCGCGCGCAACGGCGCTCGCGATACCTCAAGCTAGGGAGACTCTGGTCAACGCGCACTTCGCGATCGCGCCAGAAGTGGTGTGGGTATGGAATGACAGGTTTGTCGTTCTGGGCTCAGCGAGGCCACCCCGAAAGTCCGCTGGGTTGCATTCCACGGAGATCGCCACGGCGCTTCGCGCCTCGCGATGACGGGCCAGCACCGGCATTGAGAAGATCTTCAAGATGAAATCATTCGAGCGCCGATCACCACCGAGAGCAGGTTTGAGCACCTCCGTGAACTCCGTGTCCTCTGTGGTTAAACCGGCATGGATCTTTTCTTCGTACCTTCGTGTGCTTCGTGGTGAAAAAGGCCTTTGATCCTTAGTCCGCAGCGTCCTCCTAGCGCTCGAATCGATAGATCAGGTCTACCGACTGTTCCGTCGTCCCGGAGGCGGTCTCGACGCTCAGGTTGCGGGTCAGTTCGTAGCGCAGCAAGACCTTCGATGTGTTGTCGAACAGCCCGATGGAGTAGCGCAGCAGCAGGCGCGGCGAGAGGTACAGGCCCAGTGTCAGCGCGCTTTCGTCCAGCCCGCCCTCGGTGTCCAGCTCCACCTCGTCCAGGCCCAGTTCGCGGCCGATGCGTTCGGTAATCACGGCCCCTTGTTCCAGCCCGTACGCGGCTGCGGCAGCAGCGATCATGTTGCCGTCGGATTGCGAGGCGCCGGATAGGGGGCGTCCAGTCAGCAGGTAGGACATCGCCTCGGTCTCGTCCATCGGCGGGTCCGAGATCACCCGCGAGCTCAGGTTGTCCGGCGTGCCGCGGATCTCCAGCCCGACGGTCACGTTGTATTCGCGCACGGTGCGTACCGCGCGCAGGTCCAGTTCCGGGTTCTCCGCCGGTCCCTGGAAGACCAGGCTGCCGCGTTCCACCCGCAGGTCCTGGCCGTAATCGCTGTACTCGCCTTCGGGGATCGTGATCTCGCCGAACAGTTGGGTCGGTTGCCCGGTGACCTCCTCGACATCCACCTCGCCGGCGAAGCGTGCGGTCAGGCCGAAGCCGTCGAAGCGCACGTCATCCCCCAGGCGGATCCGAATGCGGATGTCGGTCTTGAGTCCCTGTGCCTCCGTGATCTCCTCCCCGAGGATGATCTCGTCGCCGGAGACGCGGATCGCTCCGGGCGGCAGATCCGGCGGACGGATGCGCGCCCAGGGCAGAAAGACCTCGCCGCGCACACGAATACCGTCGTCGGGGGTAAAGACCAGTTGCAGGTCTGGTGTGATGCGGGCCTCGGCGTCGATCCGATTGACCACCAGGAAGTCCTCGCCGGTCAGGCTCAGCTCGGCACGGGGCCCGGCGTCGCCGAGGTCCACGTGACCGTCGAGGTCGATGCCGCCGTCTCCGGACTCCAGGCGGCCGGTCAGGGTCAGCTGTTCGGCCGAGACCACCCGGGCCGTGATCTCGGGAATGACGATATCGATGCCGGCCTCGGGGATCAGGACCCCGCCGTCGCGGAACGCCACTTCGCCTTCCACCAGTGGCGCGTCCAGTCGTCCGCCGAAATCCAGACGGGCGTTGAGCGAGCCACGCAGGCGCTGGATCTCGGGGCTCAGAGCCGCGAGCCAGGACAGGTTATCGAGGTGCGCCTCGAAGTCACCGTCGATACGCAGGTCGTCGCCGTCCGGGCGTAGTTGGATATCGCTGCGCGCCGTCCCGCCATCCAGGAAGTCGAGCCGCAGGGAGGCGTCCACGTCGCGATCGCGCACCCGGGCGGCCAGCCGCACATCGCGGTAGGGCACCTCCTCCAGGTCTCCATCCTCGTCGCGCACGACCAGGTGGCCATCGGTCGGGCTCACGGTCAGGTCGGCCGTCACGGTGCCATCGGCTTCCATACGGCCGCTGGCGTCAGCATTCAGCTGGCCCGCGATAGCGAGTTCCGGCGGCAGGAAGGGTTCCAGCCAGGCCAGGTCCACCGCCCGGGCCTCGGCGGCGAACTCGGCCCCTGTCGCCGCATCCCAATCCCCCTCGACGCACAGCCGTCCGTCGTCGCGTGCCAGGCACAGGCGCTCCAGCCGTGCATCTTCCGGCCCGCCTTCCAGTGCGACCGGTTCGGTCAGTTGCCAGGGGCCCCCCGCGGGTTGGTCCAGATCCAGCCGTGCGATCTGGCCGCGCCAGTGCAGGGTGTCGGGGTTCAGTTCGCCTTGCAGCGCCAGATCCAGCGAGCCCAGATCCCCGGCATCGGCCGCCAGTGTCACGCGATGCCCGTCGATGCGACCGGAGGCCCCAAGGCGCAGGGTCTCCACGCGTGTGCCGTCGGCCAGCCCGAGGCCGGTCAGGCGCAGGTCGATCTCGGCCGGGGCGGCGACCTCGAGGCCGGCGTCGGCCCCCAGCTCCAGTTGCTCGAGGGTGATATCCGCGAGCCGCAACCCCGCACCGGTTCCGCGTGCCGCCACGCGCGGCCGATCGGGTTCTCCGGTGATGTGTGCATCGAGCTCCAGTCGGCCGGCGAGGTTGGGCCAGAGCCGGTCCAGCTCCGGGGCATCCAGGCGCAGCTCGAAGTCCAGGGCCTCGGTCCATTCGCCGTGGGCGATCAGGGTGTTCCGGCCCAGCGCCAGGTCCAGCTGGTCCACTCGCAGATGTTCTCCCTCCAGCTGCAGTTGGCCCTGACCGGATACGGGCTGGTCGCGCAGCGTACCCTCCAGCCGTTGGAGTTGGGCCTGCACGCGGGGGGTGCCGTCGGCGTCGAGGTGCCCCTGGCTGAGCAGGGCGAGGGCGATCTGGCCGGGGGCCTCGGCGACCACCAGCGACGGATCCAGCCCGTCGCCTTCCAGCGCGAGGTCCCAGCGCAGGCCCTCGGACCAGTCGAGATCCCCATTCAGGGCGAGCCGGGCACCTGTGTCGGTGGCGAGGTGCAGCCGCTCGATCTCGCCACCAGCCTCGGTTAGCGCGATCCGTGCATCGCCCGTGATGTCGATCCCGCGCAGTCGGGCGCGCAATGGGTCCAGGCCAAGCTGCGCGCTCAGGGCGCCGCTGGCGGGGGCGTAGTTGCCGTCCAGCACGAGTCGAAGTTGCTCGATCTGCCCGTCCAGCTCCGAGTGCAGGCGCGCCAGATCCGGGGCCTCCAGATCCAGTCCGAGGTCGAAGACGAGGCGGTGATCGGGGTCGCTCAGGTCGCCCGTGAGGCCCGTGGCCGAAGCGTTCAGGTCCAGCTGCGCGGTATCGCGGATCGTCAGGTGCGTGTCCTCGATCCGCGCCTGACCGTCGACCAGCCAGGCGTTCAGGCTGCCGGTGATGGGTTCCCCCTCGTAGTGCCCGGTCAGCTCGTCAAGGGTGACGCTCGCGTCCAGGGCCGCCAGAGGCGGGGTGTCGGTTCCCAGCGGTAGGGTGCCCTGCAACCGTCCCTTCAGGCGTTCGACCCCGGCATTGAACTCCACACCCATTCCGGCGGGGGTCAGGTCCTCGGCCTCCAGGGTGAGGTCCCAGTCCAGGGTGTCGACAAAGCGAACGGGCCCGGCGAGCGTGACCCGCCCGGCCTCGGAATCGATATCCAGGGCTTCGATCTCCACCGATTCGAGGTCCCCGTGCGCCCGGGTGTTCAGCACAAGCCGTGGCCAGGGCGTCAGGGTGGCCGCGGTCTGCAGATTCAGCGCCCAGTCCTCCGGAGTCCCCTGCAGGTCGAGGCGGCCGCCCTCCAGGGCGATGTCCTGTTCCGGGTCGAGGTGGTAGGTGAAGGGTTGCCACTGCGCCGCCAGTTCCAGCGCCGGGGTGGTGAACAGTTCGTGGGCGCTGGCCTGCAGGTTCAGCTCGATCCCGGCGCGCAGGTCATGTTCGAGCTGCACACGTTCGCGCAAGGCCCCGGTGATCTCCAACTCGCCACGCGCCTCGTCCGTGCCCAGGCCCTCGGCCAGGGCCGTGGGCAGGGGCGCCTGCCACTGACCCCGCAGGTGCACGGGGTAGTCGCCATCGGCCTCGAGCGATCCGGCCAGTCGGGCCCGGACCTCCGGCATGTCCAGCTCCAGCGCGTGTAGCTCGATGCGCGAGCCGCTGGCCCGCGCATCGGCCGTCAGGCGGGTGATCGAGGCCAGGGGTTCGCCCGCCAGCAGGATCTCCATGTCCTCCACCTGGAGCTGGCCCAGGCGCACCGCCAGCGGCAGCCGGAAGGAATCGGGCAGGGCGAAGGGTTCGTCCGCGGGTGGCGCATCCGGGTCGGGTGGTGGCAGGTCCACGCGCAGCCCGGTGGCGGCCAGTATCCGGATGTTAAGCTCGCCGCGGAGCAGGCTGCGGGCGCTGATCCCGACGCGCCCGGTGGGCAGGTCGATCACCGGGCCGTCGGGCAGCGCGAGGTGCAATCCGTGCAGGTGCAGCTCGGTGAACAAGGTCCCCTCGACCCGGTCGATGCGCAATTCGACGGGGGCCAGGCGCTCGCCCTGTTCGACCAGCCAGCGGGTCCCCGATTCGGTCGCGAGCAGGGCCCCGAGGGTGCCCAGCAGGATGATCACCAGGGTAAGGACCGTGGAGAGCCCCCACAGTGTGCCGCGCAACAGGGGTCTCAAAGGTCCGGACCCATGGAGAAGTGGATGCGAAAGTCATCGTCCGAGTCCGGCCCGTGGGCCAGGTCCACGCGGAGCGGGCCGACCGGGGAGCGCCAGCGCACACCGACCCCGACGCCGTAGACGGGGTCGAACTCGTCCCACTCGTTGACGACGTTGCCGGCGTCGACGAAGGCCGCGGCGCTCCAGTTGCCGACGACCGGGTAGTCGTACTCGAGGCTGCCCACTACCTTGTGGCGTCCACCAATCACGTCGCCGCTGTCGTTGCGTGGCCCGACCCGCTGGTAGCCGTAGCCACGGATGCTGGCGTCGCCACCGGCATAGAAGCGCAGGGAACTGGGGAGGTCACTGACCGAGTCCACGTCGGTGAAGCCAGCATCCACTCGGGCCAGCACCCGGCCGGTGCCGATGCCGCGAACCACCTTGCCACTGGCCAGGACCTGGGCGAAGGAGGTGCTGGACAGGATCTCTTCGCGTGCGCCCTGCACGGTGGTCTCGAAGCGGTAGCCACGGCGTGGGGTCATGGGATCGTCCGCGTCCATGCGGCTGATGCGGTAGGACGGAATCAGCAACCGGCTACGGCCGCTGTCATCCTCGCCGGCGGTGTAGTCCTCGTATTCGTAGCGCAGCCCCTCGGTGGTCTGCCAGCCGCTGCGGCGCTGCAGGACCCGGTTGGCCCCGATCTGGAAGCGGTCGGACTCCTGGGTGTCGGTCTCTTCCGTGCGATAGGTGGTGAACAGGTTCAGGCGTTCACGCAGCGGATCGCGCAGCGGGATTTCGTAGTTGTAGCCGATCCCGGAGCGCACCGGTGACGCCTCGATCTCGGCCTGGTAGCGATGGCCGATCCGGTTGGCGTAGCGATGCTCGTAGCGCAGCCGGATACGCGGGCCGATATCGGTGGAGTAGCCGATGCCGGCTTCGTAGCTATGGCGTTTGCGGGGCTCCAGCTCGACCAGGATCGGGACTTGCCGATCCTCCGCCGCGTCGCGTTGCGGGCGCACACGTACGCCGCCAAAGTAGCCGCTGTCGTTCAGGTTGCGCTGCAGGGCGATGATCTGGGCCGAGCTGTATGGGTCGCCCGCCTCGAACGGCACCATGCGCTGGACGAAGTCCTCGGAGAGGATGTCCTGGTCGATATGGACCCGTCCTACGCGGTAGCGATCGCCGGTATCCATGTGCAGGCGGATGGTCGCGGTGCGGGTGTCGCGATCCACTTCCAGGCGTCGGGTGTGGAGATCGGCGTCGAAATAGCCGCGATCCGACGCGATCCGAGCCATGCGGTTGCGCAGGGCCTCGTAGCGATCATGGCGCAGGGTGTCGCCCTCGCGGATCTCGGTCTGGCTGAGCACGGCCTCGAAGCCGAGATCGCTGGCTCCCTCGCCGGTGATCTGAAGATCCACCTGCTCCACCGTGGTCGGTGGACCGGGTTCCAGGCTAATGCGGATATCCCAGCAGTCCTCGCGGCGTTCGAAGTCGAGATCCAGCTCGGGGTCGTAGAAACCGATTGCACGCAAGGCATCGGTGGCGCGCGCCTCGGTGTCGCGTAACACGCGGCCCTCGCGAAATCCGGGCAGGTCGCATGGCTGGCGCGCCAGGTTGATGCTGTTGCGGATATTGCTGCGCTGGGTGTCGGTACCCCCCTCGATCTGCAAGCCGGGGGTCGGGCCATCCTCCGCGACGACCGTGCCCGGGATGCCCGCCAGCGCGATCAGGACCGCGATCACGCCCAGCCCGGTGTGGGACGGGCGGTGGGCAACAGGGGCGTCGGCGTGGGTCATGAAGCGATGATAACGGTTGCGGAATGGGGTGCGTGTGGAGATCGGAACACGTGAAATCACGCGAGTTCCAGATGGCGTGGCGCCGGGGTCGCGCCGTGCGCGGATCAGGAGGCCGGGCAGTCGACCCCACTGCCGCGCGAGAACACCACCAGGTGGGTGAAGTCGAGGCGCAGGCGCACGTGCTCGCCGATGACGAAATTGTCGTGGCTGGGTGCCATGCAGAGCACGCTGAGACCGTCCGGCAGGCGCAGGGTGTAGAGGAAGTCCGCCCCGCGGAAGGCCTTGTCGAGGATCTCGGTGCGGATGGTGCCCGCTTCGTTGTCAATGGCGATGTCGTCCGGACGCACAAGGACATCCACGGCGGTGCCGGGTGGCAGCTGTTCCGACAGGGTGCCCTCGATCTGGCCAAAGGCGGTATCGACCACATGCTCGGCGCAGACCATGCCGGGGATCAGCGTACCCTCGCCGACGAAGTCCGCGACGAAGCGGTCCGCCGGACGATGGTAGAGGTTGTAGGCGGTGTCCCACTGGGCTACGCGACCCTGGTGGATCACCGCGATGCGGTCGGCGAAGGCAAACGCCTCGTGCTGGTCGTGGGTGACCAGGATCGCGGTGGTGTTCTCCGCGCGCAGGATGCGCCGCACCTCGCGCGCGAGCTCGCCGCGCAGCTCCACGTCCATGCTGGAGAACGGCTCGTCCAGCAGCAGCAGCTTGGGCCGTGGTGCCAGGGCCCGGGCCAGGGCGATGCGCTGCTGCTGACCACCGGACAGGGCGTGCGGGTAGGACTCGCCATAGCCCGACAACCCCACCAGCTTGAGGAGCGAACGGATGCGCCCGTCGCGATCCTTGCGGTTCCAGTGGCGGATGCCGAAGCCGATGTTGTCGGCCACGTTCAGGTGTGGAAACAGGGCAAAGTCCTGGAACACCATGCCGACCCCGCGCTTCTCCGGCGGAATCGTGCGGTGGGCATCGCTGACGCTGCGCCCGTCCAGCTGGATGCTCCCCGCCATCAGCGGCTCGAAGCCGGCGATCGCCCGCAGCAATGTGGTCTTGCCGCAGCCGGAGGGGCCCAGCAGGCAGCCGATCTGGCCCTTGGGCAGGGCCAGGGAGACCTGATGGACCACGGCGGTACCGTCATAGCCGATATCCACTCGATCCAGGGCGATCAGCGGGGTATGGGGCACCTGCAGTGTGGTTTCGATGGGCTGGGTCATGGCGTATTCGTCGTGCCTGCGGGCATGGCGAGGGGTTTTTGCGGCGATTCTTCGTCCGCCGCGCGGGTCGGGCCCTGCTGGCCGGGGCGCGAGCGGCCGATGGTCACCGACAGCAGGATAACGGGAACCAGCCCGACCAGCACGATGGCCAGGGCGGCGCTGGAGGATTCGGCCAGGCGCTCGTCACTGGCCAGCTCGAAGGCGCGCACCGCGAGGGTGTTGAAGTCGAACGGGCGCAGGATGAGCGTCGCCGGAAGCTCCTTCAGGACATCGACGAAAACCAGCAGCAATGCCGTCAGCAGGGTGCCGCGCATGATCGGCAGGTGTACCCGGGTCAGGGTCTGCAGTGGACGCATCCCCAGCGAGCGGGCGGCATCGTCCATGCTCGGCTGGATCTTGCCCAGCCCGGCCTCGACCGTCTGCAGCGAGACGGCGAGGAAGCGCACGGCATAGGCGAACAGCAGGGCGAACAGCGTGCCCGACAGCAACAGGCCGGTGGATACCCCGAAGGTGTCGCGCATGAAGCCGTCCAGGGCGTTGTCGAAGGCGGCGAACGGGATCATCACGCCGATCGCGATCACGATGCCGGGTACCGCGTAGCCCATCCCGGCGACGCGCACGGCAGCCGCGGTGAAACGCCCGCCCTCCATGCGCCGTGCATAGGCGAGGACCAGGGCCAGGACGACCGCGATCACGGCCGCGGCGATGGCCAGCCAGAAGCTGTTGAATACGAGCCGCCCGAAGGCCGGGTTCATCCATTGTTCGGTGGTCTGCACGGTCCACAGTCCGAGCTGGAGGGCCGGCAGCAGGAAGCCCAGCAGGACCGGAAACAGGCAGCCCAGGAAGGCCGCGGTGGCCTTCCAGCCGCGCAGCTGGTAACGCGGCAGGGTCGAGTAGCGGCGGCTGGTGTGATGGAAGCGCGCCTTGGCCCGCGACCAGCGTTCCAGCACGATCAGTACGAATACGAAGGTCAGCAGCACGGCCGCGAGCTGGGCCGCTGCGGCCGGGTCGCCCAGGGCGTACCAGGTGCGGAAGATGCCGGTGGTGAAGGTGCTCACGCCGAAGTAGGCGACCGTGCCGTAATCGGCCAGCACTTCCATCAGCGCAAGGGTCAATCCGGCGATGATGGCCGGGCGCGCGAGCGGCAGGGCGACCCGGCGAAAGCCACCGAATGGACCGGCACCGAGGGTGCGGGAGACCTCCAGTACGCAGACCGACTGCTCGAGGAAGGCGGCGCGGCTGAGCAGGTAGACATAGGGGTAGAGCACCAGCGTCAGCATGGCCATGGCGCCGCCCAGCGAGCGGATCTCGGGGAAGTAGTACTCGCCGTAACCCAGTCCCGTGAGTTCACGGATCAGGCTTTGTACCGGGCCGCTGAAATCCAGCATGCCGGTGTAGGTGTAGGCAATGATGTAGGCCGGCATGGCCAGCGGCAGCATCAGCGCCCACTGGAAGATCGAACGGCCGGGGAACTCGCACACGCTGACCAGCCAGGCAACCGGTACCCCGATCACCAGCACCCCGATCCCGACGCCAATCAGCAGGGCCAGGGAGTTGACGACATAGTCCGCGAGGACTGTCTCGCGCAGGTGGGTCCAGACCTCGCCGGCGGGGATGAACACGTGCCCGAAGATGACCAGGATCGGCAGGGCGAGTGTCAGCGCTACGACGATGGCGACCGCCGACCACGGGCTGAACGGCAGGCGCTGGCGAACCGCAGGATTCGCAGGCGTCGCGGGCGGGTTGGTGGTCTGGGCGGTCATGGATTGCGAATAATAAAGGTTCTTGTTTCGAATACCACTATGGCCGCCTTGTGACTGGCGGATTGTCGAGGCCATGTGCCGCGACCCCGGTCGCTACACCGCGCCTTATGCCCGGCCCTGTGCCCTCCCCGCGTTCTGTGGTGCCAAACAGAACGCCCCCGGAGGACCGGGGGCGAGAGTGAGTGGGGTGTCGTGGACGAGCATCAGCGCCAGCGGACGCGGTCCATGATGCGTACGGCCTCGGCGTTGTGGTTGCCCAGACGGTAGAGCTCGATGTCGTCGGACTGGAATTCGCCGAAACTCTGGAGGATGTCGCTGGCCGGTACGTCGTCGCGGATCGGGTATTCCTGGTTGACCTCGGCGTACCACTCCTGCGCCTCGGTGGAGGACAGGAATTCCAGCAGGCGAATCGCGTTGTCCCGGTTCGGGGCATGCGCGGTGACGCCGGCACCGCTGATGTTCACGTGGGTGCCGCGGCCGTCCTGGTTGGGCCAGAACACCCCGATCTGCTCGGCGACTTCGCGATCACGGCCCTCGCCGTCCAGCATCAGGCCCAGGTAGTAGGTGTTGGCAATCGCGACGTCGCAGACCCCGTCGGCCACGGCGCGGATCTGATCGCGGTCACCGCCCTGCGGCTGGCGCGCCATGTTGGCCACGATCCCGGCGGCCCAGTCCTGGGCGGCCTCGGCGCCCTCGGTGGCGATCATCGCGGCCACCAGAGACTGGTTGTACACGTTGCTGGAGGAGCGGATGCAGATCCGGCCCTCCCATTGCGCGTCGGTCAGGGCCTCGTAGGTAGAGAGTTCCGCCGGGTCCACGCGGTCCTTGTGGTAGAGGATGGGGCGCGCGCGCGACGACAGGCCGAACCACTGTCCGTCCGGGTCGCGGTAGCGCTCCGGGATATTCTCGCGCAGCACGTCCGATTTGACCGCCTGCAGCACGCTGGCCTCGCTGGCCTGGTGCAGACGCGCCGCGTCCACGGTGATGAAGAGATCGGCGGGTGAGTTGCGGCCCTCGTGGCGCAGGCGCTGCAGCAGGCTGTCCGCCCCGCCGGTCACCAGGTTGACCGGGATGCCGGTCTGATCAGTGAAGTCGTCCAGCAGCGGCTTGATCAGGTTTTCCTGGCGCGCCGAATAGAGGTTGACCTCGTCCTGGTCGGCGGGGCTGCAGCCGACCAGGGGCATGCTGACGGCGATGGCGGCGGCCGTGGCGATCAGCCAGGCAAACGGGCGAAAGTTCATGGCGAGCGATCCTCGTGTGGATTCATTCGGCGGACAGCCGGGTAGACGAGAACGATTGTTATTTGTGTTCTCATCCAAGTCAATACCCCGCGGCTGGTACGTGCCATGGGGTGGTCTCCCCGGGCCGCAACGCTGATACGCTTGGCACATGGACAAGCCCCTGCCCGAATCCCCCGCTCGCCTGTCGCCGCCGCTGGAGCAGGAGGTCCGCGATCTGCTGGCCGAGCTGGACGAAAAGCTCGCCTGGCCGGACACCTTCCTGGCGTCGACGCCGGCCCCGTTCGCCTTCAGCCACTACCTGGTGCAGACAGTGCGTCAGCATCCGGAGTACTTGCTCGAGGCGCTGGATCCACACGGCCAAATACCGGCGTGTGACGATGCGGACTTCGAGCGCACGCTGCAGGCGCGCCTGGAGGCCGTGACCGACGATGCCGGGCTGCGTCACGCGCTGCGCGAAACGCGGCATCGCGAGATGATCCGCATCGCCTGGCGCGACCTGGCCGGGCACGCCGACCTCGACGAGGTCATGCACGACCTGAGCCGTCTGGCCCGCTCCCTCATTGAGGGTGGCCTGCAATGGCTGGACCGCCATTTGCAGGAGCGTTACGGCCAGCCGCGCAGCCCCGCGGGCGAGGCCCAGTCCATGGTGGTCCTGGGCCTCGGCAAGCTGGGTGGCAGCGAGCTCAACTTCTCCTCCGATATCGATCTGATCTTCGCCTTCGAGGAGGCGGGGGAGACCGATGGCAAGCGCGTGATCGAGAATCAGGAATTCTTCCAGCGCCTGGGGCGCCAGCTGATTGCAGCGCTGTCGGACGTGACTGCGGACGGCTTTTGCTATCGCGTGGATATGCGCCTGCGCCCGTTCGGGGATTCCGGACCGCTGGTGATGCACTTCGACGCGATGGAGGACTACTACCAGGCCCACGGCCGCGAGTGGGAGCGCTACGCCCTGATCAAGGCGAGTCCGCTGGCGGGCGACCCGGACGCCGGCGCGCGCCTGATGCGCCGGCTGCGCCCGTTCATCTACCGGCGCTATCTGGACTACGGCACGCTGGCCAACCTGCGCGAGCTGAAGCAGATGATCAACGACGAGTCGGCGCGGCGCGGTCGATTCGAGGACGTGAAGCACGGCGAGGGCGGGATCCGCGAGATCGAGTTCATCGCGCAGTCGTTCCAGTTGATCCGCGGGGGGCGCGACCAGGGGCTGCAGCGGCGTGACCTGCTGGGCGTGATGACGGCATTGCAGGAGCGCGACCTGCTGCCCGGCTATGCCGTCGAGCAGCTGGAACGTTCCTATCGCTTCCTGCGTCGGGTAGAGAACCGTCTGCAGATGCTGAATGACCAGCAGACCCACCGTCTGCCCTCCAATGGTCAGGACCGGCATCGACTGGCGCTGTCGTTGGGGTTCGACGACGAGGCGGCCTTCGAGATGGCGCTGTTGCGCGAGCAGCGGCGGGTGCATGCTCACTTCGAGCAGGTATTCAGTGCGCCGCAGCGCGCGGACGGCGAGGCCATGGAGGCCTCGCCCGAGACCGGGCGCGAGCAGCAGCTCAATCGTCTGTGGCAGGGCTCGCTGCCGGAGGCGGATGCCCGGGCGGTGCTGGAGGCGATGGACTTTCAGGATGCGGATGAGGCTCTGCGCGGGATCGCCGATCTGCGCGAGAGTCCGGGCGTGCGCGCGATGAGCGTGACCGGGCGCCAGCGCCTGGACCGCCTGATGCCGTTGCTGATCGGGGCGATCGCGGAGATGGACGCGCCGGATGCGGTATTGCCGCGGGCGCTGCAGATGGTGCGCACGATTGCCCGGCGCTCGGTGTACCTGTCGCTGCTGGTGGAGAACCCCCTGGCGCTGTCGCAGCTGGTCAAGCTGGTGGCCGCCAGCCCGTGGATCAACGAGCAGTTGACCCGCCACCCGGTGCTTCTGGACGAGCTACTGGACCCGCGCGCGCTGTACGCGCCGCCCGATCGTGACGGGCTGCGCGAGGAGCTGGAGGCCGAGCTGGCGCAGTTCCCCGGGCAGGACCACGAGCAGATGCTGGACCGGCTGCGCCAGTTCAAGCAGGTGCAGACGCTGCGCGTGGCGGCCGCCGACATCATGGGCTTTCTGCCGCTGATGAAGATCTCCGACCATCTGACCTGGCTGGCCGAGGTGCTTCTGGAGCGGGTGCTGCAGCTGGCCTGGGACAAGATGGTGGAGCGCCACGGCGAGCCGCAGTGCGGGGCCACGGATGCGCGCCGCGTCGCGCGCTTTGCGGTGATCGGGTACGGCAAGCTGGGTGGCTTCGAGCTGGGCTATGGTTCGGATCTGGACGTGGTGTTCCTGCACGACAGCGAGGGCGACGAGGCGCAGACCGCGGGGCCCAAGGTGATCGACAACACCGAATTCTTCGCCCGCGTCGCCCAGCGGGTGGTGCACCTGCTGGGGGCCTTTACCCCGGCGGGTCGCCTGTACGAGGTGGATACCCGGTTGCGCCCCAGTGGTACCGCGGGTCTGCTGGTCAGCGGCTTACAGGCGTTCCGGCGTTACCAGGACGAGTCGGCCTGGACCTGGGAGCATCAGGCGCTGGTGCGTGCGCGCTTCGTGACCGGGGATGCCGAACTGGGCGAGCAGTTCGATGCCCTGCGTCGCGAGGTGCTGACTCGTGAAAGGGATACCGATGCACTGCGCGCCGAGGTGGTCGAGATGCGCAACCGCATGCTGGCCGAGCACGCCTCGAAGCGGGGCCACGGCTTCCATCTCAAGCGCGACCGGGGCGGTATCACTGATATCGAATTCATGGTTCAATACTGGGTTTTGGTATCTGCTCACGATCATCCCGCCGTGTGTGACTGGCCGGACAAGATCCGCACGCTGGATGCACTGGGGCGCGAGGGCGTGATCGACGCGGCGTTGAGCGAGGCGCTGGCGGATGCCTACCGCGATCTGCGCAACCGCATCCACCGCCTGACGCTGGCCGGCTTGGACGCCCGGGTCGAGAAGCCCGACGACGAGCTCTGCGCCGTGCGCGATGGCGTGATCGATGCCTGGAATGACCTGTTCGGCGAGCCGGAATCGGCCGCGAACGAGACCACATAGAGGAACAAGACAATGTCGATGGCCGACCGCGACGGGGTGATCTGGCTGGACGGGCAGATGGTGCCCTGGCGCGAGGCGAAGACCCACGTGCTCACCCACACGCTGCATTACGGCATGGGGGTGTTCGAGGGCGTGCGCGCGTACAAGACCGAGCGCGGCCCCGCGATCTTCCGCCTGCAGGACCACACCCGGCGGCTGTTTAACTCGGCCAAGATTCTCGGCATGACCCTCCCCTATACCGCCGAGGTGCTGAACGATGCCCAGATCGCGTCCGTGCGCGACAACGGGCTGGAAAGCGCCTACCTGCGTCCGATGTGCTTCCTCGGCTCCGAAGGGATGGGCCTGCGCGCCGACAACCTCCTAGTGCATGCGATGGTTGCGGCCTGGCACTGGGGCAGCTACCTGGGCGACGAGGGCATCGAGAAGGGGATTCGTATTCGCACCTCCTCTTTCAGCCGGCATCACGTCAACGTGACCATGTGCAAGGCCAAGGCCAACGGCAACTACATGAACTCCATGATGGCCCTGCAGGAGGCCACCCGCTGCGGCTACGACGAGGCCATGCTGCTGGATACCGAGGGCTACGTGGCCGAGGGCAGCGGCGAGAACATCTTTATCGTGCGCGACGGCGTGCTGTTCACCCCGGACCTGACCTCCGCGCTGGACGGCATCACCCGCCGCACGGTCATCGAGCTGGCGCACGAGGAGGGCCTGGACGTCATCGAGAAGCGCATTACTCGCGACGAGGTGTACATCGCCGACGAGGCCTTCTTTACCGGTACCGCCGCCGAGGTGACCCCGATCCGCGAGGTCGACGACCGCCCGATCGGCTCCGGCACCCGCGGACCCATCACCGAGCGCCTGCAGTCGCGCTACTTCGATGTGGTACAGGGCCGGGACAGCCGCCACGAGGGCTGGCTGACCTTCGTCTGAGACGCCCAAATTTTCCGTCAACCGGATGCGAGAAAAACCATGGTGAACCCCGATACCGCCCACCACCAGGATCAGTACCCGACCGCGAACGCGCAGACCGAAATCACCGTCACGCGCAAGGACCTGCCGCTGCACTGCCCCACGCCGACGATGGCGCTGTGGTCCTCGCACCCGCGCGTCTTTCTCCCGATCGACGAGACCCCCGACGGCCGCTACCTGTGCCCCTACTGCGGCACCCAGTTCATCCTGAAAGACGACGACTGAATTGTCAGGTCTTCTTGATCTGATATCCAAACCCCGCCGCTCCAATTGACTCGGGAGAGTGGGGCGAAAGTCGTATGGCCAAAATCCTCGTAATCAAACACGGCGCCTTCGGCGATGTTGTCCAGGTGGATGGAGCGCTACGTGATATCCGGAAGCATCACCCGGGCGATGAACTCGTCGTGTTGACGACGCCGCCGTACCGATCGATCTTCGAGCGCTGCCCACACGTGGATCGCGTGTTGACCGAAACTCGGCCCAAGGCGCGTGAGCCCTTGCGATGGTGGTGTCTGGCGCGGATGCTGCGGGGTGAGCGTTTTGATCTCGTCTACGACCTGCAGAATTCCAGCCGAACGTCGATCTATCGCCGCTACATCCTGAATCGCGCCGCTTGGGTTTTCGGCGAGCGCAAGCGTGGCGAAGAGTCGGCCCTGTCCGCGTTCCAGCGACAGCTTGCGAGGGCAGGGTTGGACACGTCCCATACCCTTGAGCCCGACATCGGCTGGATGGCGGATGACGTCACGCCCATCCTTCAGGCAGGTGGCGTGACCGGAAAGTACCTGGTTCTTATCCCCGGATCCTCCGCTAGCCATCCCGAGAAACGCTGGCCCTATTACTCGACCCTGGCAGCCGCGATCGCCAACCGGACGGACTATCAAGTCGTCACTGTCCCCGGGCCCGATGAGATCGAGCTCTGCCGATCGATATCCGCGACGCCCTTGTTGGGCACTAACGACGAGGTGCTCGACTGGTTCGGGTTGGCGGGTGTGATGCGGGGTGCCTCCTATGTGGTCGGGAACGACACCGGGCCGACGCATGTTGCGGCCTGTCTCGGCAAGCCCGGGCTTGCCTTGTTCGGGGCGCATGCATCGCCCGTGCGTACGGGGCTGTCCCGCGCCAACTTCCGGGCTATCGAGGCGGACGACCTGAAGGAACTCCCGATGGAGACCGTGTTGCGGGAAGTGCTCGCGGACCTTCGGCCCGCCTAGCTTTTGTAGTCCGAATAGGATTTTTCCTCGACAATCGCCGAGTTGCAGAGTGTATTAACGGCCTTTTTGATCCGGGCGCGCTCGTCGTTGGTGATGTACACCGACCGCGCCAGCTGTACGAAGCGTTCACCGAAATCCTTTTTCGCTTCACATTCGCGGATCTCGTCCTCGATGTCCCATAGCTTGGAGTTCACTTCGCGCAGGTCCCGCTCGAGCTCTTGGACCTCGGGGCTGTGCAAACCGGCTTGCACCCAGGTCTCCTGGAGCACATTCAGCTCATGGCGAATGTTCCGGAGTTTCTCGGCATCGCTGATGCGCTCATTCTTGATCTTCAGGATCGTGATCTTGTCCAGCAACTCGCCTGCGCCTACTTCGATCGTGACTGAACCTGCTTGGTTTTGCATGGGACCCCCGAGTCATTTGCATCGGTAATTATCCCCCAGGGTTGTATGCCGTGTCATGGTGCGGCTCGGCGGCCGAGCTGCTGGGTCACGCGAGTGCCAATTTGCGCTAAGATCACGCGCCTTCGGATGGGGGTGGGCATGACTTTTCTCGCTAAGGTTCCTGGGGGCGATTCGGCGGATAGCGCGCAAGAGCGCTGGATCTTCGGTCTTGTGCTGGGGTTGGTGGGGCTGGCCTTGTTTGTTCTGCCTTTTGGGACGGGGGCATTTTTCCCATTGGCGGCACTCTCTCTCGCCGGTCTTGTTTTGATCGCTCTCAGGTTGCCCGGCTTGTGGGCGGAGCGCTGGATCCGCTGGGCATTGCTGCTCTTGTTGGCGCTCTGGGTGCCGCAGTTGGTGTCACTGACCGTGGCGGTCGATTTCGACCGAGCCCTCCGGACAGCCCTGACCTATCCATTGTTCGCGATTGCGATACTTCCTCTGCTGTGGGTTGCCCGTCGCCGTGATGTGGCTACACCCCTGTTATACGTTGTGCTGGCGCTGGCCGTATTCTGGTCGCTCGACGGGGTTTTTCAGTTTGTTACTGGTGCAAACGTGCTGGGCTATCCGTACAACGGGCGCCGGATCGACGGTCTGTTTCACCCGAACATGCGCCTTGGCATTGTGCTGGCCCACTTGCTTCCGTTCGTCCTGGAGGCATCCCGCCGGTTGGCTTCTCGCAATCGCCTGGCCGCGGTATTGCCCCTGATCGTGGTCATCGCGATTCTCCTCTCGGGTTCCAGGGCTGCCATGCTGGCGACATTGATCACGCTGGTTGCCTACGGCGCCTTTCTGATCTGGTTCTACCGCTTGCGAATTAGGACCGTGTCAGCCTTCGCCCTGGTGCTTGTGCTGGGCGTCGCGTTGGCGCTGTGGGTGTCACCGGAAACCCGGGACCGGCTGGTGGTCATCTCCAAGATGTCCGAGTTCAGTCTTGAGGGTCTGGATCAGGCGACGGCGAAGCGCGGGACGATCTGGCTTGCTTCCTGGCGCGTGGCGATGGATGAGCCGATCCTTGGCGTGGGTGTGCGAGGGGTCGAGCCGGTGGCGGAGGCGCGAGGCTACTCTGACATGCCATTCGCGCATATCCATCTGTATTTTCTTGATGTCCTGGTCTCGACCGGGGCTGTGGGATTGTTCGCCTACCTCGCGGCATTGCTAGGGATTCTTTCGGCGTTTTGGCGGCGTGCGAGAGAGCATGGGGCCGTTGATTCTCCTGATGTTCTCGTAGCCGGTGTGGCGATCTTTGTGGCTCTTAACCCCATCAACGTCCACTGGACTGTCTACAGTTCATACACGACAGCGGTTCTCTGGCTGGTGGTCGCTCTCGCGCTGGCACCGCTCATTCAATCAAGCAATCAGAGGCCCGTGCCTGAGCGCGGCGGCGAGGGGATGGGTGAGAGAACCGGGCCTGGCGCGGGTGGCCACCAAGAATGAGCAGCGCCTCCGACTGGCGTGATCGCGTGTGACCAACATGTCCACCCTCTGAGTCCGGCTTGTCTTAAAGGAGCTCTCGGTAGACGTCGAGGGTTTGTCCTTGCATCTCGTCGAGCGTAAACCCCCTAAGATGCGCTGGCCGCGGGGCGGAGCCTTTCAGCCAATCAGATATCCTGTCTGCTGCCAGTTCGGGCCTGCATGGCGGGATTGTTCCCTCGCCGAACAAAGCGGCCATCTGCTCACCCACGCCTCCGTGATCGTAGGCAATCACGGGTCGCCCCAGGGATAGAGCTTCGAGCGAGACCCGGCCAAAAGCCTCTGGCTCGCGCGAGAGCGAAAGTACCGCGAACGACATCGCCATGATCTCCCGAAGATCGGAACGCTGTCCCAGCCAGGAGATGTGGGATTCCAGTCCCCGTTCTTGGATTTCCTGGCGCACTTCGGCTTCGTAGCGCTGGCGGCGTCTTTCCGTTCCTCCCACAACAAGGCCATGGACGTGGAGGTTCCGCTTGATTAGGGAATCCATGACCTTCACGAAATCCAGTTGCCCCTTCCATCGCGTGATGCGACCGGGGAGCGTTATAAGCGCTCGATCGCGGGCGTGCGCCGGAAGGGTTTGGAAGAAGCCCTCAATCCAGTCATCGCCTGGCTTATGGCCATAAGGGAACTCACTGGGATCCACGCCTCGATGGATGACGCGAATACGTTCTGTCGGGCATGCCGGAAAGTGCTTCTGAATGTAGGCCGAGATGCTCGTAGAGACGGCAATGACGCGGTCCCCGCGGGTCATAATCGAGCTGTATCGGCCGGGGCTGTAAAACCCGTGGAAGGTCGTGACCAGGGCCGGGCGTTCAGTCCGGGGCATGCCCTGTAACGCGCGCCATACGATCCATGCGGGTACGCGGGAGCGGACGTGTACCAGGTCTACTTCCTGTTCGCGTATGAAGTTGCGCAGCGGGCGCACCAGGCGCAATGACCGCAGGGACTTTTTGCCCACCGGCCAGGTGAAGTGCTGGCTCCCTTCGGCTTCCAGCGAAGGAGCCATGCTGCCCCCGCCGGACATGACCAGGGAGCGTTCTCCTGCATCCTGGATGGCACGAGCCATTTCCAGGGTACCGCGTTCCACGCCGCCGGATTCCAGGGCGGGCAAGACTTGCAGAATAGTTGCCATGGGGCTGGCTTCCTCGTGGAGTAGTGCGTTTCTTTGCGCTAATTGTTCTGGTGCCCGAGGTCGGGTCTAACTCAGGTACAGGATCGAGTTGGACCGTGAGCGGCTCTGGATTTGGTAACCATGCTCCCGAAGCAGGGCCAGGACGTCTTTTTCCCAGATGTGCCCGTGACAGCTTTCTATAACGATGCATCTAGGATGCAGCGATGGAGCCGCGTCCCGGAAAAACGGTTCCAGGGCCTGGTACTCGTATCCTTCGATGTCGATCTTGAGGCCGTCGATGCGTTCGATTCCGGCATTGGTGAGTACATCCAGAAGGGGCTCGGTCTGGACCTCAACCGTGTTGCCCCGTGACTGTTCCGACGGATTGAGCGAGGCGGAACCCAGTCCTTCGGCCAAGCGCAGCATGGCGGTACCGTTTGGGCCAATGGCCAGCGGGAGGGCTTGAATTGCCTCGGCAAAGCGATTGCATTCCAGGTTGAACAGAAGTCGACGGAATGTCGGAGGGTTGGGCTCAATGGCTAGGACCTGGCGTGCCCCGGCGGCCGCCACGTGCAGGCTGTAGTACCCGGTGTTGGCGCCGATATCGATGAACGTGCCTTCATCGCATGCGTTCGCGAGATGCTCCAGTTCCTCGCGGTCGTAGACCTTCGATGAAAGGAGTATTTTCGCGTCGGTGACATTGTCCCGAACGTTGAGCCGATACCGGATGCCTCGTCGTTCGATATCGACGGTGGTTGGAAGGCGGCTGTTCCAGAATCTTCTGAGCTGGCGCGACAACGTGCCTCGTGCCAGCCCTAGACGCACGATCCAGAGTAAGGCGTGGGCAAACCCCTTGGGGCGATATGTGCCAAACGGGGTTGTATCAGGGTCCGATAAGGGCCCGTCTGAAGGTGTCATGGCGTTGGCCTGGGTAACGGTGGATCTTTGGGGGTGCGATATCGGAATTGTCGCCAGTCTAGCAGCCTGTTTGAACGCTGTTTTTTGTGGAATCCCCCTGGTTTGCACTACACTGTGCGGCGTTGTTGAATTTAGTGGAAAAAGAAATGGATACCGCCGCTGAAGTGGCAAGTCAGGTCGAGGCGTCGCTTCGGCGCGCGCGGTCGGAGGCGTATCCGTATCGGCGGTGGTATCCGCAGGCGATACTGCCCGAGGCGGCGGCGCGCGCGGTGGAGGCGCTGCCGTTCGAGCCGCCCGCGATTGGTGACACCGAGGGCAAGCGTGAGACGCACAACAGCTCGCGGCGCTTCTTCGACGTCGAGAACCGGCGGGCCTCCGATGTGTGCGAAAGCGTTGCAGCGGCGTTCGAGAGCCCGCAGGTGCTGGATGCGATCTACGAGGTGTGCGGCGTGGACGTCAGCGGCAACTACCTGCGCATCGAGCATTGCCTGGATACCGAGGGTTTCTGGCTGGCACCACATACCGATCTTGGCGTGAAAAAATTCACCATGCTGCTGTACCTGTCCACCGATCCCGGTTACGAGAACTGGGGCACGGACGTGTACGTGGACGCGGACACGCACTACGAGACGGCGCCGGGCACATACAACAGTGCGTTGGTGTTCGTGCCGGCCGACAACACCTGGCATGGCTACCACCTTCGCCCCCTGGAAGGTGTGCGACGCTCGTTGATCATCAACTATGTGACCGAAGAGTGGCGCAACCGCCACGAACTGGCCTCTCCCGACACACCTGTGCAGCGCCGCGTGCCGGCGTGACCGCAGGCCAGGCGACGAACGCTTCATTGTGACCGAGGCTTACTGCTGGACACTGACGACCGGCGAGGCCGGGATGACCAGTCAGGTCCGTGGCCTGGCCGAAGCCGTGGGGCTGCCCTACGAACACAAGACAGTGGGGCTGCGTCCGCCCTGGCGCTGGATGCGCGGTTCCTTCGCGCCCGGCGTATTGCGAGGGCTCACCTCCGATAGCGATTCCCTGGCGCCGCCCTGGCCGCGCCTCTTGATCTCCTGCGGGCGCCGCAGTGCCACGGTGGCCGTGGCACTCAGGCGCGCCAGCGGGGGTGCCATCATGACCGTGCATATTCAGGATCCACAGATCGCCCCGCGGCATTTCGACTGGGTGGTGCCGCCGCGCCACGATGGGCTGACCGGCCCGAACGTGATCGCGACGCGCGGCGCCCTGCACCGGGTGACGGCCGAGCGGCTGGAGGCGGCGCGTGCGGACCTGGGGGATGCCTGGGCTGCATTTCCCCGGCCCTGGATCGCGGTGCTGATCGGGGGCGCCACCCAGCGGGGAGATCTGGGCCAGGAGCGGCTGGATGCCCTGATCCGTGACCTGCGTTCGGCGGCCGGAGCCTCTGGGGGTAGCGTGCTGGTGACCCCTTCGCGGCGTACGGGCGAGGCCAGTACCCGACGACTGGTGGAGGGGTTGGCGGATGTCCCGGGGTTTGTCTGGGGCGGGCAGGGAGAGAACCCCTTCATGGCGATGCTGGCAACGGCCGACCACATCGTGGTCAGTGCCGATTCTGTATCCATGGTCTCGGAAGCGGCGGCGACCGGTGTGCCGGTGTACACGGTGGCCCTGGGGCCACTCGGTCGTCGCCTGCAGGCCTTCCATTCCGCTCTGGAGGCGGAAGGGGTAACCCGGCCATTCACCGGCGCGCTTGACCAGTGGGCCTACACGCCAGTGAATGACACGCCGAAGGTGGCGGCACGTATCCGCCGCGAACTGGGGCTAGAAGCTGGTGCCGCACCAGAATCCGTGTCTCTCTCGCCGTGATTTCTAGGTGGGGTGTCCACGGGGTTTTCCGGAAGTGTCAATTTTTGGCTTGTGGCCACGAAAACTGAGGGCCGGAGAAAAATACCAGCTCCAAAATTGGACAGTCTATCCGCTTGTGTCCAATAGAGAGGTCGTACGGGGGCGCTTCGGAGCCACCCGGGCTACTTTTCGGCTCGTTCCGGGTAGAAGAGGTAGTCCTCCTCTCCCTCGATCAAACCCTCGACGGGGCGCTTTTCTCCTGACCTTTCGATCACGGCGGCTCGATAGCCGAGGTTGGTTAGGAAATCGAACACTGTCTCGGGTTTGTACCCCATACGTGCGGTGGAAGTGGAAATCAGCTCACAGTAGACATGAGGTTGAAGCTCTTTCAAGGTCTTTTCTGCGCCCTGGAGGATCTGGAATTCGGCCCCCTCCACGTCCATCTTGACGAAGTCGAGGCGCGCTAGCCCTTGCTCGGCTACATAGGCATCCAGGGTGAGGGTTTCCACGGGCTCCACGATGTAGTCTCGCCGCACCTCGTCGCCAAAATGCGCAAGTCCGATACCCAAGCGCCCGGATTCCTTTATGGGAATGCTTAGCTTCATGTGCCCCGCCTGATTTGAAAGCGCGCGTGATTCGATATGGACGTTTTGGAATCTATCGACCACTCGTTCGAGGATGGAGCGAGTGTATGGTACCGGCTCGAAGCAGTGGACCATGCAGCTGCCGTTGTGGATCACGGCGAACTCTTTGGCCAGATAGCCAAAGTGTGCGCCAACATCAAAGATTACCCCTCCCTCGGGAATGAAGCCTGCAAGGCGACGTACTCGTGGGCGCTCCTTGGGGTTCTGGCGGGCCTTGAGATAATGCAGCCACCAGGCAAAGCGCTGGCGCAAGTGGGAGTAAACAGCCTCTTTGGGCAATTCCATCGCTTCGTTATCCATTAGGGTTTGGGTAAGGAGTACGGCCAGCACCTTTGCGGGTGAGTGCCGGAGTTGGAGCCTTCCGGAGGGGCTCTTGCAATGGCCCGGGCAGTATAACGGCAGGCGGCTCGCCATGATCATTGTGGCTGGCTTATTGTCTCCTGCTCGGAGGCAGCCTTCGAGATTCCACGCTAGGGCGCGTAGGGGTCGGGCAGGCCCGCGCGTTTCTTGAAGCGCTTGTGGGTCCAGAAGTACTGCCCCGGGGCATCCATCACGGCTTCTTCGATGATGTGGTTGATGCGCAGGGTGTCGGCGTGGGCGTCCTCGGTGGGGAAGCCCTCTACCGGGGGGTGGATGGTCACGACGTAGTGGCCGTCTTCGCGCCGGTAGCCGAAGAAGGGGAGGACCGGGGCGCCGCTGACCCGGGCGATGCGATGCGTGGCGGTCTGCGTGTTCGCGGGTTCGCCGAAGAACGGGACCAGCTCGGTCTGGCGCCCGCTGGTGGCCTGGTCGGGTGCATACCACACCGGCATGTTCTCGCGCAGGGTGCGCAGCAGTCCCTTGACGTCGTCGCGTGCGATCACGCCGGCCGTGTGGCGGTTGCGATTGACCTTGAACAGGTAGTTGATCAGCGGGCGTTCGCTGGGGCGGTACATCGCGGCAAACTCCCGGTGCAGCGCCAGCAGGCGCCCGCAAAGCTCGAGTGTGGTGAAATGGGCGCTGACCAGCAGGGCCCCCTTGCCTTGCTCCAGTGCCTTGTCCAGATGTTCCAGCCCGTGGATTGTGTAATGCCCCTTGAGTTGCGCGTCGCGTCCCCACCAGGCCATGGCTATTTCCAGGACACCCATTCCGGCCGCCTCGAAGTGCTCGCGCAGCCACTGTTCGCGCCGTTCCGGCGGCTGGCCGGGAAAACACAGTTCGAGGTTGGTGCGGGCGATCGCGCGCCGCTTGCGGCCGTAACGGTAGAACAGCCGCCCAATGCCGCGCCCAAGCGCTTGTTGCCAGCGGATGGGCAACTGGATGACCAGCCGAGCCAGGCCGATCACCGCCCACATGGGCCAGGTGGCGGGGCCGCGGGGCGGGCGTTCGGTCGCGCTCGGATGTTCGGGGCGGGCCGTCACGGATCGGAGTCTCCCTGCGAATGACCCGCGTAGTCTACACGGCGCTGCTTGCGTTGCTGACCCCCTTGCTGCTGATCCGCCACGGACTGCGCAGTCGTCGGGCATCGGTGCGTGTGCGCCCGGGCGAGGTGATGGGGTGGGCCCCTCCGCCGGAGCCGGCGGAGATCTGGATCCATGCGGTTTCGGTCGGTGAAGTGCTGGCGGCGGAACCGCTCATTCGCCAGCTTCTGGCGCCCGGCCCGCGTCGCATCCTGGTAACCACGACGACGCCGACCGGCGCCGCGATGCTGACCGAGCGGCTCGGCGATCGCGTCATGCATCGCTTCATGCCACTGGATCTGCCCTGGCTACAGGGGCGCTTCCTGCGAGCGCTGCGGCCGCAGTGCATCGTGGTGATGGAGACCGAGATCTGGCCGAATATGCTGGCGGCGGCCCGACGGATGGGTATCCCGGTCGTGCTGGCGAACGCCCGTATGTCCGGGCGTTCGGCTCGGCGTTATGCGCGGCTCCCGCGGCTGATCACGCCGGCATTGAGCGGGTTTGACTGGATTGCCTGTCGCAATCCGCTGGACCGCGAGCGTTTCGTCGCGCTCGGGGCCGTGCCTGATCGCGTGACGGTCAACGGCGACATCAAGTTCGATATCCGCGTCGAGGAAACCGATCGTCAGGAAGTCGAGTCCCTGCGCCCGGTGGTTGATGGGCGCCCGGTGGTCGTTCTTGCCAGCACCCATGCCGACGAAGAGGCCCAGTTGCTCTCGGGACTGCGCGCACTGCGCACCGAGTATCCACGCCTCCTGGTTGTGGTGGCGCCACGCCATCCGCAGCGGTTTCCCGCAGTGGCGGACTTGCTGGAGCGTTCCGGTCACACCTTCGTGCGTCGCAGTGAAGGTCTGCCGGACGCCGCCACCCATTTCTGGCTCCTGGATACCCTCGGGGAGCTGAAGCGCTTCTTCGGGCTGGCCGATGCGGCCTTCATAGGGGGGTCGCTGGTTTCGGTGGGCGGGCACAATCCGCTGGAGGCGGTGTTGTGGCACTGCCCGGTTGTTATGGGTCCGCACGTGGACAACTTCGAACTCCTGGTGGAGCGCATGCAGGCTGCGAATGTGCTGGGGCGAGCGGCCGACGCCGACGAGGCCATTACCCGTCTTCGGGCATTGCTGGTAATGGATGAACCTGGGCGTGAGGCCTTGCGGCGCCGTTCGGCCGCTTTTATTGCGGAGCATCAGGGGGCAACGGTGCGGCTGGTTGACTATATCAACAGCCACGCGGCCCGGAATGATGGTGGCTCCTCAGGGCGCTCCGCCGTCGGCGTGCTTTAGCCATTCGCCGCATTGGCGGCACTGGTAGTGGTAGCCGCGTTTGCGAATAAGAAAGTGTCGGCGCGCGCTCAGTAGTTGAGGGCCGCAGGCGCACTCGTAGTTATATTGGCGCATCTTGCGTGTGGTCAGCGCGGTCGCATGTGTGACCCGGGGCTTTTGAAACCCCATCGCCTGCATGAACCCCCGCCATTCAGGGCCGTGGGGCCGAACCCTGCGCGCGCCGTAGGTGCGATATACCAGAGAGTGGGCGACTTCGTGTGCCACTGTTTCCGGGAAATGTTGATTCCAGTCCAGACTGAAGGCTTCCGGATTGAAGCGCAGGGTTTCCGTGTTCTTTCTCAGGCGCCACTGGCCGGCCGCCCGGCCTTTCAAGTCAAAGTGAACGGCGGGAGGATCGGATGCGCGCGTGCCCGCGGCCTGGTTATACAATCGGGCGACCTCTTCTCGTATGAGTGTGCGGTTTTCGCCAGAAAGTGCGTGTGGTCGCTCTTGTGCCGTGTGCGCCTTATTATGATCGTTACAGCATTTATCCATGGGGTGGTACTATTCTATGGTGATCAAATGTTAGAGGCTAGACTGAATAGCCGGAAACCCTTTGGTCTTAACCTGTAATCGCATCCGTTTTAAGAACCCGGGAGTTCTGTATGAGCATGGATAACAAGAAGGCCTCCGATCTGTCGGCCGAAGAACTGTACGCCCTCGCGCGCCAGCGGGAAAAGGAAGAAGCCGAGGGCAAGGAAGCCGAACGCCGCGAGAAGCGCGAGAAGCTGATGGAAAAGCGCAAGGAGATGGTGGCACGGCATCGCAAGGAACTCGGCGAGCTCGAGCGCCAGATCCGTGAACTGGGCGGGCGCGTGGGCCGTACCGCGGGCGGCGGACGTCGCGGGCGCCGGGCCGGTGGCGAGTCCATCAGCCAGAAGCTTTGCGATATCGTCGCCACCCAGCCGGAGATGGGGATCAAGGAGATCAAGGCACAGGCCGAGAAGGCCGGCCTGGATACCAAGAACATCAGCCAGACCCTGGCCTACCTGAAGCGCCAGGGTCGCCTGACCTCGCCGCGCCGCGGGATCTACAAGGCCGCCTGACGCTACCGCTGCAGATCCGCCAGGACGGCGGTTACGGGCGGATCTGCAGCCCTTCCTCCGTACGTGTCAGCTCACCATCGCCCGCAAACCAGCGGGCGATGGTCTTTCCGGCGATCTCGTGACGCCAGCCGCTGCCCAGACGGCCGCTCGTGCCGTCGCCCTTCAGGAGTTCGATGACATCCTTGCGCTGCGCAATCGCGCCGGCGGTGATCTGGTTGCGTCGCGCGCACTCGCGCAGCAGGGCCATGCCGATGTCCGCCAGGACCTCTTCCGCCTCGGTCAGCTTCGCCTTGTCCGGTAGTTGTGGCCATTCCTCGCGGGGCAGGGCCTGGCCTTCGCGGATCGCCTCCAGCAGCTCTTCCTGACGCGGCGGCTTCATGCCGTCGGGGAACCCGCGCAATTGGTGCAGGGCGGCGGTGTCCTCCGGCGTGCGCCGGGCGATATCGATCAGGATGTCGTCGGCCAGGATCCAGCGGCGCGGGCGGTCGCTCGCCTGCGCCGCGCGTTCGCGCCAGGCGGCCACGGCCTTGAGTACGCCGCGCTCGCGCGGCTTGAGCCGCTTGGCCCCGGAGACCCGCTGCCAGGCCGCCTCGGGGTTTGGTTCGTACAGGCCCGGGTCGCTCAGGGCCTCCATCTCCGGGCGCAGCCAGTGCATGCGGTCATGGCTTTCCAGTTCGTGCAGCAGGCGCATGAACACGGTGGCCAGGAAGCGTACGTCATCGGCGGCGTAAAGGATCTGTTCCTTGCTCAGGGGGCGGCGTGCCCAGTCGGTGCGGGTCTGGCTCTTGTCGAGGTCGCGATCGAGGATCGCCTTGACCAGGTTGGCGTAGCCGATCTGCTCGCCGTGGCCGAGCATGCTGGCAGCGATCTGGGTGTCGAACACCGGGGCGGGCACGCGTCCGAGTTCGCGATACAGGACCTCGAGATCCTGCGAGGCCGAGTGGAAGACCTTGGTTACGCCGGCATCGAACAGCAGGGGTTCCAGCAGCTTGATGTCGAGTTGCAGCGGGTCGACGCAGGCGATCTGGTCCAGAGTTGCCAGCTGGATCAGGCACAGGCGCGGGTAATAGGTCTTCTCGCGCATGAACTCCGTATCCAGCGCGATCCAGTCGGTCCCGGCGATGGTGTCGAGGAAGCCCTGCAGGGCCTCCGGGCTCTCGATCAGGCCGTGATCATGCATGGGGCGATTTCTGGCTGGCCTCGAAGGCCGCCTTCTGCTCCGGCGTCGCCTCCTTCTGGTAGCGCTCTTTCCACTCGCTGTAGGGCATGCCGTAGACGATCTCGCGGGCACCCTCGTAGTCGATGGACTCGCCGCGTTCTTCGGCGGCGGCCACGTACCACTTGGACAGGCAGTTGCGGCAGAAGCCGGCCAGGTTCATCAGGTCAATGTTCTGCACGTCCTTGCGTTCGTCCAGGTGCTGCAGCAGGCGGCGCAACACGGCGGCTTCGATCTCGGTTTGCTTGTTCGGGTCCATGCAAGGCTCCTTGTTTCGGTTCGGACACAGTATGCGTGACAGTCCCGGTTTGCTTCGACCGGGATGGGGTCGGCGTTTTCCTCAGGTGAGGTGCAGCAGCCAGCGCCGACGCAGGTCGCGCAGCAGGGAGAAGATCAGGGGCCAGACCAGGGCGCTGGTGAGGACCGGCGCCCAGTACCAGAGGCTGCCCGGCGGAAATCCGGTGATGCCCTGTGGCCACAGGGCCAGAAGCTTGAACAGGGCCATCAGGATGGCGACCACCATCATCTGTTGCCAGACCGGATAGACCCGCAGGCGCGGGTGGATCTGCAGCACGATGTAGATGACCACTGCCAGGGCGATGGCGTTCTGTCCCAGCAGCTGGCCCTGCAGGGTGTCCAGCAACAGGCCGGCGACGAAGGCGGTCAGGATGCCGATGCGCGACGGGAAGGCCATGGCCCAGTAGATCAGGATGAGCGCCAGCCACTCCGGGCGCGCCGGGCGCAGGATATCCGGGACCGGCACGATGGCGAGGGCCAGAGCTGCCAGCAGGGTCAGCGCCACCGGCCAGGGGATGCCGATGGCACGGGTCACGGTGTCCCTTCGGCCGGTTCTGATTCGAGCGCGTTCGGAGCCGCCTCCAGGTCGTTGTCCAGATTGAGCGGAGCGATCGCTGAAACGGCGCCGTCGGTCCACAGCAACAGGACCTCGCGGGAGCGGTCCAGGGCCGCCAGCGGTTCGGCCTCGATGCTCAGGAATGGTTGGCCCTGTGGCCGCTCGACCGAGGTGACCCGGGCCACTGGGTAGTCGGCCGGGAAACGGCCGCCCAGCCCGGAGGTCAGCAGCAGGTCGCCGGGCTCCACATCCTCCTGCAGCGGAACGTGGCGCATCTCCAGGCGTTGCGGGTTGCCGGTGCCGACCACCAGACCGCGCAGCCCGGTGCGTGCGCTCAGTACCGGCAGCGCGTGGCTGGGGTCGGAGATCAGCAGAGCGATCGAGCTGGTCAGGCGGGTCGACAGGACCTGGCCAATCACGCCGTCGGCATTGATGACCGGCTGGCCGGCATAGACATCGTCATTGCGCCCCTTGTTGAGCACGATCTGCTGGCGAAAGGGGTCGAGATCCACGGCCAGCAGCTTGGCGATCTCGACCCGCTCTTCGGCCTGCTCGGCGGTATTCAGCAGGGCGCGCAGGCGGTCGTTCTCCAGCTGCAGGGCCTCGAAGCGCAGCTGACGCGCGCGCAGCTCGGCATTCTCGCTGCGCAGGATGCGGTTCTCGGTGATCAGGTCTTCGCGGCTGGTGAACGACTCGAACACCCGGCTGACCGCGCGGACCGGTGCGTCCACCGCGACCTGCAGCGGGTAGGTGACGGTGGCCAGGGCGCCGCGGACAAACTGCAGTTCGTTGACGCGGTGATCCAGCGCCATCAGCGCCAGGCCCAGCAGGATCACCGCGAGCAGGCGCAGAGTGGGCGAGACACCCAGTCTGAACAGCGGCTTGCTGATGGCGTGACCTCCGGTTCCGGATCGCGTCGACAAGGCAAAGCCGCTGCGGAACCCCGTCCCGTGCGGCTTTGCCGACCTGTTGCGGCCCGGAGTGTAACCCGAACCAGACCCGCGCCGTGGCGACGCGGGCGGGGTGGTCCGGCCTTATTCCATTGCGAGGAAGTCGACCCGTTTCTCGTCGAGCATCTCCAGCACCCGGCCGCCGCCGCGGGCGACGCAGGTCAGCGGGTCGTCGGCGATGACCACCGGGATGCCGGTCTCTTCCATGATCAACCGGTCCAGCTGCTGCAGCAGGGCGGAGCCGCCGGTCAGCACAATGCCGCGCTCGGCGACGTCCGCGCCGAGTTCCGGCGGGGTCTGCTCCAGGGCGGTGCGTACGGCAGAGACGATGCCGTACAGCGGATCCTGCAAGGCTTCCAGGATCTCGTTCGAGTTCAGGGTGAACGAGCGCGGCACGCCCTCGGCCAGGTTGCGGCCCTTGACCTCGATCTCGAGCAGTTCCTTGCCCGGATAGGCCGAGCCGACGGTGTGCTTGATGCGTTCGGCGGTGGCCTCGCCGATCAGTACGCCGTAGTTACGGCGTACATAGGCCATGATGGCCTCGTCGAAGGTGTCGCCGCCGATGCGTACGGATTCGGAATAGACAATGCCGTTCATCGACAGCACCGCGACTTCGGAGGTCCCGCCGCCGATATCCAGCACCATGGAGCCGACCGCCTCGTCCAGCGGGATGCCGGCGCCGATGGCTGCGGCGACGGGCTCCTGCAGCAGATAGACCTTGCGCGCCCCGGCGCCGAAGGCGGATTCGCGGATCGCTCGGCGTTCCACCTGGGTGGCGCCGCAGGGCACGCAGACCAGCACGCGCGGGCTGGGGCGGAAGATCCGCCGCTCGTGCACCTTCTTGATGAAGTACTGCAGCATCTTCTCGGTCGTGGTGAAGTCGGCGATGACGCCATCCTTCATCGGGCGCACCGTCACCACGTGCTCCGGCGTGCGGCCGAGCATCTTCTTGGCCTCGATCCCTACGGCCTCGATGGAGCGCGGGCCGCCCGGGCCGCGGTCCTGACGAATCGCGACCACGGAGGGTTCGTTCAGGACAATGCCCTGGCCGCGCATATAGATGAGGGTGTTGGCGGTGCCGAGATCGATGGAGATGTCGTTGGAGAACAACCCCAGAAGGCGTTTGAACATGAAGAAGAAACCTGCTTGAGTGGGCGGGCGGGAAAGCCGTCGACTCTAGCAAGCGCCCGGGGTTTGGGCAACAACGGCTTTGTGGTAAGTTTGCGCTCCGTTTCGCCCAATGAATCCGAACGCTACAGGACCCACGCCGCCATGTCCGTCGATACCTCCGAAGTCCGGCGCATCGCCCATCTCTCCCGTCTGGCCATGAACGATGACCAGGCCCGGGATTTCGCGGGTGGGCTGAGCGACATCTTTGACTTTGTCGAACAACTGGATGGTGCGGCCATCGAGGGTGTCGAGCCGATGGCCCACCCGCTGGACGCCGAGCAGCGCCTGCGCCCGGATGCGGTGACCGAGCCGGATCGGCGCGAGGTCTTCCAGGCCATCGCCCCGGCTGTCGAGGGTGGCCTGTACCTGGTCCCGCGCGTGATCGAATGATCCGCGCGGTCGCCGTTCTGTTGAACCCGTCACGCTTCTAGCCAGCAAGAGTCCCCGAAACCATGGCCCAGGAAACCCTGTCCGGCTGGGTGCGCAAGCTCCAGGCCCGCGAGATCAGTTCGCGCGAATTGACCCAGCTGTATCTGGACCGGATCGAGCGTCTCGATCCGCAGTTGAACAGCTTCATCACCGTGACCGCCGAGCAGGCGCTGGCGCAGGCCGATGCCGCCGATGCGCGCCTGGCGAAGGGTGAAAAGACCCCGCTGCTGGGCGTGCCGGTCGCGCAGAAGGACATCTTCTGCACCGAGGGCGTGCGCACCTCCTGCGGCTCGCGCATGCTGGATCCGTTCGTCTCGCCCTACAACGCCACCGTCGTCGAGCGCATGAATGCCGCCGGCGCGGTGATGCTGGGCAAGACCAACATGGACGAATTCGCGATGGGCTCGTCCAACGAGACGAGTTTCTATGGTCCTGTTCGCAACCCCTGGGATACCGAACGCGTCCCGGGTGGTTCCTCCGGCGGCTCCGCCGCCGCGGTGGGGGCGCGCCTGGTGCCGGGTGCCACGGGCACCGACACCGGCGGTTCGATCCGCCAGCCGGCAGCATTCTGTGGCATCACCGGGCTCAAGCCGACCTACGGGCGCGTCTCGCGCTACGGCATGATCGCCTTCGCCTCCAGTCTCGACCAGGGTGGCCCGATGGCCGCGACCGCCGAGGACTGCGGGCGGATGCTGAACGCCATGGCCGGCTTCGACGAACGCGACTCCACCAGCGTCGAGCGCCCGGAAGAGGATTTCACCGCCGGACTGGAGCAGGACCTGAAGGGCCTGCGCATCGGCCTGCCGACGGAATTCTTCGGCGAGGCCGGTCTGGACGAGCGCGTGCGCGGCGTGATCGACGCCGCCATCGAGGTGCTCAAGGGCCGCGGCGCCGAGGTGCGCGAGGTCGGCCTGCCGAACAGCCACCTGTCGGTGCCGGCCTATTACGTGGTCGCCCCGGCCGAGTGCTCCTCCAACCTCGCGCGTTTTGACGGCGTGCGCTACGGCTACCGCTGCGAGAATCCCGAGGACCTGATGGACCTCTACACCCGCTCGCGCGGGGAGGGCTTTGGCGACGAAGTGAAGCGCCGCATCATGGTCGGCACCTACGTGCTGTCCGCCGGCTACTACGACGCCTACTACCTGAAGGCGCAGAAGGTCCGGCGCATCATCGCCGACGACTTCCGTCGCGCCTTCGAGGACGTCGACGTGCTGCTGGCGCCGACCACCCCGGAGCTGCCGTTCGCGCTGGGTGCCAAGGCCGACCCGGTCAGCATGTACCTGTCGGACATCTACACCATCGCCGCGAACCTCGCGGGGCTGCCGGCGATGTCGCTGCCGGGCGGGGAGATCGACGGCCTGCCGGTCGGGCTGCAATTGATCGGCAACTACTTTGACGAGGCGCGCCTGCTGGGCGTTGCTCACCAGTATCAGCAAGAGACCGACTGGCACGCCCGCGTGCCGGCGGCCTTCGCCTGAGGGCCCTGAACATGGAATGGGAAACCGTCATCGGGCTGGAGATTCACGCCCAGCTCAATACCGTCTCCAAGATCTTCTCCGGGGCGCCCACCGCCTACGGCGCCGAGCCCAACCGTCAGGCCTGCCCGGTGGATCTGGGCATGCCCGGCGTACTGCCGGTGCTGAACCAGGGCGCGGTGGAGCGGGCCGTGATGCTGGGGCTGGCGATCAATGCCGAGATCACCCCGCGCTCGGTGTTCGCGCGCAAGAACTACTTCTATCCGGACCTCCCCAAGGGCTACCAGATCTCGCAGTTCGAACTGCCGATCGTGGGCCTGGGGCATCTGGATATCGAACTGGAAGACGGCACCATCAAGCGCGTCGGGGTGACCCGCGCCCATCTCGAGGAGGACGCTGGCAAGAGCCTGCACGAGGGCTTCGAGGCGATGACCGGTATCGACCTCAACCGCGCCGGCACCCCGCTGATCGAGATCGTCTCCGAACCGGAGCTGCGCTCCGCGAAGGAGGCCGTTGCCTACATGAAGAAGATGCATTCGCTGGTGCGTTATCTGGATATCTGCGACGGCAACATGCAGGAAGGCAGCTTTCGCTGTGACGCCAACGTCTCGGTGCGGCCCAAGGGCCAGACCGAGTTCGGCACCCGCGCGGAGCTGAAGAACCTGAACTCCTTCCGCTTCGTCGAGCGCGCCATCAACTTCGAGGTCGAGCGTCAGATCGACCTGATCGAAGGCGGCGGTTCGGTGGTGCAGGAGACTCGCCTGTACGACCCGGATCGCGATGAGACGCGCTCCATGCGCAGCAAGGAAGAGGCAAACGACTACCGCTACTTCCCTGATCCGGACCTGCTGCCGCTGGTCGTGGACACCGCGTTCATCGACTCCGTGCGCGAGAAACTGCCCGAGCTGCCGGACGCCAAGCGGGCGCGCTTCGTCGAACAGTACGGCCTGTCCGACTACGACGCCGGCGTACTGACCGCTGCGCGCGACATGGGCGATTTCTACGAGGTCGTGGCTGCCGGTTGCGGCGCGCCCAAGCTGGCCGCCAACTGGGTGATGGGCGAGTTCTCCGCCGCGATGAACCGCTCCGAGGTCGAGCTGGCGGATGCCCCGGTCAATGCCGAGGGTCTGGCCGGCCTGCTCGCGCGCATCCAGGACGAGACCATCTCCGGCAAGATCGCCAAGGAAGTCTTCGAGGCGATGTGGAACGGCGAAGGCGACGCCGACGCCGTGATCGAGGCCAAGGGGCTCAAGCAGATCACCGATACCAGCGCGATCGACACCATCATCGACGAGGTGATGGCCAACAACCCGCAGCAGCTCGAGCAGTATCGCGGCGGCAAGGACAAGCTGTTCGGCTTCTTTGTCGGCCAGGTGATGAAGGCGACCCAGGGCAAGGCGAACCCGGCCCAGGTCAACGAGCGCCTCAAGGCCAAGCTGGACGGTTGATGCCGTTGCGTATTTCGGAGTCCTGCCACCATGCGTGAGACCGATACCCTCCACCGCTTCATGCTGGAGGAGGCCGGGGTGCGCGGCGAGTGGGTGCACCTGGACGCCTCCTGGCAGGCCCTGCTGGAGTTGCACGAGTACCCGCCCGTGGTGCGCGACTTGCTGGGCCAGGCCTATGCAGCCGTTGCCCTGACCGCCGCCACGCTCAAGTTCGACGGCTCGCTGATCCTGCAGATCACCGGCCCCGGGCCGGTGCACATGATCGTCGCCCAGGCCGATGGCCAGGGGCGGCTGCGTGGCCTGGCGCGCTTTCGCGAGACCCCGCCGGAGGGCGCGACACTGGCCGAATGCGCCGGCGAGGACGCACGGCTGATGCTGACGCTGGACCCGGGCGACGGCAGCGAGCGCTATCAGGGCGTCGTGGAGCTGGAGGGCGACTCGCTGGCGGAGGCGATGAACGTCTACTTCGAGCGCTCGGAACAGCTGCCGACCCGGTTGTGGCTGGCGAGCGGGGCGCAGTCCGCCGCCGGTCTGCTGTTGCAGGCGCTGCCGGCCGAGGGTGGCAATGCGGTGACGCGCGATTCGGAGGAGTGGAACCGCGCCACGATCCTGGCCGAGACCACCACCGCCGACGAGTTGCTGAAGCTGGACGCTGGTGCCCTGCTGGGCCGGCTGTTCGCCGAAGAGCGGGTGCGCTTGTTCGACGGCACGCCGGTGACTTTCCACTGCCCCTGCTCGCGCGAGCGCATCGCCGAAACCCTGCGCAGTCTGGGGCGTGACGAGATTCGCAGCATCATCGAGGAGCAGGGCGCGGTGGAGGTGACCTGCGAGTTCTGCAACGCGCATTACCACTTCGATCCGGTCGACGCCGAGGCCCTTTGTGCGCCCGAGGTTGCCCAGCCGCCGATCCCGGACACCCGCCAGTAGACAGGGCTTTCCGGGGTGCCCCCGATCCCGAAGCCTTTCCCGGACTCCCCTCGTTAGCCTGTCGTGACCTTCGGCAACTCTGCCGCAGGGACCCGTGGTCCCCATCGTCCCCCGGCCTTGCTATAGAACAGACTGACCTTGCAGCAGTCTGCAGACGAGGGCGCGATGTATTCCCGGCACACCGAAATCCCGACCCTGGATGTCCGCCCCGGCTGGCTGGTGGAGGCGCGCTATTTCAACCAGGTGCGTCGCGCCCTGGCTCGGCTGGGACCGGAGATCCGCCTGTCCCCGTCGGGGCTCAAACAACTGGACCTGATCCTCCAGCGCGATGCCTGGATCGTCGTGGACCGGGTGCTGAACGATATGCCCGTGGTTGCCTGGACGGCCTTCCATTCCCGTGGTCGGCGCAGCCTGCATCGCCCGGTGGCCTGCGAGCTGTTGCTGTTCCATGCCATGGCCAGCATGGTGATGAACCGCACGCTGTCTGCGATGGAGGCGGAGCTGAACGCGGCGATTTCCGAGGTCGCTCCACCATCATCACCCGGCAAGGTCCTGCCCTTTCATCCCCGCTCCTGCGCCTGATTCGCGCGTATCCGTTCGCTTCAGGCCGGGGCGTGGCGGTGGCTACATGCCGGGCAGGCGGGGTCGCGGCGCAGCCGGATCTCGCGGAACTGCATGGCGAGCCCGTCGAGGATTAGCAGCCGGCCGCTCAGGATCGGCAGCCCCATGAGCAGCTTCAGGGCCTCGGTCGCCTGCAGGCTGCCGACCACACCGGGCAGGCTGGCCAGCACGCCGTTGGCGGCGCAGGTGTCCTCGTCGCCGCCCCCCTCGCCGTACAGGCAGTGGTAGCAGGCCGCCTCCGGATCGCGGTAGTCGAAGGTGGTCAGTTGTCCCTCGAAGCGGATTACCGCCCCGGAGACCAGCGGCGTGCCGGCCGCCAGTGCGGCGCGGCTGATGGCCCCGCGCGCGGCGAAGTTGTCCGTCCCGTCCAGTACGACGTTGGCGCTGGCGAACAGCCGGGTCATCGCCGCGTCACCCAGGCGCTCGGCGCGCGTCTCTACCTGACAGCGGGGGTTCATGGCCGCCACGCGATCGGCGGCCGAGGCCACCTTGTCGCGGCCGATGTCCGCATCGGTATGCAGGATCTGGCGCTGCAGGTTGGTCACATCCACATGATCCGGGTCGACGAGCGTCAGCCGGCCCACCCCGGCTGCGGCCAGGTAGGCCGCCACCGGTGAGCCCAGCCCGCCGAGCCCCATGATCACTGCATGCGCCTGCTGCAGGGATTCCTGCCCTTCGATGCCCACGCCGGGGAGCATGATCTGGCGGCTGTAGCGCAGGAGTTGGTCGTCATCCATGGGGCAATCTCCGGGGTAAGGCCGAAATTGTAACCGGCGTCACGCTCGTGGACGGGCTCAGTTAGGAACCGTTCAGGAACGCTGCATACGCTTGATCCTGGCAATCCTGCCACAACCCCGGGCCGTCGATTCTCTCTCAAGGCGGCCGGGATGGAAGGAGGGATCCATCATGAAACGACTCGCCATTCTGGCGCCGGCCGCGCTGCTGGCATTCGCCCTGTCCGCCCCGACGCATGCGGCCCATCCGGTCGCGGCGGCGGGTGCCTCGACCTTCGATGCGGGTGCCCTGCAGCACGTGCGTCACGGCCATTCGAGCGGGCACAAGGACTACCGTGGCCATCCCGGCGCGCGGGGGCACAAGCAGGCGAAGCGTGCGAAGAGTCGTGGGCGTGGCCATCAAAAGCAGTCACGTGGTCACGAGCATCATCACTATCACTACTACGACCATCGTTCGAGCCGCTACCGCCACCGGTCTTCCCCCGCCGGTTCGGTCAACCTGCACCTGCGTCTGCCGTTCTGACCCGAGAGCGACTGTCACACGCTGGGCCCCGGCCATCTGGCCGGGGCCTTTTTTGTGGTCGGGGCATGCTCGTCACGTTGACGTCGTTTAGTGTCTCCCCAGGCTGGTCCGTTCGTGGCCGGCGGGATCCTTCTGGGTGTGGACGTCCCGATAGCCTGCCTGCTGCAGCCGTTGTCGAACGCGTTCGCCCTGGTCGAAGCCGTGTTCCAGGAGCAGCCAGCCGCCGGGCTTCAGGTGGGGGCGGGCGTTGTCGATCACCCGGTGCAGGTCGGCGAGGCCGTGTTCCGCCGCAGCCAGGGCGGTGCGTGGCTCGAAGCGCAGGTCGCCGCGCGTCAGGTGCGGGTCGTCCGGGTCGATGTAGGGCGGGTTGCAGGTGATGACGTCGAAGTGCAGCTGCGGGGTCAGTGCGTCGAGCCAGTCGCCCTGCCAGAGCTGAACCGGGAGCCCCAGCGCGTGCGCATTGGTCTGCGCCTGCTGCAGTGCACCCTCGCTGCGGTCGCTGGCAAAGGCCTGAATGTCCGGGCGTTCGCTTTTTAGCGCCAGGATGATGGTGCCGGGGCCGGTGCCCAGATCGAGTACGCGGGGTGCGTCGGTGTCCAACTCGTCGATCACGGCCAGCGCCTGTTCCACCAGCAGCTCGGTCTCGGGGCGTGGGATCAGGCAGGCGGGGGAGACGCCCAGCTCCAGCGTCCAGAAGGCGCGGCGCCCCAGGATGTGCGCCATGGGCTCGCCGGCGCAGCGGCGCTGGCAAAGCGTTTCGGCGTGGGCGGCCTGTGCGGTACTGGCGGGGTTGTTACCGCGCGCGATCAGCTGGGCGGTGTCGCGGCCGGTGGTGGCACTCAGGATCATGCGCGCCTCCAGCCCCGGGCTCTCGACGCCCGCCTGCTGAAGGCGGGTGCGCAGGCCCTGCAACAGGGTATCCAGCGTGGGTGGGGCCTCCATTACGCCTCCGCGAGGGTGGCGAGCTGCTCGGCCTGGTATTCGTGGATCAGCGGGTCGATGACCGGGTCGAGGTCACCGGCCATCACCTGTTCCAGCTTGTACAGGGTCAGGTTGATGCGATGGTCGGTCACCCGGCCCTGCGGGAAGTTGTAGGTGCGGATGCGCTCGGAGCGGTCGCCGCTGCCGACCAGACCCTTGCGTTCGGCGCTCTGCGCGGCCGCCTGGGCCTCGCGCTCGGTCTCGAAGATGCGCGCCGCCAGGTAGGTGAGCGCCTTGGCCCGGTTCTTGTGTTGCGAGCGTTCTTCCTGGCACTCGACCACGATGCCGGTGGGCAGGTGGGTCAGGCGCACGGCGGAGTCGGTCTTGTTGATGTGCTGTCCGCCGGCGCCGGAGGCGCGGAAGGTGTCCACACGCAGGTCGGTCGGGTTGATCTCCGGCATCTCGACCTCCTCCAGTTCCGGCAGGATGGCGACCGTTGCGGCGGAGGTATGGATGCGGCCCTGGGATTCGGTCTCGGGGACGCGCTGCACGCGATGAGCGCCGGATTCGAACTTGAGCCGGGAGTAGGCGCCTTGCCCTGCCAGGCGCGCGATGACCTCGCGGTAGCCGCCGTGCTCGCCCTCGCTGGCGCTGAGGATCTCCAGCTTCCAGCGCTGGTTTTCGGCGTAGCGGGTGTACATGCGTAGCAGGTCGCCGGCGAAGATCGCGGCCTCGTCACCGCCGGTCCCGGCGCGGATCTCCAGGAACACGTTGGCGTTGTCGTGCGGGTCGCTCGGGATCAGGTGGCGGTAAAGCTCCGCCTCCAGCGCCTCGGTCTGTTCGGTCAGGGATTCGATCTCGGCCTCGGCCATGGCGCGCAGATCGGCGTCGTCGTCCTCGAGCATCGCGCGCGCCTCCTCCAGCGCCGCGTGGTTGTCGTGCCAGGCCTTCCAGGCCTCGGCCACCGGTTCCAGCTGGCTGTATTCCTGTGACAGGCGGCGCAGCTGGTCCGGGTCCTCGGCGGCGTCGGGGGTGGCCAGCAGCTGCGCGATCTCGGCGTGGCGTTCGGTCAGGCCCTCGAGCTTGGTGCGGAACGAGGTCTTCACGAACGGGCGCCGGAGTCGGAATCGTCGCCGGGGTCGTCTTCCGGGGCGGGCAGCTGGAACAGCCGATGCGCGGCCTCCAGCAGGCGGGCATCGCCCTCGTGCGCGGCGGTGTTCAGCGACTTGCAGGGGGCATGCATCAGCTTGTTGGTCAGGTTGTGCGCCAGCAGCTGCATCGCCTCCTCGGGCGACTTGCCGGCGCGCAGCATGGCTTCGGCCTTGGCCAGCGCCTCGGCCTTCACGCTGTCGGCGCGCTGGCGCAGCTGGCGGATGCTGTCCACCGAGTCGCGGGCACGCAGCCAGCGCATGAACTCGCCGGCGCGCTGGGTGATGATCTCTTCGGCCTGTTCGGCAGCGGCCTGGCGCGAGGCCATGTTCTCGTCGATGACCTCCTGCAGGTCGTCCACGGTGTAGAGGTAGACGTCCTCGAGCTGGCCGACCTCGGGCTCAATGTCGCGCGGCACGGCGATGTCCACCATGAACATCGGTTTGTGCCGGCGCTTGCGCAGCGCGCGTTCCACCGCACCCTTGCCCAGGATCGGCAAGGGTGCGGCGGTGGAGGAGATGACGATGTCGGCATCGGCCATGCGATCGGGGAGCTGGTCGAGGCTGATGGCCTCGGCATCGAAGCGTCCGGCCACCGCGCGGGCGCGCTCCACCGTGCGGTTGGCGACGATGACGTTGCCGATGCCGCCCCCGGAGAGATGCTGCAGGGCCAGTTCGATGGTCTCGCCGGCGCCGATCACCAGGGCGGTCAGCGGCTTCAGGTCGCCGAAGATCTGGCGTGCCAGTGACACCGCAGCGAAGGCGACCGAGACCGCGCTCTGGCCGATGGCGGTCTGGGTGCGCACGTCCTTGGCGGTGGCGAAGGCATGCTGGAACAGACGCTCCAGCGAGCGCCCGAGCGTACCGGCGTTGTGGGCGTGCTGGTAGGCGGTCTTCATCTGCCCCAGGATCTGCGGCTCGCCGAGGACCATGGAATCCAGCCCGCTGGCCACGCGCAGAGTGTGACGCACGGCCGAGCCATCGTGGTGCAGGTAGAGGTAGGGTTTCAGTTCGTCGCGGTCGATGCCGTGGTAGCCGCCGATCCAGTCGATGACGCGCTGCTCGCTTTGCTGATCGTCCTCGCGGAAGTACACCTCGGTGCGGTTGCAGGTGGACAGGATCGCGGTTTCCGGCAATAGCACGCCGGAACGCAGCGAGTGCAGGGCCTCGCCGAGTTCGTGCTCGTTGACGGAGAGCCGTTCGCGAATGGCGACCGGAGCCGTCTTGTGATTGATCCCGAGAGTGAACAGCATGCTGGCGCGTATTGTGCCGGAAAACGCGGGCGCGTGGCCGAATTTCCCGATAGTGTACTGTGCTGTACGGTTAGCAGGAGGTGGCGCGCGCCGGCCGGACGTCTCCGTATACCCGTTGTGTGGAACCCGAGCTGTGGAACCCTGGGGGCCGCTGCCCCGTCCCATCCGATATGGCCGCAATGATCCCGATTGGACACAACATGATTCGAAGCCTGCTCGCGCTCACCGCCGTGTTCTCCCTGGTGGGTTGTGCGCATACCCCGCTGGACGCCTCCGAACCGCCGGAGTCGGATCGCCCCGAGGTGCTGCCCTTGATGCAGACCCAGGATCCGGAGGCTGTGCTGATGTTCAGCGTCCTGGCCGCCGAGATCGCGGTGCGCTCCGGCGAGCATGCCGAGGCGGCGCGCTATTACGGAGCCGCGGCGTTGCTGAGCGACGATCCGGCCATCGCCGAGCGTGCCACCCGGATCGCCTTGTTCGCGCGCGAGCCGGAACACGCACAGCGTTCGGCCGACCGTTGGCTGCGTCTGGCCCCCGAGAGCACCGATGCCAGCCAGGTTTCGACGGTCCTGCGGATCAACGCCGGTGATGCCGGGCAGGCGGCCGAACAGCTGGATTCGCTGATGAATCGCGTCGTGGTGCAGGGCGGCGACCCCTACGCGACCCTGGGTGGTGTGATTGGTCAGGCTCAGGACCAGCAGGCGGCTATGGAGACCATGCACCTGCTGGCCGAGCGCCGCCGCGACGACGTGGGCGTGCATCGCGTGCAGGCCGAGGCCGCGCTGCGCTTTGGCGAGCCAGGTGAGGAGGTGCTTGCGGTGACCGAGCGGGCCGCCGAGCGCTTCCCGGAATCGGTCCAGCTGCGTTTGCTGCATGCACGGGCCCAGAGCGAGGCCGGGCATGACGATGCGGCGGTCGAGACCCTGCGCGCGACCGTGGAGGCGCACCCGGACAGTCGCGAGGCCCGTCTGGGATACGCGCGGGTCCTGACCGAGATGGAGGATGACGTCTTCGCCCGCGAGGAGATGGACCGCCTGGTGGAGATGGCGCCGGAGGATGCCCAGCTCCTGTTGGCGCTTGCCCTGATGAACCTGGAGGCGGAGCAACTGGGCCCCGCGCGGGATTACCTCGAACGCCTGGATGCCATGGGTGAGCGCGAGAACGACGTCGCGTACTACCTGGGGCGCTTGCACGAGATGGCCGACGAGCCGGAGGCCGCCCTGGGCGCCTACGCCCGCGTGGAGGCAGGCGACCATGCCGAGGATGCCCGCCTGCGCAGCGCGCGCCTGACGCTCAAACACGACGGGGCCGAGGCCGCTCGTGACCTTTTCGACCCCATGCAGCAGGGCGTGGATGAGGATCTGGCCCGGCGCGCCTATTTGGCCGAGGCGAACGCCCTGCGCGAGCTGGGCGAGTATGCCGAGGCCCGCAGCCGGTTGAACCGCGGCCTGGTGCAGTTTCCGGGCAGTACGCAGCTGCTGTACCTGCGCGGGCTGGTCCACGAGCGCGAGGACGACATTACAGCGGCCGAGGCCGATTTCCGCGCGATCCTCGAGTCCGATCCGGAGAATATCGCCGCGCTGAACGCCCTGGGTTACACCCTGGCGGACCGAACCGATCGCTATGACGAGGCCTACGAATTGATCCTGCGCGCCTATGAGCGCGAGCCGGATGACGCCGCGATCATCGACAGCTATGGCTGGGTCCTGTACCGCCTGGGCCGTCTCGAAGAGGCCGAGACCCAGCTGCGGCGTGCCTACTCGCTGTCGGACGACGGCGAGATCGCCAGCAACCTGGCGGTGGTGTTGTGGGAGCGTGGCGAGCGTGAAGAAGCCCGGGAGGTCCTCGAGGCCGCGCTGGAACGCGAGCCCGGGCATGAGCGCCTGCAGCGCGTGCGCAACGATCTGATCGAATGAACGGGCACGGGACGACGCGACCGCCGCGACGGATCCGGGGCGCGGGGTGGCTGGCCGGGCTGGTGGGTGGCTGGGGGCTGTTGCTCGCGGGCTGTGCTGCCCCTCTGCCCGAGGCGGACACCTCGCCAGCGGCCGAGGCGGCCTTCGAGGAGCGCACCGAGCAGCTGGTGGCGCTGGACAGCTGGCGGCTGGTGGCGCGTCTGGGTCTGGCCTCCGGGGAGGAATACTGGTCGGCCCAGCTCAACTGGCGGGTGCAGGAAGGTCAGCATGTGCTGGACCTGTCCGGCCCGATGGGGCGCGGCGGCGGTCGTCTGACGCTCTCGGATAACGGGCGCGCGCTGCTGGTCACGCGGTCCGGCGAGCGCTTCCAGGCGCAGGACCCGGATACCCTGGTGGCCCGGGTGCTGGGCGAATCCATCCCGGTCAGCGGGATGATCTACTGGGTGCGTGGCCTGCTGCACCCGGAAGCCTCCTACCAGCTGGATATCGATGCGGACGGCCGTCCCCTGGAGATTTTGCAGTCCGGCTGGGCCATCGAATACACCGAATTCGAGGAGGTTGACGGCGTTTCGATGCCGGTTGCCATGGTCCTCGAACGCGAGGAGGTCGAGTTGCGCGCGCGCATCGGCCGGTGGCAGCTAGGGCCGGACGAGACGTGGTGAGTGCGGCGACGGGCGGGGGGTTCGGGATGCCGTTTCCGGCCCCGGCCAAGATCAACCGTTTCCTGCACATCACTGGCCGCCGGCCGGATGGTTATCATGAGCTGCAGACGGTGTTCCAGTTCCTCGGGCTGGAAGACCGCCTGCGCTTCGATCCCCTGCCCGAGGGGCGCTTCGAGATGGCCGGCGAGGCCATCGATGGGCAGGACAACCTCTGCCTGCGGGCGGCCCGGCGCCTGGCCGAGGTGGCGGACAAGTCCTTCGGCGTGCGCATCCACCTCGAAAAGCGGATCCCGGTGGGGGGCGGCCTGGGTGGCGGCAGCTCCGATGCCGCCACCACGCTGGTGGCCCTGAACTACCTGTTCGATCTGGGGTGTCCAGTCGAGCAACTGGCGGCGATCGGGCTGGAGCTGGGGGCCGACGTGCCGGTGTTCGTCGCCGGACATGCCGCCTGGGCCGAGGGGGTGGGTGAGCGGCTTGCGCCGGTGGCCCCGGATACCGGCTGGATTCTGCTGATTGATCCGGGCGTTTCGGTTGCCACGGGGGCCATGTTCGGGTGTGCGGAATTGACACGCGACTGCGCCACCGAGACAATTTCGTCCGCGATCGATGCCGAGCGGTTCGTGAACGTGTTCGAACCGGTCGTTCGGGCGCGCTATCCGGAGGTCGATCACGCGCTGGCCTGGCTGGCGGATCAAAGCCCCCGGGCGCATTTGAGCGGGAGTGGCGGCTGTGTGTTCGGGATGTTTCCCGATGAGGGGGCGGCCCGGGCAGCGCAGTCCGCGCAGCCCGCCCCGTGGAAAAGCTGGGTGACGACGTTGCAGAACACGTCACCCTTGCAGGCCTGGTTACCGCCGTGCGGCGGTAACCCCGAAAAAGAATAAGTCCACGCAAGGGTGGCGCGCAGCGCCATCATCCTGCCGGCCCGGATCGGCAACGCCGATCCGCGGGATAGGCCGGGCACGGTGCCGGCCAGGCAGTACAATTAGAGTCCAGCGAGATATTGGGCCGTAGCCAAGCGGTAAGGCAGCGGGTTTTGATCCCGCCATGCGCAGGTTCGAATCCTGCCGGCCCAGCCAACAACCGCTTCGCGCCAGAAGGGCGCGAAGCAAAACCACCAAGACCCCGGTCCCGATCCGGGGTCTATAATTTGGAGCTCGGGCGTTCTAGCGCGCTCGCTCCACTCCATCCAGACCGGGACGAACCGTGGTCGACAAGAATCGCATGATGATCTTCGCGGGCAATGCCAACCCGCGTCTCGCCCAGGCCGTTGCGGAACACCTGGGGCTGCCGATGGGCAAGGCCATCGTGGGACGTTTCAGCGATGGCGAGGTGCAGGTCGAGTTGCTGGAGAACGTGCGCGGCCGCGACGTCTTCCTGATCCAGCCGACGGGGCAGCCGACCAACGAAAACATCATGGAGCTGGTGATCATGGTGGATGCGCTGCGCCGCGCCTCGGCCGGACGCATCACCACGGTGATCCCGTATTTCGGTTATGCGCGCCAGGACCGTCGTGTGCGCTCGGCGCGGGTGCCGATCTCGGCCAAGGTGGTCGCCAACATGATCGAGGCGGTGGGCGCGGATCGCGTGCTGACCATCGACGTGCACGCCGACCAGGTCCAGGGGTTCTTCAATGTCCCGGTGGACAACATCTATGCCTCGCCGGTGCTGCTGGGCGACGTCTGGCGGCATGTCTCGGGCGACCTGACCGTGGTGTCGCCGGATGTCGGCGGGGTGGTGCGGGCACGCGCCATCGCCAAGCGGCTGGATGACGCCGACCTGGCGATCATCGACAAGCGCCGCCCGCGCGCCAACGAGTCCGAGGTGATGCACATCATCGGGGACGTGCGCGGCAAGTCCTGCATCATCATCGACGACCTGGTGGATACCGCCGGGACGCTGTGCCAGGCCGCGAAGGCCCTGAAGGCACACGGGGCGCACTCGGTGATGGCCTATGCCACGCACCCCGTGCTTTCCGGCGCGGCAATTGATAATATAAACGGTTCGGCGCTTGACGAGCTGGTGGTGACCGACACCCTGGCCCTGCAGCCCAATGCGCAGGCCTGCGAAAAGATTCGTCAGCTGTCGGTCGCGGAGATGCTTGCGGAGACCATCCGCCGCATCAACCTCGAGGAGTCCGTCAGCTCGTTGTTCATGGACTAGGCCCGTGTGGGCTGGAGCTGTGGACCGCCGATAACCGATTTCGGGAGGCTTGCCTCCCATTCAGCGCCCCGCCTGGTCGCGGGCGGGGTGTTTCAAGGCGCTTCGGGTGAAGCGCCTTTCATTTTGGAGACCGTAGCAATGAGCATGAGCTTTACCATTGAAGCCGAGAAGCGTGACGAACAGGGTTCGAGTGCGAGCCGCCGCCTGCGTCGCGCTGGCAAGCTGCCCGCCATCCTGTACGGAGCGGACAAGGACGCCGTGGCCATCACGCTGGATCACAATGCGATGGTCCACAACCTCAAGGAAGATGCGTTCTATTCGCACATCCTGAGCGTGAAGCTGGGCGGCAAGACCGAGAAGGCGATCCTGCGAGATGTGCAGCGCCATCCGTTCAAGCCGACCATCTACCACGTCGACCTGATGCGCGTGAGCGCCAATCAGCCGATCCGCGTCAGCGTGCCGCTGCACTTCCACAACGAGGAAGAGTGCAAGGGCGTGAAGCTGGGCGGTGGCATGGTCAGCCGCATGATCAACGAGCTCGAGGTCGAGTGTCTGCCGGGCGACCTGCCCGAGTCCATCGATCTCGACGTGATCGAGCTGGATGTCGGTGACACCGTGCACATCTCCGAGCTGAAGCTGCCGGAGGGCGTGCAGAGCGTGGCCCTGATGCACGGCGAGGAATACGACTACGCCGTGGTCAGCGTGCTGCTGCCGCGTTCCGCGAAGGCGGAAGAGGAAGAGCTCGAAGGCGAAGCCGCGGAAGCCGAAGGTGGCGCAGAAGCCGAGGGTGGCGACGAGGCCGCTTCCGGCGACGAGTCGGAGTCCGGGGACAAGGAGTAAGCCTTGCGGCTTGCCGCCTGACTGATGGCGATCCAACCCGAACCGATCCGTCTCGTGGTCGGGCTGGGGAATCCGGGCCCGCGTTATGCCGAAACCCGGCATAACGCGGGTTTCTGGTTTGTGGACACCCTGGCCCGCCGCCATGGCACGGAGTTCCGCCCCGAGAGTCGCTTCGATGGTGAAGCGGCACGTCTGACCCTGCCGGACGGCGACTGCTGGCTGCTCAAGCCCATGAGCTTCATGAACAAGAGTGGCCTGCCGGTACGCAAGTGCGCGGATTTCTACCGCATCCCGCCCGCGGCCATCCTGGTCGTGCATGACGAGCTGGATCTCGATCCTGGCGTAGTGCGACTGAAGCTGGGCGGCGGCCATGGTGGACACAACGGGCTGCGCGATCTGCACCGCCACATGGGCGGGCCGGACTACGCCCGGCTGCGGGTCGGGATCGGCCACCCGGGGCATCGCGACGACGTGGTGCCGTTCGTGCTCGATCGCCCTGGGCGGGATGATGCCCGGGCCATCGAGGAGGCCATCGATACGGCCCTGGACCAGATCCCGGCCCTGGTGGCCGGGCGCTGGGACGAGGCCGTGCGCAATCTGCATGGGGGCGGGTCGAAGCCGGCCGGCTCCAAGAACTCCGAGGAAGCCCGATGAGTCTGAAATGCGGGATCGTGGGCCTGCCGAATGTCGGCAAGTCCACCCTGTTCAATGCCCTCACGCGCGCGGACATCGCGGCGGAGAACTACCCCTTCTGCACCATCGATCCGAACGTGGGCGTGGTGGAGGTCCCGGATCCGCGGCTGACGCGGCTCGCCGAGATCGTGAGGCCCCAGCGCACGCTGCCGACCACGGTCGAATTCGTGGACATCGCCGGCCTGGTCGCGGGCGCCGCCCAGGGCGAGGGGCTGGGCAACCAGTTCCTGGCGCATATCCGCGAGACCGACGCCATCGCACAGGTGGTGCGTTGTTTCGAGGATGACGACATCGTACATGTCGCCGGCAAGGTCGATCCGCTGGCGGATATCGAGACCATCAGCACCGAGCTGATGCTGGCGGACCTCGAGACGGTGAACAAGGCGCTTTCCCGTCTGGCACGTGCGGCCAAGTCGCAGGACAAGACCGCCATCGCCCAGTTGCAGGCGGCCGAGAAGGTGTCGGCGGGCCTTGATCAGGGCATTCCGGCACGGGCACAGGGTCTGGACGAGGACGAGCGGCGGGCCCTGTACGACCTGCACCTTCTGACCCTCAAGCCGGCGATGTACATTGCCAATGTGGACGAGGCCTCGCTGTCCGCTGGCAATGCCATGGTCGAGGCCGTGCAGGCGAAGGCGGCCGAGGAGGGCGCCGAGGTGGTCAGTGTCTGCGCCGCCATCGAGGCCGAGATCGCGGTGCTGGATCCCGAGGAGCGTACCGAGTTCCTGGCCGACCTGGGTCTCGAGGAGCCGGGGCTGGACCGGGTGATCCGGACGGCCTACCGCCTGTTGAACCTGCAGACCTTCTTCACCGCGGGCGAGAAGGAGGTGCGTGCCTGGACCGTGCGCCAGGGCTCCACTGCGCCGCAGGGGGCGGGGGCGATCCACACGGATTTCGAGCGCGGTTTCATCCGTGCCGAGGTAGTGGGGTACGACGACTTCGTCGGATACAACGGCGAGCAGGGCGCGAAGGACGCGGGGAAATGGCGCCTCGAAGGCAAGGAATACGTGCTGAGAGAAGGCGACGTGGTACATTTCCGCTTCAATGTCTGAGCGTTATACTAGGAAATAAGTTTGGGGCGTGCCGCGATGCGCGGCTGCGCCCTGTTTTGGCACCAAATTTCGGGAGTACAGTAATGGACGTAATGGATCGCATCCGCCAGCAGGTGGAAGACAATCCGGTGGTGATCTTCATGAAGGGCACCCCGCAGTTCCCCATGTGTGGGTTCTCCAGCCGTGCGGTGGAGGCGCTCAAGCGCTGCGACCAGGAATTTGGCTACGTGAACGTGATCGCGGATCAGGAAGTCATGCAGAATCTGCCGCGCTTCGCCGACTGGCCAACTTTTCCGCAGGTCTATATCGACGGCGAACTGGTCGGGGGCTGCGACATCACCCTCGAGATGTTCGAGAGCGGCGAGCTGAAGAAGATGGTCGACGAGGCCCACGCCAAGCGCGCGGCCAGCTAGGCTGAACTGGTCCGGCGGCCATGCGGCCGTCCGGCATATGACCCGTCACCCGGGCGCCCTTGTGGCGGCTCGGGCGGCGGGTTTTTTGCGTTCAACTCCCGGGCGGGAGTTCTTCCGGGTCGGGCAGGCGCAGGGCGTTTTGCGGCACCCCGATCCCGTCCTGCCAGCGGTTGGTGATCTGGCAGAAGATGTCCGCCGTCTTTTCCGCATCGAAGGCCGCGCTGTGCGCCGACTCGGTGTCCCAGCCCAGTCCTGCGGCGTCCGCCGCGCGCGCCAGCACGGTCTGGCCGAAGGCCAGTGCCGCCAGGGATACCGTGTCCAGGCTGCTGAACGGGTGGAACGGGTTGCGCTTGATGCCGCAGCGCTCGGCCGTCGCGTGCACGAAGCCCAGGTCGAAGTGGGCGTTATGCCCCACCAGCACCGCGCGCTTGCAGTGGTTGACCTTCACCTCCCGACGCACCTCGCTGAACACCTTGCCCATCGCCTGATCCTCGGGGTAGGCCGCGCGCAGCGGGTGGTAGGGGTCGATGCCGTTGACCTCCAGCGACTTCGGGTCCATTTCCGAACCCTCGAACGGCCGCACATGCACGCTGACCGTGCGGTCGCGCACCAGGTGGTCGTTCGCGTCGCGGCGCAGAAACACCGCAGCGATCTGCAGCAAGGCATGTCGGTGGCAGTCGAAGCCGCCGGTCTCCACGTCGACGACCACCGGCAGGAAGCCGCGGAAGCGGTTCGCCATCGGGCGGTGATTGGGGTCCAGCTGCAGAGTTTCGGGCATTGAGGTACTCGGTTTCGGGTGCGGCGGTGGTTCGGGATGTCGGCGGCGCCGGGCGGGGATTGTCCCGCGTTCCGGCTGTTCAGGCGGGTTGCGCGCACTTTGCGCACGTTCCCGCAGATTTCCCCGACGATCGGCGCCATAGCGGGCTTTCGCTTGACCTGTTGGCGGGACAGTCGGGATACTTGCGCCTTTTATGCCCGCCCAACACCGGCGCATGGTAGCAAATGCCCGCCTGCCCGGTGGCCCGGCCCCCGTAGTGGCAACCCGATTCCCAACCCGTTTTCAGGGGTAGAGCGCATGGACCCGAACGCGACCGAACACGATATCGACCCGCAGGAGACCCAGGAGTGGATCGACGCCCTGGCCTCCGTGCTGGAGACGGATGGCCCGGAACGGGCCCATGCCCTCCTCGAGCGACTGGTCGACAAGGCGCGCCGCAGCGGGGCCTACCTCCCGTACTCCGCCAACACTGCCTATGTGAACACGATCCCCACGCACCTGGAGCCGGAATATCCGGGCGATGGCGCGGTGGAGCATCGCATCCGTTCCTATATCCGCTGGAACGCGATGGCCATGGTGGTCAAGGCCAACCGCGCCTCCGCCGAGCTGGGCGGGCATATCGCGACCTTTGCCTCGGCCGCGACCCTGTACGACGTCGGATTCAACCACTTCTGGCATGCCCCTGCGCATGACCACGGTGGTGACCTGCTGTTTGCCCAGGGCCATTCCTCGCCGGGTATCTACGCCCGCGCGTTCATGGAAGGGCGCTTGAGCGAGGAGCAGCTGGACCACTTCCGCCGCGAGGTGGACGGCAAGGGCCTGTCCTCGTATCCGCACCCCTGGCTGATGCCGGACTTCTGGCAGTTCCCGACCGTGTCCATGGGCCTGGGTCCGATCATGAGCATCTACCAGGCGCGCTTCATGCGCTACCTGCAGGACCGCGGCCTGGCGCAGACCAAGAACCGCCGTGTGTGGAGCTTCGTCGGGGACGGCGAGGTGGACGAGCCGGAGACCCTGGGGGCGATCACTCTGGCCTCGCGCGAGAAGCTGGACAACCTGACCTGGGTGGTGAACTGCAACCTGCAGCGCCTGGACGGCCCGGTGCGTGGCAACGGCAAGATCGTGCAGGAGCTGGAGGCCATCTTCCGCGGCGCCGGCTGGAACGTGGTCAAGGTCCTGTGGGGCCGCTACTGGGATCCGCTGCTGGCCAAGGACACCGACGGCCTTCTGCAAAAACGCATGATGGAGGCGGTCGATGGCGACTATCAGAATTACAAGTCGCGCGACGGCGCCTACGTGCGCGAGCACTTCTTTGGCAAGTATCCCGAACTCCAGCGCATGGTGGCCAACATGTCCGACGAGGACATCTGGCGTCTGAATCGCGGGGGGCACGACCCGGTCAAGGTCTATGCGGCTTACAAGGCGGCAACCGAGCACACGGGGCAGCCGACGGTGATCCTCGCGCACACCGTGAAGGGCTATGGCATGGGCGCGGCGGGCGAGGCCCAGAACCGCACCCACAGCCAGAAGAAGATGGATTCGGACGACATGAAGCAGTTCCGCGACCGCTTCAATATCCCGCTGTCCGACGAGCAGGTGGAGAAGGCCGAGTACATCAAGCCGGATCCCGACTCCGAAGAGATGAAGTACATGAACGCGCGGCGCAACGACTTGGGCGGGCATCTGCCCGTGCGCCGGCCGCTGGCCACGCCGCTCGAAGTGCCCGGGCTGGATGCGTTTAACGGCCTGCTGGAGGCCTCCGGCGAGCGCGAGATGTCGACCACCATGGCCTTCGTGCGGCTGCTGACCCTGCTTGCCCGCGACAAGAAGATCGGCAAGAACGTGGTTCCGATCGTGCCCGACGAGGCCCGCACCTTCGGCATGGAAGGGTTGTTCCGTCAGCTGGGGATCTACTCCTCGGTCGGTCAGCTCTACGAGCCGCAGGACAAGGACCAGGTGATGTATTACAAGGAGGACAAGAAGGGCCAGATCCTGGAAGAAGGGATCAACGAGGCCGGTTCCATGTCCTCCTGGATCGCGGCGGCGACCTCCTACTCCACGCATGGCGTGGCAATGGTGCCGTTCTACATCTTCTACTCGATGTTCGGCTTCCAGCGCGTCGGCGACCTGATCTGGGCGGCCGGGGACATGCGCGCCCGCGGCTTCCTGATGGGTGCCACCGCCGGGCGCACCACCCTGGCCGGGGAGGGCCTGCAGCACGACGACGGCCACAGCCAGATGATGGCCGCCAACGTCCCCAACTGCATCGCCTACGACCCGACCTTCGCCTATGAACTGGCGGTGATCGTCCAGGACGGCATGCGCCGCATGTACGCGGAGCAGCAAAGCGTCTTCTACTACATCACCGTGATGAACGAAAACTACCCGCAGCCGGCCATGCCGAAGGGCGCCGAGGAAGGTATCCGCCGCGGGCTGTATCGCTTCCAGGCGGGCGGGCGCAAGAAAAAGAAGGTGCGTCTGCTGGGCTCCGGCACCATCCTGCGCGAGGCCATCGCCGCCGCCGAACTGCTGGACAACGACTTCGGCGTGGCCGCCGAAGTGTGGAGCGCGACCAGCTTCAACGAACTGGCCCGCGACGGCCGCGATGCCGACCGTCATGCGCGCCTGAACCCGGAGGCCAAGCCGCGCAAGTCCTGGGTGGAGGAGTGCCTGGGTGGTTCGGACGACCCGGTCATCGCCGCGACCGACTACGTCCAGGCCTACGCCGATCAGATCCGCGCCTTCGTGCCGGCCGACTACCGCGTGCTGGGCACCGACGGCTTCGGCCGCTCGGACACCCGCGCGGCGCTGCGCCGGCACTTCGAGGTCGATCGTTACCACATCGCGGTCACGGCCCTGAAGGCCCTGGCCGACGCCGGGACCGTCGAGGCCAAGACCGTCTCCGACGCGATCAAGAAGTACAAGATCGACGTCGAACGGCCCAACCCCTTGCAGGCCTGAGGCCGCCGGTACCGAGGCAGGAGCAGACATGAGCAACACGACTACCGTGCACGTACCGGACATCGGTGACTTCAAGGACGTCGAGATTATCGAGGTGATCGTGAGCCCCGGGGACACCGTTTCTCCCGAGGATCCGCTGATCACGCTGGAATCGGACAAGGCCTCCATCGAGATCCCGGCCCCGCAGGGCGGGACCGTGAAAGCAGTCAAGGTAAAGGCCGGCGACCGCGTCAACGAGGGCGATCCGATCCTGGAACTGGAACCCTCCGACGAGGGTGCCGCCGAGGACAAGTCCGCGAAAGACGAGCCGCCGAAGCAGGAAGCATCCTCTTCGGATGCCAAAGCCGAATCGGCCCCCGAGGCCGAAAAGCCGCAGCCCTCCGAGGCATCAAAGGCCGCCGACCGGGCCGACCCGCGCCCGTCGCCCACCGAGCACATCCGTGACGAGTCGGCCTTCCGCAAGGCGCATGCCTCGCCGGTGGTGCGCAAGTTCGCGCGCGAGCTGGGCGTCGACCTGAGCAAGGTCGACGGCTCCGGGCGCAAGGGGCGCATCCTGCGCGAGGACGTGCAGGGCTTCGTCAAGCGCGCCTTGAGCCAGGGCGCCGGTGGCGGGCTGGGGGTCGAGCCGATGCCGGAGATCGACTTCTCCGAGTTCGGCCCGGTCGAGACCCAGGCGCTGTCGAAGATCAACAAGCTCACCGGCAAGAACCTGCACCGCAACTGGGTCACCGTCCCGCACGTGACCCAGTTCGACGAGGCCGACATCACCGAGCTCGAGGACTTCCGCAAGTCGCTGAAGGCCGAGTACGAAAAGAAGGGCGTGAAGGTCACCTTCCTGCCGTTCCTGATGAAGGCGGTGGTCTCCGCGCTCAAGCAGTACCCGCGTTTCAACGCCTCGCTGGACGCGACCGGCGAGAACCTGATCATCAAGCAGTACTACAACCTCGGCATCGCGGTGGACACGCCGGACGGCCTGGTCGTCCCGGTGGTGCGCGACGTGGACCGCAAGAGCCTGGTCGATATCGCCTCCGAGCTGATGGACCTGTCCCAGCGCGCCCGCGACAAGAAGCTCAAGCCGGCGGACATGCAGGGCGGCTGCCTGACCATCTCCAGCCTCGGCGGGATCGGCGGGACCCAGTTCACCCCGATCGTGAATGCCCCCGAGGTCGCGATCCTGGGCGTGTCGCGCTCCAGCATGAAGCCGGTCTGGAACGGCAAGGAGTTCGAGCCGCGCCTGATCCTGCCGCTGGCACTGTCGTACGATCACCGGGTGATCGACGGCGCACTGGGCGCGCGCTTCGCCACCACGCTGAGCGGGCTGTTGTCCGACATGCGCCGCATGCTGCTGTAACTGAATTCGAACCGGAGCGAACGGATGAGCCAGACCAAGACCATCGAGGTCCCGGACATCGGGGATTTCAAGGACGTCGAGATTATCGAGGTCCTGGTACAGCCGGGCAGCGACATCGCGCCGGAAGACCCGCTGATCACCCTGGAGTCCGACAAGGCGACCATCGACGTGCCCGCCCCCGAGGCCGGCACGGTGAAGAAGCTGCACGTGAAGGTCGGGGACAAGGTGTCCAAGGGCAGCAAGCTCCTCGATCTCGAGGCCAGTGGCGACGCTGCGGGCACCGAGGAGCAGGGCGCTTCCGGCGGTGATGCCAAAGCCGAATCCGCGAAGGCCGAATCCGGCGCCGCCAGTGAGCCGAATAAGGCCGCGGCCCCCAAGGCGGCCGCCGACCCGAACACCGACAGCCAGTGCCAGGTGCTGGTGTTGGGTTCCGGTCCCGGTGGTTATACCGCCGCCTTCCGCGCCGCGGATCTGGGCCTGGACGTGGTGATGGTCGAGCGCTACCCGGAGATCGGCGGGGTTTGCCTGAACGTCGGCTGCATCCCGTCCAAGGCGCTCCTGCATGCCGGCGAGGTGCTGCACGAGGCCGAGCGCTTCGCCGCGCTGGGTATCAAGTTCGGCGAACCGGAGATCGATCTGGAGGGCCTGCGAGGCTACAAGGGCGGCACGGTCAAGAAGCTGACCGGCGGGCTCAAGCAGCTGTGCAAACAGCGCAAGGTGCGCGTGGTCCAGGGCGTCGGCGAATTCACCGGCGCCAACAGCATCGCAGTGGAGGGCAATGACGGCCGCGAGGTGATCGGCTTCGAGCACGCGATCATCGCGGTCGGTTCGCAGGCGATCAAGCTGCCCGGCTTCCCTTGGGACGACGAGCGGGTGATGGATTCCACCGACGCGCTGGACCTGGCCGAGATCCCCGAGCGCATGCTGGTGGTCGGTGGTGGCATCATCGGTCTGGAGATGGCCTGCGTGTACGAGTCTCTGGGCTCCAAGGTCACGGTGGTGGAGCTTTCGGACACCCTGATGCCGGGCGCGGATCGCGACATCGTGCGCCCGTTCGAGAAGCGCGCGAAGAAGCGCTTCGAGAATATCTTCCTGAAGAGCAAGGTGTCCGAGGCCAAGGCCACCAAGGCCGGGATCGTCTGCCAGTTCGAGGGCGAGGCCAAGGGCCTGCCGGAAGAAGACACCTTCGATCGTGTGCTGGTCGCCGTGGGCCGCAGCCCGAACGGGGCGAAGATCAAGGCCGAGGCGGCCGGCGTGCAGGTGAGCGAGCGCGGCTTTATCGAGGTCGACAGCCAGCAGCGCACCAACGTCGAGCACATCTTCGCCATCGGCGACGTGGTCGGCCAGCCGATGCTGGCGCACAAGGCCACTCACGAGGGCAAGGTTGCCGCCGAGGTGATCGCCGGGCACAAGGTCCACTTCGATGCACGCGCGATCCCGTCCGTTGCCTATACCCACCCCGAGGTCGCCTGGATGGGCGTGACCGAGGAGCAGGCGAAGGCCGACGGTATCGAATACACCAAGGGCGTGTTCCCCTGGGCCGCCTCCGGGCGCGCGATCGCGCTGGGTGCCGAGGACGGCCTGACTAAACTGCTGTTCGACGCGGATGGCCGCGTGATCGGAGCCGGTATCGTCGGCCCGTCCGCCGGCGACCTGATCGGCGAGGCGATGCTGGCGCTGGAGATGGGCGCCGAGATGGAAGACATCGGTCTGACCGTGCACCCGCACCCGACGCTCAGCGAGACGGTGGCCTTCGCCGCCGAGGCCGCGCACGGCTCGATCACCGATATTCTGCCGCCGAAAAAGCGCTAGCGGGTCATGGCCCGCTTGCGCCAGTGGCTGCGTTGCGCACTCCCGGGATTGGTGCTGCTGGGGGTGGGTATGGCCACGGCGGGTGCTGCGCCCTACAGCGAACCGCTGGAGCGTAGTGACTGGCAGCTGACCGAGGAAGATGCCGCCTGTCGCATCCAGCAGACCGTGCGTCACGGCGGTACGCTGCGTTTCGAGGCCCGGCCGGGCCTGTTGACCGCAGTCTTCTGGCAGGCCCCCTACGCGATGCCGGCGGGCGTCGCGCCGCGGCTGCGCACCGGCGCGCCGGAATGGCTGCGCCCGGCGACGCAATCGCCGCTGGATGTGCGGTTGCAGCCCCGCGACGCCCGCCTGTTCCGGGTCCCCCAGGCGTTGGCGCAGCCCCTGAAGGCCCGTCTTCTGGCCGGCCATGACGCGCGCATCGATTTTCCCGATGGCGACGACTCGGTGCACTTCCGGGGTATCCGCTTTGCCCTGCGGGCGCGGGATTTCCGCGCCTGTTACGGGGAGCAGGACACGCCTGCCGCGACCCCGGAAGCGGGGGCCCTGGACCGCTGGAGTGTCTATTTCGAAACGGGTAGCCATCGTCTGGATGCCGAGGCGCGTGAGGTCTTGGAACAAGCAGCCCGCATCTTGGCCGATTCGGAAACGCCCCGCATTCGGGTGGTCGGCTGGACGGATGCTGCCGGCCCGCTGGAGATCAACCGCCCACTCAGCCGCAACCGAGCTGAGGTGGTGCGCGATGCCCTGGCGGAGGCCGGTCTCTCGGCTGCACGGGTCGAGATCGAGGCCCCTGGCGTGGATCCGGCCGCCGATGGCGCGCGCCAGGCCTCGCGGCGCAGTGATATTTGGTGGCTGGATACGGGCGATTCGGGCGCGGGCGGCGCATCGGTTGAGGTGCTGCCGGGCGCCGGCACGGAAGAGCCTGAGGGCCACAATCCGCGCCCCGATTCGGCCCCGGCTGCGCCCTCCGAGACCCCGGCGTGGTAGTGACGCTAGCCGTCAAAACGACTATATCTTTACCTTAGGAAAAGGATAGAAATTCTTATGAGCTCCTCGATCAAGCGCGTCGTCCTTGCATACTCCGGCGGTCTGGATACCTCGGTCATCCTCAAATGGTTGGAAGATCAGTACGGCTGCGAGGTCATTACCTTCACCGCCGATCTGGGTCAGGGTGAGGAGGTCGAGCCGGCCCGCGCCAAGGCCGAGGCCCTGGGTGTGAAGCAGATCTACATCGAGGATCTGCGTGAAACCTTCGTGCGCGATTACGTGTTCCCGATGTTCCGCGCCAACACGATCTACGAGGGCGAGTACCTGCTGGGTACCTCCATCGCGCGTCCCTTGATTGCACGGCGCCTGGTCGAGATCGCCGAGGAGACCGGGGCCGATGCCATCGCCCACGGCGCCACCGGCAAGGGCAACGACCAGGTGCGTTTCGAGCTGGGCGCCTATGCGCTGAAGCCGGGCATCAAGGTGATCGCCCCCTGGCGCGAGTGGGACCTGAACTCGCGCGAGCGCCTGATGGCCTACGCCGAGCAGCACAACATCCCGGTGGACTACAAGAAGCAGGGCACCAAGTCGCCGTATTCGATGGACGCCAACCTGCTGCACATCTCCTACGAAGGTGGCCCGCTGGAGGACCCGTGGACCGAGGCCGAGGAGGACATGTGGCGCTGGTCGGTCTCCCCGGAGGCCGCGCCGGACGAATCCGAGACCCTGGCCATCGGCTTCGAGAAGGGTGATCCGGTCTCGATCAACGGCGAGCGCCTGAGCGCGGCCGAACTGCTCGCGAAGCTCAATGAGCGTGGCGGGGCCCACGGTGTTGGCCGGCTGGATATTGTCGAAAACCGCTATGTCGGCATGAAGTCCCGCGGCTGCTACGAGACCCCGGGTGGCACGATCCTCTTGCGTGCCCGCCGGGCGCTGGAATCCATCACCCTGGACCGCGAGGCCGCGCATCTGAAGGACGAGCTGATGCCGCGCTACGCCAGCATCATCTACAACGGCTACTGGTGGAGCCCGGAGCGGCGCATGCTGCAGGCCGCGATCGACGACACCCAGGGCGTGGTCAACGGCGAGGTGCGCCTGCGCCTGTACAAGGGCAACGTGATCGTCGCGGGTCGTCGCTCCGAGGACACCCTGTTTGATGATGCCATCGCCACTTTCGAGGATGACGCCGGCGCCTACGACCAGAAGGACGCCGAGGGCTTCATCCGCCTGAACGCGCTGCGCCTGCGTATCGCCGCCAGCCGCAACCGCAAGCCGACATGACATGAGCGGGGCGGGCCGCCAGCGCTCCTCATTGAGGGTTGCCCCGCTCCGGCGCCCGGGAATCGCGTGGATGTCTGGTGGCCTGGCGGTGCTCCTGCTCTGTTGTCTGTTGCTGTATCCCTCGGCGCCCTTGTTCGCGGAGGAAACGGCGGCGGTGGACGAGCAGCGGCTGTTCCTCGGGGTGCTCGCCCACCGCGGCGACGATGTGGCACGCCAACGCTGGACGCCATTCGTCGAGTACCTGTCAGAGCAGATCGACGGGGCCCGTTTCGTGCTGGAGCCGGTGGACAACGACGGGTTGCAGGCGGCCGTAGCAGACAAGCGCTTCGATCTGATCCTGACCAACAGCGGTTCCTACGTGATGTTGGAGCAGCAGCACGGGATATCGCGCATCGCGACCATGCAGCCGCGTCAGGTGGGCCGTGACGAGGACCGTTTCGGGGCCGTCGTGATCGCCCGCGCCGATCGGGATGACCTGGTGGAGCTGGACGACCTGCGGGGGCAGCGCTTGTCCGCGGTGCATCCTGATGCCTTTGGGGGCTGGTGGATGACCTGGCGCGAATTGCAGGCGGCCGGGCTGGACGTCGAGAGTGATCTGGCGTCGGTGGTATTTACCGGCTTCCCGGTCGGCCGCGGCCTCGACTGGGTGCTGCAGGGGGAGGTCGATGCCGCGACCTTCCGGACCGGCATCCTGGAGGACCTGGAGGCACGTGGCGATCCACGGGTGGAGCAGGTCCGGGTGGTCGGCGAGCGCGCCTTCCCATCGTTCACTTACCGCGCCAGTACCCGTTTGTACCCCGAGTGGCCGCTGGCGATGCGTGGTGACCTGGATACCGGGCTGGCGCATGCCATCCTGCTGGCGACCCTGTTGCTGGATGAGGAACATCCGGCAAGTCAGGCGGCCGGCATCGGCGGCTGGGCGGCACCCCGGTCCTACGAGGACGTGCACGGGCTGATGTACGAACTGGGGGTTGGCCTGTATGCGCCGCAGCCCTTCGATATCCTGGTCTGGCTGCGTGGCAACATCCTGTGGCTGGTCTCGGCGCTGGCAGTGGTCGCGCTGCTGGCGCTGTTGTATGTCTCGCGGGTCCACACCCGGGTGCGCCGCTCCGGGCGCAACCTCGAGCGCAGCATGGACGCGATCCCGGATGCGGTGATCACCCTGGATGCGCGTGGCGGGATCTCCTATGTCAACCCCGCGGCCCGCGAGCTGGCGGGGCTGACCCGGGACCAGGTTCTGGGTTGTTCCCTGGATCAATTGCTCGACTTGCGCGAACTGGGTACCGGCCAACCCCTGCTGCCGGCGGATGCCCGGGGCGAAGCGCTGAACCAGGCCCTCGGCGAGCGTTCGGATGCCCGTCTGGTCCGGCGTGACGGTCACGAACTGATCGTGCGTATCGCCCGTACCGCGCTTGACCCGGTAGCCGGCAGTTCCGTGCGGACCCTGCTGGTGCTGACGGATGTCTCCGAGGAACGCAGGCTGGTGGATCGGCTGGTGCACGAGGCGAGCCACGATGGCCTCACCGGCTTGTTGAACCGGCGCGCCTTCGAGCGCGAGCTGGAGATTGCCATGCATGCCGCCCGCGACAACCGTGCGGTGGCCAGCCTGCTGCTGGTGGACCTCGACTACTTCAAGGACGTGAACGACCACCATGGCCATCGGGTCGGCGACGAACTGCTGCGCCAGGTCGCTCATGTGCTGCGCCAGCTTACCCGTGGTCACGATGCCGTGGCGCGGATTGGGGGTGACGAATTCGCCGTGATCGCGCGCGATACGAACGCGGAGTATGGGCGTATCCTTGGTCAGCGGATCTGCTCGGCCCTCGCCGACCGGCCGTTGCAGGTGGAGGCCCGGGAAGTCACCATTGGCGCCTCGGTGGGCGTGGTCGAGCTGGGACCGGACGTGCCGGGGGTGGACGAGGCCTTTGTCGCCGCGGATCGCGCCTGTTATCAAGCCAAGGATCAGGGCCGTGGTCAGGTCGGGGTTGCCCGCAAGGCGGACATCTACCCGATCACCGGGGCCTGAGCGTAACCGGCTCGGCGCCGGATCGAAAAGTTAAGGAATCACATGTCTGTTGTCTCCTGTTTGCGCCCGGGCCTGCTGGCCCTGATGTTCCTTGGCCTGGCCGGTTGCGCGACGGTGCCCAGCGAGGACCGCCACCCCGATGATCCCTGGGAGTCCTACAACCGGGCGGTGTTCGAGATCAATCAGGACTTCGACGAGTCGCTGCTGCGCCCGGCCGCAGTGCAGTACCAGCGCCTGCCGCAACCGGTGCAGACCGGGGTGGGCAACTTCTTTTCCAACCTCAATGACTTCACGGTCCTGTTCAACAACCTGTTGCAGGGCAACCTGGAAAACGCCGCCTCGGATACCGGGCGAATCATGTTCAATTCGACCTTCGGACTGTTCGGGCTGATCGACGTCGCCTCGCCCATGGGGCTGGACAAGAACAACGAGGACTTCGGCCAGACACTGGGCGCCTGGGGCGTGGCGCGAGGCCCCTACCTCCAGCTGCCCTTCCTCGGACCGAGCACGGCACGGGATGCCCCGGCGCGGCTGGTGGATGGCTACACCAGCCCGCTCTATCACACCAACCTGCGCGACGATCACACCGGGTGGTGGATCGGCCTGATCGCACTGGACGTGGTCGACATGCGCGCCGGCTTGATCCCGACCGAACGCATGCTGGCGCAACTGTCCGACGACCCCTACATCGCGATGCGCCAGGGTTACCTGCAGCGCCGGGACTTCCTGGTGCGGGGCGGCACGCCGGATGGCGAGGCCGATGCCATGCTGGACGAACTGGATGAGCTCGAGGCGCTGGAGGCCATGGAGGCCGAGGAGAGCGAACGTTGAACGGCCTTGCCGCGATGCTGAACATCCTGCGCCTGCGCGCCGGGCCGCAGGACTTGCCGGCGGATAACGGCACGCTGATCTTCTGGGTCGGCATCGCCCTGATCGCCGGCATGGTGATCGGGATCCCGTTGTACGGCTTCGGCCAGGCGCTGGCACTGAACGTGATGGACCTGGTGGTCCTGTATGCCTTTGTCGCCATCCTGCTGAGCATGCAGGGCGTATCGGATCGCTGGCGCCAGACCTTCACCGCGATGGCGGGGACCGGCGCGGTCCTGGGCTTGTTGATGGCGTTTCTGATGGTGCTGGCGGGCGGACCCGATCCGGCGCGCGAGCCGGAGGAGGTCGCCACCGGGGTCGTGTTCGGGATGCTGGTGCTCCTGGCCTGGTTGCTGCTCGTTTTTGGTCACATCCTGCAGCAGGCGCTGGGGTTGGGTTCGCGTCTGGTGGGAATGCTGACCGCACTTGGCTATATCGTGGTCTCCAGCGTGGCCACCCAGACCGCGATCGGGTTGTTCCAGTGACCGGCGGGCAGCTCCACGTCCTCGGGATTGGCGGGACCTTCATGGGCGGGCTGGCCCAGTTGGCGCGCGCGCAGGGGTATGCGGTCACGGGTTCCGACCAGAAGCTGTACCCGCCCATGAGCGATCAGCTGGAACAGGCCGGGATTGCCTACCACGAGGGCTACGACCCCGGCACGCTGCCCGACGCGGGGCCCGTCGTGGTCGGTAATGTAATGCGCCGCGGCATGCCCGTCGTCGAGGCCCTGCTGGATCGCGGGCTGGACTACACCTCGGGCCCGCAGTGGCTGGCCGAACACATCCTTCGTGATCGCTGGGTGCTGGCGGTGGCCGGTACCCATGGCAAGACCACGACCGCCAGCATGCTCGCCTGGATTCTTGAATACGCGGGGATGAGCCCCGGCTTTCTGATCGGCGGGGTCCCCGGCAATTTCGGGGTCAGTGCGCGCCTGGGGGATGCCCCGTTTTTCGTGATCGAGGCCGACGAATACGACAGCGCGTTCTTCGACAAGCGCGCCAAGTTCGTCCATTACCGCCCGCGCACCCTGGTCCTGAATAATCTCGAATTCGACCACGCCGACATCTACCCCGACCTGTCCGCGATCGAGCGCCAGTTCCATCACCTGGTGCGTACGGTGCCGGGGCAGGGGCGTATCCTGATGCCGGCCGGTGATGCCGCACTGGAGAGGGTGCTGGAGATGGGGTGCTGGACGCCGGTGGAGCGCCTCGCGACCGACCCTGAAGGCGACACTGGAAATGCGACCCCCGCGCTGGCCGCGCGCGCCCTGAACCCCGAGGCCTCGGTCTTCGAGGTGCTGGCCGATGGCGTGGCACAGGGGCGGGTGGAATGGTCGCTGACCGGGCGTCACAACCTGGCGAATGCCCTGGCGGCCCTGGCCGCCGCTCGGCATGCCGGCGTTCCGCTGGCTACGGGCCTGGCCGCCATGCCGGCGTTTCGCGGCGTTCGTCGGCGTCAGGAGCTGCGTGCCGAGATCGACGGCATCCGGGTGATCGACGACTTCGCCCACCACCCCACGGCGATCCGCCTGACCCTCGAAGGGCTGCGCGGACAGGTGGCGCCGGGTGGGCGTCTGGTGGCGATCCTCGAGCCGCGTTCCAACACGATGCGCATGGGGGTGCACGCCGAGGCCCTGGGTACGGCGCTTGCGCAGGCCGACGCAGTGCATCTGTACCATGCCCCGGAGATCGACTGGTCCACCGAGGGCCTGCAACAGCAACTCGGCGAGCACCTGTCCGTGGCGCGCGATATCGAATCCCTGCTGCAGGGGATTCTTGCCACCGTTCGATCCGGCGATACGCTGGTGATCATGAGCAACGGAGGCTTCGACGGGTTGCACCTGCGCCTGATTGACGCCCTGCAGGGGACGCCCGCATGACCGAACGCCCGCGCAGCATCTCTCTGGCCCTGACCGGCGCCTCCGGTGCGCCCTATGGTTTGCGCCTGTTGCAGTGCCTGGTCGAGTCCGGCGTCCAGGTGCACCTGATGCTGTCGAAGCCGGCCCAGGTCGTCCTCGGGCTGGAAACGGACCTGAATTTGCCCGGCCGCCCGGTGGAGATTGCGCGCTACTTCGCCGACCGCTATCAGGCGGCCCCCGATCAGATCCACTGTTACGGGCCCGAGCAATGGACCGCCCCGGTCGCCAGTGGCTCGGCCGTGCCGGAGGCCATGGTGGTCTGCCCCTGCACCACCGCCACCGTGTCGGCCATCGCGACCGGTGCCTCGCGCGGGCTGATCGAGCGTGCCGCCGACGTGGTGCTCAAGGAGCGGCGCAAGCTCCTGCTGGTGGTGCGCGAGACGCCGTTCTCCGAGATCCACCTGGAGAACATGCTGCGTCTGGCGCGCATGGGTGCGGTGGTGATGCCGGCCAATCCGGCCTTCTATCACCGTCCGCAGTCCATCGATGACCTGATCGACTTCATGGTGGCGCGGGTGCTGGATCACCTCGACGTCGAGCACGCCCTGGTGCCGCGCTGGGGCGCGGCCCCGGAGCCGGGAGAGGATGCATGACCACGCTGCCGCTGTTTCCGCTGAACACGGTGTTGTTCCCCGAGGGGTTGCTGCCGCTGCGGATCTTCGAGACCCGCTATCTGGACATGGTGCGGCGCTGCCTGCGCAGCGATGGTCGCTTCGTCATCGTGGCGACCGAACCGGAACGCGAATCCGGTGAACTCCCGTCCGAGACGGATCCCTCAGCGGGTTTCTACAGTGTCGGCACCGAGGCGGTCATCGTGGACTGGGACCAGCGCCCCGACGGGTTGCTGGGGATCCTGGTCAAGGGCGAGGGCCGGCGGGTCATCCACAATGCCCGGCACGCCGATGACGGTCTGTGGCTGGGTGATGTGGAGCCCTTGCCGGAGTATCCCGAGGTGAGTCTGCCGGTGGATTATGCCTCGCTGGCCGATCTGCTGGAGCGCTTGCTGGACCAGCTGGGTACGCCCTGGTCGCACCTGGAACGGCGCTTCGACGACTCGACCTGGGTTGCCGCGCGGCTGACCGAACTGCTCCCGATCGACCTCGAAATCAAGCAGCAATTGCTGGAGGCGGACGACCCGATCGAGCGTCTGGAACGCCTGCGAGCGGCCATGCTCGCAGCATCGAAATCCTGAAAGCGGCCGCGGAGGCTGGTAAGGTTCGGGGACATTTTTAACCGGAGCCCGCCATCATGGCCGTTCAGGAACTCACGCAGGACACCTTCGAATCCACCATTACCGGGAATGACATCGTCATCATGGACTTCTGGGCCCCCTGGTGCGGCCCGTGCCAGCAGTTTGCCCCGACCTTCGAGGAGGCCTCCGGCAAGCACCCCGACGTGGTCTTCGCCAAGGTGAATACCGACGAAGAGCAGGCCATCGCCGGCGCCTTCCAGATCCGTTCCATCCCGACCCTGATGATCTTCCGCGAGCAGATCATCGTGTTCTCCCAGCCGGGCGTGCTGTCCGCCGGTCAGCTGGACGAGGTGCTGGGCAAGGTGCGCGAGCTGGACATGGAGCAGGTGCGTGCCGACGTCGAGCGCCAGCAGCAGGAACAGGAGCAGGCCGGGGGCGCGTAAGCCGCCTCTGACAACGGTTTCCCGCGGGCCAAACCCGCGAGATCGAACCCGGCCGGGGGCGTCGCCCCGCCGGGTTTTTTTGTGTGGGGCGCGTGCCAGGATCGTAGAATGACCGCAAACCCCTGCGCCATGCGCGAAAGGATGCCGTCACCATGTCCCAGCACCCCGAGGCCGGACGCCTGCCATGTTGAGCGTGATGACCCAGATGGGGGCGCTGATCGTCGCGGGCGTGGTCTGGCGCGCCCTGCAGCCGGGTGGTCTGGATGCGGATACGACTCGCCGGGTCCTTACGACCCTGGTCTACTACCTGTTGCTTCCGGCGCTGGTCCTGCAGGTGCTGTGGGTGGCCCCGCTGGGCCTCGACTCCCTGCGTATCGCCCTGGTGGCGGGCCTCACGGTTCTGGCGATGGTCGGTGTCACGTTGCTGGCCTGTCGCGTCTGCATGGCGGAGCGTGCGGCGATCGGCGCGATGCTGCTGGCGGCTGCCTGGCCCAATGCCACCTATCTCGGTCTCCCGGTGCTCGACAGCCTGTTCGGCGAGCCTGGCCGCGCGGTGGCGATCCAGTACGACCTGTTTGCCTGCCTCCCGCTGGTACTGACACTGGGCGTGCTGCTGGCGCGGCGCTACGGCGATCCCGAGGCGGTACGCCTGTACGGGGGCGGGAGTCCACTGCGCGGGCTGGCGGCGGTGCCGTCGATCTGGGCGGCGGTGGTGGGTGTGGCGCTGAATCTCGCCGGGGTCCCATTGCTCGACTGGCTGGACGTCTTTCTCGGCTTCCTGGCGGACAGCGTGGCCCCGCTGATGCTGTTCTCGCTGGGGCTGGCGCTGGTATTCAATCGCTTTCGTGGACGCGATGCCCGGCCTCTGGCGGTGGTGGCCGTGGTCCAGCTGATTCTGGCCCCCATCTTCGCGTTGGGGCTGGTGCTGTGGACCGGCCTCGAGGGTGTGCCCGGTGTCGGATCGGTGCTGGAGGCGGCGATGCCGGCGATGGTCCTGGGACTGGTGTTCTGCGATCGCTTCCGCCTGGACACCGGCCTCTACGCGGCCGCGGTCACGCTGACCACGGCGCTGTCGTTGGTCACCCTGCCCCTGTGGTTCGCTCTCGCCACCCGACTCATCGCCTGACCATTGAGGCTCCGTGCGGTCGGCTTTCGCATGTCCGCTAGGCTGGCCCTGGCTCATCGTTCGGTGTTTACGGTGCCTTCGTCTGGCCGCCTGCCAGGCGCTCTCTCGCGAGCGCGCCGCGAGGTACTTTCTTGCTTGCCCAAGAAAGTACCCAAAGAAGGGCACCCGGATTCCGCCCGGGAACCTTGCTCCAGGGCCCTCGGGCCGGCGGCGCTGAACTCGCTGCGCCTTCGGCT
>NZ_AQYF01000001.1:0-134579 GCF_000380525.1 Thioalkalivibrio sp. AKL8 | reverse complement strand
GGTCCGGCGGCCCTCGCGGTTGGCGAAGATCGGTTCCAGCCGACTGCGCAAGGCGCTCTACATGGCGGCGGTGGTGGCGACCCGGTACAACCCGGACGTGCGACACCAGCATCAACGTCTGCTGACACGCGGCAAGGCCAAGATGTCGGCGATCGGGGCGGCCATGCGCAAACTCCTGCACATCGCCTTCGGTGTGCTCAAATCCCAAACCCCGTATCAAGCCCGCCATGAAACTCCTTGCACCCCGTAGGGCAAGACGGTATCTACTTGCCTGTTTCGGCCCGTGAACGTACTCTTTCGCGGCTGTCGAGCGCACTGAGGAAACCGCGATGGATTACGCCAAGGCCCGGATCAACATGGTCGAACAGCAGGTCCGCCCCTGGGACGTGCTGGACACCCGTGTACTGGACGTAATGGAAACGCTCCCGCGCGAGCGTTTCATGCCCGAGCCCTATCAGGCCCTGGCGTACGCCGATTCCGAGATCCCCCTGGGGCACGACGAGAACACCCTGCCGCCGGTCGTGATCGGCCGCCTGCTGCAGGCCGTGTCGCCGCAGCCTACCGAAACCGTGCTGGAGATCGGCACCGGTTCCGGCTACGTCACGGCCTGCCTGTCCCATCTCGCGGCCCAGGTCGACAGCGTCGAGCGCATCGACGAGCTGCGCCTGGCCGCCCGCAACCGCCTGACCGATCTCGGCATCGAGAACGCGCAACTGCGCACCGCCTCGGTGACGCCCGACTGGACCCCGCCGCGCCCGCGCTACGACGCAATCATCCTGACCGGCGGCATGACCGAATATGACGACTTCCTCGAGCCCTACCTGACCCTGGGCGGGCGACTGTTCGTGATTACCGGTGACGGTCCGATCATGGAGGCCCAGCTGATCATCCGCACCACCGAGGACGGCTGCCGCCACGAGGAGCTGTTCGAGACCCGCGTGAAGCCGCTGGTGGGCTTCGAGCCGAAGCCCGCCTTCGAATTCTGAGCGGCACCCGAGGGGCCCATTTCAGGCGCGGCCAACCTGGGATGAAGGTCCCATGCCCGAACCGGCTCTGATAGGATAGGCTTTTCCTAATATCCTTCCGGAGTCGCGTCCATGAACCGTCTGCCGTCGCTTCTCGCCACCGCCGGGCTGGTCCTTGTGATCTCGGCCCCCGCCGCCGCCTCGAGCCTCCTGGAGGTCTACGAGCGCGCCGCCACGGAAGACGCGGAGCTGCGCACCGCCGAGGCGGAATACCGCGGCGTGCTGGAAAATCGCCCGATCACTCGCTCTGCCCTGCTGCCACAGATCTCCGGGCAGGCCGAGGCCGGCGCGTTCTACCGCGACGACCGCAACCGCCCCGGAAGCGACGACGGGCGCCAGACCAGCTTTGGCGTCAATCTCTCGCAGAGCATCTACGACCGCCGCAACTACATTGATCTTGTGCAGGTGGATCTCGAGATCGCCCGCGCCGAGGCGGAACTGGATTCCGCCCGTCAGGACCTGATCCTGCGCGTCTCCCAGGCCTACTTCGACGTGCTGATCGCACAGGAGACCCTGGCCTTTCGCGAGGCCGAGGTCGAGGCAATCGAGCGCCAGCTGGAACAGACCGAGCGCCGCTTTGAGGTCGGCCTGGTCGCACGCACCGACGTCACCGAGGCCCAGGCCCAGCGCGACCTTGCCGAGGCCGAGCGCATCAGCGCCGAGAACCAGCTGGACCTGACCCGCGAACAGCTCGCGGTGATCACCAATACCTACTGGGACCAGCTCGACATGCTGCGCGACGACGCCGAGCTGACCCCGCCGGATCCGGCCGATCCGCAGGCCTGGGTGGATATCGCCCTGGCGAACAACCTGGAACTGGCCGCCCAGCGTCTGAGCACGGAGAGCGCGCGCGAGCAGATCCAGCGCCAGCGCGCCGAGGGCCTGCCACGCATCAATCTGAACGCCTCGGTCAACGAGAACCGCTATCACGGCCTTGATGCCGGCACGACCGGCGGGGCGATGTTCTTCGAGGGCACCGAAGCCCAGGTCGGGATCCAGCTGGAGATCCCGTTCTACACCGGCGGTCGTGTCAGCGCCCTCACCCGTCAGGCGCGCGAGAATTTCCAGGCCGCGCAGGAAGGCCAGTCGCTGGTTGAACGCCGTACGACCCAGGACACCCGCAGCGCTTATCTGTCGGTGATCTCCAACAACTCGCGCGTGCGCGCCCTGGAGCAGGCCCTGGCCTCCACCCAGTCCGCGTTCGAGGCGGCCGAGGCCGGCTTCGAGGTGGGCACCCGCACCCAGGTCGACGTCCTGCTCGCCCTGCGCGAGGTCTTCCGCGCCGAGCGCGACTACGCCGAGGCCCGCTACGGCTTCCTCAGCGAGTCGCTGCGCCTGCAGCGCGCCGCCGGCCGCCTGAGCGTGACCGATCTCGAGGCCATCAACCGCCTGCTGGAGTAATGGCCGCTGCCGCTTCCAATCCGCGAGCCCGCTGCGAGCGTGCGCGCTCGCGTCTGGTCCTGATCGACCTGCAGGAACGCCTGCTGGCCGCCATGCCGGACGCGCGGGACGAGGTCGAGCGCAATACCGCCCGCCTGATCGAGGCCGCACGCAAGCTGGATATCCCGATCGAGGTCTCGCGTCAGTATCCGCAGGGCCTGGGCGAAGTCACCGCCACTCTGCAGCAAGCGCTCGACGGGTACGGCACGGTCACCGACAAGACGTCCTTCTCCTGCTGCGCCGAGGATGACCTGCGCGCGCGCCTGACAGGCGGCGACCAGGTCATCCTGACCGGTTCGGAGACGCATATCTGCGTGACCCAGACGGCGCTGGAGTTGCTGGACGCGGGCGTAACCGTGTTCGTGGTCGAGGACGGGGTCTGCTCGCGCGACGCCGGGCGCAAACGCAACGGGCTGGAACGCCTGCGCGCTGCCGGCGCCATCATTACCAACCACGAATCGGTGCTGTTCGAATGGCTGCGCGACGCGGCCGATCCGCAGTTCCGCGAACTGAGCCAACTGATCCGCTAACCGGAGGATTCCGCAGGGATGCGCATACTCGGCAACATTCTATTGGGCGTCTGGCTGATCCTGTTCGGCCTGCGCGGCCTGCTGGGGCTGCAGTTCCAGTACGACCATTACGTCATCAGCGGCCTGGCGGTGATCGCCGGCATCCTGTTCATCCTGCGACGCTAATCGAGTCCCCATGCGCCTGACACCCGACGAATACCGCAACCAGGAGCACCGCCGCATCACCCTGCTGGGGATGTCCGGTGTCGGCAAGACGCGCCTGTCCAACATGCTCCGGCGCGAGGACTGGTTCCACTATTCGGGGGACTACCGCATCGGCACGCGCTACCTGAGCGAGCCGATCCTGGACAACATCAAGGCCCAGGCGATGGCGGTGCCGTTCCTGCGCGACCTGTTGCGCTCGGACTCGATCCAGATCATCAACAACATCACCGTGGACAACCTGCACCCGGTGGCGAGCTTCCTCGGCAAGCTCGGCAACCCGGAGCTGGGCGGCCTGCCGCTGACCGAATTCAAGCGCCGCCAGACCCTGCACCACCAGGCCGAGGTGCAGGCGATGCTCGACGTGCCGGACTTCATCCACAAGGCGCAAACGCTGTTCGGCTACCCGCATTTCGTCAATGACGCCGGTGGCTCGGTCTGCGAACTGGACAGCCCCGGCGTGCTCGAGACACTGGCCGAGCACACCCTGATCCTGTACATCAAGGCAACGGACGAAGACGAGCGCCAGCTGATCGAGCGCGCCGAGCGCGACCCCAAGCCGCTGTACTACCGCGAGGCCTTCCTCGACCAGCAGCTTGCCGAATACATGCGTGACGAGGGGCTGGACTACGTTGCCCAGATCGATCCGGACGCCTTCGTGCGCTGGGTCTTCTCGCGCCTGTTCCGCGCGCGCCTGCCGCGCTACGAGGCGATCGCCGAGACCCACGGCTACACCATCAGCACCACCGAGCTGGCGCGCGTACGCAACGCGGCCGACTTCGATGACCTGGTCTGCATGGCCCTGGAACGGGAGGCTCGCCTCTAATGCCACTTGTCGCCTATTCCGATCTGCCCACCTTTGCCCGTCTGAAGAGCGAGGGCGAGACCGTACTGCCCAGCGACTTCGCGCAGCAGCAGGAGATCCGTGCGCTGCACATCGGGCTGCTGAACATGATGCCGGACGCCGCCCTGTCGGCCACCGAACGTCAGTTCTTTCGCCTGATCGGCGAGAGCAACCAGATCGCACAGTTCTATATCCACCCGTTCACCCTGCCGCAGCTCAAGCGCGGGCCGAAGGGGCGCGATCACATCAAGCAGTACTACGAGGACTTCGAGGACCTGAAGAAAGAGGGTCTCGACGCGCTGATCATCACCGGGGCCAACGTCACCCAGCCGGACCTGGCACTGGAGCCATTCTGGGAGCCGCTGGCCGAGGTGGTGGACTGGGCCTGGGAAAACGTGACCTCGACGCTTTGCTCCTGCCTCGCCACCCACGCCGTGCTGCAGGCACGCTACGGCGAGCGCCGCGTGCACATGGGCGAGAAGCTGTGGGGCGTGTTCCCGCACCGGGTGGTGGACCGCGGGCACCCGCTGGTCACCGGCGTCAACACCCGCTTCGATGTGCCGCACTCGCGCTACAACGATGTCTCGCGCGAGCAATTCGAACGCCACGGCCTGCGCGTACTGGTGGAGAGCGAGCAGTCCGGGATCCACCTGGGTGCCTCGCCGGACGGCTTCCGCATGGTCTTCTTCCAGGGCCACCCGGAGTACGACTCCATCAGCCTGCTCAAGGAATACAAGCGCGAGGTCGTGCGCTACATCCAGGGCGAACGCGACGCCTACCCGCCGCTACCGGAGAACTACCTGATGCCGCAGGCCGCCGCGATCCTCGGCGAGCATCGCGAGCAGGTCGAGGCCGCGCTGGAGCACTGCACCGAGATCCCAGCGCTGCCCGAGGCGCTGCTGCTGGACCGCCTGGACAACACCTGGCACGACACCGCGCTGGCGGTGATCAACAACTGGCTGGGCAACGTTTATCAGCTGACCAACCTCGACCGGCGCAAGCCGTTCCGCGACAGCGTCGATCCGAGCGACCCCTTGGCCGGACGGCGTTAGTCAGCCGCCGTCATTGCGAGGAGCGCAGCGACGCGGCAATCTCCCACCGGAGCCACCGGGACCTGGCGCGTTGCCAACTTCGGGAGGTTGCCACGTCGCCTTCGGCTCCTCGCAATGACCGGGGGGCACCGCAACGGAAGGACTCCATGGCCGAACATGACCCGGACAAGCTGCCGCGCCCGCTGATCTCCCTGTACGAGACCATCGCCGGGGACGAGGACGCCCGCGTCTGCAAGGACATCCCGGAAAACGCCTGCAACGCCCAGCCGACTAACTTTTTCGTCCACCTGGTCTCCAACACCCTGAGCAAGATCGGCGACGAGCTGGCCTCGGCCCGCCTGGTCCTCGCCTGGCTATTGGGCGCCCTGGGGGCCCCGGCCGCCTTCGCCGGCTTCCTGGTCCCGATCCGCGAGTCCGGCTCGCTGCTGCCGCAGTTGTTCGTGGCCGCCGCCATCCGGCGGCGGGCCATCCGCAAGGGCTTCTGGATCCTCGGCAGCCTGCTCTCCGGGCTCGCGGTGGCCGGCATGGCCGTGGTCGCGCTGACCCTGGAGGGTGCAGCCGCCGGCTGGGCCATTCTCGGGCTACTGGTGGTCTTTGCGCTTTCGCGCGGGATCAACTCGGTCGCGGCCAAGGATGTGCTGGGCAAGACCATCGCCAAGCATCGCCGCGGCACGGTGATGGGCTACGCCGCGTCGCTGGCCGGGTTCTTCACCCTGGGGCTGGGCATCTACCTCACTCTCGCGAACCTGGAAGAGGCCGGCATTGGCGTGTTCGTGGCCCTGCTGGCCGCCTCGGCCGGGGCCTGGTGGGTCGCCGCCGCGACCTTCACCCGGCTGCGCGAGGATCCGGGTGCCACCGAGGGTGGCGGCAACGCCGTCACCGAAGCCATCAAGTCGATGCGCCTGCTGTGGACCGACCGCGCCTTCGGTCACTTCGTCCTGACCCGCGCGCTGCTGATGAGCACGGCCCTGGCACTGCCCTTCTACGTCCTGCTCGCGGAGGACGCGACCGCCGGTGATCTGGGCACCCTGGGCCTGCTGATCCTCGCCAGCGGCCTGGCCTCGGCCGTCAGCGCCCCGGTCTGGGGCCGGCTGTCCGACCGCTCCGCCCGCTGGGTCCTGATCCTCTCGGGACTCCTTGCAGCCGGCCTCGGCATCGCGGTCGCCCTGAGCGTCTGGCTCGCGCCCGTCGGCACCGACCATGCGCTGGTTCCCGGCGGCTGGGTCTATGCGACCCTGTTTTTCCTGCTCGGGGTCAGCCATGCCGGCGTGCGTCTGGGCCGCAAGACGTACCTGGTCGACATGGCAACCCAGGAAACGCGCGCCGCGTTCACCGCCGTCAGCAACACCGTCATCGGCGGCCTGCTACTGATCGGCGGCCTGTTCGGGCTGCTGGCCCAGCTGGCCGGCACCGACGTCGCCATCTTCGTGCTCGCGCTGATGAGCCTCGCCGGCGCCGTGAGCGCCTGGCTCATGGGCGAAGCCTGACGCCCGCCTCTTTCTCGCCGACTGGCCGCTGTTCGTCGTCGGTGTTTACGGTGCCCTTGGCCCGCCGCCTGCCTAGTTGTGGCTGGCCCCGGTTCTTCCTCTGGTGTTTACGTGCCTCCGGTCCGCCGCCTGCCGAGCGCTGACTCGCCAGCGCGCCCCGAGGGACTTTCTTGCTTGCCCAAGAAAGTACCCAAAGAAGGGCACCCGGATTTCGCCCGGGAACCTCGCTCCGGACGCGCTGGGCCGGCGGCGCTGAACTCGCTACGCTGCGCTTCGCTCAGACATCCAGCGCCTTCTCCCGGCCCATCACGCCCTCCGCGAGGGGCTCCATACGGGAGAAGAAGGCCAAAACAGGCGGTATCCAGACACCAGCAACCAGCCCGCACCCCGTAGGGTGCGGTTGAGCGCAGCGAAACGCACCGTTTCCCACGCCGCGCGAAATCCCGATGCGATTCGCTGCGCTCATCACATCCTACGCCCCCCCGGCGCCCGCTTCGCGGGCGCGGCACGCCATGGCCGCAGGCCGAGCGTGCCAAAGATGCTCGAAGACCTAGCCATCATCCACCGGCAGGAACGCTGGGATAGCCGTTGTTTGGACCTGCCTCCCCGTTGTCGTCGCGCCGAGTGGAGAGGCTTTTCGCGGGATTCAAGGCGCTGGATGTCTGAGCGGAGCCGAAGGCGCAGCGAGTTCAGCGCCGCCCGCGAAAAGCCTCGGAGCGAGGGAAACCCCGGCCCGCGCAGCGGGCCGGGGTCGCGGCAGTCGGGCGTGTTTCGTGGGTACTTCTTTGCACGAGAAAAGAAGTACCTCGCGGCGCGCTGGCGAGTCAGCGCCTGGCAGGCGGCCGGACGAAAGCACCGTAAACACCAGATGGCGAACCAGGCCCGGCCTCTCCCGGCAGGCAGTAGAAAGAACGCAATTCGCGCTCCGGGATGGCGAGCCTGAAAGGCCTCACGGTGCGCGCTACGGCACGCCAAGGTGATAGTCTTGACGCCCGCAACAACACTTGCTCGCGACCGGAATTCGAATGGCACTTCTCACCCTGCGCAACATCCACCTGGCCTACGGCATGGCCTCCCTGCTCGATGGCGTCAACATGAGCCTGGAGCCCGGCGAACGCGTCGCGATCGCCGGGCGCAACGGCGAGGGCAAGTCCACCCTGCTCAAGGTCATCACCGGCGAAGCCCAGGCCGATTCCGGCGAACTGACCCGCCAGGATGGCCTGACCACCGCCTACCTGACCCAGGAACTACCGCCCGGAATCGAAGGGACGGTCTTTGACGTGGTCGCCGAGGGCCTCGGCGAGGCCGGCCGGTTGCTGGAACGCTTCCACCACCTGAGCCAGGCCGCTGCATCGGGTGACATGGACGCCCTGGACAAGATGGGGCCGGTGCAATCGAAACTCGACGCCATCGACGGCTGGAGCCTGCAGAACCGGGTAGAGACCACGATTTCGCACCTGAGCCTGGATCCCGAGGCGCAGTTCGCCGCGCTGTCGGGCGGGCTGAAGCGACGGGTGTGGCTGGCGCGCGAGCTGGTGCAACGCCCGCAATTGCTGCTGCTCGACGAACCCACCAACCACCTGGACGTGGCCGCGATCCGCTGGCTGGAACAGTTCCTGATCGAGAGCGGACTGACCGTGGTGTTCATCAGCCATGATCGCCAGTTCATGGAGAGCGTGGCCACGCGCATCCTGGAGCTGGACCGCGGGCATCTGTACGAGCACCCACCATCCATCGAGGCCTTCCGCGAGCGCCAGGCCGAAAGGCTGGAAACGGAGGCGACCCAGCGCGCGGAGTTCGACCGCAAGCTGGCCCAGGAGGAGGTCTGGGTGCGCCAGGGCATCAAGGCGCGACGCACCCGCAACGAAGGCCGCGTGCGGGCACTCCAGGCATTGCGTCGCAAGCGTGCCGAACGCCGTGAACGCGGCGGCCAGGTAAAGATGAAGCTGAGTCCGGAGCAGCGCTCCGGACGCCTGGTGATCGAGGCGGAACACGCCGATTTCGGCTACGACACGCCCATCGTGCGCGACGTGAACCTGCTGCTGCAGCGCGGGGATGCCCTGGGCATCGTCGGACCCAACGGGGCCGGCAAGACCACCCTGCTGCGCGGACTCCTGGGCCAGATGGAGCCGCTCGCAGGCAGCGTCAAGCTGGGCACCCAGCTGGAGATCGCCTACTTCGATCAGGCCCGTGCCCGTCTGGACGAGGCGACCACGGTTCAGGATGCGGTCGGCGAGGGCCGCGACCGGGTCATGGTCAACGGCGAGAGCCGCCACATCCTGTCCTATCTGGAAGACTTCCTGTTCCCGCCCGCGCGTGCCCGCCAGCCGGTATCGGCGCTGTCCGGGGGCGAGCGCAACCGCCTGCTGCTGGCGAAGCTGTTCCTGCGCCCGGCGAACCTGCTGGTGCTCGACGAGCCGACCAACGACCTGGACGTGGAGACGCTGGAGCTGCTGGAGCAGCTGCTGATCGAGTACACCGGCACCGTTATCGTGGTCAGTCACGACCGCTCTTTCCTCGACAACGTCGCGACCTCCACCCTGGTCCTGCCGGGCGATGGCGCGGTCGAGGAGTTCGTCGGCGGCTGGTCCGACCTGCCCGAACGGGTCACCCGGCGCCTGCTGGAGGGCGAGTCCGGAGCGACCGCGAAGGCCGAGCCCGCGGCGAAACCCGCGGCGCCCGCACCCGAGCCGGCACCGACGACCCCACGCAAACGGTCCTACAAGACCGCGCGCGAACTGGAGGCCCTGCCGGCACAGATCGAGGCCCTGGAACAGGAACAGCAAAGCCTGACCACGGCCATGACCGAGCCGGATGCCCTGCGCGACGGTGACCGCATGCGCGAACTGCAGGCGCGGCTCGAAGCCGTCGAGTCAGAACTGGCCCTCTGCTACGAGCGCTGGGAACAGCTGGAATCCGACTAAGCCCCGGCACGTCTATCCTCCGGCGACTCCCTGAATAACCGGCTCAACTCTGAGCGCGGCCGGCCGTAACAGGGGTTGAATCACCACCTTTCGAGTCCGCGGTCGTAATGGCCGCGGCCGGTTCGTGAAGCGCCGGACACAAGGCGCCCAGAAGGAGTCATCGCATGCTGGACAAACTCTCCATTCGGGGGCTACTGATTGCCGGCTTTGGCCTGGTGGTCGCCATCCTGATCATCAACTCCCTGCTGGCCCTGCGCGCGATGAGTACGGGCAGCCAAGGGGTTGAACAGCTCACCCAGGCCGACTACCCGGCGGTAGCCCGGGTCAATGACGTCGAGCAATTGCTGCAGGAGAGCGCTGCGTTTCTCGGGTTCTACCTGATGAGCGAGGAGCAGTCCCACCGCGACGCGTGGCAAAACGCGATGCGTGACCTCGATGGCGCAACCCGCGCCCTGAACGACAACCCGGTGATCGCTGCCGACGAGGAACTGTCCGCCAGCGCAACCGAGGTCCGCCGCCTGGTCAACCAGTTCGCCAGCTTCGAGGACCGACTGATCGAGGTTGCCGAAAACGCCGCCGAAAACATGCCGGCGCTGGGAATCGCCAATGCCCGGGCCAACCCTGCCAGCCGCGAGATGACCCAGCAGACCAACATGATGATCAGCGCCGAGATGGGCCTCCCGCGCTTCCAGCGGTCCTGGGATCGTCTCGACACCCTGCATGACCTGCGCATGTCGGTGGTGCAGGTCACCTCGAACCTGCGCGGTTTTATCGCCTTCCGTGACGATGCCTTCCGCGAGAATGTCCGACTGTTCGCGACTCGCACCAACGACATCACCGCACAGCTGATGGACCAGTTCGACGAGCTGGACTTCGAACAGCAGATCGCGCTGGAGGACTTTCAGGGGGCGCTGGACACCCAGAACACGGCGCTGGATGACCTGATCGAGATCCACGGCAGCGAACAGGCGCTGCAAGACGCCTACCTGATCCGTACCGAGATCGGGCCCGTGCTAATCGAGGCGCGTGACCACCTGCAGGGACTCAGCGAGCGGATTACCAATCGCGCCGAGCGCAGCGCCGCCGCCCTGACCGCCGACATGCGCGCGACCCAGACCACCCAGGGCGTACTGGCCCTGATTGGCGTGATTCTGGGCTTGGCCGGCGCGGTGTTCATCATCCTGGTGGTCCGGCGCGCCCTGGCCCACTCGACCGCGGCACTCGAGGAGATCGCGGACGGCGACGGCGACCTGAGCCGCCGCCTGGACGAGAACGGCCTGATCGAAACCGCACAGCTGGGCCGGGCCTTCAACCGCTTCACCGACAAGATCGCCCAGGCCATCGGCAATGCCCGCGGCGGCACCGAGACGCTGAATCGCGCCACCGAGAACCTGAACCAGGAGGCCTACCAGGCCCGCGAGGCCGTCTCGCGCCAGCGCGACGAGACCGACCGCGTCGCCACCGCGATCAACGAACTGCAAAGCAGCGCCGAGGAGATCGCCCGCAACACCGATGCGACCTCCCAGGCGGGCCAGGAGGCCGGGAATGCAGTGAACAACGGCTCCGAGGTGATGAGCAAGAACATCGAGTCCATGGCCTCGCTGCTCGGGACGGTCGAACAGGCGGCCGACACCGTGGCCAAGCTGGGCGAGGACTCGAAGCAGATCGGGACCATCCTCGAGGTGATCCGCGGCGTGGCCGAACAGACCAACCTGCTGGCCCTGAACGCGGCCATCGAGGCCGCCCGCGCCGGTGAACACGGCCGCGGCTTCGCGGTGGTGGCCGACGAGGTACGCAAGCTGGCGACCCGTACGCAGGAATCCACCGACGAGATCGAGACCATGATCGCGCGCCTGCAGTCCGCCACCACCAGCGCGGTGAAGGCCATGCAGCACGGCCAGGAAGAGGCCGAGGCCACCATGGAGCACACCTCCGAGGTGAACGGTGCCCTGCAACAGATCCGCCAGTCGGTGACCACGATCGTGGAGATGACCGAGCAGATCGCGGTCGCCTCGCGCGAACAGAGCACGGTAGTCGAGGACATCAACCGCAACATCGTGCAGATCTCCGACGAGGCGGATCAGTCGGCTAATACCGCCGACCGCGTCAGCGCCGCCTCCGACGAGCTCAAGCAGGTAGAGAAGGAGATCCAGCAGGCACTGGCCCAGTTCCGGCTCTGACCGGGCGGGTTACAGGCTCCGGGCCTCCAGCCAGTTCCGGGCGGCGCGACGCAACCTTCGGGTGACGCCGCGCCGCCCGGAAACCTCCAGCTCGCGTGCCAGTCGGTCCCAGTCGATGGGCTGCGCCAGGCTCGCCTCGAGCAGCTGACCTTCCGGCTCGTCCGGCGGCGCCACCGCCAACTGCCGCAGCAACGCGGGAAGCGCCCACTCCAGGGGCCGCGCCCGCTGGGAAAAGGCTCGGACCTCCTTCAGATCCGCCACCGGGTCAACCGGCGGCAAGGGACAATCTCCCTCCGCATCCTGATCCCCAAGGACTTCGCTCACCATGGCCGCGGTCGTGTCCGGCAGGAACCGTGGATGCCAGGCCGGCCAGTCGCGCCGAAAGGCCGCCAATGCTTGTTGCAGCCGGGGCTGCAATCGGGGCGCGGTCGCACGCAGGACCACGCCGCTCACCTGGCCACTGGCCGCATCCGGCTGGATGCCGACTCGCACCAGGCCATAACCCGCGCGCAGCCAAAGGTGCAGCAACACAGGTTGCAGCCCGAAACTCGCGCCAATCAGCGCCACCCCCTTGGCACCAGCCCGGTCCGCGACCGCACGCAACAGACGACTCCCCAGGCCCAGCCCCTGCCAATGCGGATGCACCGCAATGCGCTGAATGCGCCACGCGCCCTCCCCCGCCAGGTCGAAGTCACCCCGGGCCGCAACGGTGCACGGCAGGAAATGCCCCTGCGGGCGCCGTTCGCCCGACCAAACCGCTTCGGCTATCCCGCGTTCCAGTTCGCCCTCTTCCTGGATCAGAACCACCCCGAACAGGGCGCCATCCGCCGCCCCTTCCAGCAGCAACAGGTGAACACCCGCATCATCCAGCCAGCGCGCCAGATCGGAGGGCCGTGTGCGGTAATGGGCATCTGCCAGCAGGCCCATTACTGCCTCCAGGGTTTGCGGCGTGTCCGCGAGCGCCGTGCCCGTGCTCCAGCGCAGCCGCACGGCCTGGGAGACCGGGGGGCGACTCGCCGCCTCCAGCAGGAACAGCCGATTCATCCAGTCCTCGAGCGGATCGCCCCGGGCCCAGCGGACCGGTGTATCCAGGGTCTGTAGCCGCACGCAAAAGCCCGCCCCCTCCAGGGCCGGCAGCGCACGCAGCCGAAAGCCCTGTCCACTCCCCTCGAAGCCGCCGGTCGTGGTCGCCAGCACCAGGCGCCGTGCCAGCCGGGCCAACTGGAGCAGGCGCTCGACCGGCATGCTCGCAGCCTCGTCGATGATCAAGGTATCCAGCGGTTCCGCGTGTTCCAGCAAAACGTCCGGGGCCCGGTAGTGCCATTCCGGCGCGTGCGTCCAATGTCGGGCGCGCGCCAGCAATGCGTCCACGGCCCGTGGTCCCGGCGCCGTCAGCGTGATCGTGGATTCGCCGCGCTGCAGTGCCGTGCCCAGGAACTCGCCCAGCAGGGTCGACTTGCCGCGGCCACGCGGGGCGGTCAACGCCACACATGCGCCCGGCGCGAGTCCCGCCAAATGCCCCAGCGCGACGGCCTGATCCGGCGTCCACGCAAACGGGCCCGCCGCCCTCGGCCTGATTCCGGGCCGTCGATCCACCGACGGTGGCTCCACCGTCCGCACCCACGGCTCGGCCAGCGCCGCCTGCCAGCGGCGGGCAAACGCCCCGTCTCCGCCGGTGCCGTCGAGGATGACCAGGGTGCCACCGCCGACCAGCAGGCCTGCGACCGTGACCAGGGCATCCACCGCGAGCGATTGCCGGGCCTCGAATACCAGGGCCTGTACCTCGTGCCCCAGCCAATGCCCAGCCTGCGCCGGCGCCACATGCGGCACCCCGCCGGGCGGCGAACGCCCCACCCACAGCACCGGCCCCTGCGCCGCAGCAGCCCGCAGCCAGTTCGCAGCCGCCTGCCAGCCAGCATTATCGGCAGACAACCGGTAGAGCGTACGGGCCTCCATGTCAGTGGCTCCCTGAGATCAGATCACGCATGAACGAACGAGTTTCCGGGGATGAAAGCGGCCATCTCCTCACACTGCCGGGCCGAAGATCCAGCCATTGATCGGGCGGCCGGGGTGAAACGTGTCTCAAGGTTTAATGCTTCCAGCCGTACAAGATTTTTACAAAGAACTGGAACAATACTGTACAACACCTGTACAGTGTGACCGAGTTCATGAAAGGGTACTGCAGATGACCCCCATTGCGTTGCCGAAACGCCTGCGCATCGATACCGCAGCCGAATGCTGGCAAGTACTGCGCGCGGCACTGGATGTCGGCGAAGACCTGCAGCTGGATTCGGCGGCTGTGAATGATGTGGACGCCGCCGGCGTGCAGGTCCTGCTGATGGCCCGCCATTCGGCCGCCCGCAAGGCGCAGGGCTGTTCGCTCATCGGGACCAGCGCGGTTCTGGCCCAGGCCCTGCAGGCACTGGGCGCACCCGAAGACGGTTTTGGGTCGAGCGCCGCACAACACGACGACAAGGATTCAGGAGACATCAATGGCTAAGGTTCTGGTGGTGGACGATTCCGCCTCGATGCGCCAGATGGTCGCATTCACCCTCAAGCAGGCCGGGCACGAGGTCGTCGAGGGCCGCGACGGCAAGGATGGCCTGAGCAAGGCCCAGGGCGCCAAGGCGGATCTGGTGATCACGGACGTGAATATGCCCGCCATGGACGGCCTGCAGCTGACCCGCGAGCTGCGCAAGCTGGGCGACTACAAGTTCACCCCCATCCTGGTGCTCACCACCGAGGCCGGGCCGGAGAAGAAACAGGAAGGCAAGGCCGCCGGCGCGACCGGCTGGCTGGTGAAGCCGTTTGACCCCGATCAGCTGATGAACACCGTCAACCGGGTGCTGCGCTAGTCATGTCGATCGACATGACCCAGTTCATCGATGCCTTTCTCGAGGAGAGCTTCGAGGGGCTGGAGCGCATGGAAACCGAACTCCTGGCGCTGGACGGCGGCGATCCGGAGACGCTGAACACGATCTTCCGCTGCGCCCACTCGATCAAGGGCGGAGCCGGGACCTTCGGGTTCGGCGCGATCTCCGGGTTCACCCATGGTGTGGAGACCCTGCTGGACCGCATGCGCAACGGCGAGCAGGAGGCGGCCCCGGAAACGGTGAACCTCCTCCTGCGTGCGGTGGATACTCTGCGTGCGCAATTGCATGCCGCCCGCGATGGCGGCGAGGCCGACCCCGCCGAGGTGGCCGAAGTGCGCGCCCTGATCGAGGCCCATCTGGGGGATGCCGCGCCCGCGAGCAGCCCGGCGGACAACCGTGGGGCCGCAGACTCTGGCGGCACCGATGCCCCCGCCGACGGGAACCGTACTGGCCCGCGTGGCTGGCGGATTCATTTCCAGCCCTACGCGGACCTGATGCGCACCGGCAACGACCCCCTGCGCATGTTCGAGGTGCTGGAGGAACTCGGCACGCTCAGCGTGCACTGCGAGACCGATCGCCTGCCGGACCACGCGGATGCCTTCGACCCGGAGGACTGCCACCTCGCCTGGACCCTGGAGCTGGAAGGCGATGCCAGCCGCGATCAGATCCAGGAGGTCTTCGAGTGGGTCGAGGACGAGTGCGATCTCCTGATTGAACCCCTCGGCGCGGCCAGCGAGCCGACCCCTGAAGCGCCCCTGCTGACGCCCGATGCGACAGAAACGGACGCGACCACCGACCGTCCGCCGGCGGCCCCCGCTGCGCGCGGCGGTAGCGGTAACCGTGGGGCGGAATCCAGCTCCATGCGGGTGAACGCCGGCAAGATCGACGCCCTGATCGACATGGTGGGCGAACTGGTGATCACCCAGTCGATGCTGACCGATATCAGCGAACAACTCGAGGAAGACCCGTCGCAGATGGAGGCGCAGATCGAGCGCCTGCGCACCGGATTGGGCGAACTGGAACGCAATACCCGCGAGCTGCAGGAAAGCGTGATGAGCATCCGCATGGTGCCGATCGCGCAGGTCTTCAACCGATTCCCGCGGCTGGTGCACGACATCTCCGGGCAGCTGGGCAAGCAGATCGAGCTCACCCTGAAAGGCGAATACACCGAGGTCGACAAGACCGTGATGGAACACCTGGGCGACCCGCTGGTGCACCTGGTGCGCAACGCAGTGGACCACGGCATTGAAATGCCCGAAGAACGCGCGGCGGCCGGCAAGCCGGAGACCGGCCAGGTCACCCTGGAAGCCTTCCACCGGGGTGGCAACGTGGTCATCGAGATCCGCGACGACGGCAAGGGCATGGATGCCGACCGCATCCTCGCCAAGGCCCGCGATGCCGGCCTCGTTGGACCCAACCAGCACCCGGACCGCCACGAGATCCTGCAGTTGATCTTCGAACCCGGCCTGTCCACGGCCGACCAGGTTAGCGACCTGTCCGGCCGCGGCGTCGGCATGGATGTGGTCAAGAAAAACATCCGCGGCCTGGGTGGCAACGTCGAGCTGGAGTCGGAACCCGGCAAGGGTTCGCGCCTGACCATCCGCCTGCCGCTGACGCTGTCGATCATGGATGGCCAGCTGCTGAAGATCGGAGAGGAGACCTTCGTGATCCCGCTGATCGCGATCGTCGAGTCGCTCCAGACCCTGCCAGAGAGCGTGAAACAGGTCTTCGGCAAACTGCCCCTGTACCGCCTCCGGGACGAATACATTCCGATCGTCGACCTCGCGGCCCTGTTCGGCCGTACCGAGCCCAGCCCACTGCCGGAACGCGCCCTGCTGGTGGTCGCCGAGGCCGACGACCAGCGCGTGGCGCTGCGGGTCGATGACCTGCTCGGTCAGCAACAGGTGGTCATCAAGACGCTGGAAACCAATTTCCGCAAGGTCCCCGGCACGGCCGGCGCGACCATCCTCGGGGACGGCCAGGTGGCCCTGATCCTGGATGTCGCCGGGATCGCGCGCATGGCCAGCGGGCGCGATACCCGCGCGGCCTGATCATCAAGGAGCCGAACGCAATGGCGAACGACGCAACCCAATCGATCCACGACCCGGCCACCGCCGGCGAGGACCAGTACCTCACCTTCATCCTCGCGGAGGAGGAATACGGCGTGGACATCCTGCGGGTGCAGGAGATCAAGGGCTGGGAACGCCCCACACCCCTGCCCAACACGCCGGACTACATCCGCGGCGTGATCAACGTGCGCGGCATGATCGTGCCGATCATCGACATGCGCCTGCGCTTCGGCATGGAACCGCTGGAATACGGCCCGACCACGGTGGTGATCATGCTGCGCGTGGTGGGTGAGGAACGCGAACGCGTAATGGGCGTCGTCGTGGATGCGGTCTCCGAGGTCTACAGCATCGGTGCGCAAGACCTGCAGCAGGCACCCGACTTCGGGACCCGCATCGGGGTCAACTTCGTACGCGGGCTGGCGACCGTCGAGGAACAGATGATCCTGGTGCTGGACATCGACACCCTGCTGGGTCCCGGTCTGATTGCCAGCGCCGAGGCCATCGAGGCCGAGGCGACGGCGTAAGCCCGACCTCGCACACGGACCATGCGAACCATCGCGGTGATCAACCAGAAAGGCGGGGTCGGGAAGACGACGGTAACCCTGAACCTCTCCCATGCCCTGGCCCTGCAGGGCTACCGGGTGCTGGCGATCGACGCCGACCCGCAAGGCCACCTGAGCATGGCCTTCGGGCTGGAAGACCCCGCCGGCCTGGACCGCGTACTGCAGGACGGGGCCCGTTTGCAGGATGCCTTCAGCGAAGCCGGCAACGGACTGCAGATCGTCGCGGCCGGGGATCAGCTGCAGGAGGTCGAGAACCTGAACCAGGGCGGCGCCGAACGCGGCTGGCGCCTGAAGAAGGCCCTGGACGCACTGGATCAGCCATTCGATTTCGTGCTGATCGACTGCCCGCCTTCGGCGGGCTTGCTGGGAATGAACGCGATCATCGCGGCCGACGAGATGCTGATTCCCGTGGCCGGTGACTTCCTGGCCCTGAACGGCCTGTCGCGACTGATGCGCATCCTCCAGGGCGTCGAGGCGCGCCTGGGCACGGCCCGCAAGAAGTGGATCGTGCTGTCGCGCTTTGTCGAGCAGCGCCGGCATGCCCGCGAGGTCCGCGAACGCATCCGCGAGCACTTCGCCGAGGCGCTGCTGCCGACCACCATCCGCGAGACGGTGGTGCTAGCCGAAAGCCCGAGCTTCGGGCAGACGATATTCGAGTACCAGCCGCGTCACCGTGCGGCCGAGGACTTTCAGCAACTGGCCGCCGACCTGGTCGCGGCCGGGGCACTAACAACCACCCGCCCGACGGCGGCACACGCCTGAGCCTCGAGCCAGGGAGAACGGGCCATGACGACACGCAAACGCAACAAGCTGGGCAATGACCCGCTGGGCTGGCTGGACGAATCCAGCGCGGCCGGCGAGGCGAGCGGCGACGAGGTCTCGGGCGCGACCCGGCCGACCGCTACGGCTACGGCCACGCCCGAGCCCCTATCCGGCCCGCAAACCGACACTTCCAAGAAAACGAACAAACCCGCGCGTCGCCGCACCCCGGCATCGCGCCAGACGAACAAGCAAAGCGAGGACACCCCGATGGCCGCCATTCCGCAAACCGACACCGGCAGTGACCAGAACAGCCTCTTCATGCGTGCCGCCGTGCAAGGTGCGCGGACCGCGCTGATGATGTGCGACAGCGAGATGAACATTGTCTACGCCAATCCGGCCGTGGTCGAACTTCTGCGCAACCGGCGCGACACCCTGCGCCGGGAGTTCCCGGGCTTTGATCCGGACAACCTGGTGGGTCAGTCGATCGACCAGTTCCACAAGGACCCGACGCACCAGCGCGCAATCCTTCAGAACCCCAAAAACCTGCCCTTCGAGGCCCGGATCCAGGTCGCCGACCTCAAATTTCGTCTAAACGCGACAGCGGTGCTGGATGACGCCGGCAACTACCTGGGCAACATGGTCGAGTGGCAGGACATCACCGAACAGGAACGCGTGGAGCAAGAACGCACGCGAATGCGCGCCGCGGTCGAGGGTTCGCAAACCGCGCTGATGATGTGCGATCCGGACATGAATATCGTCTATGCCAACCCTTCCGTGGTGAGCCTGCTTCGCAGCCGTAGCGATGTCTTGCGCCGGGAGTTCCCGAACTTCGATCCGGACAACCTGGTGGGGCAGTCGATCGACCAGTTCCACAAGGACCCGACGCACCAGCGTGCGATCCTCCAGAACCCCGCGCGTCTGCCCTTCGAGGCAAACATTCAGGTCGCGGACCTGTATTTCAACCTAAACGCGACCGCCATTATCGATGCCGACGGGAACTACGCCGGTAACATGGTCGAATGGCGTGACACCACCGAGATGCGTCGGGCCGAGGATGCCATTGACGCCCTGATCAAGGACGCGGCTGCCGGCAACCTCGGCGAACGCCTGCTGCCGGAGGACTACCAGGGCTTTGCGCGCAATATTGCCGAGGGTGTCAACGAACTGTTGGACGCGGTGGTCCCGCCGCTGCGCGAGGGCTCCCGGGTCATGCAAGCGATGTCCGAGGGCGATCTGGCCGTGCGTATGGAAGGCGACTTCCAGGGAGAGTTCGGGAAATTCCGCGACGCCATCCACACCTCGCTCGAGAACCTCGACAACCTGGTTGGGCAGATCCTCGAGGGCGCCGGCAACGTGCGCTCGGCCTCGGCCGAGATCGCCCAGGGCAACACCGACCTGTCCCAGCGCACGGAAGAGCAGGCCTCCTCGTTGGAGGAGACGGCCTCGTCGATGGAGGAGATGACCTCCACGGTCAAATCCAACGCCGACAATGCCCGCCAGGCCAACCAGCTCGCCAGTGCCGCGCGCGACAAGGCGCAGGAAGGCGGCCAGATCGTCGAGAAGACGGTCTCGGCGATGGGCGAGATCAACCAGTCGTCAAAGAAGATCGCCGACATCATCGGCGTGATCGACGAGATCGCGTTCCAGACCAACCTGCTGGCGCTCAACGCGGCAGTGGAAGCCGCCCGCGCTGGCGAGCAGGGGCGTGGCTTTGCCGTGGTCGCCACCGAGGTGCGCAACCTGGCACAGCGCAGTGCCCAGGCCGCGAAGGAGATCAAGACCCTGATCAACGACTCGGTAGAGCGCATTGGCGAGGGCAGCAAGCTGGTCGACAACTCCGGCAAGGCGCTGGAGGAGATCGTCGACTCGGTGAAGAAGGTCTCCGACATCATTGCCGAGATCGCCGCCGCCAGCGAGGAGCAATCCACCGGCCTCGACGAGATCAACAAGGCTGTGACCCAGCTCGACGAGGTTACCCAGCAGAACGCCGCGCTGGTCGAAGAAGCCGCAGCCGCCAGCGAGTCACTGGACGACCAGTCACGCGAACTCCTAGACCTGATGAGCTTCTTCAAGGGCGTCGAGGTGCCGATGGCGCGCCAGGCCATGCCCCAGTCGAATGCACGACCGGCCGCAGCCACCGGCAGGACGGCGGGTGGCACGACCGGGCTGAAACGTCCGGCCTCCGCCGGCGGTAACCGCGAAGGCGGGTCGGCCAACCGGCCGACCCCGGCCCCCTCGCGCCAGGCGGCCACGGAAGAATGGGAAGAGTTTTGAGTCCCGGTTATTCATCCATTTCGGGGAGACACTGATTGGCCGCCTCCGACCGCCTGAGCGAGCGCGACTTCCGGCGCGTTGTCCGCCTGACGCAGGAACGCACCGGGATCATGCTCAACGAGAGCAAGAAGGAGCTGGTGTTCAGCCGGCTCTCGCGGCGGCTGCGCGTGCTCGGTCTCGACGCCTTCGACACCTATCTGGACCGGGTCGAGGGGGGTGACGAGGGCGAACTCGAGGAGTTCATCAATGCGCTCACCACCAACCTGACCGCGTTCTTCCGCGAGCCGCACCACTTCGAGATGCTGGGTGGCCCAGTGCTGCAGGAGATCCGACGGCGCAACCCGAACGGCCCGCTGAAGGTCTGGTCGGCGGGGTGCTCCACCGGCGAGGAGCCCTACTCCATCGCCATGACCCTGGCCGAGGCCCTGCCCTCGCCGGATGAGGTACGCATCCTGGCCACCGATATCGACTCGCGCGTGGTCGAGCATGCCGACGCCGGGGTCTATGACGCGAAGCGCGTCACCGGCATCCCGGGCGCACGCCAGCAACGCTGGCTGTTGCGCGGCAAGGGGGCCAACGAGGACCGGGTGAAGATCCGCGACGAACTGCGCGCCATGGTGCACTTCCGCCAACTGAACCTGTTCGATCCGTGGCCGATGAAGGGCCCGCTGGACGTAATCTTCTGCCGCAACACGCTGATTTACTTCGACAAGCCAACCCAGAAGCAGTTGGTGGAGCGCTTTGCCCAACTGCTACGCCCGGAGGGCTATCTTTTTATCGGTCACTCAGAGTCCCTGTTCCGCGTGACTGATGACTTCCGGCTGCTGGAACAGACGCTGTACCGGCGGGCCCGCTGATGCCCACCCTGCCGCAGCTGCACGATGGCGCCTTCGCGCACATCAATCGTTACTGGGATCGGGCGCATGCCTGCCCGGCGGCGAAGCTGCTGCCAGGCGAATGCTATGTCACGGTATCGCGTTCGGAGCTGATCACGACGGTACTCGGCTCCTGCGTCTCCGCCTGCGTATGGTCACCCGAAGCCGGGGTCGGAGGCATGAACCATTTCATGCTGCCGGATGGCGACCGCAACAGCGGCTGGGGGCCGGCCGTCTCCAACGCCACCCGCTACGGCACCCATGCGATGGAATTCCTGGTCAACGAACTGCTAAAGCTGGGAGCCCGGCGCGAGGATCTGCGCATCAAGATGTTTGGTGGTGGCCGCGTGATGGCCGGAATGAGCGATGTCGGCGCGGGCAACATCGCCTTCATGCGCCGGTTCCTGCAGGACGAGAACCTGGAACTGGTGGCGGAAGACGTGGGCGGGCGCTGGCCGCGCAAGGTCGTGTTCTTCCCCGCCACCGGGCGGGCACGGGTCAAGAAGCTCGTGTCCCTGCACAACAACACCCTGCTCGAACGCGAGCAGGACTACCGCCGCCGACTGCAGGACGAACCCCTGCAGGGCGACGTGGAGCTCTTCTAGATGTCTGCCACCTCCAAGCCCATTCGCGTCCTGGTCGTCGACGACTCGGCCCTGATCCGCAAGCTGCTTACGGAAATCCTGTCCCAGGCGCCGGACATCGAGGTCGTGGCTGCCGCCGCCGACCCCTTCGACGCTCGCACCAAGATCAAGCAACACGAACCGGACGTGCTGACCCTGGATGTGGAGATGCCGAAGATGGACGGCATCACCTTCCTGCGCAATCTGATGCGGCTGCGCCCGATGCCGGTTGTGATGGTCTCGTCACTGACCGAGGAGGGGGCCGACGTGACCCTGGAGGCGCTGGAGGTCGGCGCAGTGGATTTTGTCACCAAGCCCAAGGTGGATGTCTCCCACGCCCTGCAGGACTACGCCAACGTGCTGATCGACAAGGTCCGCACGGCCGCGCGCGTCCGTCTGCAGGCACGCAGCGCCACACCCGCCCCGGCACCGCAGCGGCTGGCCAGCGCGGGCAGCGGACGTTTCCGAACCACCGACCGGGTCATCGTCCTGGGCGCCTCTACCGGCGGCACCGAGGCCCTGCGCGAGGTGCTGGGCGCACTGCCGCCGGACGCTCCGGGCATCCTCATCACCCAGCACATCCCAGCCGGGTTCAGCCGCGCCTTCGCCGAACGCATGGACCGCAACACCGCACTCAGCGTGAAAGAGGCCGAGGACGGCGATATCGTGATGCCCGGGCACGCCTATGTGGCCCCAGGCAGCGACTACCACCTGCGCCTGGCACGCGACGGCGCGCGCTACATTTGCCGCCTCGACCAGGGCGGGCCGGTGAACCGCCACCGCCCCAGCGTCGACGTGCTGTTCAACTCCGCCGCCGAGCAGGCGGGGGCCAACGTCGTCGCCGCCCTGCTGACGGGCATGGGCGACGATGGCGCCCGCGGTCTGCGAGCGCTGCGCGACGCCGGCGCCCACACTATCGCCCAGAACGAGAGCACCAGCCTGGTCTGGGGCATGCCTGGCGAAGCGGTCAAACTGGACGCCGCGGTGCAGGTACTGCCGCTGGGGGGCATCGCCGCGTCCCTGATCCGTGACCACCGCAACGCCGCCGCATCCGGCCAATAGGAGCAATGTGAATGGACGACCGCATGCAATGGCTCACCCGGGATTCGGCCCACAAAGCCCTGGCGCTGGTACTGACCGCCCTGCTCCTGCTCGCGGCCATCATCGCCGGCTTCTCCGCCGCCTGGTGGCAGGCACTGGCCGCCGCGATCCTGGCCGGGCTGGCGGCGCTGCTGGCTCTGGGCATCCAGCAGCGCGGGCCGACGTCCGCTGACACCGCTTCCGATGAGTGCGCATCCCCGGGCCAGCCCACCGGCGGGCGAGAACTCTCCGACGAGCTGGATCAGGCAATGGATTTCGAACTGGGGCAGCTGTCGGCCGAGATCGGCCGACAGCGCGGGCTGATCGCCGAGGCGGTGAAGGAATTGGGTTCCAGCTTCAACGAGATGCACGAGATTGCCGGCCGCCAGACGGAGTTGATGAGCCGCGATGCCTCCCAGGGTAACAACGCCGAGGACATGACCAATGCCGAGGTGATCACCGAGCTGACCCGCAAGTCCGACGAGACCCTGCAAATGTTCATCGACACCCTGGTGCAGATCAGTCGCCAGAGTGTCGAGAGCGCCCACCACATGGAAGACATGAGCCAGCACATGGACGGGGTGTTCAAACTGCTGGACAGCGCCGGCGCGATCGCGGGGCAGACCAACCTGCTGGCGCTGAACGCCAGCATTGAGGCGGCCCGTGCCGGCGAGGCCGGGCGCGGCTTCTCGGTGGTGGCCGACGAGGTACGCTCGCTGTCGCAGCGTTCGGCGACCTTCCACGACGACATCCGCAAGCAGATCGACCAGGCCCGCGAGTCGATCGGAAAGGTGCATGGCACGGTGCACGACATGGCCTCGCGCGACATGAGCGACACCATGGGCGAAAAGGAGCGCATTTCCCACCTGTTCGAATACGCCCGGCGCGCCACCGACGAGCTGGACGAACGCATCCGCGAGGAAGCAGAGTTAAGCGAGCGCATGCACCAGGCGGTTGCCATCGCCATACGCTCACTGCAGTTCGAGGACATCGCCCGGCAATCGCTGGGTACCGCCGAAGAGGCCGTGACTCACCTGCAGGAGCTGCAAGGCATCCTGCACGAGGCCCGCTCGACCGAGGACGCCCGGGCCATGGCCCAGCGCGTGCGCGAGTGGCGCGAGCGTCGCCAGGAGAATTACCACCGCGCGGTGGACCAGCAGAACATGGCCACCGGCGACGTGGAATTGTTCTGACGTGGAATTGTTCTGAAGTCTTGCCATCCAACACCCCGCCGACGTCGCCCTTCCGGCATCACGCCGGCCATCAGCCGCCGGGGAAGCGCAGCTTCATTCGCGCCTCCCCGCGGCACGTCGGATGTGCCGCCGAAATCGACCGGACCAAACGGTTGATTCCGCCGCAAGCTGCGACTCGGGTTTGCAGCATCGCTTGCGCCGAACAAGCCAGGGTGGCTTTGTTCAGCGCCTACTTCACCGGGCACGAAGCCCCCCAAAGCGCCAGGAATCGCATATGAGCATCGAGCAACACACCTCCGACGACGGCAAGGAAGTCCGCATCCGGGTCAAGGGCCGCTTCGACTTCGAACAGCACCAGGACTTCCGCGCCGCCTACCGCGACACCGCCGGGACTGGCGTGCGTTACACCGTGGACCTCTCGCAGACCGAATACATGGACAGCTCCGCTCTGGGCATGCTGCTCCTGCTGCGAGAACACGCCGGGGGCGAGTTCTCCGATGTCTCCGTCGCCGGGGCCTCCCAGGGCGTACGCAAGGTGCTGGATATCGCCAATTTCGGCCGCCTGTTCCGCATTCAGTAGCAGGGTCGTGGACGAACAGACCAACATCCCGACCAGCAACGAATCCTCGCCGGGCGATCTGATCTCCGGCGAGGGGCAGGTGCTGGTGGTCGACGACGACCCGCACAACCGCCGCCTGCTGCGAATGATGCTGATGGGCGCCGGATACCGAATCCGCGAGGCCAACAACGGTCTTGCGGCCGTGGAGGCCTGCCGCGAGCAAGTGCCGGACCTGATCCTGATGGACGTGATGATGCCGGAGTTGGACGGCTACCAGGCCACCTCCCGCATCAAGGCCGAGATGGGCCACCACTTCGTCCCGGTGATCTTCCTGACCGCCCTGGACGATGAGAATGCCCTGCTGCGCGGCATCGAGTCGGGCGGGGATGATTTCCTCAGCAAGCCGCTGAATCTCGCGGTCCTCAAGGCCAAGATCCATGCGATGGAGCGCCTGCGCGACCTGCACACGGGGCTGCAAAGCCGCAATGAGGCCCTGCTGCGCGCCCAGGCTCGCCAGGCCTGGGAAGAAGAGACCGCCGAAGGCCTGTTCTCGCGCGCCATCACCCGCCGCAATCGCGGCCTGGATCGGTTGCGGCTGCACCGCTACGCGGCCTCCACCTTCAGCGGCGACGTCGTGCTCTCCGGGTACACCCCCGACGGAGCCCTGCGCGTGCTGGTCGGGGACTTCACCGGCCACGGCCTGACTGCCGCGATCGGGACGTATCCGGTCAGCGAGACCTTTCACACCCTGACCCAGGAGGGCGTGGACGACCAGGAACTGCTGCACGAGCTGAACCACGTCCTGCACGACTTCCTGCCAGCCGCGATGTTCATGGGCGCGCTGCTCGCCACGTTTTCCGCGGACGGCCGCCGGGTCCGCCTGTGGAACGGCGGCATGCCCGATGCCTGGCTGTGCAACACGCAACAGGACCGGGTACGGCGCATCCAGTCCCAGGCCATGCCCCTGGGCATCCTCGGCCGCCTCGACCACGATACCGGCGCCCGTTCCTTCGACCTCGACGAGGGCGACTGGCTCACGCTGGTCAGCGACGGGGTGCTGGAGGCCACCGATGTCGCCGGGACCGCGTTCGGCGAAGACACGATCCTTCGGGACTGCCAGGCGAGCCGATCTGCCGAGGACGCCTTCGAGCGCATCCGCGAGGCGCTGGAGGCCCACTGCGGCGATCAGACACCCACCGACGACATGACCCTGGTGACCATCGACTGCTCTCCCGCCGTGGTCACCGAGAGCGAGCACCCGCAGGATCGCCAGCTCCGGGGCACCCTGCGCTGGTCGCTGGAGGCCAGTGACCAGCGCCTGGCCGAGGTTGATCTGGTCGGTGCCGCCCGAACCCAGCTGCTGGAATGGCTGCCGAACCTGGGGGGTGGACACGCAGAGGCGCTGCAGACGGTGATCGCCGAGCTTTGCAACAACGGCTTCGAACACGGCGTATTGCGCCTGGACTCCGACATGAAGGCCACGGTGGAGGGCTTCGAGCAGTACTACCAGCAGCGGACCGAGGGGCTGCGCGACATTCGCGGCCGGATCGGCATCTCCCTGCGCTACCGGCCCATGGCCGGCCAGCACTGCATCCGCATCCGGGTGCGCGACAGCGGGCCGGGCTTTGACCACCGCCAGATCCAGGAGGCCCTGGAAGGCCGTGGCGACAAGCGCCTATGGGGGCGCGGTCTGAACCTGGTGCGTCAGCTCTGCGAGCAGGTTCGCTATCACGGCAGCGGCAACCTGGTGGAGGCGGATTATCGTTGGGGCGCCGCCGCGGGGACCGGGTCCAAGGGTGGAGTGTCAGGATGACCTACGCCCTGGAAGCCATGCACAGCCCAGCGCCGATCGATCTGGTCAACGCCCTGAGCGAGGCGGTGCTGTTCGTCACGGCCGATGGCCACGTGCGCTACGCCAACCCGGCGGCGGAACGCTTGTTCGGCACGACCGCCTGCAGCCTGGACGGACGCGACCTGGCTGCCCTGATCACACCCCGCGATCCGGCCTTCGATCTACTCGAACGGCTGCGCGAATCGACGCGCGCGGATGGCTGGATCCCCCGCCGCGACCCTGTTGAACTCCTCTGCGAGGACGGCCAGTCGCGGCCGGCCCTGCTCGATATCGGAACCTGCCAGCACACGCATGAACACGTGCAGTTCGTGGTGCTGCGCGAGCAGCGGCCGGGGCACCCCGCCGACACGCCGGAACAGGCCGAACACCTGCGCGAGGCCATCGACCTGCTGACCCGTCAGGTGCAAGAGCGCATGCGCGCCGAACAGGCCCTGCAGGACAGTCATCGGCGCCTGGTGGCCGCGCAGCGGGTAGCCCGGATCGGCCACTGGGAGTTCGTACTGGAGACCGACGAACTCCAGCTGTCACCCAGTGCCAGCGTCCTGTTCGGGCATGAAGACCGGCCCCGCTCCATGCCCCGCGAGGCGCTGGTCGAAGCCACCCATCCGGATGACCGCGCGGCCCTGGCCTTTGCCCTGCTGCGCCTGGCCAACGGGGAAACCGAGCGTTTCTCGATTCGGCACCGCCTGCTACTGCCCAACGGCGAGGAACGCTACATGCTGGCCGAGGGCGAGCGCGCCGCGGATCCGCCCGCCCGCATCCTCGGCATCCATCAGGACCTGACCGAGCGCGAGAAAACCGAGCAGGCGCTGTTCAAGCTGGTGAATTTCGACGCCCTGACGGGCCTGCCCAACCGCACCGGGCTGCGCAGCCGATTGCGCGCCGCCCTGGGCGAGGCCGAGCGTCAGGGGGAATCGCTGGCGGTACTGCTGCTGGACATCGATCGTTTCACCTCCATCAACAGCACCCTGGGCCACGACGCCGGGGACGCCCTGTTGAACGCCCTGGCCCGGCGCTTGCAAAACCTCCTGCGCCCGCGCGATACCCTGGCCCGACTGGCCTCCGACGAGTTCGCCGTGATCCTGACCGAGATCGAGGACCTCGCCCATGCGCAGGAACGCGCGCAGGCCATTCTGGATCACTGCTCGGAACCGTTTGCGCTCGGGAAGGGCCAGCATGTCGCCACCAGCAGCGTGGGCATCAGCCTGTTCCCGCAGGATGCGCGCGGCAAGGACGACCTGCTGCGCCATGCCACCAGCGCCCTGCACGAGGCCAAGGGTTCTGGCGGCAACACCTGCCGCTTCTATACCCAGGAGCTGAACACCCAGGCGCGCGAACAGCTGGAGCTGGAACAGGGACTGCGTGGCGCGCTTCGCCAGCAAGAATTCGAGCTCCACTATCAGCCGCAGATCGGACTGGATCGCGGCCACACTGTCGGTGTCGAGACCCTGATCCGCTGGCGCCACCCCGAGCGCGGAATGGTGTCGCCGGGCGAATTCATCCCGCTGGCGGAGAAGACCGGGCTGATCGTGCCCATCGGCGACTGGGTCCTGCGCACCGCCACCCGGCAACTGGCGGAATGGGATCGCCTGGGCCTGCCACCGCTGCGCCTGGCCATCAACCTGTCCGCCCGGCAGTTCGCCGACCCCGAGCTGCCCGAGCGCATCCTGGAAACCCTGCAGGCGGCCGGGCTCGCCCCCGAGCGCCTGGAGGTGGAGATCACCGAGAGCGTGCTGGTCGAGGATATCGACGCGGCGGCCGAGATGCTCCAGCGTCTGGTGCGTCTGGGCGTCTCGGTGGCGATCGACGACTTCGGCACCGGGCAGTCGTCCCTGCGCTACCTGCGGCGGCTGCCGCTGACCACGCTGAAGATCGACCGTGAATTCACTTGGGGTATCGGCAACGACCCGGACGACGAGGCGATCACCCGCGCGATCATCGGCCTGGGCAAAACCCTGAAGTTGCGGGTCCTGGCCGAGGGCGTGGAGACCGAACAGCAGCACGCATTCCTGCGCGAGATGGGCTGCGACGAGGTCCAGGGCTTCCTGCTCGGCCGCCCGATGCCCGCCACCCAGCTCGAACGCGAATGGAAGGAACGCGCACACACACCAGGGTAGGCGCTTTTTGTGTGCACCACGAAGCGCACGAGGGCACGGAGCAAACTCAGGGCAATGGAGTGGGGAGGATGAGCGCCGCGAATCGCATCCGTCTCACGGAACTGCCGGGCCTCGACCCGATACGCTGCCAATCCGCCTGAAGTCTTTGCGGTTTTCTCTGCGCCCTCCGTGGTGGAATCTGTCTTGACCTGGCCCTTCTTCGTGCCTTCGTGCGCTTCGTGGTAGACAATCTGCCCAACAGAAAAACCAAGGAGAACGACATGCAGGACAGCGGTTTCGGTTCGGCACTCGTCACCGGCAATTCCAGTGGCCTGGGTCTGGGGATGACCCGGGTGTTGCTGGAACAAGGCGCCCGCGTCTACGGCATGAGCCGGCGCGGCTGCCCCGAGGCCGGGGTGAGCGGCGACGAAAAAGTGGATCTGGGCGATTTCAACGCCACCGGGGCCGCAATGGAGCGACTGCTGGGCGGCGTGGACCGCGTTGATCTGGTGGTGCTCAACGCCGGGCTACTGGGCCACATGCAGCGCATGCAGGACGCGCCGATGGACGAGTTGCGCCTGCTGATGGACGTGAACACCTTCGCCAACAAGGTCATCCTCGACGCGCTGCTGAAGCATCGTGTGGCCGTCGGCCAGATCATCGCGATCTCCTCCGGCGCGTCGGTCTCCGGGCATGCCGGCTGGAGCGGCTATTCGCTGTCCAAGGCCGCGCTGAACATGATGATGCAGCTCTACGCGCACGAATTCCCCGAAGAGACCGCCATCAACGCCTTCGCCCCGGGCCTGGTCGACACCGCGATGCAGGACTACCTGTGCGACGAGGCCGACCGCGAGAGCTTCCCGGTACTCCAGCGCCTGAAGGCGGCGCGCGGCACCCCGGACATGCCCGACCCGGAAAACGCCGCGCGCGCCATCCTGGATGCCCTGCCGCGCCTGCGCCACACGACCCGCGGCAGCTTCGTCGACATCCGCCAACTCTGACGCCCGTTTCGGTTTCGCACGCAGAAAATTGCGGTGGAAACGCTCTTGACGCTGCCCTTCTTCGCGGCCTTGTGCGGTTCGGACGTGGACCGCGACCCAACCCGGAAAATCGGCTTCGCAGCGCCAAAAAAGGTTCATGAAGGTGCGTTGGATTTTGCCTGGGATGGCGCGTATAGTCGGGAGCGTGATTCGTGGTTGAGCGACAACACTAGGAAGTTTCTAGTTTCTGAACCAGTGCTCCCGTTGATCTGTTGGCAGCATGCCACGAACACATTTGTTAGTTACATGAAGAGGTTACAAGTTGTGAATACTGGTGTTGTGAAGTGGTTCAACGAGAGCAAGGGTTTTGGTTTCATTACCCCCGATGATGGCGGCAAGGACGTGTTCGTCCATTTTTCCGCGATCAGCGGTTCGGGTTTCAAGACCCTGGCCGAAGGCCAGAAGGTCTCCTTTGAAATCCAGGAAACCGCCAAGGGCCTGGCCGCCGGCGAAGTGACCGCCATCTAAGGCGCCACTCCCAAGGCTGACGGCTCCTTCGTTGGACCGTCCGAAAAGGCCGCCTCCGGGCGGCCTTTTTCGTGTCCGGCGTTCTGTATTCACTACCAAACGACCCCCTATCCCCTCTGTGCCCTCTGTGTGCGATCGCTCTTGACTTGGAAGTAACGGGTAGGATGCGTTGAACGCAGTGAAACGCATCGGGGTCGGGCCGTCCCCGGATCGATGCGATTCGCTACGCTCATCAGCATCCTACCCACCACCCAACGCCCTCCCTAACCCCTGCGTCCTCTGCGACCTCTGTGGTGCAATCGCTCTTGAGCGTGCGCTTCGTGGTGGATGCAGAAGTTCATCGAGAATGATTCAAGTACACTGCGGGGCTTTCCCGAAGGCTGCTCCCGCACGCGATGAACCGCCTGTTTCGCTCCACCGCCGTCGTCAGTGGCATGACCATGATCTCCCGGATCATGGGCTATCTGCGCGACATGGTGCTGGCGGTCACCTTCGGCGCCGGCCCGGCCACCGACGCCTTTTTCGTCGCCTTCCGCATCCCGAATTTTCTGCGCCGACTGTTCGCCGAGGGCGCCTTCAACCAGGCCTTCGTTCCGGTGTTCGCGGAGTTTCGCGAGAAGCGCGGACGCGAGGCCCTGCGTGATTTGCTGGATCACACCGCCGGCACCCTGATGACAGTGGTCACCGTCGTGACCCTGATCGGGATCCTGGCGGCGCCGGCACTGATCTGGGTGTTCGCCCCGGGGCTGGGCACCCAGGAGGCCGGGCGCCAGGACCTCGCCGCAGCCATGCTGCGGATCACCTTCCCGTATCTGCTGTTCATCTCCCTGACCGCGATGGCAGCCGGCATTCTCAACAGCATCGGGCGCTTTGCGGTGCCGGCCTTCACCCCGGTCTTCCTGAACCTGTCGATGATCGTCGCCGCGCTGTGGCTGGCGCCGATGTTCGACGAGCCGGTGGTCGCCCTCGCCTGGGGGGTGTTTATCGCCGGGGCCCTGCAACTGGCCTTCCAGATCCCCTTTCTGTGGCGCGCGGGGCTACTGCCGCGCCCGCGCTTTGGACGCGCCCACGAGGGGGTGCGCCGGATCGTGAAGCTGATGCTGCCGGCGATCCTCGGGACCTCGGTGGTACAGATCAACCTGCTGGTGGACACCCTGATCGCGTCGTTCCTGGTGGCCGGATCAATCTCCTGGCTGTACTTCGGCGACCGCTTCGTGGAGCTGCCGCTGGCCCTGTTCGGGATCGCGATCGGCACGGTGATCCTTCCGCGCCTGGCGCGGCAGTACAACCTGGCCGACCCGGCCGCCTTCGGTCGCACCCTGGACTGGGCCCTGCGCCTGGCGATGCTGGTCGCGCTGCCCTCCATGGTCGGCCTGGTCGTGCTGGCAGTGCCGATCCTGGCCACGCTGATCCAGTATCAGGCCTTCACCCAGTTCGATACCTACATGACCGCGATGGCCCTGGCGGCCTATGCCCTGGGCCTGCCCGGCTTCATCCTGATCAAGGTGCTGGCGCCTGGCTTCTTCGCTCGCCAGGACACCAAGACCCCGGTGAAGATCGCGATCATCGCCATGCTCTGGAACATGGTGCTGAACGGCGCCTTTGTGCTGCCGTGGTACCTCTCCGGCACGCCCGGAGCGCACGCCGGACTGGCGCTGGCCACCTCGGCCTCGGCCTATATCAACGCCGGGCTGCTCTACCGCGGGCTGATCCGCGAGGGCATCTACCAGCCAGGACCGGGTTTGCGCTCGTTACGCCTGGGGCTGCCCCTGGGGCTCGCCGCGATGATCGGGGTGCTGATCTGGCTCTCGCCGGAGTTCGGCCAGTGGACCGAGTGGCCCGTCGACACCCGCCTGCTGGCGCTCACCGGCCTGATCCTGGCCGGCACCGCCACACTCGCCGCCACGTTGTGGCTGACCGGTGTGCGCCCGCACCACTTGCTGCTGCGCGAAGGCACCGATCAATGATGCCGGGGAAGGCCCCGGCGGGTTATACTTTCGGTTTTGCGCGGGATCGGGGCGATGCGGCTGATTCGCGGCCTGGGGCCGGCCGACAGCAAGGCGTTCGAGGCAGCCGGCATGCATGGCGCGGTGGTGACCATTGGCAACTTTGATGGTCTGCATCGTGGTCATCAGGCTGTTCTGGGACGGCTACTCGAGGCGGCGCAGGATCGCCAGGCGCCGGCGCTCCTGATGACCTTCGAGCCGTTGCCCCGCGAGTACTTCGCCGCACGCTCCCAGGCCCCCGCGCCACCCGGCCGCCTGCAGCGGCTGCGCGATCGCCTGGTGACGCTGGGCGACAGCGCCCTCGGCGCAGCCTGGGTCCTGCGTTTCGACGCGCAGCTGGCGGGGCTTTCGGCCACGGCCTTCATGGAGGAGGTCCTGCATCGCCGTCTGGGCGCCCGCCATGTGCTGGTGGGCGACGACTTCCGTTTCGGACGCGGACGCGAGGGCGATCAGTCGGCCCTGCAGACGGCCGGCAAACGTCTCGGCTTCACCGTCGAATCCACCCCGACGGTGCGTGACGCCGAGGGGCGCATCAGCAGCACGCGGGTGCGTGCCGCCGCCGTCGCCGGCGACTTCGCCCGCGTGGCGGAGCTCCTGGGGCGGCCCTACCGGCTGCACGGCCGGGTTGCACACGGCGACAAGCGCGGGCGCACCATCGGCTTTCCTACCGCGAACCTGCGCCTGGGGCCATGGCCGCTGGCACTGCGCGGGGTGTACTCCGGCTGGCTGCGCCGGGCCTCCGGCGAGGCCCTGCCCGCCGTCGCCAACATCGGCTGGCGTCCGACGGTGGGTGGCACCGAACAGCGTCTGGAGGCCCACGTACTCGAGGGCCAGCCCGACCTGTACGGCGAGGCCGTCTGTTTTGAACCCGTCGCGCAGGTGCGCGGCGAACAACGCTTCGAGGGACTGGAGACGCTGCGCGCGCAGATCGCGCGTGACGTCGAAACCGCCCGCACGCAACTCTCCGCACACGACTGAAACCGGCCCGCAGGGCCGATCCGGAACTCGCTAATGGCACGCAAACCGGCACCGCCGAACCCCTACAAGGACACCCTCAACCTGCCCGAGACGGCCTTCCCCATGCGCGCCGGCCTGGCGACGCGGGAGCCGGAGTGGCTGGAGGCCTGGAAAGCCGAGGACCGCTACCAGCGCCTGCGCGAATACTGCGCCGGGCGGCCGCGCTTCGTGCTGGCCGACGGCCCTCCGTATGCGAACGGCTCGATCCACGTCGGCCACGCGGTCAACAAGATCCTCAAGGACGTGATCGTGAAGAGCCGCACGCTGGCCGGCTTCGACGCCCCCTACGTGCCGGGCTGGGACTGCCACGGCCTGCCGATCGAGCTGAAGGTGGAACAGAAGCTGGGCAAGGCCGGGCGCGACGTGGACGCCGCGACCTTCCGCAAGGCCTGTCGCGAATACGCCCAGGAGCAGGTGGACGGCCAGAGCGCGGACTTCCAGCGCCTGGGCGTATTGGGAGACTGGGACAACCCCTACCTGACCATGAACTACCAGGTGGAGGCGGACACCGTCCGCGCGCTGGGCACCATCTTCAAGCGCGGCCACGTGCAGATGGGCGAGAAGCCGGTGCACTGGTGTGTGGACTGCGGCTCGGCCCTGGCCGAGGCCGAGGTCGAGTATGAGGACAAGTTCTCGCAGGCGATCGACGTACGCTTTCGCGTGGTCGACGACATCGACTTCCTGCGCCGCTTCGACGGCATCGACGGCTCGCGCGGCCCGATCAGCGTGGTGATCTGGACCACCACCCCCTGGACCCTGCCGGCCAACCAGGCGGTCGCCCTGCACCCGGAACTGGACTACGCCCTGGTGGAGCTGGAACACGAGCGCATCCTGCTGGCGGAGGACCTGGTCGAGGACTGCCTGGCGCGCTACTCCCTGGGCGAAGGCCACATCGTGGCACGCACCAAGGGTCAGGCACTGGAAGGCCTGATGCTGCGCCACCCGTTCCTGGAGCGCGACGTGCCGCTGATCCTCGGCGATCACGTGACCACCGAGACCGGTACCGGCGCGGTGCACACCGCCCCCGGCCACGGCCAGGAGGACTATGCGGTCGGGCTGCAGTACAGCCTGCCGGTGGAAAACCCGGTGGGCCCGGATGGCCGCTTCCTGCCCGACACCCCGCACTTCGCCGGCGAGAACGTGCACCAGGCCAACGGCCACGTGATCGACGTGCTGAAGGAGCACGCCGCGCTGATCGTGGCGGTAAAGTTCGAGCACAGCTATCCGCATTGCTGGCGCCACAAGACCCCGATCATCTTCCGCGCGACGCCGCAGTGGTTCATCAGCATGGACCGCGCCGAGCTGCGCGCCGATGCCCTGAAGGCCATCGCCGACACGGAGTGGATGCCGAGCTGGGGCCAGGCCCGGATCCACGGGATGGTGGTCAACCGCCCGGACTGGTGCATCTCGCGCCAGCGCAACTGGGGCGTGCCGATCCCGTTCTTCGTGCACAAGGAAACCAACCGCCTGCATCCGCATACCGCGGAGCTGATCGAGACCATCGCACAGCGCATCGAGCGCGACGGTATCGAGGCCTGGTTCCAGCTGGATCCGCAGGAATTGCTGGGCGAGAAGGCCGACGACTACGTGAAGCTCAACGACACGCTGGACGTCTGGTTCGACTCCGGCGTGCTGCACTCCACGGTCGTGGAGAAACGCCCGGAACTGGGCGAGCTGCCGGTGGACCTGTTCCTGGAGGGCTCGGACCAGCACCGCGGCTGGTTCCAGTCCAGCCTGCTGACCAGCGTGGCCATGCGTGGCGAGGCGCCCTACAAGGCGGTGCTGACCCACGGCTTCACGGTGGACGAGAAGGGCGAGAAGATGTCCAAGTCGCGCGGCAACGTGGTCGCGCCACAAGAGGTGGTCTCCACCCTGGGGGCGGACATCCTGCGCCTGTGGGTCGCGGCGACCGACTTCTCCGGCGAGATGGCGATCTCCAAGGACATCCTCGACCGCACCGCCGATGCCTATCGCCGCATCCGCAACACGACGCGCTTCCTGCTGGGCAACCTGAACGGCTTCGAGCCGGCCGAACACGCCCTGCCGCTGGAGGATCTACTGCCACTGGATCGCTGGATCGTCGCCCGCGCACTGCAGGTACAGGGCCAGGTCACGCAGGCCTACGACGGCTACCAGTTCCACCAGATCTACCAGCGGGTACACAACTTCTGCTCGGTGGAGCTGGGCAGTTTCTACCTGGACGTGATCAAGGATCGTCAGTACACCACCCAGGCAGACTCGCACGCCCGCCGCTCGGCACAGACCGCGCTGTATCACGTAGCCGAGGCCCTGACCCGCTGGGTGGCCCCGATCCTGACCTTCACCGCCGAGGAGATCTGGGAACTGCTGCCCGGCGAGCGTCCGGACAGCGTGCTGTTCGCCACCTGGTACGAGGGGCTGGCGCCCCTGCCGGAAGACGCCACGTTCTCCGATGGCGACTGGGACCGCATCCTGGAGGTGCGCACCCATGTCGCCCGCGCCCTGGAACTGGCGCGCAACGAGCAGGGCATCGGCGCCTCGCTGAATGCCGAGATCGACCTGCACCTGCCGGCCGACTCGAGTGCCCGCAGCCTGCTGGAACGCCTCGGAGACGAATTGCGCTTCGTGCTGATCACCTCCGAGGCACGCCTCGCCGAAGGCGCCGCACCGGAAGCTGCGCATGCCGCGGAACTCGGCGACGGGACGCCGCTGGGCGTGGCGGTGCACAAGAGCGAACAGCCCAAGTGCGCCCGCTGCTGGCACCGCCGCCCGGACGTCGGTCAACACACCCAGCATCCGGAACTGTGCGGGCGCTGCGTCAGTAACGTGGACGGCCCGGGCGAGACCCGGCGTTTCGCTTGATGGGCTTGCGGGGGTCCGGCCTCGGCCCGGGGCTGCTGATCGCGGTGGCCATCGTGCTGGCCGACCAGGTCACCAAGGTCTGGGCGGAGCATGCGCTGACGCTGTTCGCGCCGGTCGAGGTCACGAGCTTCTTCAACCTGTCGCTGGTGTACAACCCGGGTGCGGCCTTCAGCTTTCTGGCCGGGGCCGGGGACTGGGGCCGCTGGCTGCTGACCGGCATTGCCGTGGTGATCGGGCTTCTGATCCTCGTCTGGCTGGCCCGCCTGCCACGCCAGGCCTGGTGGTCGGTGACCGCCCTGGGCCTGGTGCTGGGCGGCGCCATCGGCAACCTGATCGACCGCGTGCGCTACGGCGCGGTGGTGGATTTTCTGGACTTTCACTGGGCGGGCTATCACTGGCCGGCCTTCAACGTGGCGGACATGGCCATTGTTGTAGGGGCGATCACGCTGATCGTCGCCACCTTCATCGAGGGCGATCGCAGCCACTCGGGCAACACAGACTAGTCGGGAGCACACATGACCACGGCCACCAAGGGCGCGCACATCGAGATGCACTACCGCCTGATCCTGGAAAACGGCTTTGTCGTGGACGGGACGGGCGAAGAACCCATCACCCTGGAGATCGGTTCCGGCGAAATCCTGCCCGGGCTGGAGGATCTGCTGGTCGGTCTGATCGCGGGCGACCACCGGGAATTTGCGATCGAGGCCGGCGTCATGTTCCCGTTTCGGGACCAGGCGGCGGTACAGCAGATGCCGCGCTCGCAGTTCCCGGCCGACCTGCCGCTGGAAGTGGACTACATCTACGAGTTCAACAGCCCGGCCGGCGATGCCGTACCCGGCCGCATCGAAGCGGTGGAGGACGACACCGTGACGGTGGATTTCAACCACCCGCTGGCGGGGCAGAACTTCACCTTCGAGGTGGATGTGCTATCGGTAAGTGAACCGCAATAGGTCGCAGGAGAGTCTCCTATGAGCATGCAGGCCCAGCTCGCCAATCCGCGCGGTTTCTGCGCCGGGGTGGAACGCGCCATCGAGATCGTGGAACGCGCCCTGGAGATCTACGGCGCGCCGCTGTACGTCCGCCATGAAGTGGTGCACAACCGGCACGTGGTCGGGCGTCTGACGGATGCCGGCGTGCGCTTCGTCGACGAGCTGGACGAGGTCCCCGACGGCCAGGTGGTGATCTTTTCCGCCCACGGCGTGCCCAAGCGTGTGCAGCAGGAGGCCGAACAACGCGGCCTGACGGTGTTCGACGCCACCTGCCCGCTGGTCACCAAGGTGCATCTGGAGGTAGCGCGCTATGCCCGCGAGGGCCGCGAGGTGGTGCTGATCGGCCACGCCGGGCACCCCGAGGTCGAGGGCACCCTGGGCCAGTTCGATGATTCCCGGGGCGGGAGCATGATGCTGGTCGAGACCATCGCGGACGTCGAGAACCTCGAGGTGGCCAACCCCGACCGGCTTGCCTTCGTGTCCCAGACCACGCTGTCGATGGACGACACCGCCGGGATCATCGACGCCCTCACCGCGCGCTTCCCGAAGATCGAAGGCCCGCGCAAGATGGACATCTGCTACGCCACCCAGAACCGCCAGGACGCGGTGAAGGACCTGGCGAAGCAATGCGACCTGCTACTAGTGGTCGGCTCGAAGAACAGCTCGAACTCCAACCGCCTGAGCGAGATCGGCGCACGCATGGGCGTGGAGTCCTATCTGGTGGACGGCGCAGCCGACATCGACCCGGCCTGGCTCGAGGGCAAGAGCCGCATTGGCGTCACCGCCGGCGCCTCGGCCCCGGAGGTCCTGGTCAACGAGGTGCTCGACTTCCTGCGCGGACACGGCGTCGACGCCGTCTCCGAACTCGCCGGCCGCGAAGAGACCATCACCTTCTCCATCCCCACCGGCCTGCGCCGCGAATCTGCCTGACCCGCCCCGTCCTTCCTTGCGCCGATTTGTTCACCACGAAGCGCACGAAGAGATGAAGAGGGCAAGGCGAATGAACCACAGAGGTCACGGAGATAACCGGGGATGGCTTTGTGGGAGGCAGGATGCTGAGGCGCGCCGCGAATCGCATTGATCCTTTGGCACCGCCCGGACCCGATGCGTAGCAGAATCTCGTCATCCCGGCCGCAGCGCAGCGGAGAGCCGGGATCTTCCAAGGCTGCCACCGACGCATCGCCAACCCCGGGAGATCCCGGATAACCGCTGCGCGGTTTCCGGGATGACTTCGCTTGGGGCGATGCCCTCTGTGGTAAAAATGTCCATGATCTTCTCCGCGCCTTTGCGCGCTTCGTGGTGAAACCCGCCCTTGACCTTATTCGGGATACTTAAACGACATGGATGATCGACCCCGTTTTCGGCTGAGTATCCGCTGCCCCGATCAGCACGGAATCGTCGCGCGCATTGCCAACGCAATCGCGAATACCGATGGCTGGATCACCGAGGCGGCCCAGCACACCGATGCCGAGGCCGGCTGGTTCTTCATGCGCTGGGTATTCTCGCTGCCCATCGATGCCGAGCCCGCCCTGCGTGAACGGCTGGATGAACTGGCCCGCGATCTTGGCATGGACTGGTGGCTGGCGGGGGCCGACACCCGCCCGCGCGTGGTGCTGATGGTCTCGCGCGAACCGCACTGTCTCAGCGACCTGCTGGCCCGCTGGAGCAACGACGAACTGCCGATGGAGATCCCGGCGATCCTTTCCAACCACCGCGACCTGGCACCGCTGGCGGATTGCTACGGCATCCCGTTCGAGCACATCCCCGTGCCGCGCGCAGACCGCGCGGCCGCCTTTGCCACCCTGCAGGCGCGCCTCGCCGAGCTGGCGCCCGATGCCATCGTGCTGGCGCGCTACATGCAGATCCTGCCGCCCACGCTCTGCGACGAATACCCCGAGCGTATCCTCAACATCCACCACAGCTTCCTGCCGTCGTTCGTCGGCACCCGCCCCTATCACCAGGCCTTCGCCCGCGGCGTGAAGCTGATCGGCGCCACCTGCCACTACGTCACCGAGGACCTCGACGCCGGCCCGATCATCGAGCAGGACGTCACCCGCATCCGCCACGACGACGGCGTGCAGGACCTGATCCGCAAGGGCCGCGACGTCGAACGCTGGGTCCTCGCCCGCGGCCTGCGCTACCACCTCGAGGGCCGCGTCCTCACTCACGGCAACAAGACCATCGTCTTCAACTGACGGGGTGTCGACGCGGCGTTAAAGCACCCGCTGGCCATTGCCCCCTTCGCCTAACGCATCACCACCACGGCCGGAACCGCCTGACCTAGACTCGAATCATCGACTGGCGGGGATGGCCCATGGACAGCACGACGAGCAAGCGATCCGCCCTCTTCTTCCGGGGCTTTTCGGCAGACACCTGGCAGCGCGCGAGGAAGACGCTGAAGGTGCTGGCCACGGCGAGCCTTCTGGCCCTGCTGGTTACCCAGCGCCCGGCTGCCGCCGACGGGCTGCCGGACACGATCGAGCGCATCAAGCCCTCGGTAGTCAGTATCGCGACCCACCAGCCGTCGCGCAGCCCGCGAGCCAATTACCTCGCAACCGGATTTGCGGTCGGCGACGGGCGCCTCATCGTTACGAATCACCATGTGATCCCGGAATCACTGGATCATGCAAACCGCGAGCAACTCGTGGTAGTCAGCGGCGAAGGTCGCGACACCTCCATCCACAGCGCGGAGCTTGTGGCCCATTCGGCGAACGACGACCTGGCCCTGTTGCGGATCGCCGGCCCTCCACTGCCCCCCTTGCGACTGGGATCGTCGGACGCCGTGCGCGCGGGCGAGCAGCTGGCCTTTACGGGCTATCCGATCGGCATGATCCTGGGCATCTACCCCGCGACCCATCGTGCCAACGTGGCCGCACGCACCCCCATGGCGATCACCGCCCGCCGCTCGAGAGAACTGAGCGAGGCTCACATCCGGCAACTGCGCGCCGGCGCGCCGATGGTGTTTCAGCTGGATGCCACCGCCTACCCCGGTAACAGCGGCAGCCCCCTCTATCGCATCGACAATGGCGAAGTCGTCGGCGTAATCAACCAGGTCTTCGTCCAGGGCGGGCGCGAGGCCGCAGTAAGCCGGCCCAGCGGGATCAGTTACGCGGTCCCGGCCGACCGGATCCGCCCGCTGCTGGCCGGCTACCAGGAGTAGGCCGATCCGCACCCCCTCCCCTCACGGCAAGTCCGAGCCGGACAAAGGCACACCCATGGCGGCCTCATCGTCCGATAGTCGCTGCGTTTACCGCCAGATCCACATCGATGTGGCGCGCAACGCCACGGACGACTTCAACCCATTCCATGACGGCGACAAGTGGACGCGCATCCGCGGCAATCCGTTTGGCGGACCGATCGTGCTGGGCTTTCAGCTGGAGTGTCTGGCAGAGGCCCTGGTCACCCGGATGCGGATCGCCGAGGGCGATGCCGGAAGCACCTCGCAACTCCCGTTCCGCAACTACCAATTCACGTTCGCCGGCGCCCTGCGCGTGGACGAGCCGTTCACCACCGTCGTCAAACCCACCCTCCGGGGCACGGATGCGTCGGGACAGCCGCAGGTATCCAATCGAATCGCGATGCGCAAAGGCAGCGGACTGGTGCTGCTCGGCCATGTACGCGACTCCCTGACACCCCAGGCGTTGCCTGGCGAGTCATTGCCGCTGCCCGCGGATGTCCGACTCGAGCAGCTCGAGGATCGCTGCGTGCTCGCGGACAACGGGTGGTTCCACAAGCGCAAGTTCATGTCCAACAGCAATGCCAAGAACCTGCTGTCGGGATCACTCGTGCGTCAGGCGGACTACTTCGACGAGCTCGAAGATCGCATCAACTTTCCGGACATGTTTCCCGCCGCGCTAATCTCCTGCGCCCTGCTCGAAAAGGCCGATGCGGACGGCCACGATTTCTACCGCGACCCCATGGTCTACACCGCGCACCACATCAGCGTGGACCAGCGGCTGGCACGCGCCCTGCGCAGCGCCGACGCCCTGCACATCCTGGTGAGCCCCGCGGAGCAAGTGGAAACCGCCGGGCGCGGCCTGGCGGGCTCCGGCATGGCACAACTACGCTATCGGTGCATGGGGCTGGTGGCAGGCCCGCGCATCCTGTTCCGCGGCGAACTGTTTCTCGCACCCCTGATGGCCCTTTCCGAAGCCATGGTTTCCGGCCCCGCAGCCCCCTGAGCCCTAGGGAAACACTGATCAGGGCTCGGCCTGGTTCCTGTTGCCCTTGCGATGGTCCTTGGCCGCCTTGCGCAGCAGGTGCGGAACCAGCAAGTGCAAGGGCATGCGCAGATAGTGCGAGCGTACATACAACAACCAGCGGGCGGTGCCGGACAACCGGCCGTCGCAACTCCAGTGATGCGGTTTCAGGCCGCGCCGGAACAGGCCGTCCATCAGCGCCAGAAGAGGAGGCGCCGGACGCGCCGCGGCCAACGCGCGGAACGCCGAATCGGGGACGGGGGTCTGCAGGAACTCGCGACCATAGCGCAACGCATAGTAGAGCGGGCGTGCCAGATCCATCTCGAAGGCGCGCGCCGTCAGGTGTTCCCAGAAGTCCGAATCCTCCGCCACAAAACGACGCAGTAGCGCATCCATATCCGCCAGGTCCCGCAGGCCGTTCTCCAGTTCGCCATCGTGAAACAGATGCGTCGCACTGTGCAGGACCATGTCGGCCGGCCCCGGAACGTACATTCCGGGAAAGCCATCCAGCGGCAGCGCGGCCGCCCACAGGAGTTCCGGATCGGGATGCAACCGCGCGGTCGGCGGCAGGATGGTGTGATGCACATCCAGCACGCTCTTGCGCCGCATGTGCGTGAGCGGAGGCAGCTCGTGCATCCACTGGCGATAGTAGGTCTGGTCGTAGGTGTCGTAGCCCTCGCAGACCCACCCCTGAACGAACAGGTGCTGTTCCGCCGACTGGATCTGCGCCTGCGGGACCAGGATGTCGACATCGGAGAACTGCCGCCCCGGCGCACTGGGCAGCCCGGCCATCACGTAGGCCGCGCCTTTCAGGAGCATCACCGGGATCGCCTCCGGCGCCAGGGCCTCGTGAATCCGTGCCACCTCCCAGCGAGCCATGGCGTGCTGGCGATCCGCCAGGACCCGCGCGACGTGCAGGTGTCGCCGGGGCGCCGGAGGCACATCCGACAACGCCCCGGCATCCTTGATCAAGGCATGCAACCGCCCCTCCAGAGAGGCCACTCGCGCCACCCGGACCAGCCAATCCCAATCCGCCAGCGAAAGACTGCGGGAGGCTGCCGGCTCGGCGAGGACCGCGAGCAGTTGCTCCAGCGCGGCACGGATCATGCGCCCGCCCCGGCGAGATCATTCAGCAACCCCAGGGAGGCATCCAGGTCCGCGTACTCCAGATTCAGGCAGGCGCTTTGCTCGATCAGATCGGCCGCTGCCTCGAAACCCGCTCCGCCCACCACGCTGTAATTGAAGGACGAGCCGATCAGCTTCAGCAATGCCTCGGCCCGCTCCAGAGGTTGCAGGCGGTCACGTCCTCCGGCCGCAAAGCGCGGGAAGACCAGCCAAGCCGGCCCGGCCTGCTGGTGCATCCGTTCAATGCTCGAATCCGGTGGCTTCAGATGTGCCACGGTCCCCTTGCTGGTGTCGTGGGAGGCGGGACCGATGATCGCCTGCGGATGGCGTTCGCGGATCAGGTCGATGGCGGCATTCTTCAGGCTGACCGGACGCGGCAGCGCGACCAGCTTGCCGGTCGCCAGCGACAGCAGGGCGAATTCGTCCGACAACAACCGCCAGCCCGACAGGGTCAGGGCCGCGGTCAGCGTGCTCTTTCCCGCCCCGGGCTCACCCGGCATCACCAGCGCCCGGCCGTCGCGCTCCAGCACCGCCGCATGGATCATCAGGAAGTCATGGGCGTGCTGGGCAATGCACCAGTTCAGCCCCCACTCGAACAGCGGATAGGCATGCGCCAGCGGCAGGGGGCGGAAGGGCGAGCGACCATCCAGAAAGAAACGCGCCTGCGGACGCCAAACCGAGCGCAGGCCGGGGGAGGCCGCAAGGGTGACGTGGAAATCGGCGAAGGGGGTACTGGCGGCCGGCAAAAGTTGCCGATCGTAGAACAGGGCCACGGAGTGCTCGACCCGGTCCAGCCGCGAACGCAAGCGGACCACGAAGGGCCCCACCTGGATGGCAAGGCCGGCGTCCCGCAACCCCGCCCTCAGGTCTTCATGGGCAATCACGCGTCCCGCGACTCCGGGGAGACACGGATCAGATCATGCTGCCGCAACTGGCTCAAGCCGGCGTGCATCGCATCCTCCAGGTCCCCTTCCGTGGCGTCATATCGCTGTTCAAGGTACTCGAACAGGGTGGCCGGCGTCATCGGCCCCTCTTGCAGGGCCTGGAAGATGTCGATCAGAGGGGGCTGCAGCACGTGCGTCTCGCCACAGCGCTGATCATAGACAACCACCGATTCACCCCATGCCCGCACGTGAGCGGTGGGCAGCGGGATCAGCGCAAAGGATTCTTCAGAAACGGACAAGGGGGCCTCGTGTACCGACCGGCCCAGGAGCGCTGGTGGGCAGCGCCCCGGGATATCAACGATTGAGAGTGGAAGAGTTGGTCCGCACCTCCACGCACTCGCCCGCCTCGTTGCGCGTGTAGCCGTCGCCGCAGTCGCCCAGGCCGTTGATCGGGCAGAAGCGCTCGTTCATGTAGGCGAAGACGTTCCTCACCGCGGAGTGCTTGCCCACATCCTCGCGGGCCATCGAATAGGCCTTGATCACCTCGTCGACCGAGGCGCCGAAGTCGATCGAGGTACACGCTGCGTTCAGAACGGCACCCACTGCATGCCAGTCGAGCGACCCCCTGCACACGCCCCAGGCATGGAGCACCTCCATCAGCGAGGGTGTGCCGGTCAGGCATTCCGGCCTGTAACCGAAGACCTCCTCGAAGGAGGTCGCCCCGCCCGTACCCACGGTGGCGTCAAAACGCTGGCAGTTGTTGTCGGTCCCGCTGGTCTGAATGCAGGAACCCGGGGAATACCCGGTGCACTCCCAGGCACCCCAGTTGTCCTTCCAGAACGCCGAGGTACAGCCATCGCCCGCGGTGCACTCGTGGTCAATGTTGGAGACGTTGGCGGAGAAGATGTTGCCCGACAGCGAGCACTGCCCCTGGGCGCCCCAGACCGACTTGGCCGGGAGCGACACCAGCATCGCCCCACCCAGGCCGGCCGCGGTCAGGCGGCGCCGGCTGCGACTGCGAAGGCCGGACGAACCCGTGTCCGGGTCCACGGGGGCGGTGGACTTGCCCTCGCCTACGTCTTCGGGGCCATGATTTCCGTTGTGCTCGTGTTCATCACTCATGCTTGCCTGCTCCAGGTCAAACCTCGCCATTTCGCCGTCCGGGCAACGGCACCCGGCCACGCCGCAATGGGCTGCGATCCGGGGGGTACACTGCAATCAGACGCTTTCTCCTGGAACATAGCAAGCGGGATGCCAGCCTTTTGAATAACGGGTAACTTACTGATATAACGGCTCCGACCCTCGACGATACAAAGCCCGCGGGGCACGCGGAGGCGCCGAGTGGAAAGTTTTCCGACAGCCCTGAGTGGCCCGCCCCTCATACCCGCCGCACCCGCAGAATGAACGAATGACTCAGCCACGCCCCGGCGGCCGGCACCGCCTGCAGGAAACTCCGGGTGCCCCGGTTCTCCAGGAGCGGCTGCAAGCGCGCCAGGCGGCCGGGGGCCAACGGAAGCCAGTACAACGCCTCGGGCCGCAGACCCACGGCCTCCGCCGCCGCGCGAAAACCCTGAGGGTCGTCGTAGCGCAGATGCGGCGGACGCCCTCGCCGACACCGGCGCCATTCGCGAACCGCCGTGGGCAGGCAACGCAGGTTCAGCGCATCGACCCAGGCCTCGCCTCCCGGGCGCAGAACGCGCCGAATCTCGGCAAGTGCCGGCTTTGGATCCGACAAGGCCTGCATGACGCCGAAGCAGAGCACCCCGTCGAAGGCGGCGTCCGCCAGCGGGAGGTGATTGATGTCCGCCGCCAGCCAGGGGATCGCCGGATCACTTCGATCCCGCGCCTTCTGCAGGGAGGGCGTTGAGTAGTCCAGCCCCCAGACCCCATGGCCCTGCGCATGCAGCATCCGTGTGTAGGTTCCCGCGCCGCAGCCGACATCCAGCCAGCGACCGGGCCCCACGTCGGCGCGCCGCCACAGTCGCTCGAACTGCCGGATGCGGCTATGCAGGCCGCTGTGCGTCCAGCCCGCGATCCCGGCATCGTCCTCCAGGTTCGCCCCGCGCTCCAGGAAGCGCTGGCGCCAACGGCGTTCGAAGCCGGCATCCTTCACCGGTTCGCACCTTGCGCCATCGCCATGACCGCGTGATGGTTCATTCCCGGCCCTCGCTTACCTGACCAATGAGTTCGGTCGCGGCAATCAGCACATGATCGCGGGAGAATCCGGCCCGGCTCATCTCGTCGTACAGCGTGCGCGCCAGCAACCGGGCCACGCGTTCCGGGGCGTGGGTAATGGGGCCCGTTGCCGCACCCGGCTGTCGCGCCAGCGCCATCTGCGTAAAACTCGTGCGCAACAACCCCTTTAGCCGATGGACGAGGACCGACTTCGCCACCACCAGGGCCAGGATCAACGCCCGGCGCAAATCCTCCTGCGTCAGCCGGCCCCGCCCCTCGGGGCTGTCGATGTTGATCACGCCCAACAGGTCGCCCTCCAGAATCACTGGCACCGCGATCACGTCGACCGGACCCGAACCCTCGGCCCGCCGCGCCTCGGCTGCAAAATCGGAGGCATGCAGGTCACGAATCAGCAACCCCTTGCGCGCACTCGCCACCCGCCCCGAAATACCCGAGCCAAGGGGTTGCCTCACGTCATAGGCCTGATCGGGCAGATACCCGTGATGTGCCTGGACGCGCAAGCGCACCGCGCTCCCGTCCGGGTCCGGCTTCAGCAGCATGATCGAACAGCGCTCGCACTCCATGGCGTGACTGACCAGGGCGGCCAGGCCGGCCAACCCCTTTTCCAGGGACTCGGCCTCCTCCACAAAATGAGCCAGCTCCATCAGCCGCTCGTCGAATGCATCAAAGGCCTCGCCCATCTCCCCGGCCCCACCACGGTTTCGTCCTGCGAGCTTAACAGCCCGATCAGGCGCGGGATCGAGGCAGCGTTAGGCACAAGCCGAGCGGACCGGACTGGCCCATAACGCCCCCGACCGCGCACCGCACGACCGCCCCAAATTCAACCCGCTCGAGGCTTCGCGGATTGCCTGACGCCCTTTGCGGCCGGCGCTGCGGACGCCGCCACGCCCAGCAACAGCACCAGGTAGAACAACAGGGCGATCCGCGGGGAGTAAAACAGCGTACTGAACACGCCGATCGACAATGCCCCTGTCAACGCGGCAGTCGACGCCAGCGCCACCGCATCGCCCGCCAGCGAACGCCGCAACAGCAAAACCAGGGCCGCCAGCGTCAGCCACACAAAGGCCAGAAGACCCAGCCAGCCCTGATCGAAATAGATCTCCAGCCACTGATTCTCGACCCGCCACGGCCACAGATGGTCCGTGGTGAAGTACCAGTAACGGCCCAGATGCTCGAAGTCGCCGTTGGCGACGTATTCACGACCGGCCGAATCCCGAACCTGCACGCTGTAAAATTCGGTGACAGACCGCTGGCGCGCATCGACCCCCAGCGACAACACCAGGCCGCGCTGAATGGGCCAGGGGCGTGCCTCCATCGGATCCAGGTCGAAGCTCCACTGGAAGGTCTGACGTCCACCGTCTTCCAGACGCATGCCCTCGCTGCGACAACCGAAGGAATGGCGGATGGGCTTCTCGCAGATGAAGACTCGAAATCCCGTGGGCTGGGCACTGGCGGCCTCCACGGTCAAGGTATAGAGACCGTCGCGGGGCAGGCTCACCCGCTGATTCACGAACAACGAATCGCCACCGCCGATTTGCAGGCGCGACTCACCCTCCGCGCGGGTGAAGGCCAGATTGCCGGGCAGGCGCCCGTCCCGGTTTCCGGTCCGGTAGTGCTCCGGAAAACTGCCGACACCCCGCCCAAACAGAGGTGAAAGCGGCCCGCCGCCCGGCAGTTCGAGGGCGGCCTGCCAGTGATCCATGCGGATCCCGAAGTCACGTTCGATGTGACTCATCCGCTGCTCGGCAAACCCGCCCAACGTGGTGCCCGCAACCAGGGCAATCGCCACCACGGGCAACAGCACACCGACCAGTGCCCCCTGCCGAGCCTGCATGCGCCCATGCAACGCCGCCAGCAGCACCCCGACCGCGAGCACGACCACAGCCACCGCCAACCCCAGATACCCGCCGCGCGAATAGGTCATCGCCACGGCGTATGCCGTCCCGACCGCCAGCAGGGCCGAGCCGGCGAGCATCAGGCCGAGGCGCTGGCGCCAGCACCAGATCAGGGCCAGGGGAAAGGCCAGCACCAGAAAGGTCTCGATGCTGGGCCCTCCCGCCTGCATCTCCGAAAACAGCCCTGACAGCCGATAGCCACTATCGAAGTTCAGCAGCCCGGGATAGGTAACCCGCTCGCGCACCACGAACGCCAGTTGCGCCAGCAGGGCCAGCGCCACCCCGGGGAGAAACCAGCGCGTCACCTGCTCCGGCACCGGGACAGGCGCAACCCTCAGCATCGCCAGCAGGACAACCGCCCACAGCAGGCCCTTGGCCACCCGCAGGGCATTCCACTGGTGGGCAAAATGCACCGCCTCGCCGGGGTTCCAGGTGCCGGGCGGGAACAGGGCAACCGCCAGGCTGATCAGCGTCGAGGCCACCAGGAGACCCAGCGCCCAACGAATGCCGCGCGGCAACAACGATGCCCCCGCATGCAGCGCATGCGGCCCGAGCCAGAGGGCCATGGCCAGGGTCATCAACAGGAACAGGTCCAGCTCGGAGACGAAAAGGCGCCCGTGGTAGAGCGTCAGGTCCAGGGTGGCCAGCAGCACGGGGATCACGAACAGCCAGCCCTGCGGCCGCCACGCCAGCAATGCGGCATAGGCCAGCAACCCGGCGCTCAGTGCCACGGGCACGACCGGCCAGGTCACCGCCAGCAACAGAGTCGCCAGCGCCAGCAGGCCGGCAAGCGCCTGGCGCAGGCGCTGAAAACCGCGCGGATTCGGGCCCGGCCCAGCCGGCTCCGGGTGAGGACCGCGTGGCTCAGCCGCAGCCCGTTCTGCGGGTACGCCCCCCACGGCACTGGCACGACCCAGCCATTGCAGCAGCGCGGCCATCGCCCAGGCGGCCAGGCCGGCAAGCACCAGGCTGGCCGGGTCCGGGCGCGCGCCGTCCACGAAGAGCTTGGCGGCCTCGACCAGCAGCGCCAGGACAACCCCTGCCACGACGGCCAGCAGGTTCAGCGCCGACGGCTGCAGGGGACGGCGCAGCTGCCACAACCAGACCAGGAACCCCAGCGGTGCATACATGGCCAGATGCAGCGCCGTACTGCGCAGGGCGTGAATCTCGTCCACGTGATAGTGGTAGTAGAACGGCCACAGGTTCAGATCGGCCCACTGGGTTCGGGCCGCTTCCACATCGGCGTGGAACGGGCCGAAACCGTGGTTGAGCGCGACCAGCAACAACGCGTAGAACACGGCACCGATCACGAGTATCGGCGTGGCGAACTGCTGCAGCGTCCGGATCACGCCATGGGGATGCGCGGGCAGGTTCCGGAACAGGACCAGGCCGATGCCCATCCCCAGGGCCCGCAACAGCACGGACCGCCCCTCGGCGATGCCCGACAGGGTGGCGAGATTCAACAGCTCCAGCAGCCCCGCAAGAAGCAGGGCCAGCGGGATCCCGGCCCCCAGCAGCGAGGCGCCGCGCCGGTGCAGCCACAATGCCAGGAGCAGCCCCACCGGGATACTGGCGACCACCTCCAGCGTCAGCCAGCTGATACAGCGAATCCCGCTGGTGCAGGCCCCGGCAGCGACCCACCAGCCCCAGGCATCGGATGCCAGGCGAGCCCGCAGCTCGTCCATGGCGAGCACCAGGTCAAAGGGGACAAAGCCGACCATCACATAGGCGGCGGCATAGATCACCAGCCCGGCGGTCAGGGCCTGCGCACCCGCACCCTCCAGCACCCGACGCCAGCGCGCCAACGGGTCGCGCAACACCAGCCAGGCGAGCGAGCCGGCCACTGCCCCGGAAAAGTTTCCGGCGATATCGGCCGCCGCCGGATGCCGGTACGGCAGCCACACCTGCAAAAACTCCACGCCGGCCGTAACCGCCAGGCCCAGGGCGGCCACGAAGACGAACGCGCCGGTCGCAAGCAGCCGGTTGCGGCGACCATGAGTCAGCCATGCAGTCCAGAAGAACCCCAACGGCATAAACATCAGGGCATTGGCCATGAACTGCTGGCGGCCACTGGTCCCGGGGCCGGTCAGGCTCATGCCACGGTAGACCTCCCAGGCGCGCTCCAGGCTCATCGAGCCGAATTCGAAGGGCAGCAGCGTCAGGTAGACCGCAGCGCCCAGCGACAGCCAGGCCCACAGCGCGCAGGTACGCAGCGACAGCGGTTCCGAACCGGCGCGCGGCCGGCTCATCGAAGGGCCAGGGAAGCGCCGATCCATGAATCGGTGCGGGCGCGCGTCACGCCCGAATGCACATGGGGCGCAGCGACGCCCCTGCAATCAGGCGGCACGTCGGAAACCATGGGGCAACAACGCGGACGGACACACGGTTCAGCGTCTCCCGGGACGAAAGCGTCCCGCCACTGTAGCTCCGGCCGCGCCCATGAACAGCGGGGGCGTTATGCGGGCGTAGCGTTCGCCATCCGTGCGCCGCACCGGGGCCCGGAGCCTCCCCATCAGGAACCCGGGGGGCACCAACGCAAACGCGTGATGGGCTCGGCGCCCCCTTAAAGGCGGAGATCCGTGGCGGAGCGCGGAAAGACGGACTTCACGTCGAAGATCACCGACTCGGGCCGTGCCAGTTCGCGGATGGCCTCGATCCCCATCTGCAGGAATTCGCGGTGCGGCACGGCCACGATGATTGCATCGAACTGCCCCGGTGCCGGCGTCTCGGTCACCGGCGTGATGCCGTACTCGTGCTCGGCCTCGGCCGGGTCCACCCAGGGGTCGAAGACCGTCACCTCGGCGTTGTAGCCAGCCAGGGTGGCGTGGATGTCGATCACCCGGGTATTGCGCAGGTCCGGGCAGTTCTCCTTGAAGGTTAGCCCCATCACCAGGATCCGCGCCCCCACCGGGTTGATGCCCTTGCGCACCAGGGCGCGCACCGTGTTGTCCGCGATGTGCGCGCCCATGGCATCGTTCACGCGCCGCCCGGCCAGGATCATCTCCGGGTGATGGCCCACCGCCTGTGCCTTGTGCGTCAGGTAGTAGGGATCCACGCCAATGCAGTGTCCGCCCACCAGGCCCGGCCGGAAGGGCAGGAAGTTCCACTTGGTCCCGGCCGCCTTCAGTACCGCCTCGGTATCCAGGCCCAGGCGCTCGAACAGCAGGGCCAGCTCGTTGATCAGCGCGATGTTCACGTCGCGCTGGGTATTCTCGATCACCTTGGCGGCCTCGGCCACGCGGATGCTCTCGGCCTTGTGCGTCCCGGCGGTGATCACCCGCGCATACAGCCCGTCCACGAAGTCGGCCACCTCCGGGGTGGAGCCCGAGGTCACCTTCATGATGGAGGTGACCCCGTGCTCCTTGTCGCCCGGGTTGATGCGCTCGGGGCTGTAGCCGGTGAAGAAGTCCCGGTTATGCACCAGCCCGGACTGCGCCTCGAGGATCGGCACGCAATCCTCCTCGGTCGCCCCCGGGTAAACGGTGGATTCGTAGATCACCGTGTCGCCCGGCTTGAGGACCTGCCCCACACTGCGGCTGGCTCCCAGCAGCGGTCCCAGATCCGGTCGCTTGTGCAGGTCAATCGGCGTCGGGACGGTCACCACGAACACGTTGCATTCGCGCATGGTCTCGAGATCGGCGGTGTACGTCAGCTGCGGGGTCGCGGCGAGCTTCTCCGGCTCCACCTCGCGCGTGCGGTCCACTCCAGCCTGCAGCTGCCGCACCCGATCCGGGTCGATATCGAACCCGCGGGTGGGCCATTGATGGCCGAATTCCACGGCCAGTGGCAGGCCGACGTACCCCAGACCGACTACTCCGATGGTGACTTCATCCAGCGCGGGAAGCGTATGCATAAGATGTCCGTTCTCTTTGCCAATCGTAATGGAGGGCGCCGGGCCGGTTACCTCTCCGTTTTCGTATGCGATACCGACGCTCGCAACCCCGTCAGCGGCAGGGCGCACAGCCCGGGACACGCGGCCCGACACCGTCCGCTCGTCCGGGGTTGGGCCCCGGCGGCCCGGCATAGGCACCCCAGACTGCCTGCTCGCGCAAACGGCCATTGTAGTCGCGATCCGCACCCGCGGCCGGGGCCGAACTCACGCCGGCAGAACGCTCGTGCAGAGCGCCCTCCCGGGGATAGAGATCCAGCGCATCCTGCCCGGCATCCGGTGCCGCCAGATACCGGGCCGCGTCCGCGCGCGCCGCAATGAAGTTCTCGCCGCCCGCGATACGCCCCGAGAGCTGCAGCGGATCCCCGGCAAACACGGCGTTGCCGGACGCCTCCTGATCGTAGGCCCGACCCGACGCGTCCACCCGGATGCCGAACCCGGTGGCCAGGATCGTATTGTTCACGATCCGGATCTCGCGTGGCCGGTGGTTGTGCGGCCGCACCAGTACCGCGTCGCCCGTATCGTTCAGGAACAGGTTGTCGTGTAGCTCGATATTCCCCTCGCCCTGAAACAGACGCTCGTGCGGGTTCTGATAGAACAGGTTCCCCGCGATGCGATAGCGGTCCTGGGACCCCGGCCCGGCGGGCGGGAAATGCCCCACCAGCAGGTTGGGCCGCGCCCGCCCCCCGTCGCTGGCGCGCTCTGCCTTGCTCAGCAGGTTGTAGCGAATCCGCGTCTCCCGCGGCTCCGCCGGCATCCCCGGGATCCCGTCGCGGTCCGTCTGGTGCTTGATCTGGATGTTGTACCCCAGGGTGCGGTGAACGTGATTGTGCTCGATCACGCCAGCGACAAACGGGCTGGTCCCGTCCGGCTGTCCCAGATACATCCCGGTCCCCACATCGTGGATCTCGTTGTGCCGGATCACCCAGTCCCGGGCGGGCGCCCGCGTGGTGATCCCGGCGTTGCCTTGCGAATGGTCGTAATGACGGATGGTCAGGTGTTCCAGGGTCACGTGATGGACCCCATCACCGCGCGCCTCGGCGACCACCCCGGCCACGGGTTCGCCACCACCATCCAGGGTCAGGTGCCGGATCACGACATGCTCGGCGTCCACCAGGCTGATCGTGTTCTCCCCGCGGCGTCCGCGCAGGATGGCGGGCTCGCCGCCGACCGGGCCACTGATCACGATGGGTTGCTCCGGCGTTCCGCGCACGCCATGCAGCCGCAGGGCCCAGGGGTAGTCGCCCGGTGCCAGCTGCAGCCAGTCGCCGGGCTCCAGCGACGCCACCCGCGCACGGTAATCTTCCGGACCCGCCCGTACCACGTTCCAGGCCGTATCCGGCAGGTCTGTTCCAGGCTCACTTGTGACCGTAGAAGTGCCTGGATCTGCAATGGCGACCGGTATCCCCTGCAGCAAGACGCACGCCGCCAGCAACCCGCCAAGGGCACGGCACAGTCCGCGATCGAAACGTTCCATCACCGAGGCCTCCCTTGCCGAAAACGCTTACCCAACCCACTTGCCGAACTCAACGATGACCCCCGGCCACCCTGTTGTCACGCACTACCACCCACACCGGATCTAACGAGCCATTCACGAAGGCCCAGCATGTTTCTGCAGACACGATAAAGTGATTCAACAGGGATCCCGACCGGGCCTCGCGGACCCATCGCGGATGCCCAGCAGCGCCCGTTGGCGTCGTCGCAAGCGGGCCCCGCCCATGCGCCCACAGGACATCTCGACAGCCCATGACAAGCCATCAGCAATGCGACATCGTGTGCGTCGTTGGCGCACGGCCGAATTTCATGAAGATCGGCCCGGTGATGCGCGCGCTGGCCGGCGCGGGCATCACCGGGCAGCTCGTGCATACCGGCCAGCACTACGATCCGGCGATGAACGAGCGCTTCTTCACCGATCTGAACATCCCGTACCCGGACATCAACCTGGAAGTCGGCTCCTCCTCCCACGCGGTACAGACGGCCGAGGTCATGAGCCGCTTCGAGCCGGTGCTGGACGCGCTGAACCCGCGGGCCGTGCTGGTCGTGGGCGACGTGAACTCCACCATCGCCTGTGCCCTGGTCGCGGCCAAGAAGGGGATTGGCGTGATCCACGTCGAGGCCGGGCTGCGCAGCTACGATCGACGCATGCCGGAGGAGATCAACCGGGTTCTGACCGACCAGATCTCCGATCTCCTGTTCACCACCGAAGGCCATGCCATCGACAACCTCGCGCGCGAGGGGATCGATCGCGAGCGCGTCCACTTCGTCGGCAACGTGATGATCGACACCCAGCTCCACAACCTCGAGCGGGCCGTGCCCTGGGACGCATCCCTGCAATCCGCGGGTATCGACCCGGCGCGCTTCGCCCCGGATGGTGCCTACGGCGTGCTAACCCTGCACCGTCCCTCCAATGTCGACGACCCGGCGATCCTGGAACGCCTCATCGCCACTCTCGCGACCATCGCCCGCGAACTGCCCCTGGTCTTCCCGCTGCACCCCCGCACCCGCGACCGGCTGCAGGCCTCCGGGCTGGACCACCACCTGAGCGAGGCGCCCATCGCGGTCCTGCCGCCGGCCGGCTATCTGGAAATGCTGGGCCTGATGAAGGACGCGCGAGTCGTGCTCACCGACTCCGGTGGCATGCAGGAAGAAACCACGGCGCTGGGCGTACCCTGCATCACCCTGCGGGAGAATACCGAACGGCCCATCACCATCGACGAGGGCACCAATGTCCTGGTCGGACACGACCCGAAGCGTCTGCAGGCCGCCTTCCGCGACGTCATGGACCATGGCGGCAAACAGGGCCGCGCCCCGCAATACTGGGATGGCCGCGCCGGCGAGCGTATTGCCTCCGTCATCGCCCAGTGGCTGGGGCACGAGCCGCGCGCCCGCGCCACGGGCTGACCCGCATGCTGCTGCGCTCGCTGCTGTCCCTGATGTCGCCCGGCGGCTCCCGCGCGCGCCTGTCCATCCTGATCTATCACCGCGTCCTGCCCGCACCCGACCCGCTGTTGCCCGGCGATCCGCACGCCGATGATTTCCGCTGGCAGATGCGCCTGCTGGCCCGCTCCATGAACCCCTTGCCGCTGGACGAGGCCGTGGACCGCCTGCAGGCCGCTACGCTGCCCGCCCGCGCGGTCAGCGTCTCCTTCGATGACGGCTACGCCGACAACGCCACGGTCGCCCTGCCGATCCTGCGCGAGGCGGGCGTGCCGGCCACCTTCTTCATCGCCACCGGGTATCTCGACGGCGGGCGCATGTTCAACGACACCCTGATCGAGACCGTACGCCGCCTGCCAGCGGGCCCCATCGACCTGACGCCGGAGGGCCTGGGACAGCGGCAGCTGGACACCATCGCCGACCGGCGGGAGTTGATCCGCGCCCTGATCGGCCAGTTCAAGTACCAGCCCGCGGAGCAGCGCACGGCCGGCACCGAGGCACTTGCCCGGCGCTTCGGACTGAAACTTCCTGACGACCTGATGATGACTCGCGCCCAGGTCCGCGAACTGGCGGCGGCGGGCATGGGGATCGGCGGGCACACGGCCACCCACCCGATCCTCACCGAGGTGGACGCCACCACCGCGCGCGCCGAGATCCAGCGCGGCAAGGCCGATCTGGAGACGCTGCTGGACCGCCCGCTGCGCCTGTTCGCCTACCCGAACGGCCGCCCGGACCGCGACTACGCCGCCGAGCACGTGCAGATCGCGCGCGAGTGCGGCTTCGATGCCGCCGTCTCCACCGCCGCCGGCGCCGCGCGCGCGGCTTCCGATCCGTTCCAGCTCCCGCGCTTTACCCCCTGGGACCGCACGCCCCTGCGCTTCGGCCTGCGCCTGGCCCGCAACCTCGCCGAACCCTTGGAACGCCGCGCCGCATGACCACCCGTGTCCACATCACGGTCGACACCGAGTTCAGCATCGGCGGGGCCTTTGCCGACCCCCAGGGCCGGCGGCCGATCGGCCCGCCGTCCGTCTACTGCGAGCGCCATGGTCGCTCGGAAGGTCTGGGCTATCTTCTGGAGACCCTGGAGCAGTACGGCATTCGCGGCACCTTCTTTGTCGAGACCCTGAACACCTGCTATTTCGGAGACGAGCTCATGGGGGGCATCGCGCGCGAGATCGCCGCGCGGGGGCATGACGTGCAACTCCACCTGCACCCCTGCTGGACGTACTTCGAACAGCCGAACTGGTCTCAACAGCTGCAGACGAATCCGCCGAACGATGACATCACCCGCCGCAGCGAGGACGAGCAGGTTCGGCTGATCCGGATGGGCCAGGACACCTTCACCCGCTGGGGCCTGCCCGCGCCCACGGTCCTGCGTACCGGCGGGCTCAAGGTCGGGCTTGGCGTCTACGCGGCGATGCGCCGCTGCGGCATGGGGATCGCCTCGAACATCGGCCTGGCGATCTACCGCCCGCGCGAGCCCGAGCTGCACTTGTTCGCCGGACATCACGATATCGACGGCATACGCGAGTTCCCGGTCACCACCTACACGGACTTTTGCCTGCGGGGCGAGCGCCACTACAAGACCCTCACGATCACGGGATGCTCCTGGCCGGAGACCCGGACCGTCCTGAAAAAGGCCCGCGAACAGGGCGTATCGGATGTCGTGGTCCTCACCCACCCATTCGAGTTCGTGAAGCACCGGGGCGACGCCGCCCGGTCGCCGACCCTTGATCGCATCAATCGTCACCGCCTGAAACGACTGTGCAAATTCGTCGCGGAACAGCCCGGTCTGGAGGCGGCCTGCATGAGCACACTCGGAAACGAGCCCGCGGCCCCGCATGAAGACACGCTCGATGTCCCCGCCTACCGGGCTCTGGGGCGCATCCTCGTCAACCGCCTCAACCACGCCTCGGTCGGGGTGTGAGCATGGCCCGCTCCCCCAGCGCCGCGGCGACCCAGCAGAACGATCGTGCCCGCGCAGCGAACTGGGTCCTGCGCCAGGCCTCGCCGGGCGAGACCTTCACGCCCCCGGCGCCGGGCACGATGATGGAGCATGACCCGGAGTGGCTGCTCGCCATACGGCACCCCGGCCACGGCAGCGTGCTGCTGGCCGAGCGGGACTCCCGCCAGTTGCCCATCTATGTCCACGACGGGGCCCTCAGCTTCGTCCTCGGTGGCATGGCCCTGAGGCGCATCGAGATCCGCCGCCATGTACTCACCGGCAACCTGCCCGACTGGTCGCAGGATGACCTGACGGCCGTCCTCGGCGAGCTGAAAGGCCACCTGGACCGGCGCGGCGTGGTGTTTCTGATCGGCGTGGTCGAAGGCGAACCGCTCTGGCAGGCGCTGCAATCGGCCGAGCTCCGCCGTCACTACCACGTACTGCAAAGCGGCGAGACGGACACGCGGCGTCTGGCGGACCTGCCAGGCACCTTCGATGCGTATCTCGGCTCGTTGCCACGCAAGGCCCGCCAGGATATCCGCCGCAGTGAACGTCGATTCAGCGAACACTTCGGCCAAAGCGCGCGCCTGGATGTCTTCTCCCGACCGGAAGAGATCACGGCGTTTCTTGATACCGTCGAGCCCGTATCGGCCCGCACCTACCAAAGCCGCCTGCTCGGACTGGGGGTAAAGCGAGGGCACTGGATTGAGCGCATGCTGCAGGCCGCCGCCGAACGCGGCTACGCGCGATGTTACGGCTTGTTTGTGGACCAGAAGCTGGTCGCCTGGAGAGTCGGCTTCGTCTTTCAGGGCACCTATTTCAGCCACCACATCGGCTACGACCCGGACTGGTCCGAATGGCATCCGGGCATTGTGCTGCAAGCACGGACCCTCCAGGACCTCTGTTCGCTGTCACCGACCATCCAGCGCGTCGACATGCTGCACGGAGACAACGCGGCAAAGCGCAAACTCTCGAACCAGTCGCGCCGCGAAGGCAAGTTCTACCTGTTCCCGCGAAACGTGCGGGGGACCCTGCTCTACACCTCGCTGGGTAGCTTCAACAGGCTCTCTGACACCCTCTCTGCCCTCGCCGCACGCCTGAAATTCAAGGACCGGATCCGGAGGGTTCTGCGGCGGGTTTGAGGCGCGTGACGCCGAAGCCCCGCCGGCGGGTACCGGGGGTGGCGACAAGGCGTCCGGAGGTAGTCGCGACAATGATCCCCGCCGGCCGCCAGCCTGCGCGCCGGAATGCCCGGCGAGAGGCAATATTGGTGGAGCGGACATGACAGTACGCGCGCCCGTAGCCTTCCCGAAACAGCGTCTCGCAGGCATGCCGAACCAGTGCCTGGGCGTGCCCCCGCCCGCGCTCGGATTCCGGCGTGTACAGGAAGGAGACAAAGAACGCCTCGGCCGGCAGGGAGAACCGCAACGGAATCGGCGTGGAGACATCGAATGCGCCGAACTGCACATTCAGCTGCGACACGATCCGTCCGCCCGTCTCCATTGCATGGATGCGCCCGCCCTCGCGCAACAGGCGCCGGGGTGAGCGGCCGGTGTGTCCCGCGATCGACCGGGCCTGATCCTCGGGCAGACCGTCGAACCCCGCCACATCACAAAACTGGTGGTAGCACACTTCCGGCGGCCCCTCGTGCGGACTCCCGCCGTCCGTGGCGTCCGCGCGCAGTTCGTAGAGCCAGTGGACCTGGAGACCGGTCAGTCGCTTGAGCAGCCACAGGGCGGATGCCTCGAACGTCATCGGTGACAGGCGCAGCCGGCGCACGAGCGATCGCCCCTCAGCCTGCCGCGGCCGCCCGGGCACGACGCTTGGCCCGGCCCTTGAGCTGCAAGCGGCTCAGCACATCACTGGCCAGACGCGAAAGGTCCGTGACCGCCAGATACGAGTACACCAGGGCGCGGTTACGCCAGGACGGGCGCAACAGGTACACGTCGGCGCAATAGCGGGAGTCCTTCCCGAACAGCGACTTGTGCGCGCCTTCCCCCGGGCTGAAATCGAACAGGGCAAATCGCTCCTCGTGGAACAGCGCCTCCAGCACCAGCCACTGCAGGACCGTGCCGGGGGACAGGTCGGCATGCTCCTGCAAGTAGCCGAGGAATGCGTAACGCAGAATCCCGTCGTCAATCGGACAGTACAGATAGGCAATGGGCTGCCCCTGCAGAAACAGCAGGTACCCGCGCACCCGCCCCTCGCGAGCACGTTCCACCAGTTGCTCGACGAACGCCTTGCCCCCGGGCAGACCGGCATCCAGCAAGCGCTCCTGATAGGTCCGGGCCGACACCTCGCGGGCGAGTTGATGAAACTCCTGGATCCCCTCCGGCGTGTCGTATTGGCGCCAGTCGACCGCGCCGCCGGAGGCCTCCGCCAGCTTGCGCACCTTGCGGCGCATGCTCGCGCGCGTCTTCGCGCTGAACCGTCCCTGATACGCGTCCCACCCGGTGGTCAGATCAATGAAGTGGCGCTGATACTGCCGGGGCACGAAGCGCAATCGCCCCCGAAACCGCGAGACGCGGGGCAGGGGCGCCTCCACCGGCATGGAGCGGATCAGGCAGTCCTCGTCCGGTGCGGCCGTCAGAATCTCTTCGGCATGCTCGGCACGGATCCGGGTAAACGGAAGCTGCAGCACCTGCATCGTGCGCACCGGCTCCGCCAGGGTGCGATACCCGAAGCGGAAAGGCAGATACACCGTCTGGCGCGCCAGCGGCAGGGCCGGGCTTTCCGGGGGCACGGCAACGGCGCCGTTCACACCAGGATCTCCACGGGTTCTGGATGACTGAGGAAGCGCGTGGGGCTCGCGGTGTAGCCGTAAGCACCCGACTGGAAGACCACGATCAGGTCGCCCACGTCGGCGCGTGCCAGTTCCATCTGCTGGGCCAGCACATCCAGCGGCGTGCACAAAGGGCCCACCACGTTCACGACCTCGCGCTCGGTACCGCGCACGCGATTGCCCACCACCACCGGATAGTTCTTGCGGATCACCTGGCCAAAGTTGCCGGAAGCGGCCAGGTGGTGATGCAGGCCGCCATTGGTGACCAGGAACACCTGACCGCGCGACTCCTTGCGGTCCAGGACCTCGGCCACATAAATGCCGGCCTCGCCCACCAGGTAGCGCCCCAGTTCGAGAATGATCTCTGCATCCGGGAGCACATCCCGCACCGCAGGCAGACGGCCTTCCAGGTGCTCCGCGACCGGCCCGAGATCCAGCGGTTGATCGCCCGGGAAATAGGGGATACCGAAGCCGCCGCCGATGTTCAGCATCTCGACCGGCCCCGGGGCGGACTCGGCCAAACGCAGGGCAAGCTCGAACGTTTGCCCCTGCGCCTCGACCAAGGTCTCTGGTCGCAGGTTCTGCGAGCCGGAGAAGATATGGAAACCGCGAAAATGCAGCCCGAGTTCGCCAATGCGGGCCAGCAGGTCGGGGACCCGTTCGGCATCGATCCCGAAGGCCTTGGGGCCGCCACTCATGCGCATGCCGGAGCTCTTCAGCTCGAAATCGGGATTCACCCGGACCGCGACACGGGCCTGATAGCCGGTACGCGCGGCAATCGCGCCGACCCGCTCGAGTTCGGTGGGAGATTCCAGGTTGATGGTGATCCCGGCCGCGACGGCGGCCTCCAGCTCCGGCACCGACTTGCCCGGTCCGGCAAAGCTGATGTCATCCGGACGGGTCCCGGTATCGAGCGCCACCTGCATCTCGCGCTGCGAGGCCACATCGAGCCCGTCCACCTGCCCGGCCATGTGTTGTACGACCGCCGGCATCGGGTTGGCCTTGATCGCGTAATGCAGCGAGAGGCCATCCGGCAGGCTGCGACGCAGCAGCGCGACCCGGCGGGTCATTGCGTCCCGGTCATAGGCATAAAAGGGGGTCTGTCCGATGCGCGCGGCCAGATCTACGAGCGACTGCCCTCCAAGCTGGAGGCAGTCGTCCACCACGCTGAACTGGTCCATCGGGCAGTGGTCGGGGCGGGTATCGTTCACGCCGGCACCCCTTCCCGGAACAGGTCGCCAAACTCGCTGGCAAGCGCCTTGCGGTCGATCTTGCCGTTGGCGTTGCGCGGCAGTGGCTCGGTGCACAAACCGACATGCGCCGGCAGCATGAAACCCGGCAAATGGGGGCGCAGCGCGTCGATCAGGTCATCCGCCCGCAGCCCCGGGGCCTGCGGCAGGGCCACAAGCACGATCGCTTGCCCCAGGCCCGGGTGTTCCACCCCCAGCGCGGCGGCCTCCGCCACCAGCCCTGTGGCATAGACCGCTTCTTCCACCTCGTTGGGGCTCACGCGGTACCCGGAAGTCTTAATCATCTCGTCACGGCGCCCAACGAAATAGAGGAACCCATCCGCATCCATGCGTACCGTATCGCCGGACCACACCGCCATCTCGGTCAGTGGCACACCGGGCGGTTGGCCCGGCGCAGGGCGGAAACGCTCCGCCGTGCGTTCCGGATCGTTCCAGTACCCCATGGCGACCAGCGCACCCCGGTGAACCAGCTCGCCCGGCTCGCCGGGGGCGCAGGGGCTGCCGTCCTCGCGGACCACCTGGATCTCCGCATTGGGGATCGCCCGGCCCATGGAGCCGGCACGCTTGTCCAGCTCGGCCGGCGGGAGATAGGTGGAACGAAATGCCTCGGTCAATCCGTACATCAGGTAGCAATCGGTGCGCGGAAGTTGTTCGCGCAGGGCCGCGAGTGTCTCCTTCGGCATCGCACCGCCAGAGTTGGTGATATAGCGCAGGGAGGCGCGTGCCGCTTCCGGCCATTCCAGGCGGGCGAGCTGGATCCACAGAGGCGGGACGGCCGCAAGGCCGGTGATGCCGTCGCGCTCCACGGCCCGGATCACGTCGCGCGGCAGCAGGTAATTCAGCAACACGGCCTCGGCCCCGATCCGGAAGGCGGTGGTCAGCTGGCTCAGGCCATAGTCAAAACTGAAGGGGAGCACCGCGAGGATGCGATCCTCCGACCGGTTGTCCAGGTAGGTCGACACGCTCTGTGCGCCCGCGACCATATTGCGGTGCGAAAGCACAACCCCCTTGGGGCGTCCGGTACTCCCGGAGGTGTAGAGGATCGCGGCCATGTCGGTATCGATCACCCGGTGCCCGCTCAATCCATCGCGATCCGGCTCGGCGTCCCAGGCGTCCACTCGCACATGCCCACCCCCGGCATCGCCCGAGTCCTGACCCGAGTCCTGGCTCGGCTCCTGCCCCACCACCAGCACCGTGTGCAGGTCGGGGCACCCGGCGAGAGCCGCACGCAGTGCCGCCAGGCGGTCCGCGGAGGTCACCAGGATGCGCACATTGCAGTCGCGCAGGATGTGCGCCACCTGTTCCGCCTTGAGTAGCGGGTTAACCGGAACGAATACACCGCCAGCGCGAGCCGCACCGAACAGGGCGTGAACCGTCTCCGGCCGCTTGTCGAGGTAGACCGCGACGCGTTCCTGACGCTCCAGGCCGCAATCCAGCAGGCGCGAGGCCGCGCGCTCGATACTGGCCGCCAGCGTCGCATAGTCCTCGACGCCATCCCGATGGCGCAGGGCCGGTACGGCCGCCGAGCGCTCGGCTTGCATCAATACGGAATCGTGCAGGAGAAAGGACATTCGGCGCCAAGGGGTATCGGAGATTGACGAATCGATCATACCCCACGCACTTCGCACCGCTGGCCGCGGCCTGGCCACAGCGTTAGTAGTCCGTTCGTCGGCCCGGCCTTACATGCGTCTCGCCGCGTGTAACATTCGAAAAGACGCGCCATGAGCCATCCCTTTTCCGTCCGTCCCGGCCACAGCGGCGCGAGGTTCGAACTGCATGCGTGATTACCTGCTCGCCCTGATCGTCGTCGTGCTCGTTCCCCTGATCGTGCGCTACGCGTGGATCGGCATCCTGGCCTGGTTCTGGGTCGGGCTCTTTGCGCCCCAGTGGCATGCGTGGACCTTCATGCGCGGGGCCCCCCTCGCCACCTACCTGGGCGGGGCGACCCTGGTCGCACTGTTCCTGGCAAAGGATCGCAAGCCGTTTCCGTTCACCCGCGAGACGGTGATGCTGTTCGCGCTGGCGGCGTATTTCGCGATGACCAGCCACTTCGCGGTGAATTCCAGTGGCGCCTGGGACTTCTGGATCCACTTCATGAAGATCCTGCTGATCACCTTCATCACGCCCCTGCTGATCTACGGCGAGCGCCGCATTGTCTGGCTGCTGCTGGTGATCACCGCCTCGCTCGCCTTCTACGGATTCAAGGGCGGCATCTTCGCCCTCCAGACGGGCGGGGCCCACATGGTCCTTGGGCCCGTTGGCTCCTACCTTTCCGGCAATACCTACATCGGCCTGGCCATGCTCATGGTGCTGCCACTCATCCTGGCAAGCGCGCGCATGTTCCATCACCAGTGGGTCGACCTGGGATTCGACCTGCTCCGTCGATTCTCGCGCCCCATTAGCTGGTTCCTCTACGGCGTCTTCTGGCTCACCGCAATCGCGATCCTCGCCACCCACTCGCGCGGGGCGTTCGTCGGCCTGCTCGCGATCGTGCCCCTGCTCTTCTGGCACATGCAGAAGAAGTGGCTGATGGTCCTCGTCGGCTTTTTCCTTATAGCGGTGGTGGGCGTGACCGCACCGGAGCCGCTGGTCGAGCGCTGGCAGACGATCGAGACCTACGAGGAAGACACCTCCGCCATGCAACGCATCCAGTCCTGGGGCGTGGCCTGGAACATGGCGATGGAACGCCCCCTCACCGGCATGGGGTTTCGGAACTCAGCTCTGGGTTATGACTGGTGGATGGGCTATGCCAATTTCGAGGGCAGCTGGCGCCACGTACTGTCTCCCCACAGCGTGTATTTCGGGATCCTGGGACAACACGGGTTCGGAGGCCTGGCCGTATTCCTGCTGCTAATGGCCTTCACCTTTCACACTCTCAACCGGGTCCGGCGAACGGCGCGCCAACGGACAGGAGAGATCTGGCTGTCGGAGTACGCCTGGGCCCTGCAGATTGGGCTCGTAGGCTATCTGATATCCGGCATCTTCCTGGATGTCGCCTACTTCAACCTGCTGTATGCCTTTATCGCCCTGGCCGTCATCATGCGCAGGGAACTGGAACAGGCCCCACAAGCGGCCACGGCCCCGGCTTCCGATCCGCCCACGGAGCCAGGCCTCGCCTCCGGCCCCGATCCCGACCCCGAACCAGTCCGCGCAGACAAGGACACCGTGATGTCCGGCACCCTGATGGGGCCGTCGTCGCCCAGGGTTTAAGTCGATTGTGATTACCGACCTGATGGGGGCCACACCAATCATCCCTTCCTCCGCGCCTGCGGCTTCCGAGTTGGGCCGGTGTCTAGAGGCCCTCGCCGCTGCACTACGTACTCACATCCGGCCCGGCTCTGGCTTGCACGATCCAGTCGATGAAGCCCCTACACCCGCAGATCACTACGGCCAAACCGGTGCCGCCCTCGCGCTTGCAATCCTGGATGGGCCCGACTCGCGGATGTGGCGGCACCCCCTGGAGGCGTGGGAGGCCCTGCCGGCGCAAAAGACCGGGCACGCCCCGTTCAACCGCTTCCTGCTGACCCTGCTCGCGGAACACCTCGAGCGATCCGGGGCACCGGCAAGCGAAGTGGCGCACAGCCGGGCATTGGCTCAAGGCTGCAAGTTGGCGCGCCGCTACCCATCCAACAATTGGACCTTGCTGGCCCGGCTGTGCGAAGTGCAGGAGGCCAACGGCAAGGCCGAACCCCGGACGCATGCGCGCCTGCGCGGACTCCTTGACCGCTGGACAACCCCTTCCGGCGCCTTCGTTGATTACCCGGCCCGCCCCGGCACACCGGCACGCGGGGCCACACCCGCGGCCTATCATCACAAAGCGTTGTTCGTGGCGGTCATGGCCGCGGAGCTTGGCGAACCGGAAGCATGGCGGCCCACCATCGAGCGCCTGTTGCGATGGAGCCTCTACGTGTGGGACGGCCACGGCCATGCTGGCGGCCTCGGCCGGAGCAGCCACGCGCTCTTTGGAGATGCCTGTCTGGTAGCGAGCCTGCTACTGCTCGGGGCCGCAACTGACGCACACCAGGACACCGCATCCGGACGGATGCTGAGCGGCCTTCTTGGGCGCTGGTCCGACCAGATTCGGTCCGATGGCTTCCAGGCACTGAACCCCGCCGATACCGCCATTTCAGGCACAGGCTGGGACCCCTACATGCATCTGTCGGTCTACAACGCCTGGGCCGCGGCCATAATCGCATGGGCGCGCTGTCGCACGGACCGCCCTGATCGCGAGCATGCCGTCCACCTCGATGCGCTCGAGGCCGCACAGCCAGCCCACACGGGGACCGAGCTTCTCCGGGCCGGAACACCGTCTGCCACCTTTGCCCTGGTCTCTACCCACGGGCAGCCTCCACAGGCCTTCAGCCGCGACGCCGTGGAGCTGCGCTATGCCGGTGGCGTACCGTTGCACGTGACCTGGCAGGGGAACGTGCTTTGTCCCGCGCCTGCCCGAATACCCGTAAAAGCCCTGCTGGACGCTCCCGCCCTGGCGGGCTGGACGCCCGTGTTCCTGATTGACGACCGCCTGTTCGGACTCACCGACTTCGAACACTGCGAAAGCGAGGCTTCGGAAGAACGCTTGCGAGTAACGCTCTCGGGACACCCGCGCCCTTTGCTTCGCCTTGCCGACACAAGCCTCCCGGCCCGGGCCCTGGCAGCACTCGACTGGCGGTTGCTGGATGGCGCGCTAGGCCGGCGCGCCGCCCTGCGGAGAGCGCCATACCGGGACGTCGTCGGCACTGTCACCCTGATCATTTCCCTGAAGAAGCCTTGCATCGTGCAACGGCTGAACCTCGAATACGGCGGTCGGCAGGGTCTCACCCTCCTGAACCCGGGCGGACACGCTGTCACCGACACGCGACGGGTGAATCGCTGGTTCAGACAAGCCGTGAACGGAGCCCAGCGCGATCACTCATCGGGCGACTGGCACGAGACGCCCTTGCCCTCCGCCATTGCCAGTGGCATGGGGTTTTGCCAGAGCCCCGAAAGCATCCTGAGAGGCACTTACATGTCCGAACTGACACTCGAATGGCCCAGTCGGCACCGGGACGCTACGGGATCGCCATGCTAGCCGCCCAACATCGCTTACGCCGTTGGCCGTCCACCCTTTTCTCCAAGGCGTCCGAGGGCCAGGCCCAGGATGTTCGGCAAGAACAGGACCGCCCCCAGCGGATCTCGACGCAACGTCGCCCTCACCAAAGACCAGTCCAGGGGTTTACGGTGCCTCAGCTGGTGCAAGACGGCCGCGACGAAAGAACGCCGCGAGTCCGCCAGCTGTCCCCGCACAAATGCCCGCTGCTTCCCATCCAGCCGAATCTCTTCAAGAACCATGCGCGCGAGCGCGATGTAGTTGGATGTCAGGCGAACATAGCCTTCCGTCTTCCAGCCCGACTTGTCGAAGATATTCACGCCCTCGCCTTCGTCGGCATAAATACGGGGCGAAAATGCCACGCGACCGATCGATTGCCCCAGCGTCAGTTTGAACAACCGGTCCTCACCCTGAAAAAGACTCTCGCGGAAACGGACATCGGGAAACCGGTCAAGTCGGTACGCCATGGTCGTCGGACCAATGATATTGGTTCGCCGAACCAAAAGGTCAAAGAAATCCCCAACGTATTCGTACAAGTCGTGTTCCGGATCCACCACGCGGTGCTCCTCGGGACAGATATTGTCGTTCCGAGTATCCGACCACTGGAAGCGCGATGTCGGGATTCCGGTTCGTCGACTGTTTCCCACAAAGAGGTCGAATCCTTGGTCAAGGGCTCGCACAGCATCATCCAGAAAGGGCCCTATCCATTCGTCATCGGAATCCAGAAAGGCGACATGGCGGGTGCCTGGAGCAACATGTTCGAGGCCCTTATTTCGGGCCGCCGCCGGCCCCGCATTCTCCTGGTGAATAACCTCGACCGGACAATCCTCCAGGAAATCGCCGATCTCCTCCTCGGCTGGAAGTGGCGACCCGTCATCGACCACCAGGACCTCTATGTCAACTCCCGCGGCGTTGTCCAGAACCGAACGCACGCACTGGCGCAGAAGTCCCCGCTTGCGCTGGAAATAAGGTATGACCACTGCAATCTTCGAAGGGCTCACGGACAATTTGATATCTCCACGACGGGGACCGAACAGCTGCCTTTTGACATCTAAACCCCTCTAATACAACCCCAACATCCGGGGCGCTCCCCTGGATTGTGCTGGAGCTCGAGATGTATCTCTACAGCTATCGTAAACGACCCAACTTTGGCGACGCTCTCAACGACTACCTTTGGCCACGTTTCATCCGAACGCCACTGGAGGCTGAGCCAGGCTCCAACGAGGTGTTTGTAGGCATAGGGACGTTGCTCAATGAACGCCTGCCCGCCTCGGGCGTTCTCCACATCTTCGGCAGCGGCCTCGGCTATGGAACGGTCCCAGCAGAAGCCGTCGCGCGCTGGACGGTGCACTTCGTACGGGGCCCCTTGACCGCCGCCTCCCTGAACCTGGACCCGAAACTCGCCATCTCTGACCCCGGCATCCTCCTCCACCGCACCGAAGACCTCAACCCGAAAAAAGATATCGACTGCGCCTTTATGCCGCACCACGCCCTTTTCTCCGAACGAATGCGCCAGCTTTGCGAGCAGGCCGGCGTTCATTTCATTCATCCCGAGGCCTCTTGCGACAGCGTAATCGATCAGATCGGGCGATCCCGCAAGCTCATCTGCTCCGCCATGCACGGCGCGATCACGGCCGAAGCACTCCGTGTTCCGTGGCTTCCCGTGATTACAAACCGCCAAATGCTTCTGAGCAAGTGGCACGACTGGTCAGCGAGCATGCAGACTGAAGTCCACTTTCACAAGCTTCCGACAATCTGGTCTCACGCCAACCGGTCTCCCCATGGCTGGGTCCTTGCGAAATTCAAGGGCAACACCTTTTCCCGAAAACTGAAACAACTCGCACGGACAGGTAATTTCCAATTAGGGGCCGATCGCATCCTTCAGGACCGCATCCAGCGCATAGAGAACAAGATCCACGACTTCAACTCACAGATATGAAGCCAAGTCGACGGCGCCGACCACCCCAGAAAGGCGCCTCTCAATTAAAGGCGGATTGGGCTAAATAACCCCCTGAATCAAAGACGCAAAACCAAACGAAGAAACACCAGATGTTCGCATGATAAAAAATACAATACAACCGACCGACCGCCCCCGACACGCTGCGAAAAAGCAAACAACAAAAGGGCGGTTTCGACTGATATTCAATATCACCCATGGGGACGACTGCCATGACCATCTACGTCGAACGAACGGAGCAACGCGAAGAAGATGGCTGGGCCATTTTCGAAACAGCAGTTCACCATCCACAACTTCCGGACAACCTCTACTTCCGTACGTTCACCCGTTATTACGGCCACATATCCGTAGAATCCGACGCGCCCGCGCTAGCCCTCCTTATGCCCGCCATGGCTTTAGGTGAAGACATACACCTCTCCACAACCGTGTCCGAGAAACTTCTCCGGAACCTTAACGGCCCAATTCAGACCATCCTCCTCGCCATTGCCCCCTACCTAACACGGGTGGAGGTGAAGGCGACCCCCGCGCCACGCACTCCTCACCATGGGGACGGGCTGGTTGCGACGGGATTTTCTTCCGGCGTCGACTCCTTCTGCACCCTAACGCAATACCATCGTGCGAACGCGCCGCAGGGCTTTGCGCTATCCTTTATGACCTACAACAACGTTGGATCGCAAACCCAATCCAACACAAAAGAGTTCATCGAACGATATAACCGCCTAAAACCCAAGGCCTCCCAAGAAGGGCTCGAACTTGTTCCAATTGATTCGAACATGGACGCCTTCTTTAAAAAGGCATCCGAAGACATTGACTTCATGCAGACCCACTCCGTGCGAAACGGCGCTGCGGCGCTTCTCTTTCAGGACAAAACCCAACGATTTTTGTATTCCTCGGCCTACCCGTATGGGTCTACGTTTGTTGGGAGGACACGCTCAATCGGACACGCGGACCCGGTCTTGCTACCTCTGCTGGGAACTGAATCCATCGAACTGATTCCGGTGGGTGGCGAACTCACGCGGGTGGAGAAGACGGTGGCCCTCGTAGAGAATCGCACGGCGCGGACAGGCTTGGACGTATGCCTAATTAATGAAAGGGGGGAGAACTGCTCGCGTTGTGGAAAATGCTTGAGGACACTCCTTTGCCTTGAAATCACAGGAAATCTCGAAAAATTCAGCGAATCCTTCGATCTTAAAGTTTATGAGAAGGAGCGAATTCGATACATTGCGGGAACCATTCGGGGACAAAGGACTTACGACAAGGAGCTACAAGATGCGATGAAACGGTACCGGTTTCGAGCCCCGCTAAAGGCGCAACTCATCGCAAGATCCAGGGTTATCGAGATGCGATACAAGATACGGCAAACAAGGCAGCTGGCTCGGCATACAATCGGTGCCATTCGGAGAAGATTGGGCAACCAAGCGTCAGCCAAGAGTTAACCAATCTTCACCGGGGAATTCGTAAAGTTTTTTTACATCCAACGTCAAACAGATTATTTTATCGCGTCTAATTGAACCCCATGCGAGAAAGCGTTTTTATGTCGCGCGCAGGAGTGACAAAACATAGTTCCGGACGATTGAACGCAGGGCTGAGATTGGCACTTTACGGTTAAGCTGGACCGTTGAAAACGTAACCCCCCCGGCAGAGCAGGGCCTATGGACGCCGAGCTTGTCCTAGGGGACGCGACCCTGTAGGAGATCATCAACAAATCTCTGAGTTCGGGCTCAGAGACCATGGATTCCTCCCGCTGCCCGTTCCATTTCTAGTCTTCTTAACAATGGCTGAAGATACCAAAGCTTCCCTGGATGCCGGGCAACGGATGAACGCGCCAGCATTGCCGCGAAGCGCCCAGTCCTCACTAGACGGGAACGCATCAGCCCAGGGTTTCTGGCCAGATACAGTAGTGTCTCGCGCGCCGCCTTGCGGTAATACCGATCGAGCTCACGTTGTCTCGGTGGCGTCGTGCTTCGAGATTCATAAGGTACGTCCGCGTATTCCGGGTAGCTGCGGCGAATTGTCTCGTCATGCAATCCCTGGCGCGCGTAGGCAGGGTTCAGCCCCATCAGAAAGTCGAACAGATCATGGTCGAGATAGGGGCAAAATACCGTTTCGACATCTCGCAAGAGACCAAAGGGAATCAGGCCGATGCATCGACGAGTGCGATTCCAGAAGACGAACGAGAGCAGTGGATTCGGTGCACCGCAGTGTTGAGCCAGCTCCTCGGCCAAGCGGTCGATTGCCACCGACCGGGGAATGCGTTTCCGAAAATCGGCTTGAGAACATGAGTGGATAAAACCCTCGTTTCCTGATTCTTCCAATAGATTCTCAGCTAGCCGTGATGTCTGGCCAGAAGCAAGGAGCTGCTGTTTCTCTTCCGTGAGCGTATGGCCTGCGGAAAGCACGTCGCCCCCAATGCCGTCGTAAATACACTTCGTCCCGCGATGCGAGAAATAACCGGCCAGTGGATCAAGCCAGGTGTGCCCGCTGGCGCAGAATTCGGTCAGCTCGATATCCTGCAGGGTTGCCTCGAGGTAGGAGGCCGGATAGTCCACCTCGTCATGCAGCTGCCCCGTGGCCTGCGTGAGGCGGCATGCAATCAACCGGTCCTCATCATCGATTGGCGGATATCCCTGGACCGTCACGGTCCGCCTTGGAGCGTGGCCTTGAGCTAGTAATTCCAGAAAGATGTGGCGCGAATCCCTGCCTCCACTGAGTGCCAGATCAAATCCGCCATCGGGAGGAACCCTGCGGCTGATGGCCTGCGCGAACAGGCCGGCATACTGGTCGACGGCCTCGTCAAAATTTCCCACCTTGGGCGCCACCTGGGATGCCCCGGAAAAACGCGGCTCCACGGAAATCTTTCCGTTTGCCCAGGTAAGCCGTACGCCCGGGGGCAAAAACCTCACGTGTTCGAAGGGCGTATCGTTCGCTAGGAAGATTCCCAGCCTCTGAAAAACCGCCAGCGCCCCGAAGTCGAGTGTTTTGGGGAAGGAACCTGCAAGCACATGCCGAATCGCCGGCGAAATCCGTATCTCGTTCCCCCATGTGCTATAGAACAATGGATACATCCCGTACCGATCGTTTTCTACGATCAGCCTTCTCCCGCTCCAGTCCCAACGGCCGAAGATTCCGTCCGTTTCTCTACCGAGACCGCCGTCGAGCTCATGACCCAGACGCACGTGCTCTTCCCCTTCAATGCAAACACCCGACGCGGTGCTTCGAGCGACGAAATATGGCTCGGGCTTGGGTTTGCTATTGCAAAGCCGAAAGTCCAAAGGCTCCTGCTTCATAGAAATCACCTCACGGGCAAAAAAAGCCAACGTCGCCTCTGCTTCAGCTCGCCCAAACACGAGCCACAACCGAATGAAGCAGCTGACTCCACGATTGCTCGAACGTCTGCATAGAAGAGGCAGCCCGCCCATGGAAGCGTTTTAACCAAGCGGGGCAAAGAGCTTCCATCCGCTTGCAGCTTCTCAGAGACGCCTTCACATCGATACCCCGATCCGTGAATGACCACCAACCGAAAGAAGAGTCGATCTATGGCAAACCGTAAGGATCCACACTAATCAAGTCCTCCTCATACGTGCGCGACTTGAGTTCGAGAGCCTGGCACGGAACGCCGCGAATCCGCCACGCTGCAACCCTTTACCCGCTAGAGCAGGGAGAGCCTCTATTCGCAGCGGATCCACTCTGCCGTGACCCCGAACGTGACCCCGAATCCCGAACGAGCCCCTAAACCGAACCACACATGGATCTAAGTAGATCATCATGTTCCAAAGGACCGCCAACTACTTCTCCGCATGAACATCCCGATGCGCGCCACTACCAATGTCCGTGAACTGCTTGAATCCGATATTTTCCAACTTCCGTCTTAGTTCAGGAACAGACACCCACCTCTCATCCACCTCATACACGATATCGGATATGCGAGGACAAAGTTGCGTCGATTGAGCAATCGATGAAATCACTGAAGGCTCATGCCCTTCAACGTCGATCTTTACAAATATTGGGAGCATCTCGCCACTCACGTACTGCTCCAAATCAGAGAACTCGTGCAGCTCGACGACCTCCCCCTTCTGCCCGTCACTCCAGCGCTCTAAACTACTCGCGCCGCTATGGTTGGGATTGGATGATACCCTCGCATTACCACGACGATTACTGATAGCCCAAGGCAGCGCCACCACGTGACCCGACACGCCATTCAAGATAATGTTCTGCTTTAGGGTTTCAAAAGTATCCTTTATCGGCTCTAACGAGATCGCCTTACGACACTGAGGGTTCCGAGCCGCAAGAATACTATAAAGGCCTTGGTTGGCGCCGATGTCAATGAAGAAAAACGGTGAGTCCTGTTCAGACAGAAGGTCCGCGAGGCCGGTACCATAGGCACCGTTCACATAAAACCGAAACGTCAGGTCGCGCCAATTTGGAACAAAGTCTACGCCGTATGGGCTACCCACCTTTTTGACACCGACCCAGTCACACCAGCGCTGACGCCAACTCGATCGGACTTCAGTACGCAGCATTCGAAAACGCCAACGAACAGAATGGATGACACCCATCAGTCCGTATTTACGATGCGTGGATAGGCTGCGGGTCCAGATGTTTTTCAGTTTGGAATGCATCGTCATTAACCAGCGCGGATGTGAGGCGTTGAAGGCGTGAAAAAAACCAGAGCCGCTACGCAATCCAGAAATGGACTTGTCCCACGGGCTGGATCACGCATTCATAGAAATCGAGTTAAATTCACATAAGGCATGCAAAGCAGCACCCCACAAGGATCCGGTATGGTCTTGGTGCCCCCCCCCCTGTGGGGTCAATCTTCGGGCCATTTCCATGCGGGTCAGTCCCGGAGAAACCGAGTAAGCCCCAAACGGCCACATACCTCGAGCAAGTCGTAGTTGTGCAGCAAATTCCGATTCAAGTCGCGGCGGACGTCCATTGGACCTTGTGGTTCGTACAGCTTGTTGCCGATACGGGTGCAATGGCCCTCATGCAGCGATTTGGCGCGAATGGGTTTAACCTTCCCCCCGCACCGTTCGTTCCAAGCCAGGATACCGCCCCCGTGATCCCAGCTGTAGGCTCGCCGTGCGACGCGTTCCCGTTCGTCGTCGGGGCCGTTGGGATGATCGTCTATCCACTTCCACCAACCGCAGCCATTGGCGAATTGATCAGCGCTGGCACCTCGGGTGGTACACCCGATCAGCTCCCAGAAACGCCCCCTTTTGCCGCTCGGGATCCGGCGAAACCAGCGGTTTCGGACGTCCACGGCCGCAGTGGCTCCATCTGGCAACTGGCGGAAACGCTGGGCCAACTCTCGGAAGAGCGGCTCACGGACCAAGAGATCGGAGTGCCAAAAGGCTAGCCGAGGGGCAAACAGGTAGACGAGTTCCATCGGGAACGCCATGTGGAGCATGGGGAAGTCGAGGCCGGCGTTAAAATCCACGAGAATCGCGCCCTCCACTAGGGGCGGCTCCCCCACGCGTGGATCAAAACCTACCACAGGGGTCCAACCGACTGATCGGACCATCCTTTGCTGGACCAAACACCATTCGTCGGCCACATTCCAGCAAAGCCATGGGTAGTCCACCCCTTCCAAGGCTTTTGCCCATGGTCCTTCAGCCAGCGCTTGCGCGGCCCGCAACTCATCTGCACAAATGGCACGCCAAACGCCTTTCCCCGCTGCATATCGGCGGCCTTCGGGATCGTCCTGGTACAACGTTTCCGTGCTCAGCACTCCCATGGACTGCTAACCCCTTTGACTCGCCATTTATCGCTTACTCCATCCAAGCGTAAGTCGGAAATTCACCTGCGACTCACTCAACCCCGACCGCAAGCTGGTGAAAGAGCGTTCCGGCGCTCGACAGTTCTTCATAAGAACCGTCCTCCGAAATCCGGCCCTTATGTAACACGTAGATCCGGTCACAGGGCTTCACGGTGGTAAGCCGATGCGCCACCAAGATGATCGTCTTGGCTCCGGAGAGATTGTGGATTGCTTCCATCACCGCCCGCTCAGTGGCGTTATCCAACGCGCTGGTAGCTTCATCAAATAGGAGCACATCGGGGTCGCGATAAAGGGCGCGAGCGATACCAATGCGTTGCCTTTGCCCGCCGGAGAGGCGAGTGCCACGTTCGCCGATGACGGTTGCGTAACCGTTCGGGAGCTCCTGGATGACGAATTCGTGCAGGTTAGCCAGGCAAGCAACTCGCTCCACAGCTTGCTGGTCAATCTGGTCTTCCGGAACACCCAGGGCGATATTAGCTGCCACACTCTGGTCGGCGAGAAAGATGTGCTGCGGGACGTAGCCCAGGGCTGCCTGCCAGCGACGGATATTGGCTCGTGTCAGGGGTTCGCCATCGATCAGGATAGTGCCCTGCTCGGGTTCCAACAGGCCCAGCAACACATCGACCAGGGTGCTCTTTCCGGCACCGGACGAGCCCACGAATCCGACCGTGGTTCTGGCGCGAATCTCCAGAGAGATGTCTTTCAGGGCAGGGTGCTCGTGTTCGGGATACCGATAGGTGAGACCTTGCACCTTGATGGACCGAGTCGGAGCCAGCGGAGCGAGTCGATCGTTGCGCGAAAGGGGAGGCGTACTGTCAGAGAACTGGCCAAGGTCCCGAAGAACGCTGTCGACCGCGGCCGCATTGAAACGCAACGAAGCGACCTGCTGGAAGATCTTCTGAAACGCCGGGATCAACTGGCGTCCGGCCAGCGCGTACAGGCCGATCAGGGGCAAGGCCTGAGCCAACCCGCCATCGCCTGCCATCAGATAGAGCACCAGGACGAGAACCCCGCCGAATGCAATCGCCTCGATCGCGTATTGCGGGAGGCTCTGCAGCAGGACCGCATTCGCCTGGTGACTCGCAAACCGCTTGGATGGCTTCCGGTACCGCTCCAGGTAATCACGCTCCCGCCCCAACAGACGGATCTCCTTGGCACCGGCAAAGGCCTCGGCCGCGGCCGTGAAACGCTCGCGATTGGCCTCCACGCGGTCCAGGCCGATGCGGTTCAGCCACGTCCGCGACGCCACATAAATAACCGCATAGATGCCACCGAGGCCAGCCGCTGCGATCAAGGCCAGCCAGGGCTGCACCACAACCAGAAGTGCAATGATGAAGGCCGCGAGTAACAGTTGGCTCACGAGCTTCAGCGCGGGCATCAGCGCGCCATTGATCGCCTGGGTGGTTTCCTGCAGTACCGTTTTCGCCAGATCACCGGAGTTTCGATTAAGGAAGAACGTGAACGGACGGCTGAGGTAGTCCCCCATCAGGCGCCGGGAGAGCTCGTACTGCTGCATGTGGGTGAACCGCGTGATGGCCCACTGGTTGAATGCCTGGAGCGCGGTACCGGTCATGAACAGAACAAAGGCCGCAAGACCCAGGAAGTACAGGAAGCGACCGGTCGACTCGAAGCCAAGCCATTCGTAGGCGAAGCGCAGCATCTCGTTGTCGTGGACCATGCCCGGATCGGACAGTACCGCCAGAAACGGCATGACCGAGGCGATGCCGGCGGTCTGCATGAACGCCGTCGCAATCATCAGGATCAACAGCAAGACGACCTTGCCGCGATCGCGGGGGTCGAGCAGGGCATTCAGCTTGTACAGGGTTTGCAGCATGGTTTCGCCGAACCGGGATCCTTCGCACGAGGGGCCTTGTCGCGGCCCCGTAGACAACCGCCATCAGGCGGCCGTTAGCCAGGCCTGGTGGCCTGCTTCTCGTTTGGATTGTACGAGATGGGGCGTTCGCGGATGCTGCGCTGAAGGCACCGTGGACGTGCCTGGGCACGACTGGCCAGATGGATCGCCGGTCCGGGCCGACCCAAAAACCCCCGGAAGCCGCAGCAGTAAAGGGTTCCCGAGGAGAGCGAGGACTGCATCCATGCCAAACGCCAGGATAACGAAGGGTTTACTGACCGGCTTCCTGCGCTCCGTCGAACGCTTCCCGGAACGCCCCGCCCTGGATGTCGAGGGTCGCGTCCTGAGCTACGAGGAGCTGTTCGCGGCCGGCGCAGATAGCGCCCACACGCTGCAGCAGAGCCCGACCGGGCCCGGCCGGGTCGGTGTACTGGCCCAGCGCTCGCTCGCGATGTACCGCGGGATTCTGGGCACCCTGATGGCCGGCCAAGCTCTGGTTCCGCTGAACCCGGGGTTTCCCACGGAACGTACGGTGGCCATGGCCGAACAGGCCGATCTGTCGGCGTTGCTGGTGGATACCCAGGGTCTTGAGCGGCTCGATGAACTGCTGCAGGCATTCTCCCGCCCGCTCCTGATCCTGCTACCCGATACGCAGCGACTGGAGGACCTGCAAACGCGCTGGCCCCGACACGACGTCCGGGTGGCCGGCGATTCCCATCGGCCCGCGGACTGGGCGCCGGCGGCCGTATCCCCGGATGACCTGGCCTGCCTGTTCTTCACCTCCGGCAGCACGGGCGTCCCCAAGGGTGTGGGGGTTCTGCAGCGCAACGCAGCCCGTTTCGTGGAGATGTCGCAGGAGCGCTACCGCGAGTTCGGCATTAGCGAGACGGACCGCTTTTCGCAGTTCTACGACATCACCTTCGATTCCTCGATGTTCGACCTGTACGTGTCGTGGGCCTTTGGCGCCTGCCTGTGCTGCCCCTCCGCCAAGGAGTGGTTCAACCCCAACCGCTACATCGCGGACAAGGCCCTCACGGTAATCGACATCACCCCCTCGGCCGGGCACGGGATGAATCGCCGCAACGGCTGGGCGCCGGGACGGTTCCCGGATCTGCGCCTGTGCCGCTTTGGCGGGGAGGCCCTGTCAGCGGAGCTGGCCGAGGCGATGGCGGCCGCCGCCCCCAATGCCATTGTCGACAATGCCTACGGGCCCACCGAATGCACGGTGGATGCCTGCTACTACCGCTGGGACGGGGAGCGCTCGCCGGCGGAATGCGAGCACGGCATGGTGCCGATCGGCTACCCGGGAAACCAGGTCGGACTGCGCGTGGCGGACGAGACCCTGCGGGAGGTGCCGGTCGGGGCCGAGGGCGAACTGCTGATCAGCGGCCCGCAGGTGACGCCCGGCTACTGGAAGGACCCCGAACGCACGGCGCAGGCCTTTGTGCACCTGGACGATGGGCGCGTGCACTACCGCACGGGGGACCTGGTGCGTCGCCCGCCCCCGGGCGAACCGCTCATCTTTCTCGGGCGCCTGGATCACCAGATCAAGATTGGCGGGGTGCGGATCGAGCTCGGCGAGGTGGAGGCCGCACTGCGCGAGGCCGCCGGCACGGACCAGGCAGTGGCCGTTGGATGGCCACGAACGGAAAGCGGCGCCTCGGGGATCGTGGCCTTCGTGGTCGCGGAAGATATGGACGAATCGGCCATACGCGACCGACTCCGCCAGCGACTGCCCACGGTGATGGTGCCCCGGGCCATCCACTCGCTGGACAACCTGCCGCTCAACGCCAATGGCAAGGCCGACCGAAAGGCACTGATCTCGACCCTGGAAGAGACGGCGACCCCGTAACCACGAGGCTGCGCCGAGCCTCTGGCCAACGTCTGTTTCCAGGCTACGCCGGCGCGACCACTCCAGGCACAGCCAGGTACGTATGCCGGAGATGCAATACCTCGAACCCCTTGCGGAGGTGGTTTTGATAGGACGGGTCAGGCCTGTCCGGTGTCCCCACGGCGGTATCCGTGATCACCGACGTACACCCATGCAGCGACGCGTCCCTGAGGCAAGCGGAGATGAGCGCCCCATGCAGGCCACGTCCACGGTAGTCCGGGCGGGTTGCTTCCCACCCGGCCCAGGCCACCCCGTCCCCGAGATACAACAGGCCGGTTGCCACCACCGTTCCATCGTCGAGCGCCAGCCACTGACGCCATTTGGGTGATCGCGGCAGTTCCGCCAGAAGGGCCTTTGCCTCCTGCGGCACGGAGAACGCATCGACCGCCAGCGCGGCGCCGGCATATTCGTCTTCTGGCCGCCAGGGGCGGATCTCGAGATCGCTCTTCCCCTCGGGGACGTCGCTGCTGGCCCGCATCAGGACCGCAGATGCCGCCCCCCGGCGAATCCTGCGATCGCGTAGCCATTGGAGAACGGACTCCGGGCGGGCATGAGGGCTGAGCTCGATTGCCCAGGGAAGGTCATGCTCGGCGTACAGGGCCGCTAGTTCATCAATATGGGCCTCGGTTGCCGGGTCTGAAACGCCCAATCCCAGCACCCGGTTAAAGACCAGCATCTTCTTCAGGCCCGGGGCGATCAGGGCAACATGCGTCCCGCTACGGACCGCTCGAAAGCCCGGGATGCCCGCGCTTTCGGCCAGCTGCATCATGCTCTCGTAGGCCTCGGCCTCGACCCGCTCGGCCTGGGCGGAAGATGGATCTTCAGTCATGGAACCTCCTTCTGTCTCCGGCTTGGGTCTTGCCGAGGGCCCTTAATCACCCCGGACGATGCCGGGCCCGGCCCAATGCCTCACCGCGCCTTGCGTCTCCCTGCCACACTCTTCCCGGCACTCAGGACCAGGTAGGCCCAGGTGGACACGGACCAGGGGTCCCGAAGCGTCGACTGCAGGAACGATCGTGCCGCCAGCCTCGGATCCCCCTCCCAGTAATGGTGATAGCCGAAACTGAAGCAGGTCTCGGCAAGGCGCCTGCGAATCGCGCCGCGTGACGTCTGCTCTCCGCCCGGGCCAACCCGACCCCAGCGGCCGAGCGCCTTGCGGACGACCTCGAATTCGTAATTCGTGTCGGGGTACTTGGTGATGCAGCCCTCGCCATGAAGCCGGTAGAGAGCCGTCACGAGGTTCAGTTGGTGGATCTCGGTCAAGCGCGACGCCCGCAACCAGTAATCGTAGTCCTGCCCCCTTTTGAGATCAGGGTCGAACTGTCCGACACGTTCCACCAGGTCGCGTCGCATCATCACCGTGATGGTGTGAGGCAGCGAGCCGAAGAGCAGACGGTTGTAAAGCCATCCGGACCCGCGATCCACAAGCGATTTGCCGTCAGGGGTCATCGGGTACGCACCCTTGGCCGCATCAGGTTTCAGGAACGTGCCAGACGGATCGGGCTTCCATGTGGCCCAGGCGGTAAAGGTCATCCCGATCCCGGGATGCCGGTCCATGTAATCCACCTGAGCCGCGACCTTTCCCGGCAACCAGACATCGTCGGAATCGATAAAGGCGATGTAGTCACCGCCCGCCCTCGCGACGCCGGCATTGCGGGCCACGGCCGCCCCCTGGTTCTGCTGGGTCAGCAGTGTCAGGCGGTCACCATATCCGCGCAGGATGTCGAGCGTCCCGTCGGTCGAGCCGTCGTCTACCACGATCAGCTCGATGCCCGGGTAGTCCTGATCCAGAACACTGTCGACGGACTCGGCAATATATGCGGCCGTGTTGTAGGCCGGCATGATCACCGACACCAGGGGCTTGCGGTCACGACCCTCCGGCGCGGCCGGGGCCCTGCTGCTCGTCCGGGCTTGCTCCACGGACGACATCACTCCCGCCCTCGTTCCGGCAATGTCTGTAGCCAGTCATGCGTCCACAGCGCCACCTGGTCGCGCCACACGCGGCGAGAAAAGGTGTGGTTGGCACCGGGCAGTTCGCGGAGGGTCACGCGCGGCTCCTGCAGCAATCCACTCCATTCCGGCGCGTTCGTCGCCACATCGCGAAACTCGGCCGCGGTCAGGTCATCGCCGCTCAGGATCACCAGGACGGGTCCCTGGAAGCGCCGCCAGCCCTCGGCCATCCGGTCCGGCAGGGGGCCTTTGTCGATGCGATCCGGGCTTGTGTTGTCGGGCTCGCCGGAAGCCCCACCGGAACCGGAACCAACCGCAGTGTCGACCATGCGCCCCAGGGAGCGCAGGGACACCCAGGGGTTAAAACGCCCCTTGAGGGCCCCGGACCAGAAATCGCGCGAGAACAGGCGCTGGAGGTAGTAGGTCTTCAGGTAGGCCCGAGCCAGCCCTTCCTCGGTGCGGGCCCAGGGGTTGACCAGCACCAGGCCTGTCACACGGGGGTCGCGCCAGGCATAGAACAACGCCGCAGAGGCCGCGCCACACAGACCCCATAGGGTCACCTCGCGCATCCCCGGCACCTCGCCTGCAAAGGCATCGACGGCCGCATGCAGGTCGTCGTGCACGTCGTGGAACGTCCGCTGGGCACCGGAAGAATCGCCCATGCCGCGGAAGTCGAAGCGGAAAACGGGTATCCCCCGCGCCGCGAGGTGTCGGGCCAGGAGCAGGAACTGGCGGTGGCTGCCTACCCGGTACTGCGGCCCGCCCACGGCGATCAGCACGCCACGCCGGGCGCCCTCCGCGCCGGGATGCAGGATCCCGAGGAGTTCGTCCTCCCCCACATGGAAGACGACGGCGCGCTCGCTCATGGGAGAGCCTCCAGGCGTTGCATGGTCGCCTCCAACAATTGCGGCACCTCGACGATGTCCTGGGTGGACCAGAAGGCATCGCCAGCAACGACCGTCGCGGTGACCGCGGCGCCCTCCTCTCGCCAGCGCTCGATCAGACGTTCGCTCGCCGGCGGCAGCGGTGCGGTCTCCTGCACGGCCACCTCGAACCATTCGATCGCCTCCGCGTGCGGCCGCTGCAGACGGGCCGCCGCCAGGCGCGCGGCCAGCCCGGGCGCCAGGGTATACCCGGCGACTTCCAGCGGCTCTCCCGCATCCAGTTGGGCCCGCAGCTGGGCGGTACCTTCCTTCTGTCCACCCATCAGCCCGGCGGCCATGCGCAGGCGCAGGAACTGGGTCAGGTGCTGTTCGCCATTCGTGACCGGGGCCCAGAAGATCACGGCCGTCGCCGGTTGCGCACGTGTAGCCAGGAAGTCACCTGCGAGCAGGCAACCCGCCCGCACTCCCCAGACCATGAACGGCGCCGGGCAACGCGTCTCGAGGTGTTCGCTGCAGCGTGCGAGGTCGTCCAACCAGAGATCCCAGTCCGCGTCGCCAAAGTCACCGCCGCTATCGCCGCACCCGTAGAGGTCCGGGATCAACACGGCGTAGCCCGCCTGCGCCAGGCGGCGCGCTTGCAGATTCACCATACGGCGAGCCTTGTTGAGCTCCTCGGCCAGGGGCGGGACAAACAGCACAGCACCCCGGATGGAGGGACCATCCGGCAGATGGAGCACATGGAATACCGGCCCGGCCTTGCCCTCCAGGAACCCGGCTTCCATGCCGCGCGCCTAGCTGTCGAGCTTGGAGTCGATGAAATCGACCAGAGTGCCGAGCGTCTCGAAGGTCTCGGCGCTGACATCGTCATCATCGATCACGATGTCGAAATGGCTCTCGATCGAGGTGATCAGCGAAACGACCGCCATCGAGTCCAGCTCCGGTACGCCACCCAACAGCGTGGTCTTGCGATCGAAGTGCTGCGCTCTCCCGTTCAGACTCAGGGCACTGTCCAGCAGGTTCTTGGTGTGATCGAGGGTCGACATATGACGGGTTCCTGAAGGTCGGGTATCCCTGCCCGGCCGGGATGCGGGATTGTCCGGCAGGTTACCGCATCTGCACGGGCTGTCCAGATCGGCGCCGGCAGACGGCGCCCCCTGCGTGATCGGCTCGTTAAGCCCCTGGGCCTCGGACCACCGCGCGCACCCGGACCCGCACGTAGAATGAGGTCCAGCACGGCACGGATTCGTGCTCGCGAGCAGTGCGCGCGGCCTCGCCCCGCGCATCCCGCGCCTTGTCAGCAAGCAACAACGACTCGAGCGCGAACGCATACATCAATCAACGTTTCCCTGGCCCGACCAGGCAACAGGCGGACGGATGGCGGGACTTTGTGGATGGTTCGCGGTGAATGCCGCATCACCGGCCGGCGCCCTTGAGGCCCAGGGACAGGCGCTCCCGGGGCTCTCCGGGGCGCCTGACGCCCAATGCACGAACCGCCTGGGCGGCTGCCGGGTCCGGGGCGGCTGGATCGCGCAGGAGGCCGACGTCATTGCCGCCATCACCGGCCATCCGCAATGGCGGGACCCTGCCCTGGCCCGACGGGCGCGAGAGCACGACCCGGCGCAAGCCCTGCTGGAGGCCTGGCGGCAGCACGGCATCGGCCTCTTCGAGCAGGTTGGCGGCGACTATGCACTGGCCATCGTGGATTCCGGGCACGGCCGCCTGGTGGCCGGCATCGACCGCCTGGGCCAGACACCGCTTCACTTTGCGCACCTGGATGGCGGCGTGGCCTTCGGCACCAGTGCCGGATGCGTGGCCGCACACCCGGCGGTTGCCACCGAGGTGACCCGCGAGGGGCTCTACCACTACTGTTTCTTCCACATGCTTCCGGCCCCGGTCAGCCTGTTCTCCGGGCTGGAGAAACTGCCGGGCGCCCACCGCCTGACCCACAACGGCGACCGGGCCGAGGTGTCCCGCTACTGGCGCCCGCGCTTCGAGGAAGACAGCGCGGCCACGCCCGAGGCCCTGGAACATGCCCTGCACGAACACGCGCAAGCAGCGGTGGAACGACGTGCGGACTCCCCCCGCCCCGGCGCCTTTCTGAGCGGCGGCCTGGACAGCTCGACGGTGGCCGGGATGCTCGCCGGCATGCACCCCGGGGCCGACAGCTTCAGCATCGGCTTTGATGCGCCCGGATACGACGAGATGGAGTACGCGCGCATCGCCTCGCGGCACTTCGGGACCCAGGCGCACGAGTACTACGTGACGCCGGAGGACGTCGTCGACGCCGTGCCCCGGATCGCCGGCAGCTACGACGAGCCCTTCGGTAATTCGTCGGCCCTGCCGGCCTATTTCTGCGCCCGCATGGCGGCCGACGCCGGCATCACCCGGCTACTGGCCGGGGATGGCGGCGACGAGCTGTTCGCGGGGAATGCGCGCTACGCCAAGCAGGGCGTATTCGAACACTGGGGCCGGATCCCCGCGCCGCTGCGCCACCACCTGCTGGATCCGCTGTTCACCCGCCTACCGCGCGGCCTGCCGCTGGCCGGCAAGGCCCGCAGCTACGTGGAACAGGCGCGTATCCCGCTGCCGGATCGACTGCAGACCTACAACTACCTGCACCGCCTGGCGCCGGAGACGATGTTCGCACCGGAGTTTCTCGCGGCGGTGGACCGCGAGGCCCCCTGGGAGTTGATGCGCGGGATCTACGCGCAGCCCCAATCGGCGTCGTCCCTCAACCGCATGATGTACCTGGACTGGCAGCAAACCCTGGCCGACAACGACCTGCGCAAGGTGACCGGGATGTGCCAGCTGGCCGGCGTCGATGTCGCCTTCCCGATGCTGGACGACGATCTGGTCGAGTTCTCCTGCCGCGTACCATCGGACCTGAAGCTGCGCAACGGCCGGCTGCGCCACTTCTACAAGGAGGCGTTTACCGGTTTCCTGCCCGACGCCATCATCGACAAGAAAAAACACGGCTTCGGCCTGCCGTTCGGCGTCTGGATGCAGGAGCACGCGCCGCTGCGGGAGCTGGCATACGACAGCCTGCTGCGACTGAAGGGCCGCAATTTCCTCCGCGACGACTTCATCGACGAACTGATCCGCCTGCACCGCGAGGGCCACGCAGCCTATTACGGCGACTTCGTCTGGATCCTGATGATGCTCGACCTCTGGCTCGAATCGCACCCCGCCGCCCGCCTGGCATGAACCAAGAAGCGCACGAAGACACGACGCAAGGGCGGGTCACAGGAAGGCGGGAAACGCGCGAATGCTCTGGACGAAATGGCCCGCGATCGACCGCTTGGGGCAGTCCCGACTGCAACGGTTTCCATATCCCCGTCATCCGGGCCGCAGCACACCACCATCGTCATCCCGGCCGCAGCGAAGCGGAGAGCCGGGATCTCCAGGCCGTGACACCCACGCGCCCTTCGCCCCGCCCTTTTCAGGTTTTGGAATAGCATGGAACCCGTGATACCGTGTTTCCATGATTGTATGCTTCAAGGATCGAGGCACTGAGGATATCTTCAACGGGCTTTCGTCGAAGGCTGCTCGCAAGGTCTGCCCACAATCTGTATGGCGGGTTGCCGCAAGAAAGCTGGAATTGCTGGATTCGGCCATGAACGTTGAGGAGCTGAGAGTCCCGCCGGGTAACCGGCTGGAGGCCCTGGCGGGAGAGCGAAAAGGCCAATACAGCATTCGAATCAACGAGCAATATCGGATCTGCTTCGCCTGGACAGACTCCGGGCCCGACCAGGTCGAAATCACGGATTACCACTGAGGCACAATCATGGTCCGCATCCCTACCCACCGACAGCCGACCCACCCCGGTGAAATGCTGGCGAAAGAGTTCCTGGAGCCGATGCATATCTCCCAGCGCCAGTTGGCGGACGCGCTCCATGTTCCGTATCAGCGCATCAACGAGCTCGTGAACCAGAAGCGCGGCATTACGCCAAGCACGTCGCTGCGTCTAGCACGCTTTTTCGGCATGTCGCCCGATTTCTGGTTGAACCTTCAGGTGCGCTGGGATTTGTTCAAGGCGGAGCAATCGGAACAGGCGGACCTGAAACAGATCCGGGAATTCCGTTCGTGGAAACAAACTGCCTGAGCCGGGTTCCCAGTAGCGGGTAGGATGTGTTGAGCGCAGCGAAACGCATCTCGGCCTCCAACCACGCCCACGCACGAGACACCGGCTTCCCGGTCGGTTCACCTGCACGCGCCGCACTGGGGGCTATTATGATCGCCCGGCACGTCCCAGCGCCACCGTCACGAATCTTCCCGTTTTCCCCGCTTCCTGTTAACTAGCCCTTCTTCGTATCTTCGTGCGCTTCGTGGTGAGTACTCAGGCGTTCCGGGCTGGCTGATCGGTATCGGGAACGCGGCAGACGACATGGCGGTGCTTGCCGTTGGGGTCCGGCGGGATGGCATCCACCGCCCGCACATCCACCTGGACCGCCTGCCCCAGCGCGTCGACCAATGCACGGCGCAGGCGCTCCTCGGCGGCCGCCGGCAGTGCGGCGACCAGGCTCAGCAGCACCTCGACGTGGTGTCGGTCGTTTTGGATGACCTTGTAGGCGCGCAGCCCGGGCAGGTCGCGCATCAGGTAGTTGAAGCGGCTGCCGTGGATCCAGGAACCGTCCGTCGCGATCAGGCCGTCGTTGGCACGGCCGTCGATGTCGCGCAGCAGCGGCAGGCCGCGCCCGCAGGGGCAGGGACGCGGGTCCAGAGCGCCCCGGTCCCCGGTGCGATAGCGGATGAACGGGAATTCCGGGCCCACCAGGTTAGTGATGACGATGTTTCCGGTCGCGCCGGGCGGCACCGGTCGATCCTCCGCATCCAGGATCTCGACGATCAGGGCCTCGGCCGTGATGTGCATGCCCCCCGCCGGACATTCGCGGGCGATGAATCCGGCGTCGCGCGCGCCGTACTCGTTGGCGACCCCACAGCCCATCACCTCGCCGATCACCGCGCGCCACTCCGGGCGCAACACCTCGGAGGTCGTGAAGGCGACACGAATCCCGAGATCATCCAGCCGCTGCCCCCGCTCGCGCGCCCGCCATGCCACGCGGGACAATGCCGACGGATACCCGAACAGCATGCGCGGACGCCGCTGGCGGATCTGCTCGATGATGCGGTCGAGCCGCGCCAGATTCAGGTCGCGGGCCGGCACCAGGTACGAACGGAACAGGCGATCGCGCCAGGCACGCATGCCGTTCTGGGCCTCGTTCTCGACGGCGGATCCCCACAGGACCAGTTCGCGGTCGCCCACGTCCACGCCCCACCAGCGGGTTGCCCGCCACTTTGCGGCGATATCCATACCGATGCGATCCGCGCCCAGCCAGAACCTCAGAGGTTCGCCGGACGACCCGCTGGTGTGCTGCTCTTCGAGGTTCCTCGCGCCCTCCGCGCGCCAGGCCGCGCCCTGTTCGCGGATCAGCGCCTTGTCGACGACCGGGAGGCGCTGAAGGTCCGCGATGCCGGAGAACGCCGCAGGCGACCAGGCCTGTTGCGCAAACCATTCCCGGTAGAACGGCACCTGCCGCGCGACACGTTCCAGAAGCCCCTGCAGCCGCTGCTGCTGCAGGCTCTGCAGGGCCTCCGGCGTCCACCACTGAGTGGCTTCCAGGGCCTTGTGCCACGCCACCGTGGGGTGACCCTTGAGCCGCTCCTGCAGCGGGAACAGGCCGCGCGCCACCCATTGGGTATAAAGCCCCATGTTCAGCCGGACCGCGCGGTCCCGGGGGCCGTCGCGGTATCCGCGGCCGCGATCTGCTCGAAGGCTGCAACCAGCTCCGGGATCCGCGTCTCCCAGGCATTCGCCCGCGCATGGGCCAGGATGGCCTCGCGGTCCCATTCGCGCTCGAGCGCCTCCAGCAGGGCGTCGCGCAGCGCGTCATGGTCGCCGTACGGGACCACGATCCCGACCTGATCGGAATTCACCACCTCGGCGTTGCCCCCGACCCGGGTGGTCACGATCGGCAGGGCGCAGGCCGACGCCTCGAGGAAGACATTCGCCCACCCCTCGAACCGGGTGGCCAGGACGAACACATCGCCAGCCGAATAGACGAAACGCAGGTCTTCCGGCGATACCTGCCCCAGGAACCAGACCCGGCCTTCCAGACCCAGGCTCTTTACCTGCTGGCGCAACTCGGCCTCGTTGTTGCCCTCGGGGGTCGCGCCGCCGGCAATGACCAGGTGCAGGTCGGGTTGCGTGCGCAGCAATTCGGGGAGGGTCGCGATCACCCGGTGAAAGCCCTTGCGCTCGGTCAGCCCCCCCACCGACACGAGGAAGCGGCCCTCCTGCGGCAGACCCAGGCGCTGGCGGGCCCCGGCCCGGTCCTCGGGATGGAAACGCCGCAGGTCCGCGCCGTTGCCGACGACCTGCACATGCCCGGGGGCCTGCCCCCAGGCGATCGCATCCTGCCGCAGCGAGTCCGCCACCGAGAACACCCGCGCCGCCGCGCTCATCGCCCGGTTGATCTGGCGCCGATGCAGGGCGCTGCCGGCGAAGCGCACGAGGCTGCCGCGCAGGGTGATGGTGTAGGGGCAGCGCAACCAGCGCGCCAGCCAGCGCGCGGCCACGCCATCGGGATAGACAAAGTGGGCGTCGATCAGCTCAAACCGGAAATCGCGCCGCAACCGCCGCATCAGCCAGAAACTGCCCAGCGCCAGGAAGAACCCGTCGGTCCACTTGAGCACGCCCGGAAAACAGAAGAACCGCGGGTGATAGACCACAATGCCGTCCTGCTCCTCGTAGCGCGGCAGCGGCGGGCGCGAGTGCGGCCGGAGACGCCCGAGCAGCCCCTGGAAGGGGAACCACGGGGCCGGCGCCACGACGACCAGGTCCAGGTGTTCGGCCACCCGCCGCATGCGTTCGCGCACGAACAGCCCCAGGTTGGGTTGCGCCGCGTTGGGGTAGACGCGGGTGAACACCACCAGGCGCGGGCGCCGGCCAGCGTGACGCCGGTCACCGGGCATGGGCGGGCTCCACGACACCCCGCAGACGTTCGTAAATCGCCTGGTATCGGGCAACACTCCTCGCCCAGGTGCGTTCCTGCTCGACAAAGCGGCGCCCCGCGGCGCGTACCGCATCCCATTCGGGCTCGCGGGCCAGGGTGTCGAGCACCGTGTCCGCCAGCGCCCCCGGGTCGTCGGCGGGGAACAGCCAGCCGGTTTCGCCGTGCCGGATCAGTTCCTGGTGTCCGCCGACGTCCGAGGCCACCAGCAGTCGCCCCTGGGCCATCGCCTCCAGCGGCTTGAGCGGGGTCACCAGCTCGGTCAGCCGCATCGAGTGCCGTGGGTAAACCAGCAGATCCACCAGGTCGTAGTAGCGCTGCACCTGGTCATGCGGCACCCGACCCGCAAAGACGACCTGATCGGCGATGCCCAGGCGCCGGGCCTGCTCCTGCAGGCGTTCCGCCTGCGGCCCGCCACCCACCAGCAGGATGCGTACATCCGGGGCCTGCGCCCGGATGCGCGGAAAGGCCTCCAGCAGCAGGTCCAGCCCCTCGTAGGCATAGAACGAGCCGATAAAGCCCAGCACCCGGGCATTGGCCAGCCCGAGCTGCGCCTTGAGCTCGGCGTCCGGCGCCCCGCCCAGGCGGAAGGCCTCGGCATCCACCGCATTCGGGATCACGGTGACCCGGTCCTGCGGGATACCCCGGGCGACGATGTCCCGCCGCAGGCCTTCGCAGATGGTCGTCACGTGGTCCACCCGGCGGAACACGTACGACTCGAAACCGCGCGTCATGCGGTAGCGCAGCCCGTGTTCGCGGCTGGTCCCGTGATCCACCGCGGCATCCTCCCAGAAGGCCCGCACCTCGTAGACTACGGGGATGCCGAGACGCCGGCCGACCCGCAGCGCCGGCAGGGCATTGAGAACCGGGGAATGGGCATGCAGCACATCCGGTTGCACCTCCCGCGCCACGGCCTCCAGGCGCCGGGTCAGGGCACGCATCAACCCCCATTCGCCAAGCCCCGGCAGCGTCCCGGGGCGATAGCGCGTGCGGTAGAAGTGCAGGCCGTCGACATCCTCCTCGTCCGCATCCACCGCACCCTGCTTGGGGCTGGTCAAATGAAACGTCTCCCAGCCGAGCCGGTGCTGCTCGCGCAGGATGGCGGCCGTGCGGAAGGTATACCCACTGTGCAGCGGGATGGAGTGATCAAGGACATGCAGGATCTTCATTGCCACCCCCGCATCAGGCCGTCGACCGGGCCAGGAAGCCCTCGAACATCAACAGCGACCACAGGGCCGGGCTGTGGTCGCGGGCGCCACTGGTGTGCTGGTCCACGAGGGTCTTGAGATAGTCCATGTCGAAGATGCCGGAGTCGGCGATGCGCGGCCCCAGCACCTGCGCCCGCATGCGTTCACGCAGCGGTCCGCGAAACCACTCGGCGACCGGGACGGCGAAGCCCTTCTTGCGCCGATAGAGGATTTCCTCCGGCAGGTAGGGCTCCATGGCCTTTTTCAGCACGTACTTGCCCTCCGTCCCCCGCAGCTTGAGATCCGGGGGCAGGCCCGAGGTCCACTCGACCAGCTGGTGGTCGAGCAGGGGCACCCGGACCTCCAGCGAATGCGCCATGCTCGCGCGGTCGACCTTGGTCAGGATGTCGCCCGGCAGGTAGGTCTTCATGTCCAGGTACTGCACCAGCGACAGCGGGTGCTCGGTGGGAGCGCGCGCCGCATGCCGACGCAGGACCTCCACCGCGCTGTAGCCCTGAAGCGAGCGCCGGAACGCTGGCGAAAACAGGTGCGCGCGCAGATCGTCGCGCAGGATGGATACCCCCTGGAAATAGCCCTCGACCGAGTCCCGCGCCAGGGCCTGGAAGGTGGCGCGGGCGCGGAACGGGCGCGGTGCCCAGTCGGCCTTGGGATACCACCGCGCCAGGGTCCCGAACACGGCCCGCCGAAGCCCCAGGGGCAGCGGCGCGCGCAGGCGTTCCTCCGCCAGGTGATGGCGATAGCGCCGATAGCCGGCCAGGTTCTCGTCGCCGCCGTCCCCGGACAGCGCAACCACGACCTGCTGGCGTGCCTGTTCGCAGACCCGATAGGTCGGCAGCGCGGAACTGTCGGCAAACGGTTCATCGTAGAGCCCGCTCAGGCGGTCCAGCAGCGCAAAGTCGTCGGGATCGACCTCCTGCGTGCGGTGATCCGTGTGGTAGCGCTCGGCGACCATCCGCGCGTAGCGGGATTCGTCGTAGGCCGGATCGGCGAAGCCGATGGAACTGGTGCGCACCGGGTCGTCGGACAGACCCGCCATCATCGCGACCACCGCGCTGGAGTCCACCCCGCCCGAGAGGAAGGCCCCCAGCGGGACCTCCGCGACCATGCGGACGTCCACTGCCTCGCGCAGGCGCGCCGTGAGTTCCTCCGCGGCGCTGTCGGCATCCGCCACACCACTGTCGCCGAACGGGATGTCCCAGTATTCGCGCGGCTCGCTCAGGTTGCCCTGTCCGCGGCGCACGGTCAGCGTGTGGCCGGGCGGCAGCTTGTGCACGCCCCGGAAGATACTGCGCGGCTCCGGCACGTAACCGAAGGCGAAATAGTCCTCCACCGCATGCGGGTCCATATGTCGCGGCATCCCCGGATGCGCCATCAACGCCTTGAGCTCCGAGCCGAAGATCAGGTGCCCGTCCGCCAGCGCACTGTAGTACAGCGGCTTGATCCCCAGGCGGTCGCGGGCGAGGAACAGGGTGTCGCGATTGCGATCCCAGACGGCGAACGCGAACATGCCACGAAAGCGCTGTACGCAGGCCTCGCCCCACTCCTCCCAGGCATGCACGATCACTTCGGTATCGCAGTGGGAGCGGAACCGGTGCCCCGCCTGCTGCAACTCGGCGGTCAACTCCGGGAAGTTGTAGATCTCGCCGTTGTAGGTCACAACGACGGTCTCGTCTTCGTTGAACAGCGGCTGCTGCCCGCCGGAGAGGTCGATGATCGACAGGCGACGATGCGCCAGCCCGACGCCCGGCTCCAGGTGCACACCCCCCTCGTCCGGACCGCGGTGAAACTGGGTCTCGTTCATCGCCTCCAGCAGGGACCGATTGATCGGCTGCCGGTCGCGCAGATCGAAGATGCCGGTAATGCCGCACATGTCGGGTTCCTGATCGCTTCCTTGCCGAGGCCAAGTGACGCCGGACGGTACCCCCGGGGAGGCCCTGATCGGGGCAAGCCCCGCCGCACCATCACGGAAAATTCAGCATAAACGACAACCCCGCCGCGGACCGACCGCGATACGCGCCACAGGGCCCCTGGCGTTAGCGCCGGAACTAACGGCGGCGCCGACCCGCGTTCTGTGCCGCCAAGGTAGGCGCTGATCCATCCACGCAGTCGCGTCGATGGATCAGCATCTACCTAACACCCGGTCGTACACCCCCATGTACCCCGCGACCATCGCGTCCATGCTGAACTCCGCCTCGGCCCGCGCACGAGCGGCCACACCTTGCCGTGCGGTCCGTGCCGGGTCGCCGGGATAGGCCATCAGCGCGGCCGCAATCGCGTCCGGATCGCCCGCCGGGACCAGCACCCCGGTCACCCCCGGCTGGACGAGGTCCGGGTTCCCCCCGACATCCGTCGCGACCACCGGGAGCCCGGTGGCCATCGCCTCGAGGATGGTGTTGCAGATGCCTTCGGCCAGCGAGGGAAGGACGAAGAGGTCCAGCGCCCGCAGGCAGTCGGGGATATCCTCCCGGGCACCGGGGATCCAGGCCTGGCCGGCCACCCCGGACTGCTCCAGCAGCTGGCGGACCTCCCCGCGCAGCGGGCCGTCCCCGATCATCGCCAGACGCAGGCGCGGAAATTCCGTCGGCATCCGTTCGCGCAGTGCGACAAAGGCCCGTGCCAGGTCCAGCGGCGCCTTGACCGCCTGCATGCGCATGACCGAGCCGATCACGAAGGTGCCGGGGCCCCGGAAGCCCTCTGGAAACGGGGGCACGAACGCCTCTGACGTTGGTGCGAAACGGCCGGTATCCACACCATTGAAGATGTGCGAAAGACGCGCTGTGGGCACCCCGATCGCATCCCGCAGGTATCCCTTTTGATGCTGCGAAAGGGCAATGTAGTGTCGGACCAGTGGCCGCATCAGCCGGCGCAATCGGCGGTTGCGGTCGCGCGTGCCGTCCAGGTCGCCGACATCCCAACCGTGTTCGCCATGCACGCGCGCGCGCACGCCGGATAGCGCGGCGGTCACCTGCGCCTCCAGCGTGCCGAAGTTCCGGGTATGGACGATATCCGGTTGCAGGGCACGCAGCAGTCGCCATAGGCGAACGTGGACCTGCGGGTCCTTGCCTTCGCGCTTGTGCAGGGCATGCAGACTGACATCGTCGCGCCGGATGCGCAGGCGAAAATCGGTGTAGTCCGTCATGCAGATGATGGCGTGCCGGAAGCGGTCCGCGGGCATGTGGTTGATCAGGTTGACCAGCCCGTTCTCCATCCCGCCGATGTCCAGGCGATGGATGATATGCGCCACGCAGGGTCGCGGGTCACCATCCCGGACGGTCTTGGCGGATGCGCCCGTCACTGTCGCGCGACAGCGGCGAGCTGCTCGAGGAGCTCGGGCAGGACGTCGGCCGCATAGGCCTGTAGCGTCGCCTCCTCTTCCCCGGGCTCGGAGCCATAGGGCACATAGAGCACGACCAGGGCCGCGTCATCGCGGCCTCCCACCAGGCGGTTCAGCGCCTCGCGAGCCTTGACCGTATGCGGCAACGTGGTCAGCTGGCCGTCCACCCAATACCAGCGCCAGACCAGCAGTTGCTGCCCGGGCCCATGCAACAGGAAACGTTCGGGATTGGGGTAACCGTCGACCGTGGCCTGCCCGCGATGGGATTGCGACCAGGACCCCACGCGGTGACGCCCGGCCAGGGTATTGCTCCAGCCCACCATGTTCCCGTAATGGTGCTGTTCGCGGTAGAACAGCACGTGCATGCCCACCGGCGGCCCGCCATATTCCGCCGTGACGAGGCCACCCCGGCCATCGCGGGCGCCGCGATAACCCGGCTCCCAGGCATCGGCCTGATCCTCCAGCACCCGCCAGCCGGGCGGGGCCAACGGGCCCACGCCCAGACCCGCCACCGGACCGAGATCACGCTGGTTCATCCAATCCGCATACAGCGGGGCCACGCTGGCCAGCACCACCGCCAGCAGGGCCGCCACGGCGAACGGTCCGGCCTGCAACGAGCGTCGCTGTTTCGGCGTGTGCACGCGTGCGGTGGGCGGGTCCATATCTTCGCGCCAGAAGGCCCCGATCCCGAACATCAGCGCAATGACCACCCCGAAGAAGATCCACCCATAGATCAGGTGATCGACCCCGGCCGCATACTCCATGTCGCTCAGATGACCAATCATCACGATCATGTAGGCCCGCAGGCCATTGGCGACGATCGGCACCACGATGGAGACGCCGACAAACACGAGCCGCCGCCAGGGGCTGCGATACATGAGATAGGCGTACAGGGTACCGAGCGCGACCGACGCGATCAGATAGCGCACGCCACTGCAGGCCTCGACTACCGACCAGCGGCCCGTGGGCAGATCGAAATACAACCCGTCGCGATAGACCGGGATCCCGGTGAGCTGTACCGCCGTTACGGTGAAGTCCGCGGTGAAATCCATCAGCGGCGGCACCAGGAACTCACCGAACGGGACCGCGAACAGCAGGTACGCCAGAGGGAATTGCAAGCGCCAGGTGATCGCATTGCCCAGCACGAGCCAGAACAGCGCGGGGATCATCAGGACGGCCGCGAACTGACGCACGGACACCACATCCACCAGCTCTCCCGCCACCCAGACCAGCGAAAAGCCCAGCAAGGGCAACAGCGCCCACCAGGAAGGACGCGGCTCCAGGGCCAGCACCTCCTCGCGCTTGAGAAACAACAGAAACAGCACGATGGGGACAATCAGGAAACCATGAGCAAAGGTCTCCGAACGGTTCCAGACGGCCACAATGGATTCGAACGTCGGGTAGAACATCCATCCCAGCACGACCAAACCCAGCACCAGCACCGGCCCGGCCAGCCACCAGGACGAGCCGCGCACGGACGCCCGGATGTTGAGCGTTTCAGCGTCCATGGGCAGCCTCCGGGACCGGCTCGGCGCCGGGGACCCCGCCGGGGTGCAGGCGGAGAAACTCGCCCAGGTGCGCGAGATTGCGCGCCCAGTCATAGTCCGCCAGCACCCGGGTGCGCGCCGCGTGCCCGAGCGCCGGATCCGGTGCACGCAGATATCCGGAAACGGCCTGCAGAAACGCGCCCGGTTCGGCCTCGGCACGGATCACCTCGCGCCCAGCCATCGCGGTCAGGCCTTCCAGAGCCTGCGGGCTGGCCACGACCGGGCGCGCCAGGGCCATCGCCTCCAGGACCTTGTTCTGCACCCCACGGGCAATTCGCAGGGGTGCAATGACGACGGTCGCGTGCGCGATCCACGGTCGCACGTCGTCCACGAATCCGGTCACCGTGACACCGGGGCGATCCGCCAGCGCCATCACCTCCGGGGCCGGCCGGCTGCCAACGATGCAGAACTCCACACCGGGATGTTCGAGCCGCAGCGCAGGCAGGACGTGGTCGGCGAACCAGATCACGGCATCGACATTGGGCCAGTAATCCATCGCCCCCGAGAACACCACGGTGCGCACCCCCTCCGCATAGGGACCGGGTGCCGCAACCGCATCGGGCGAGAAGAAGGCGGCATCGACACCGTTGTTCAGGGCATGCACCCGGCCTGCCACTTCCGGTGCTTGCTCGCGAAAGGTGTCCGCCTCGGCCGGCGACACGAACAGGCTGGCGTCACTGGCCTGCGCGACCTGTCGCTCGTATGCCAGCAGCCGCCGCCCTTCGCGCCGATATATGGCGCTCATGGGCCAGCGCCGCGTCGGCGCATACTGCGTCCACTTGTCGGAATCCACGTCCACGAAGTCGACCACCCGGGTCAGCCCGCCCCCCTCCGGCAGGTACTGGGCCATCGCCGAGGAAAAGGCCAGGGCTCGGGCGACCGGCTGCCTTGCCAGCGTTGCACGGACCCAGCGCGCCAGTTCCCGGTCGCGATACCACGGCACGCTGAGCGCCTCGCCACTCAGCAAGCCGCTCAGGGCGCGCAACTGGGCACGGCGGCGCGGCAATGGACGGGCACAGACACTGGCGCACAGCCCTTCGAGTTCGGGCAGGTAGGCAGCGTCGGCCGGGTCATCGATGAACGTGCCGAGATGCACGCGATAGTGCTGCGCCAGATAGCGCAGGATGTGGTGCGAGCGGATCTTGTCCCCCTTGTTGGGCGGCCACGGAATCCGGTGCACCAGATACAACAGATCATCCATAAGGCTTGTTCACCACGAAGCTCGCGAAGGCACGAAGAAGGGCATTCAAATCAAAGAACCAGGCGTTTGAGGCCATCGTTGAGGCGCACGCTGTTGAAATGGATCAACAGGGCTTGCGCGCTATTCGCGAGTTTCATGTACCTGAGGGTTTGGGTCTCGTGAACCCGTTGCAGGTCATCCACACTTTTCAATTCCATCATCAGTCTGTCCTCGACCAGGATGTCGATACGGCATCCACAATCCAGCGTCTGCCCCTTGTAAGTGACGGGTATCGGAACCTGAGAGACGCAGGACAGGCCCGATTCCAGCATTTCGTGCACCCGGCAGTTCTCGTAAACCGACCTTCATGGTCAATCCGCCCTTGACCTGCTCAGTGTTCTCTTTGGCCCTGTGGTGAAAAGGCCCTTCAGCCGAGGGAGCGGGAGATCTTGGGGCCCAGCCAGTTGGCCACGGGCAGCGGCAGGCGCTGCCAGGCGGCGATGAAGTAGCGGTACTTCGGGTTGAGGGGATTGACGTCCGGCATCTCGCGGGCACGCACCAGGTCGTATTCGTAGTACAACGGCTGCGGCTCGAAGCCCCAGTTCTTCTTGAAGCTGAAAGACCCGGTATCGCGCTTGCTGCGGCCGAAATCGAATACCCGGTAGCCCGCCTCGCAGGCACGGCGCATCAGCTCCCAATAGAGGAAGTCGTAGCCCGCCACTTCGCGGGCGCGCGGGGTTCCCGCGCCGTAGTAGGGCAGCACCTCGTTGCGGAACCAGAAGCTGACCACGCTGGCGATCGCTTCGCCCTCATGCGTCACCGTCAGCACGTCGCAATCATCACCGAACACGTCGAGCAATTTGCGAAAGTAATTCGGGCCGAAGACCGGGGTCCCCATGCGCCGGACATTGGCCGCGTAAATCGGGTAGAAGCGGTCGATGTCATGTTCGACCTCGCTGACCAGGCCCGCCTTGATGCCCTTGCGCACCATGCGCCGCTGTTTGCGCGGGATCGCATTCATGTTCTCGTCGACATCCGGATCCAGAAGGCGGCGGAAGGTGAAGTAGAGCTCGCTCTTGGTCGGCCAGTCCGGGTGCCTCGGTTCGCGCTGGCGATACTCGAGATAATCAACATTCAGGCGGCGGGCGAGCTCCTGTGCTCGGGCATCCAGCGCCGCAGCCGCGCCGTCGGTGACTGCGGCCACACCACCGTAGACACAGAACGGCAGCGATGACAGCGAGTCCCCAAACAGACGGGAACGGATACGGGCCAGCGGCAGCACGCCCTGTATGGCGCCATCCACCTCGGCATAGAGGAAGTGCGTCTCGTGTCCGAACGCCTCGCGCAAAACGGTCGACCAGCCTGCGCGGTGGAAGAAGGTGGCCTGCGGACAGTTCTCCACGAACGCATCCCAGCGCGCATGGTCGGCCGCACACAGCTTCCGGACCTGCAGGGCACCGGTACCGCTGGCACGTTGATCAGGCGGTTCGTACATTGTCTTCCCCTGTCACTCTTGCATGGTCCCCGGGTGCCGCCAGTTCCGCGGCAAACACGCGGTCCATGCGATCCCAGCGAAAGTCCTGCAGAAGACGCTTCAGACGCGACTCCATCCGGTGCAGGTTCACGTAGTGCCGGAAACGGCTCCGCGCCCCGAGCCCGGACACCCGCGGCTGATCGGGATCGATCTCCCAGGGGTGGAAGTAGAAAACCGCCGGCATCCCGTCCCGTGCCCCGATACGCCGAAGGGCCCCGCGCGACATCACATAAGGCAGCAACCGGAAATAGCCGCCACCGGCCGCCGGGAGGTTGCGCCCGCCCATGCGGAGGGTCGCCGGGGGCAGCTCCAGGACCCCGGCAGGCATCGGGCGATGCGGGTGTCGCGGGGCCTTCGGCATACCGTAGTGATCGTGATGCACCGGGTAGATACTCGAGCTGTACTCCAGCCCCGCCTCGCGCAGCACCTCCAGCGCCCAGAGATTGCCCTCGCCGATCGAGAAGCTGGGCGCGCGATAGCCGCGGACCGGGGCTCCGGAGAGGTCTTCGAGGATGCGCTGGGCGCGCTCGATATCGGCGCGGAAGGCGGCGGGCGCCAGATCCGTGACCCGCTCGTGGCCGTAGCCGTGACTCGCCAGCTCATGGCCGGCGTCGACGATGCGGCGGATCGCGTGCGGGTAACGCTCGGCGATCCAGCCGAGGGTGAAGAAGGTCGCCTGCGCGCCGCTCTGATCGAACAGCTGGAGGATGCGATCAAGGTTGCGCTCGATGCGGCATTCGCGGGTGTCCCAGGTATCGCGCGGGATGCGCGGGGCCAGTGCCGAGACCTGGAAGTAATCCTCCACATCGACGGTCAGGGCGTTGGGCCGATCGGCACTTTGCGTCTGCATGTCAGGCCTCGGCCGCTACGACTGCGCGGCACTGGAAACGGGCGCCAGCGCCTCCGTTTCGTAGCCCTCGTCGCGCACGATCTTCAGCACCTCCTGGGTCGCCCGGAAGTTGACCAGGAGATTGCGCTCGATCCGCTGCAGGCGTTCCTCCAGTGCCTCGATATCCTGTTCGATCCGCAGCATGGAGACCTGGCTGGCCACCAGGCGATCATCCAGGCCGTCCGCCCCCGACCCGGCTTCGGGGCGTACCGTGGCAGCCGGCCCCTCATCCAGCAGGACCCCTTCCAGGTCTTCCTCGATCTCGTCGATCACCTGCTGCGCCCGCGCGGCATCCAGGTCGGTACATTCCTCCAGGTACCCCATCAGCAGCAGGCGGTCACAGAAGGTGTTTACCTTGCGCGGGATGCCGCTGGTGTAGTCGTGGATGCGCGCCCAGATGTCGTCGTCGAAATGCGGCCGCTCGTCCCAGCCGACCCGAGCGAGCCGGTGCTCGACGTAGGCCCGGGTATCGTCTGCGTCCATCGGCCCCAGGTGGTAGGTCGCGATCACCCGCTGGCGCAGCTGCTGCATGTCCTCGCTCCGCAGCAGGCGCCGGAATTCCGGCTGCCCGAGCAGGAAGCTCTGCAGCAGCGGCCCGTCCTCGCCCTGGAAATTGGAGAGCATGCGCAGCTCCTCAACGGCATCGGGGCCCAGGTTCTGCGCCTCGTCGACCACCAGCAGCGCGCGCTGGCCACGCGCCCGGGTATCGCGCAGGAAGGTCTCCAGACGGCGCAGCTGGCCGGCCTTGTGACTGGGAGCATCGTCCAGCCCGAACGCGAGACAGACCGAACGCAGCAAGTCTTCTGCATCCAGCTGGGTGCTGACCAACTGCGCCGCCACCAGGGGCTTGTCACTCAGGGTCTCGAACAGACTGCGCACCAACGTCGTCTTGCCGGCCCCGACCTCGCCGGTAATAACGATGAAGCCCTCCTCCAGCTGCACGCCGTATTCGAGATACGCCATCGCCCGACTATGGCCCTTGCTGGCATAGAAAAAACGCGGATCGGGGCTCAGGGCAAAGGGGCGGCCGGTGAAGCCGTAGAATTCTTCGTACATGCCTCAGAACTCCTTGGTCAGCGTGCCGATGATCGCGTTCTCGCGATACTCGTTGTCCGCGCTGTTCGACTCCCGACGCTGGTGCCGGACGGCCAGGCTCGCGGTGGTGTCCGGGGCCAGCTGACGGCTGACACTGGCACGCAGGTACCAGAGGTCGTCCTCGCGATCGCTGTCGGTAAAATCGGTCTGGGTGACGCCAGCGCTCACCAGGGACGTCGTACGCGGGCCATACCGCCATTGCCAGAAGGCATTGGCCCCGCGCTGGATCCGGTTGTCCTCGAACAGGCCGACATTGGTCTGGGTCTCGGATTCACGCTCGGTCTGCACCAGGTTGATCCCGAATACGCTGCGACCGGTGTCATAGCTCCAGCCCGCACGCCAGCTCCGCGTAAAGTAGTAGCCCTCGACGAACGCCTCGTCGCCCAGCTGCGGATTGAGGGCGAACAGGAAGATCTCCTCCAGGGTGTAGTTCTCCAGCAACTCGTCGATGGTCATGAACTGCGCATCCTCCGCCAACTGGGCAAAGGGGCCCTCACGCCGCTGCCGGGTCGAGCTCACCCCCTCGTCGTAGCTGAGGCGGTAGGTCGAGCGGCGACTGCGATGATTCACGGACAGCGCGCGGTTCTTGCCGAAATAGCGCTCGCCGTAACGCGCCTCGATGTTGGTGACCCGGGTCGGGGCCCAGCCTGCGCCGACCTGCCAGAAACTGCCGTCATCGTCTTCGCGGGTCGTCGCGTAATCATTGAAGTCCTCGCCCACCACGCCGAACAGACGCAGGGACCGCCCGAAACGATAGCCGAGCGTCCCGCTGACCTGCCCGAACTCGCCCTCCAGGCCATTGTCGAAGCGCTCCTCCTCGTAGAACCCGGCGACCTGCCAGAACGGGCGGTTGAAGGCAGCTCCGCTGTTGAGGACGTACTCGCCCCGGTGGAAGTCGCTGTCCTGGCGGTTGCTCTGGTGGTACAGGGTCGCGCCATAGGTGTAGCGGACCTCCTGCGTGGCGAAACTGCCGTAACGGGTCCGCAGCATCGGCGAGACGCTGTAGGCGGTGGTCTCCTGCAGGTTTCCGCGCGGGGTACTGCTACCGATGCCTACCGGGTCAAGGAGCGACGCCACCTGCTCGGTACGCGAGGCCCCGGCATTGACAAAGAAGGTGTCGTCCACCAGCTCCCAGTTGCTGCGCCCGCGCAGGGCGTGCGTCGTGCGCCCCTGGCGCGAGTCGTCGAGATAAAAGCGCGAGTTCAGGCGGTAATCGATACGGGTATCGCTGCGTGCGCCTTCCCCGCGCAGCGTAAATCCGGGGCTGACGGTACCGATCAGGTCCGCTTCCTCCTGGCCTCGCGGGGCCAGACGGGCGTTGTCGGTGACCTCGGCCGACACCGTGACCCGCGGGGTCAATGTCCACTCGACAGCCAGCGCACTTGCGGGCGATGCCAGCGCGACCACCGCCGTGCCGACCAGCCACCAGCGGGCCGGCAACGGCCGCCCCGGGCGCTGGAAGCTAGCGGGCCGAGGTGTCGGCGACATGATCACGCTCGATGCCATAGTAGCTACCCCCGTAATATTGACCGCCGATGCCGATACCGGGCGTCGCGCGGTTGAGGGAGGTGAGCACGACGCCGCAGGAATCCAGCTGATGCATGGCTCGCTCCACCGTGCTCGCCGGGGTGCGATCGGCCTCCACTACCATCACGACCTGCCCCATGTGCGTCGCCAGGACGCCCGGCTCGCTGGTGGCCAGCAGGGGCGGGGAGTCGAACAGGATGATGCGATCCTCGTACCGGTCATGCAGGTCATCGACCAGATCCCGCATCACGTCGCTCGCCAGGATCTCGGTCGAGCGTCCGTGGGGGCGGCCTGCCGGCAAAACGGTCAGGTTTTCCACGTTGGTTCGCAGCAGGACATCGCGGATCTGGATGTCGGGTTCGCTGAGGACATCCATGAGCCCGAGATCAGCGTGAAACCCAAGGGTGCGGGGGATAGCCGGTCGTGATACATCGGCATCCACCAGCAGCACGGTGCGCTCCAGCTCCATCGCCATGCTCAGGGCCAGATTTACGCTGGTGAAGGTCTTGCCTTCCCCTGGCAGGGAGCTAGTGATCATGATCAGCCGGCCCTTGGGCACACGCATCGCGGCATGACGCCCGAATGCATTGTTCAACAGGGGGCGTTTCATCATGCGGAACTCTTCCGCCACACTGGAACGCTGATCCCCCGGAACGATGAGTCCCTGCTTGCGCAGCCAGGCAAAATCGATGCTGACTTCCTGCGACACCGGCTCTCGCCAGCGTTCGGGCTCGCGCGTGGCGGCTTCGGGGGCGGCCGCCTGTTCGGCCGTTGTTTCAGGGACCGGCTGACGCGCCCGGTTCTTGTCCAGTGCCTTCTCGATAATGCTCATTATGCTGTCAGCCCCTTGCCGGCAACCGACTCCGTCGAGTCGGCCGGTTCCCTGAAAGATAGTCGGCACGCCACCGAATTGCCGGGGCATCCCATCCCGCACCTGCGCGGTTCCGTCATCGCAACAGCCCCAGGAGATCGTCCAGAAGGGCTTCCGATCCGGTCGCGTAAAGTCCCATAACCACGGCATATACCAGCACCAGCGCCCCCAATGCGGCGGTGAACACCATCAGCTCGGACAACCGGCGATGGCGGCTCATCGGCGTACGCACCCGCGAGACACTGCCCAGAACCGGGCGGCCGGTGACCGCCGCCAGCTGGTGGCTGCTACTGATCGTTCGGCGCAGCTGCGACAGCAGGAACGCAAAGCCGGTGCCCGCACCCAGACCGACCAGGAGTACGGCCGTGGCCAGCATGGGTCGATCCGGCGAGGCCGGGGCTGTGGGCTGACGCGGCGGCTCGAGCACACGGAAGTCGACCGCGTCGGTCTGGCTTTCGACGGCCCCCGACATCACCGCCTGCTCGCGGCGATCCTGCAACTGGCGATAGGAGTTGCGCATGACGTCGTAATTGCGGGTCAGGGAGGTCAGCTCGGACTCCACCGCCGGTGCGCGATCCACGTCGCCCTCCAGCCGCGCAACCCGGTCCTCGAATTCGGCGATCCGGGTCGTCAGTGACGCGATCTCGCTTTCGGTTTCGCTGATGGCATTTTGCAGTACCTCGTTACCGCTGCCCGGGCGCTGGATCGCCTGCGGGTTCTGCGTCTCTTGTTCACGACGCGCCTCCAGCTCCTCCAGAATGCGCCGTGACGAGACCAAATCCGGGTGCTCGTCGGTGTAGTGCAGACGCATCGAATCGATGCTTTGCTGCAGGTCGCTGATACGCCGATCCAGCTCCGCGTTCTCGTAACTCCCCGGTCCGCTTCCGGCTCGCCGCACGAGGGTTTGCAACCGGCTCTGCGCCTCCCGCTTTTGCAAGCGTGCTTGCTGCAGCTGGTCACGGGTGCGCTCGAGACGCGAGTAAAAGTTGCCGTCGCCGCTGAGGAAGCGCGCATTGTCGCGCTTGAACTGCTCGATCTTGGCCTCCTTCTCCTGCAGCTGCTGCTCGTAGTTCTCGAGCTGGCGTTCGATGAACGCCTGCGAGGTGGTGAGATCGAGGCGCGAGTCGCCCATGCCGCGAGCCATGAACAGATCGACCGTCTCGCGAACCACGCGATAGGCCACCTCGGGGTTTCCGTGACGGAAACTCACGCTGTAGATGTTGTCGCGCTCGCCGACGTCCAGCGTCAGCCGTGCGCGCAGCAACGCGATCTGGGCATCCAGGTTGGAGTTGCCGGTCAGAACGTCGAGGTCGCTCTCGCGGGCGATCTCCTCGAGGTTGTCACGACTGAACAGGGTACGGGTGATCATGAGCAGGCGCTGCTCGGTGTTCGGCCGCACCGTCATCCCGCGCAGCAGCGGATCCAGCACCGACTGGGTATTCACATAGACCCGGGCATCTGCCTGATAGGTATCGGGCAGGTTGTGGGCGTAGGCCCAGCCGCCCAGACAGACCAGCCATGCAATGGGCAGGATCCACCAGCGCTTGCGCCAAGTGGAGCGAACATGCTGCCAGAGCTCTTGAACGATCTTTTCCATACAACCCAGCTTCCCGCCGACCGCACCGGCGCCTAGTAGCGCTCGCGGGCCGATCTGCTAACAAATACCTGTCCCCCCGGACGCGCCTGCCTTGCGCCGGGACCCCCCGGGCTCGACACCGGCGTGCCGGCGAGGCCGGGTTGGGAGAAATCCCAGGTTCATTGAAGTGGGTTTGCCAGGGACTGTCCACAGATGTCGGGATTGTTTACAGCTGGCGAACTGACGGGCAAATCACGGCGCAGGCGACTCGCGCGAGGATGAGCGAATCCCTGTCATTTCTGTGTACTGGTACAGAGTTTGCTGCTGCACACACAGGGTAGAGTTTCACATCCGCAGCGGCCCCTGCACCGACCATCAAGGATCGCTGATGAGTCACGAAAAGTTGGCACTGGAGCTCGCGGACTTCTGGTTCCCCGCAATCGTGAACGAGACATGGGCAGAACGTCTCCGCATCCTCGACGAGATCCATGGCCAGCTATACCAGGACCTGGAAACCGCCGGGGAGTACGAACAGGTCTCCGCCAGCTTCGTCGCGGCGTTGATCAACCGGCTGGGGTCGCCCCCGATCACCGAACCGGCACAGGCACAGATCTACGCCGGATCGGCGGAGGAGCAGCACTGGGGCGCAGCCATCGCGTGGCAATTCGGCGAGGGACAAGAGGCCGACGAGGCCACTAGCGAGCAGAGGGAACGACGGCGCTGGCCGCGCGAGGCGGTCAACCTGCGCACGGAAATGTGGATCCAGGGACGGCCGGCTCACTGCCGTCTGATGGACATCTCGCGCTCCGGCGCGCGCGTCATGCCGCTGCGCTACCAGCCACGGCCACCGCCCGGGACCGCCATCCGGGTAATCGTGCCGAATGACGGCGCCCGCGACGGCGTCGTTGTGTTTTCCAGTCCACGGGGGGTCGGGCTGCAGTTCGCGAATGCCGCCGCCTGAAGCGAGCGGCTACTAATCTCCAACCCACGGGAGCAGACAGATGAATCACTGGACGACCATTCAGGCAGAAATCGCAAAAGCGTCCCCGCAACCGCTCGTCGCGTCCGATTTCGGACGCGCCCGATCAGATGGATAGCCCCGGCCGGATCCGCACCTACCTCGCCCGGTCGGAGGCCGCCCGACGCATTCATTACCGGCTGCGTTACGAGGTGTACTGCCGCGAAACCGGGTTCGAACCCGCCGAGCAGCACCCGGAGGGCATTGAGCGCGACGCCTACGACGAACATGCCGAACACTTCCTGATCAGCCACGAGGGTCGCCCGCCGGAAACGCGCTGGGTCGGCGCGATGCGCCTGATCCTCCCGGGCAAGCGCCCACTGCCGACCACGACAAACTGCCGACTGTTCCCGGAGGTGGAGGCCGACGCCGATGTTCCGGCAGTGGAAGTTTCGCGACTGATCGTACGCGGGGCCTCGCCCGAGGTGCTTTATCACCTGTGTCAGGCCTCGCAGGAATACGCACGACGGCATGGATACCTGCGCATGTTCTTTCTGGTGCGCCCGGCGCTCGCGCGACTGCTGCGATGCCATGGCTTGCCCGTCGAGGTCTGTGGCTCGCCACACCGGCATCGGGGCACACGCATACCCTGCCTGACGCACACGGACGAAGCGGGCGAGGCCCTGAAGGCCTGGCGGCAGCGATTGCAGCTTCCGGCACTTTCGGAAGTTCCGCACTACACTGCATGGGAGAGTCCCGGACCGGAATGCACGCCGCGCCATGCGGAAGCTCCCGAGCCATGGGGTCCGCCCTCGGATACGGCGGGGCTCGTAGCAGGAGGAAACTAGTCGTGGAAAGCGACTCGGTAGTCAGTGCGTTCAATCGGTACTTCGACCTCTCCACGCGCACCGGGCAAAGCCTGGAGGAGATCCAGCATCTTCGCTATCAGGTGTACTGCAAGGAGTTCGGCTTCGAGCGTGAAGAAGACTGCCCGGGGCACAAGGAGATCGACGAGTACGACACCCAGGCCTGGCACTGCCTGCTGGAACACAAGCCCAGCGCCATGGCGGCCGGGTGTGTGCGAGTGGTCCATGTCGACGCCCATGATTCGATCACGCAATTGCCGATGGAACGCCATTGCAGCGAGAGTTTTTTCGACAGCGCCTGGCGCCCCGACCGGCTGGACCGCGACAACATCTGCGAGGTATCCCGCCTCGCCGTCCACGGCATGTTTCGGCGGCGCCATGGCGAGACCGCCACACCGTTCGGCGACATCGAGGCACTGGAAATCTCGCCCGACCAGGTTCGCGTATTCCCGATCCTGGCGGTCAGCCTGTTCGTGGCCGCGACCCTGCTCTGCGTGCACCACCGCAAGCAGCATGCCTTTGCCATGATGGAGCCAGCACTCGCCCGCATCCTGCGCCACACCGGACTCGAGTTCACTCAAATTGGCGAGATCGTGCACTATCACGGCAAGCGCGCAGCGTTCTATATCGACTCCGGGGAGGCGTACGAAAGCATCCGGCAATCCAGTGCCCTGAGCGAGCTGTGCCGGCACGTGGAATCGACCCTGCTGCGCAGACCTCATCCACTCCCCGCCGCCACGCCGATGAAGGCCACCCGGCCACGCGTCGCCCCCATGCGCGCCGCGGGCTTGCCGGCCGCCGGACAGGCGTGGCGCCCGCGACCAACGAGGCCTGAAAATGGATACCACGGGTTGAGGAATTGAGCTCCGCCTTCGACTACCAGACGGCATTCGCCCGCACCGTCGGCTGGGTGACCACCAGCGAACTGCAGCGGATGCGTGGGGCGCGGATTGCAATCGCGGGCCTGGGCGGTGTTGGCGGTGCCCATCTGCTGACACTCGTACGCCTCGGGATCGGCCACTTCCGCATCGCCGATCCGGATATCTTCGAACTGCACAACATGAACCGCCAGGTTGGGGCGGCCCTGTCGCGCCTGGACCGGCCCAAGGTCGAGGTGCTGGAAGAGATGGCCCGGGACATCAACCCGGAGCTCGAGATCGACGCGTTCCCGCAGGGCATCAATCCGGGCAACCTCGATGCATTCCTCGCCGGCGTGGATGTCTATGTCGATGGCCTCGACTTCTTCGCCTTCGACATCCGGCGCCAGGTGTTCGCGGCCTGCGCCGAGCGCGGCATCCCGGCCGTCACGGTGGCGCCCCTCGGTATGGGGGCGGCGCTCCTGAACTTCCGTCCCGGCGGGATGAGCTTCGATGCCTACTTCGACCTGCACGACGGCCTGGACGACGAGGAGCTGGCGCTTCGTTTCATGATCGGCCTGGCCCCCGCCATGCTGCAGATGGGCTACCTGGCCGACCCGTCAGCCGTCGACCTGGCCGCGCGGCGCGGGCCCTCCACCCCCATGGCCTGCGACCTGTGCGCCGGCGTCATGGGAACCGAGGTGCTCAAGCTCTTGCTGGGCCGCGGGACGGTCACGTGGGCCCCGCGGGGCGTGCATTTCGATGCCTACCGCCAGCGCCTCGCGCGGACGTGGCGCCCGGGCGGCAATCGCAACCCGCTGCATCGCCTGCTGATCCGCATGGCCCGCAAGCGACTGCACGCCCAGCGCGCCCAACAGCGGGCCGCGACCCCGGGGGTACAATGACGCCATGATGAACCGAATCGCCATGTTCGCCGGCACGGCCCTGCTGCTGTCGGCCGCCGTCCTCCCCACCGCGGCCCTGGCCGAGGAATCCGCGGCACGCGATCTGGCGCGCGCGGTGCACGAACGCCCGGACGGCGACGACGCCGTCACCCGCGGGATCATGACCCTCACCGGCGGCGGCCGCCGCGAGCGGGTACGCGAAAGCTACGAATACCGCCTGGAAGGCGACGAGCCCGGCGCCAGCCGCAACCTCATCCGCTTCACCTCGCCGCGCAACATCGCCGACACCGCCATCCTGATCCACAACCACCCCGGGGGTAACGTCGATCAGTGGTTGTATCTCCCCGCCATCCAGCGCGAGCGCCGCATCAGCAGCGAGAACCGGGGCGGCAGCTTCGTGCAGTCGGAACTCTATTTCGAGGATCTGGAAGACCGCGAACCACACAAGGACCACCATCGCATCCTCGGCGAGGAAACCTACGAAGGGGCGCCCGTCACTATCCTCGAAAGCATCCCCGTGGACTCCGGCAACTCCGTCTACAGCAAGCGCGTCAGCTGGATCCACAAGGAGACCCTGCTGCCGCTGCGAATTGACCTGTACGAAGGGGGGGACGAACCGTCCAAACGCCTGGAGGTCCAGCGGATCGAGGACATCCAGGGCTACTGGACGGTCACCCGTAGCGCCATGACCGATCTCGCCAGCGACCGCACCACCATCCTCGAGGTCGAGGACGTGACCTACAACAGCGGCCTGCCGAGCGAGTTGTTCACCATCCGCGGCCTGTCGGACCCGAGCCTTGCGCGCCCCTATCGCCCATAACGCCGACGGCCTCCGGGCCGGGGGGCACCCCGCCCTGGCCCTCGCCGCGTTGCTGGTGCTGGGCCCCCTGCCCCTGGCGGCCGCCTCTCCGGGTCCCTATACGGTTCAGCCGGGCGACACCCTCTGGGACTTGGCCGCGCACCTGCGCCCGGACCAACACACCTCCATCCAGGAAACGGTCCGGCTTCTGTTCGAGCACAATCCGCACGCCTTCACCGGCGACGAACGCACCCTGCAGGTGGGCGCCGTCCTGTCGAGCCCGGATACCCCTGCCGGCCAGGCCAGGGCCGCCGACCCAGCGCACGCCGCACCTCCGCGAGACCCCCAGCCCACCGACTCGGCATCGGCGGACAGCGTGGCGGCCGCCCCCGGCGGCGAAACACGGCGCGAATTTGTATTTGGCGACAGGCCGGACGAGGACACAGAGGCGGAAACCGAAACCGGCACCTCCGCCTGGGACCTGCGCGTCGACGAGGCGATGGTCGAACTCGGGGTCCTGGGCACCTCCGGGCGCCCCGTGGATTACGTGCAGCACGGGCGCGCCGTGGTCAGCGCCCGGCGCAACCTGAACGAGGACTGGGACCTGCGCCTGGGCGCCCGCATGGACGTCCAGGCGCAACAGGGTGGCGACTATCCGCGCACGACGCGGGCCCGCGCCGACTACGACGAGAACTTCCTGCGTTACCGCGGCGACCGCACGCGCATCACGGTCGGCACCCAGCGCATCCTGTGGGGACGGGTGGACGAGATTCCACCCACCGACCGGCTCAGCACCAAGGATCTGACCCGCTTCGGGCTGGACCCCTACGGCGAACGCCGACGCGCGAATCCCGCCATCCGCGCGGAATTCTTCGAGGGGCCCTGGCACGCCGACCTGGTGTTCCTGCCCATCTTCCGGCCGGCGGAGCTGCCCGATCGCGACAGCCTCTGGCACCCGGTGGACCGCAACCGCGGCCGCCTGCTGGGGCTACCGCAGGACCCGGCACTGGCGCCCCTGATCGAACAGGCCACGCTCGACGACGATGTCTCCGGAAACGGCGGCGCCGGGGTGCGGCTGGGACGCTCCGGGCGGGGCGCCGACTTTGCCGTGACAATCCAGCGCGCCCGGCACTCGCAGCCCTACTACCGCTTCGATGGCGATACCCGCCAGGCCATCCTGACCGGCCAGCCCGCCGGGGACCCGACGCTGGAGGCCGTGCACCCGCGCACCTGGGTGGTCGGCGGCGACACCGCCTTTGCCACCGGCGCCTGGACCTGGCGGGCCGAGGCCGCCTGGCTCAGCGATGTGCCGGTCACCCGCGCGGACGATCTGCGCCAGACCACGGTGGAAGGCGTCGACTGGGTGATCGGTGCCGAGGGCTTCCCCGGGGACGGGGATTTCCGCATGACCACGCAACTGGCCGGCCAGCACCTGCTGAATGCCGGGGACATGCTGGATGCCCGGGAGAGCTACTTCCTGACCGGGGAACTGGAAAGCCCGTTCGGCGGCCACAACTGGCGCGCCCGCATGCGGTACTCGGTCGGCCTGAACCGGCGCGACATCTACCTGAACCCGGAACTCGCGTGGATTGCCCGCGAGCCCATGGAGTTCTATATCGGCCTGCACTGGCTGGACGGTGCCGAGGGTACCGCCGGGGGCTTCTATCGCGATAACCGCATGCTGGTAACGGGCTGGCGGGGTCAGTTCTGATGCGCTGGCTCCGAGGGCACCCCCTGCTCGCGCTGGGCATCCTGGCCCTTCTGATCCTCCTGCCCGGCCCCGTCCTGCTGCAGGTCAATCTGGACAACGCCCCAGAATCCTATTTCCCCGAGGACGCCCCGGCCGTCACCTTCGATCGTGAACTGCGCGAACGCTTCCCCCAGGATCAGGTGCTGGTCGGCCTGTTCACCGGAAGCGATCTGTTCGAGACGGACTTCCTGGAGCGCATCGATGCGCTGGCACAGGACATGGAGGCCGACCCGACCGTCGAACGGGTGCTGTCGGTCACCACCCTGGATCACATCCGGGCGACGGCGGACGGCTTCACGGTGGATCGTCTGGTCGACGGCCGGGCGCTGGACGAACGCACCCCGGAACAATGGCGCGAACGGGTGCTGCGCGATCGCTTCGCCCCCGGCCTGGTGGCCGGCACCGGAGGCGAGGCCCTCGCCGTGATCGTGCGCCCGCACGCCCTCGACAACAGCCTGCAACGCCTGCAACTGGAACGCCTGCTGCGCGACCGGATCGGCGCACATGACCTGGAAGACGAGCTGGCGGCCATTGCCGGACACATTGCCCTGGATGTCGCCCAGCTCCGGGCGATGGTCAAGGACCTCGCCTTCCTGGTTCCGGGCACCATGACCGTGAGCCTCCTGCTCCTGTGGTGGCTGTTCCGGCGTCCGCTGGTGGTCGTACTGTCCGCCGCCACCATCAGTGCGGTGACCGGCCCCGCGATCGCCCTACTGATCCTACTGGACCGCCCGTTCACGCTGATCTCCGCCATCCTGCCGCCGTTGCTGACGGCGCTCACGGTGGCGATGCTGATGCACTTCTTCAACGCCATGCTGCACGCCGCGCAACGCGGCCATCAGGGGCGCGCGCGCGTGGAAGCGGCGCTTGCCGCCGTGGCCCGGCCCACGTGGTTCATGGCGCTGACCACCGCGGCGGGGCTTGCCTCGCTGCAGGTCAGCAGCATCCGGCCGATCGAGACCTTTGGCCTGATCGGGGCCTTTGGCGTCCTCCTCGCCGCGGCGATTGTGCTGCTGCTGCTGCCGGCGATCATGGGACGCTGGGACCGCGGCGACTGGCTCACGCCCAAGCGCGGATTGCTCCTGCTCGACCGCGTGACCGCGCTGGCGGCACACCTGGCAATCCGCCGGGCTGGCTGGGTGCTGCTGGCCACGGCCATCCTCCTGGCCCTGGCGATCCCGCAGATCCGACACGTCGAGGTCGAGACCGATCTGTACGCCTTCTTTGACGACAACCACTCGATTACCCAGGCCACCCGCGCGGTGGAGAGCGAACTCTCCGGGGTGATGGCACTGGAGGTGGTGTTCGACGGCCCGGACTGGGACAGCCTCCAGGATCCGGGCCGACTGCAGGCGATCCAGCGCGTACAGCACTGGCTGGACCAGCGACCGGAGGTCGACTACAGCCTGTCCCTGCCGGACCTGGTCGCGGAGATGCACTGGGCCTTCAACGAGGAAGATCCGGACTACCGCCGGATCCCCGACGACCCCAACCTGGTCGCCCAGTACCTGTTCATCTACGACGGCCGCGATCTGTTCGATGCCGTGGACCGCGACTTCGAACGCAGCCGCATCCTGCTCAACCTGAACGCCCACGGCGCCCGGTCCATCAACGCGCTGATGGACGATCTGCGGGGGTATCTGGAGGCCAACCCACCGGCCGATCTCGAGTGGGACATGGCCGGCATGGCAAGGCTGTTTGCGGATCAGGAACGCCTGCTGATTCAAGGCCAGCTCCACAGCCTGTATGCCGTGGCAGCGATGATCACGCTGCTGATGCTGCTGATGTGGCGCTCCGTTCCCCTGACCCTCCTCAGCATGATCCCCAACCTGGCTCCGGTGGCGATGATCTTCGCCCTGATGGGCCTGCTGGGCATCTGGCTGGACATGGCCACGGCCATGATTGCCAGTGTCGCCATCGGGATCGCAGTGGACGACACCATCCACATCCTGCACAACTATCGCCAGCGCCGCGGGCGTGGCAGCCCGGTTGCCTGGGCCCTCGCCCGGAGCTTCCGCCGCAGCGGTCGCGCGATTACCGCCACCACCATCGTGCTGGTGGCTCAGTTCCTGCTGCTGGCGCTGTCCGACTTCCAGCCCACGGCCGCCTTTGGCTGGCTGACCGCCTTCGGGCTGATCGCGGCCCTGCTGTTCGACCTGCTGGTACTCCCCGCCATGCTGGTCGTCGCGCATCGACTGTCGCGGGCGCGTACCGCCTAGACCCGTCGCGCCCGCCAGACCCGACCGGTCTTTCGGTGTTCGCGTACCCCGCACATCACGCCCCCTCGCAAACGGCCCGTCGCCCCGGTCCTTTGCCGGTCCCAAGGGCCTCCCGTGGCCCGTTGTCGATAGGCTTTACAAGTAGCCATTTCCGGCAGGTCACTGATTTTATGGAACTTGTTGCCCATGGACCCCTGCCCATCGGCCTGAAGCCCCGAACCCACGCCAGCCTTCGTCGACCCCCTTTACAGTTCCGCCCCGAGATCGCGGGCAAACCACCCGCACACGGCGGCGAATGCAAAACCCGCCGCCAAGCCCCTTAAATATCTATCGCAACAACAATGGGTTATGAGCTATCAATTCTCAAGCCCAAGATTGGCACGGCATCTGCTTTGTAATAACTGCGACAGCAACAGACTCGGCCACCAGGCCAAACCCCGGCGATGGTTGAATCGTTTTAAATTGAGCATCAGGAGAAATACCTTGAACGCGAAAAAAGTACTTCTTGCTTCGCTCTGCGTCGGCATTTTCGCCGCAGGTGCGAGTACCGCGACGGCAGCGGAGGTGATCGACTTCGACATGAACCTCGACGCCACCGCAAACTACAGCGGATCGGTCGAAAACGTCCGCCGGATCCAGTTCGACCTGAACACTCAGACCTTCCAGTACATTCAGGACCCGAACAACCCGGTTCAGGTCGGCGATGTGTTCTATGACCGCGGGTACGGCGATGCCACGTCCTACCGAACCGTCACCAACGCGGCCGCACCCCAGTCCGGCGACATCCTTGGTAACGACTACTCCATGGGGCTCCTCTGGGACGAACTCCGCGGCGTGGTGACCGGCACCGATACAGTCGGCGGCAATTACGTCGTCAACGCCAACTACACCGCGGTAGGCACCGACAACTTCCAGCTGTTCATGTCCGGCGTGACGCCCGGTTTCGGTCAGGACTATGAAGCGGCGGCGGCACACTACAGCGCCGGCGAACAGGTCATGGAGATGGCCCTGAAGTCCGGCAACAGCATCCTGGAATTCGACAGCCAGGGCGGGGCCTTCATCGAGGGGACCTTCACCTTCGAATTCGAGGTGGTGAACGTGCTGCCGGGCTTCTGGTTTACCAGCGACGGCATCGACTTCGCCGACCTGCTGGAAGACGAAGAAGGCAATCCGACCTTCATCGTCTCCGCCTTCGCCAGCGCCGGCACCATCCAGGAACCGCCGCCGGAGACCTTCTTCGGTGACGATGCCAACAACGTGTACGGCGACACCCGCGAAGGCCAGTCCCTGTTCAGCGAAACCCAGTCCACCCACGATGGCAGCCTGCGCTTCGCAGTGCCGGAACCGGGCACCCTGGCGCTGATGGGCCTGTCCCTGCTGATCCTGGCCGGCTTCATCGGGGTCGGTGGCATCCGCCGCCGCTCCGCCTACCGCCAGGCCGCATAACCGACGCTAGAACGCTTTCTAGTCTTGATGGCCCTCCCCCCGGGGCATCGAGTTGAGGGCTCCCTTCGGGGAGCCCTTTTTTTGTTCCGCGATCCGCGGCCCGGTACTACCGCCCTCATGGACCCTAGTGCGAACCAGCCACCAACCGTCCAGTGTGCTGGTCCAATCATGGTGGGCACATCGATTGGTGGAATGATGAGCATGCGATCGAGGAGCTGGAGAAGCGTGCTGTCGGTTGCCCCCTCGTCGCCGTCCTGCAGGCTCAACGGACCGGCCGCTTCCGGCTGGAGCTCCTGCAGACGCTGTGCCCGCTCGAGTGCCTCGTCGTAGCGTCCTGTCTGCAACAGGTACAGCACCAGCGTGGTATCCACCTGCTGGGCCGAGGCCTCGCCGCCTCCGGCGGCGCGCAGCGCATCCAGACCTTCTTCCGTCTCCCCGCCCCGGAGCAGCGCCACCGCCAGCAATTCCTGGAGACCCTGCGAACCCGGGCTCGACGCCGCCGCGTCGCGCAACGCATCGATGCCGGCTTCGGAATCGCCGGCAACCAGCAGCAGTCGCCCGCGCAGCTCGGCCATGTCGGCCGGCTCGCCGGTGTAGTCACGGCTTGCCCGCTCCACGAACTGCAGGGCATCCTCCACGCGATCCTGTTCCAGATAGATCGCCGTCAGCGTACGAATGCCCTGCAGCGATCCGGGGCTCTCCTGAACATGACGATTGAGGTTGTGTTCGGACTGCTCCATGTTGCCGAGACTGCGATGAGCCAGGCCGAGGCCCAGAAGCGCCGGGCTGTAGGAGCGATTGCCGGCCAGGGCCTGCTCGAAACTCGCCCGCGCTTCGCTATGCCGCTCCTGCTCCATCAGGAGCATCCCGTCCAGATAATGCACGCCCGGATGCGACGAGCCGCCTTGCTTCAGGCCGTCGACATCCGCCCGCGCACCCTCGTAATCACCGGCATTCAGACGCACCATCGCCCGCGCCATGTGATCGCGCCCCGAGGCCGGGCGCACTTCGATGGCTCGACTGAAGGCCTCTTCCGCACCCTCGGGGTCGCCGGTGATGCGCCGATACTCGCCCAGGAGACTCCAGGCCTGTCCCAGCTCGGGCTGCAGGTCAAGGGCCCGCTCCAGGGATGCGATCGCGTGCTCGGCATCGCCCTGGGCCATCGACAGGTGGGCATGCGCCAGGGCCTGTAGCGGCTCCTGCTCGCGCTCTCCAATCTGCGCCAGCTCGCCTTCCGCCGCCTCGCGCTCGCCGACGGCCGCGAAGGCGACGGCCCGCAAGGCGTGCAGCCGCGGCCGCTCCTCCGCCGCCAGGTCCTCCGGCACCTCCTGCTCACGGATGCGCACAAGACGATCGGTCGCGAACCACGCCTCGGCCAGCGGCAACGCCACCTGAGCGTCCGGGATCCCGAGCGACTGCGCCCGCTCCAGCTGACGCAGCGCCTCCTCGGGGTTGTTCAACTGCAGGTACACCACCCCGAGCCTTTGCCGAGTGGCGGGGGCATCGGTATTCAGCTGCAGGGCATTGCGGTACTCGATGCGCGCGCCCTGGTAGTCGCCCTTCTCCTGCAGGGCCTGGGCGCGTTCGAGGTAGTCCTGTTCGCTGCCCGCCCCGATCTGGTCGCAGCCGGCCAGACCCACACCGGTGGCCAGCACCACGGCCAGGGCCAGGGGCTTCAGCCGCCCGTTCGGTATCCGGATGGGGCGGGGCCGGGCGAGCCCGGCGTCTTCTTGCATGTATCGGGTAGTCACTATGGTGCTCCTCATCTGAGCCCGTACTTGTCGAGCAGGCCGTAGAGCGTTGGACGGGTAATGCCGAGAGTGTCGGCTGCCTGGGCGATGTTGCCGTTCGTGCGCCCCATCGCCTTGATTACGGATTGATATTCGGCCCGGTCACGGGCCTCGCGCAGGCGCTCCGGCGGCGGATCCTGATCCCGGTCCTGCAAGCCGAGATCTTCCGCGGTCACCAGATTGCCGTCGGCCATGATTACGGCGCGCCGGATCAGGTTCTCCATCTCGCGCACGTTGCCGGGCCAGCTGTGGCCCTCGATCGCCCGCAGCGCATCGGCAGTGAAGCCGCGGCGGGGTTTGCCCTGCTCGCGGGCGAAGCGTTCCAGAAGCGCATGCGCCAACAGGGTTGCGTCACCCTGACGTTCGCGTACCGGGGGGATGTCGATGGCGATCTCGCTAATGCGATAGAACAGGTCCTCGCGAAAATCGCCCGAGCGGATCAGCGCCTGGAGGTCCTGATTGGTCGCACCGATGATGCGCACATCCACCGGGATCTCGTTGCGCCCGCCCAGACGCTCGACCGTGCGCTCCTGCAGAAAGCGCAGGAGCTTGGCCTGCAGGCTCTGCGGAAGATCGCCGATCTCGTCCAGGAACAACGTGCCCTTGTCGGCGTGTTCGATCTTGCCGATAGTCTGGCGGGTAGCACCGGTGAAGGCGCCCTTCTCGTAGCCGAACAGCTCGCTTTCCAGGAGGTTCTCGGGGATCGCGGCGCAGTTGATCGCAACAAAGCGCTCCTTGGCGCGGTTACTCAGGTCATGGACGGCGCGCGCCAGGACCTCCTTGCCGGTGCCGCTGTCACCCAGCAACAGCACCGTCGCGTCGGAGGGCGCCACGCGTTCCACCATGCGGCAGACCTGAAGCATGCGCGGATCCGCAGTGATGAGCCCGGACAGCGAAGAGACGCCGCCACGGGCCAGGCGCCGATTCTCCTCCTCGAGCTCGTACAGCCGCGCGGCGCGGTCCACGATCAGACGCAGGAGTTCGGCGTCCACGGGCTTGATATAGAAATCGTAGGCCCCCAGGGCAACGGCCTTCAGGGCGTTCTCGCGATCATCGTTGCCGGTGACCACGATCACCTTGACCCCGGGATTGAACGCCAGGATCTCCTCCAGGAGTGCCAGGCCCTCGGTGGCGTTTGCGGGGTCCGGGGGCAGACCCAGGTCCAGCGTGACCAGCTCGGGCTCGTGACGGCGCATGTGGGACATCGCGCTGGCACGATCCTGGGCCTGGAGGATCTCGTAGCCGTCCAGACACCAGCGCAACTGGCTTTGCAGGCCGGTGTCATCCTCGACAATCAGAAGCTTGAGCATCGACTCCATTACATTGCACCCGGCCCGGGGAGGACGTGATGGTGGACGGCGGGGAGGGTTGTCATGCGCCGTGCTGCGGCAGGCGCAACGTGAAGGTGGTCCCCTCGCCGACGCGGCTGGAAACATCGATCCGCCCGCCCATCCGGACCACCAGGTCGCGGGCCTCATACAGCCCAATACCCATGCCGGCGTTTCCCTTGGTGGTCTGAAACGGACGGAAGAGCCGCCGACGAACGAAGTCCTCGTCCATGCCGGACCCGTTATCCTTGATTCCGATAATGACCCATTGATCCCGGGTTTTCAGGGTCAAGGTTATATCGCCGTTATCCGGTGTGGCCTCCTGCGCATTCCGCACCAGGTGCAGCAGTACATTCCGCAGGGCATCACGGTTTCCGAGGACCTCCGCGGATGTGTCGATCGCCACTCGGGGCAGCGGATGGATCTCGCGGCTATCGCCGGCGACCTCGCGCAACAGGGTGTCCATGGCGATCGCCTGACGCGGGCTGTCGGCACCCGGTTGCGCCTTGCGCAACTGGGCGAGGGTGCGTTCCAGACGCTCGCGTGCATTGCCGACGGTGCGGAAGGCGTCCGCCACGAACTCGGGGTTGTCACGGTGACGCTCGGCGTTGGAGCTGATCAGGGACAGCTGGGCCGATACGTTCTTGAGGTCGTGGACCAGAAACGCCGCCAGCCGGTGGAAGGTCTCGAACTGACGCGCCTCCAGCAGCGCCTCGTCGGTCTGCACCAGGGCCACGTAGACCGCCAGCTGACGGCCCGCGGTCTTCAGCAGGTCGCGCTCCTCCCAGTCGATACGGTGCCGTGCCCGCGGCTGGGCGAGCACGACAAAGCCCTCCAGGCCATCGCTTTTCAGGAGCGGCACCACGGCCCAGTGGCGCGGGTTGTCGACCAGCCACTGCGGCAGATCGAGCCCGTGATAGAACGCCGGATCGCGGCGGAACTCGTCAATATCGATCACCCAGCCGGACTGCGTCAGAAACGCCACCAGCGGGTCGTCCGGTTCCATTGACGGATAGTCCGGCTGGCCCAGATTCAGGACCCCGTCAAGGGCGAAGGTGCTGTCGTCCCGACGAACCCACAACAACCCCCCCGGACTCTCGACCAGCTCGCCAATGGCCTGGATGGCCCGCTGGCGAAACGGGATCTCGTGGTCCGTCTGCGCCAGGGTGCCGGTAAACCGCAGCCACTCCTGGCGGTAGTCGTAGCGATAGTTGAAGAAGTGCTTGGCCAGCCAGACGCGCAACTGGGCGCGGACGCTGCCGGAAAACAGCACGATCGCCAGGAGCAGCACGGCCCCGAACAGCAGGGTGACCTGCAGCAGCGCGCCCAGATCGCCCCCGTGGTGGCGCAGGTAATACCCCGCGCCCCCGACCGCCAGCAGATACAGCCCGGCCCCGAACAGCGACGCGGTGTGAAACAGCAGATGGCGGGACACCGTGGGCCCCTCGCGGTGCGGCAGGCGCCGGCTCACCGCGACCGCGAGCAACGGGACCACCAGCGCGTTGACGAACCCGCGGGCCTGCCAGGACGGACTGTCGATCGTCTGGAACAGCACCAGATCCGCAAACAGGAACAGGTCGAACGCGAACAGGCCCCCCAGGCCCAGGCAGAGGAACTTGATCTCCCAGCGATTCTGCGGCGGCGTGTTGCGGTAGACCTGCTCCACCAGCACCAGTCCGGCAATCGCCATCAACAGGGTTGCCAGCCCCGGCCAGATGGCGCCCAGCAACTGTGGCCACAGCATCGGCACCAGGATGAACAGCAGGAACGCCGTGGTGGCCGCCCCCCACCAGCGCAACGCACGCGGCTCCACCCCGGGGCGGCTGCCACTGCCGGCGAGCAGCGCCAGCAACACCGCAAACCAACCGGCATTGCGCGCCACCTCCATCACCCCACCGGAGATCGCAGCACTGGTCCCGTAGTGCCAGGCCAGAAAGCCCAGATATCCCGCCCATCCCACCGACAGCAGCGAGGCCAGCACCATCCACAGGGCCGAGGGGCGATTGCGCCAGCGCACCACGGTCACAACGGCCAGGACCAGGAACGCAAGTGCCGCCGTCAGATAGCTCGTCGCGGCCAGGGGCATCAGCATCGCGGATTCAGCGGGCCCCGCGGCCGAACAGTACAACCTTGACGGTCTCGAACAGGATCAGGATGTCCAGAAACAGGGTGTGATTCTTCACGTAATACAGGTCGTACTGCAGCTTCTGCCGCGCATCCTCGACCGAGGCCCCGTAGGGATACCGCACCTGAGCCCAGCCGGTGATCCCCGGACGGATGGTGTGGCGCGCGGGGAAATAGGGGATCTGCTCGGTGAGCTGTCCGACGAACACCGGCCGCTCCGGGCGCGGTCCGACGAACGACATGCTGCCCTGGAAGACATTGATAACCTGCGGCAGTTCGTCGATGCGCAGCTTGCGGATAATGCGCCCGACACGGGTGATGCGGTCGTCGTCATGCACCGCCCAGCGCGCGACGCCATCGACCTCGGCGTCCTCGCGCATGCTGCGGAACTTGCAGACCTCGAACGGGACGTTCCCCTGACCCACCCGGGTCTGCCAGTAGAACACCGGGCCGCGACTCTCCAGCTTGATCGCCAGGGCGGTGGCCAGCATCACCGGCAGGGTCGCCGCCAGCAGTGTGGCGCTGGCCAGCACATCGAACGTTCGTTTCACCGCGTTGCGCGTCCAGTGCTGCCGGAAGCCTTCGCCGAAGATCAACCAGCTGGCGTTCAGCGAGTCCAGCTGGACCTTCTGCAATTCGCGCTCGAAGAAGCTCGAGACGTCGGTAACGGCAACCCCGTTGAGCTTGCACTCAAGCAGCTGCCCGATCGGCAGGTTGTGGCGTCGGTCGCGGATCGCGACCACGATCTCGTGTACTCGGTGCTCACGCGCCATGTCCAGCAGGCTGGCATCGCTCCCGAGCTGGAAATGGCGTCCCGGATCCCGCGCGCAATCCTTCTCGCCCTGGGTAGCGATGTACCCGAGGACCCGATACGGCAGCTCTTCCGAATACTTGTCCGGATGGATCGTGTCGATCGCGCAGGCCCGGCTGCCGGTGCCCAGCACCAGGACCCGGCGCTTGAAGGCATCCGCATCGGAAAAGTTGCGCCAGAGGGTCCTTTCGGCGACCAGACCGGTCAGCAGGAGCAGCACGCCGCCGCCGACTGCGATCGGCGAAAACAGCGCAGCCGGGACCATGGCGCCATAGGCCAGCAGCAGCCCGCCCACCACCAGGATGGCCGGAACCAGGCGCAGTAGCGACCGTAGCGTGCTGCGGGTCGCGAGGTAGTCGGATTCGTACAGGCCGGCCAGAGTGAGGACGACCAGGACGACCAGCGTCGCCACCATCAGCTGGGGGTCCAGCAGGCTGAGAGCCTCCGGCTGGAAGGGCGGCAGGGTCAGCACCGCATACAGGCACAGATACGCCACGAGCAACTCCGCGCCCGCGAGCATCAGGACGCGGCGGCGGATGTAGTGGCCAAAGATGCGCACGACTAGCCGCCTCGCCGAGGCGCGTGCACAGAAGAGTTGTTTGTCCTTTTCAGGGGGTCCATGGCTACCGTCCCCGAGCCCGATCAATGGGGGCGGTCGTTCCCGGGCGGTGCCTCAAAGGCCCACCCACCCGGAAACCGGCCCCCCGTTCCGGGTTCGTCAGAAGCGTCGTTCAGGAATGATCAGCGTGTCACCGGGCAGCATGTCCACGTTGGCCGAGATATCGCCACCGTTGACCAGGTCGTCCAGGCGCACCCCATATTGCTTGCGCTCGCCATTCTCGTTACGCACGATCACTGCGCGATTGCCAGCGGCAAATTCGGTGATGCCGCCCACCGCGATCATCACATCCATCACGCTCATCTCCTCGCGATATTGCAGCGCCTGCGGCGCGGCGGCCTGCCCGATCACGCGGATCTGGCGACTATAGGGCCCGGCAAAACCGGTCACCATCACCGTGACGATCGGGTCACGCAGGAAGCGGGACAGCTCCTCCTCCATCACACGGGCCAGCTCCGTGGGCGTCTGCCCGCTCGCCTGGACATCCTCGACCAACGGGGTCGTAATTTGCCCGTCGGGGCGTACCGAGACGCCGGTGGAAAGATCCGGGTTGCCGCGCACGGATACCTGCAGGGAATCGCCGGGACCGATGATGTACTGCTCGATCACCGTGCGCTCGATGGAGGTCGGGGCCTCCGGGTAATCCGTCGTGGCACAGCCTGCCAGCAACAAGGCCGGCAGCAGGATGACGAAGCCAAACCTTGGCCCGGACTTCGACCCGGCCTTTGGAGCATTGATCAGGGACATCACGACTCCCCCTTGGAGATTCTGGCGGTTGTTAGAGGCTTCACCCGACCGGGAACGGGGCCCGCACCGCACCTCAAAGGTCGCGGAAACTGGCTACGCTTACCGGGAATACCGGATTCCACAAGCAACTTGATGTTAGGCCTCGGGTATGAACAGAGTCCACGTAAGGTCTTCATTCCCGGCGCTCCAGGACTAACGTTCGTGTTACGGAGACGTCGGGCCATCTACCTCCACCGAACAGGAGTGTCCCGTGGAGTTTCTGTCTCTCCGCTTCCTTGCCGACTGGTTTCTGCTCCCGCCCAGCGGCCCGCTCCTGCTGGCCCTGGCGGGCCTGCTTCTGTACCGGACCCTGGCGGGCAAGGCCCTGTTGACCGGCGGGCTGCTCCTGACCTACGCGTTCAGCATCCCGCCCGTCAGTCACGCCCTCATGGCCCCGCTGCAGGCCGCCTACTCGCCGCCCGACACGGCCGCGCTGGAACACGCCGAGGCCATCGTCGTGCTCGGCGCCGGGTATCGCAGTGGTGCGGTGGAATTCTCCGGCGAAACGGTCAACGACCTGGCCCTGGTGCGACTGCGCTACGCCGCCGCCCTGCACCGGCAAACCGGACTCCCCGTGGTCGCCACCGGTGGCGGCCCGGAGGACCGGGAACCGGAAGCCCGCTGGATGGCCGAGGTCCTCGCGGAGTTCGGCGTCAGTCCGGTGTGGCAGGAAACCCGTGCGCGCGACACGGAAGGCAATGCCCGGCACGCGGCCGCGCTGTTGCACGAACGCGGCATACAACGCGTCCTGCTGGTCACCCATGCGCACCACCTGGCGCGCGCCACAGCGGCATTCGAACGCGCCGGGCTGGAGGCCATCCCGGCCCCGACCGGCGCCTTCGTCGCCCACGACACGAGGCTGTCGTTAGGCGCCTTCAAACCCCAGGCTAACGCCATGCGCACCAGCTGGCTCGCCATGCACGAGTACCTCGGTATTCTGTGGTATCGCTGGCAATACGGCCGTCGCCCGGCACCGCCGGACCCCTGACGCGCCCCGCCAGCCCCAACCCATCACAACCGGGGGGCGACGGATGAATCTGCTGGTAACGGGCGGTGCCGGATACATCGGCAGCCATGTCCTGCAGCATCTGCGCAGGGGCGGGCACGACGTCACCGTGTACGACAACCTCAGCACCGGGCACGCCTGGGCCGTGGGGAATACCGAGCTGGTCGTCGGCGACCTGGCGGATACCGGGCGCCTGCGAGAAACGCTCGAACGCGGCTTCGACGGCGTGCTGCACTTCGCCGCGCACATCATCGTGCCGGAATCGGTCACCGACCCGATCAAGTACTACGGCAACAACACCCGCAACACCTTCAACCTGCTGGAGGCCTGCGCCGCCACCGGCGTGCGCTACTTCGTGTTCTCCTCCACCGCCGCCGTCTACGGTATCCCCGACACCGTCTCGGTCGCGGAGGACGCACCGCTACAACCGATCAACCCCTACGGCGCCTCCAAGATGATGTCCGAGCGCATGCTCATGGACCTGGGCGCCGCCTCCGACCTGCGCTACATCAGCCTGCGCTACTTCAACGTCGCCGGCGCCGACCCCGAAGGCCGGCTGGGCCAGGCCACCCCGGACGCCACCCACCTGATCAAGGTCGCCTGCCAGGCCGCCACCGGCCAGCGCGACGGCATCACCGTATTCGGCACCGACTACGCCACCCGCGACGGCACCTGCGAACGCGACTACATCCACGTCGAGGACCTCGCCGCCGCCCACGTCCGCGCCCTGGAACACCTCAACGGTGGCGGCAACTCGCAGGTGCTCAACTGCGGATATGGCCACGCCTACAGCGTGCTCGAGGTCATCGACGCCGTGAAACGCGCCAGCGGCGTCGACTTCCCCGTCACCCTCGGCCCGCGCCGCGAAGGCGACCCACCCGCCCTGATGGCCGACGCCCGCCGCATCCGCCAGACCCTCGCCTGGGAACCGCGCTACGCCGACCTCGACCTCATCGTCCGCCATGCCCTCGCCTGGGAACAGAAGACGGCGCTACAGACCGCCTGATCCGTATCTCCCAGGCATTGAGGGCCGAATGCTATAGTCGAGCCAAAGCCCAAGGCGGTCCGAAACATGGCATCGACCCTCCACGCCAGCACCGGAAACACGGCAGAGGCACTCCCGCCCCGCGAACGTGTGAACCACCTCGCGCATGCGGCCGCGGAACTCGTACGCGAAGAATTCGGCCAGGATGCAAAGGTGTTCTGGTTCGGGTCCTGGCCACGCGGCACCGCTCGGTGGAACTCGGACATCGACCTCGCCGTGCTGCCTGCCAAGGAGGTTTCCATCAGCGACTGGGGCCGACTCCGCGGGCACATCGAGGACCTGCGCACCCTCTACACCTTCGACCTGGTGGATATGACCGAGGTCAGCGATGAATTGCGCAAGGAAATCGAAAGCGAGGGAATCCCGCTTTGACCACCGTCCGCGACAGTTTCGGCAAGGCCCTCGGCCGGCTTGAAGAAGCCCTGCAGGCGCCCACCAGCGACCTGGCCCGGGATGCCAGCATCCAGCGTTTCGAATTCACCTTCGAACTGGCGTGGAAATCCGTAAAGGCAGCCGCGGTGCCCGAAGGGCTGGAGTGCGCGTCGCCACGATCCTGCCTGCGATTGGCTCTGAGCCAGAGCTGGATATCGGATGAGGCCATCTGGCTCGCCATGCTGGATGACCGCAACCGCGCCTCGCACACCTACGACGAGAAGCTGGCCGAGCAACTCTACTCCCGGCTGCCGGGATATCTGCCCGCCTTGCGGCAGCTCCAGGCCGCGCTACCCACCTGAGAGCAAATCCCCAGGCAACCAGCACTCAAGCAAGCCTGTACTTCTTCCTTTACAGGACCGTCCGACGGGCGAGGTGCAGGAGCCGGGCGGGCAGTTCGTAATCCAGCTCCCAGACGATGCTCATCGGCTTGCTGCCTTCGTGGCGCTGGTAGCGCACCGGGCCGCAGAAGGTGAATGGCTGGCTCAATCCGGTGGTGTCGCGCTTGGCCGGACGTATGAACAGCATGGGGGTGTAACCGAGCTGTTCGTGGTAGATGTAGCGCTGCCCGGTTTCCGAGCTGGGTGAGGTGCCGGACTGCGACTGCCAGTGGAACCGCCGCTCGTTGAGGGCGTAGTCCTCGTACATGGTGGTGGGGGAGAACTCCTGCTCGGATTTTTCCAGGGTGACGAACAGCGCATCCACGCGCCGTTCCGGTACGTGCCGGACACCCTCCTGCTGAGTGATGGGCTTCTCCAGGCTACCGAGGCCGAGCGCCAGCAGGATCTGCTCGCGGGTATAGGACGCGTGCAGTTCCAACGGACCGGTCTGCTCCAGGAATGTGATGCCGCTGGCGGGGACGATGCGCTCGTGTCGCCAAGCGGCGACCTCCTGCAGATCCCGGTAAAGGGGGCGCTGTTCGCGGACGAAACCGTCCACGGCCGAGAGGTCCCCATCCCCCGGCCGTGTCTTGCCCCATAGCGTGCTGTGGACGAGGGCCAGTCGAAGCCGATCCTCTTCGCCAAGCTGTTCCACGTTCGCCGCCGGCTGCGCCAGATGGGTCTGCAGGGTTTCCAGCAACTGCCGATCGTCACACCGTGCCAGGCGCTGCAGCCCGCGTTTGAGGCTGCTGGCATAGGGCCCCAGGGCTTCGGTCGATTCTCCTCCGCAGTCTGCGCGCAGCCGGGAGGGCAGGTCCTTGCGCAGCAGGTCTTCGGCATCATCCATATGCAGGCAGTCGAGCATCCTGGACAGGCTCGCGGAGTCGATGTCCTCCTGGAAACAGGCCTTCAGCTCGCGCACGATCTGCGGGCGCTGGCGGTTGATCTGTGCACGGATGTTGTCGAGGACCCGCTGGGTGGCCAGGCGGTCGAGGTGGATCAGGCAGCCGCTGGGCAACCAGGGGAAGCCCTCCTGGATCTGGTGATCCACCCGTTTCTCCGGCCGCGCGCTCAAGGCCCGGAACCGATCGGCATAACGAAAACGCCGATCCTGCGGCGCCACGAAATCCAGCACGGTCAGGTGTGGCTTGCCCTCGTGCAACCGCAGTCCGCGGCCCATCTGCTGCAGGTAGACGGTCAGGCTCTCGGTCGGGCGCAGCAGCAAAACGGTGTCCACCTCCGGCAGGTCCACGCCTTCGTTATAGAGGTCCACCGTAAAGATGAAGCGGATGCGCCCCTCGCGCAGGTCGCGCTGTACCGACTGCCGCTCATGATCCGAGCTGTCGCCGGTTAGCACCGCGCTGGGCACCTGCTTGGCCGAAAAATGCTCGGCCATGAACCGGGCATGGGCTCGACTGATGCAAAAGCCCAACCCGCGAACCGAGCCGAGATCCGTCGCGTGTTCATGGGCCTGCTGCAGGACCCAATCGGCGCGCGCCCGGTTGCCGGTGAACACCCCTTCCAGTTCTTCGGCGTCATAGCCCCCGCGCCGCCAGCTCACCCGGCTCAGATCCACGGACTCATGGTCGGCCACACCGAAGTAATGGAACGGGACCAGCAGGCGCCGCTCGATCGCATCCGGCAGGCGGATCTCATGGGTGTAGCGGTGGCCGAAGTGCTGGCGGATATCGTCGGCATCCGTGCGCTCCGGCGTCGCCGTCAGGCCCAGCAGGCACTTGGGCCGCACATGGTCGAGGATGCGCTGGTAACTGCCGGCGCTACTGTGGTGCGCCTCATCCAGCACCACGTAATCGAAATGCTCCGGGGCCAGCCGGTCGAGGTCTCGCGCATTCCAGCTCTGCACCGTACAGAACAGATGGCGGTCCTGACTCGGGCGCGCCCCACCCACCAGCAAGTCACCGAATTCGTGGTCCTGCAGCACTTGGCGGAAGCTCGCCATTGCCTGACGCAGGATCTCCTCGCGGTGCGCGATGAACAACAACGACGGACGCCCCTTATCCGCCTGCTCACGCGCAAAGCGCCGATAGTCGAACGCGGCGATCATGGTCTTGCCGGTCCCGGTGGCGGCGATCACCAGATGGCGGTCGATGCCCGAACGGCGTTCGCGCTGGATGTCCTCCAGGATCTCCTGCTGAAAAGCGTAAGGCCGCAGGTCGAAGAACGCGGTGGCGTCTTTCTGCGCCCCGGGCCCCGAGCTGGATTCCGATTCCAGTGCCTGTTGCAGGCGGGGAAGGTCATCGGTGGTGAGCGGTTCGAACTCCGCCGGGTCTGCCCAATGCGCCTCGAACGAGGTCTGGATCTGGCGCCACATGTGCGGCAGCTCGTACTCGCTGACCTTGGCCGTCCACTCCAGCCCCTCATCCATCGCCACGCGCGAGACATTCGCCGAGCCGATATAGGCACTACCGAACCCCGTGCTTCGATGAAACAGGTAGGCCTTGGCGTGCAGGCGCGTGCGGTGCGTGTCGTACGAGACCCGAATCTCCGTGTTCGGCAGGCTTAGCAGAAACTCGATCGCCTTCAGATCCGTGGCCCCGAGGTACGAGGTCGTCGCGATCCGCAGCCTGGGTGCGCCATCAGCGGTCGGGGTTTCGGTAAAGCGCTTCAGCGTTTCGCGCAGGGCGCGAATCCCGCTCCACTTGATGAAGGACACCAGCCAATCGGCCCGCTCCGCACTGGCCAGCTCCTTCTCGATCTGCGTCACCAGACTCGGCGTGCGATCGGACCCGGTGAGCAGGCTGGACAGCGCCAACGGTATGTCCGGCCGCGGTGTCTCCTGTTGCCCCACCTGGTCGGCAGCCGGAGAGCGCACCTCCAACAACTGCCGAAACGGCGGCCGGGGAAGGTCTTCCTCGATCCCGGATAGCGGATGCCCCGCCGCAGCCAGCGCATCCGCCAGCCCCTGCACGGCCCGGGTCCAGTCCTCGTGTCCCTTCTCGCGCAGCTCACCCGCGCGCTCCCCGAGCCGCTGGGCCAGCTCGGCGACCAGGCTCATCGCGAGATCGTCGCCCTCCAGGCCCTGGCTCCAGCGGGCGTGCTCCTCCAGCCCCAAGGCCTCCAGCGCCTGCCGTACCCGAGGCGTATCCAACCGTTCATGCAGACCGACCCATTGGGCACCGGACAGGGATTTGGCGGCGTTATCTCGGCTCATCCGGAACGTGCGGCAATAAAGGCTTCGAGCAATGGGATGTCCGCAGGCGCAAGCTCGAGCCCTTGAGCCTCCAATGGCGACAACCAGCACCAGTGATCGTGCACCGTCAGCACCGGGCTCTCATCTTCCGTCCACGCCCGCAGCGCCACCAGCTCAAGGCCCCCATTACCCGGAATCGGTGTGCGCCCGACCTCTTCCCCCACCCGTATCTCCATCGCGAGCTCTTCACGGAATTCGCGGCACAACGCAGCCTCCAGGCTTTCGCCCGGCTCTGCCTTGCCCCCGGGGAATTCCCAACATCCCGCCAGCGCCTGATCGGCCCCGCGACGCGCCAGAAAGATACGCCCCTGTGCATCCTCCAGAATGCCGCAGACCACCACCGCCTGATTCACTTCCGTGAGCGTTTCCAACACCGGCTCTCCGTTTACTCCAGCCGGATCGTACCAGGGAACGCCGCCACGGCTACTGCAGAACCCCCAACTCCCAGAGACCGCCTGCTCTCTCTTCCCGGTTACGCCAATTCCGGGATAACGGTGATATCCCGTTTCTGTCTAGGACCGTGCTATCTAACGCCCGTACCGCGGATATCCCCGTCTCGAGCCGAACCATTCCACCCGCAAACCTTCCCCTGAGTCTCACCCACGTTCGACCGACAGACCGATGTAAGACATCACCAAACGCCGATTAATCCTGGTCCGAGCGTGTGTGGCGCGCTACCACTCGACGCGACACTTACTACCATGATAAAAGAATGGTTTACCAATAACGCTTTACCTGAAACACGAGACCCCCGGGGCAACATGCAGAACCCGCATATCACCAATATGACTGACGCCCTCGAATCTAATGTTAGGGCGATAATCAGAGAATGAAAGGATACGCTCGAAAACATTGGAAGGACTTTAGAGACGAAGTCATTGAGCTAGATGGCAGCGTTTGTAGTGTCTGTGGGCGCGGCGAGCCAGACGTTTACTTGCAAGTTCATAACAAGCGCTATATTCCAAACAAACTCCCGTGGGAATATGCATACACGGACTGCGCTACGCTATGCAAGGGATGCCATGCGGCAGAGCATGGGATAATACCTCCTAGGTTCGGCTGGGAATACGTTGGTTATGATGATCTGGGCGATCTTATTGGCACCTGTGAGTTATGTGGCAGTAGTTTACGTCACCAATTCTTTGTGTTTCATGACAGATGGGGCACTATGAAGGTCGGAACATACTGTTGTGACTCCTCGACGGACACAGAGGTCGCTTCGAACCTCGCCGACTCAAAAAAACGCCATGAAGACAGAAAAAGACGATTCATTCAATCAAGCAGATGGAAATTAAGCGGAAATATACACAAAATCAAACAAAAAAGATTTCCGTCGTTATAATGTCAAGTGATGGCTCATATCGTATTGCGATGAATGGCGCCAAAGGAAAATTGGTTTTCTCCACTATTGACGAAGCGAAAGAACACATATTTGAGGCGATTGAGAGTGGCAAAGCCGGTGAGTATCTTGCGAAGCATAAACAATTGCCCCAACACGGCACTTCAGGTGACCGCTGGCGCAGCGCGACGATAGGAGCGACGCGCCAGCGGTCACCTGAGTTCGGACGTTAGGCCCAGACAGACGCGTTATCAAACATTTTCGGCAAGCTGTTCCGTGAAGTTTTGGACAGGCCCAGTCGTCCCTTTTATAGAAGGAAGGAAGCCATGGCAGATTCGACTGTCTGTGGGAATTGTGGTGAAACGCTCACTGAGCTGGGTAGCACTTCTGTCGAGAAGCGTCAGCCCTGTCCCAGGTGCGGCTCGACTCGCAGGAATTTTTCAGTTGAGATAACGGATTCGGTCACCGCTTCAGCTAGCGTTACCGCTACCGTCGTCACGTACCCAAACGCGCTGCTGACCATTGCTCGGAGCCTGATTGATCAGGGGCACTTCAACATTTCGATCGTGACGTTGCTAATGGCTTGTGAGGTTGCTGCCGAACGCGCTTTCGACGCTGCGTACTCGGCCAAGAATCTGGAGACCCTGGGCGAAGCCGTAGATGGCCTGATGAACGGACATAACCTTGCGAACGATAAGCACCGAAAGCTCTACAACGCGCTCACCGGTGTGGAACTCGAGGGACAGTACTTCTGGCCGCGGTTCAAAAGCGCTTCCGAGAAACGGAACTCTATAGTCCACAGGGGCGGACACGCGAACAAAGACGAGGCTGAGGCCGCCTTGCAGGCGGCCAGAGAGTTGATAACGTATCTGAAGCAGATCTGAACTTCGTGAACTTCGGGGTCGAACCTTGCCTTTTGCCCTTAGTGACAGTGCACTCTTCCCGTCGAATGATTTTTATGACAGCACTGGCCGGGCGGTGAACTCTTCCGACAACCGCCACCATGAAACACGGTGTCAGTCTGATAGCCAGACCCCATGGTTACAGGGCCAGACCCAGCCAATGCTGGAAGACTCATAAACACTGCTACAGCGGCTAGAATCAAGATCCTCATACTCATTCCCCCTTGAAATTCAATTTAACTGCCTTCGGCGGCCTACCTAGGGCTCTCCCCCCCTACGCGATAAACCAACCGTTAACCAGCATAAACCAAAACAGCCTCGTCATCTCGCTCTTTCGTCGTGCCAATCTGGTCTTCACGCCCTCGACGTGGCGCAGATCGAGGGCAACATCGGCCCGTCGGTGCAGCCGAATGTGGCCGCGCGCTTCACCTGGTAGCCCTGCGGCGCCTAAACGAGGGACGGTTGCGTATGCCAGTGAAGCCGCCCGATGGGGCGGTAACGGCGGGGATTCTTAGCATGGGCCCCGGCATCATCTGGAGGGAGGCCAGAGGAAGTCGCGGGTAACCTCCCGCTGGGCCGTCCCGGGGAGACTTCTTTGGACCTTTCTCACTGCCCGTAGCTAATCCCCTCCCTCAAGGTCCACAACTTAGTACCTCGAAAGACAAATCCCGTTCGGCCGCCAAACATCCCGGGGCTATCAGTGACGGTTACTTTTTGGCCTCCCTGCATGACCACGCAGCGCCCCTGTTCTATGTAGGCCTCGAAGCTGCCCATATCGTCTGCACCTACGAATGACACCATATCTTGGATCCATTGCTCCTGAAGGCATGCAACGTAACCTTCATTCGTAGTTCCTTGCATTCCCCAAGCAGGAAGTGCGGTAACCGAAAAAGAAAATACCACCAATGTCATTATACGCTTCACTTTTACCCCCCCCCCTTTGAAACTCAACAACCTGCTAGCGCGTGCACCCCTGGACGCTGCTACCGTGCTTCACACGTACAATCGATGCGTCACGAATCTCATAATCCACTGTAATCCCGATAGCCGGGTATTTGTTCGACTGAATGCAGTATCCTCTTTTCTGCATCATGCTCCCCGGGTAAAGCTCATCGGCTCTCGTCTTAAAGTCCGCATCACGATGCGAGTACCAGCGAGAAATGATGTTATTGATCATCATCAGATTAGTATCCATCCCCACGTCGTGTTCTGACATGCACCCCGGATCGTCAAAGGTAATTGTGCCAACTCGACCCGTTAATGTTTCGTGAAAGTATCTACTCTTGTGGTCGGTCGTCTGAATGTAGGTGCAGTTCTGACCACGATCGTTTTGTATATGACCTCTCGACTGAAACTCGTTTGCCGCGTGCAGTGGAGCTGACGCAGCAAGAAGCAAGGCGAGACCAACTGCTACAGGGGCCCGGTTTTTCATGCGATCTCCTAGGTTCTTTATGTGGGTCTCAATGGATGAACTCTCCATGAGAAAGCATACGCGTTGAAGCTAGAAAACCCGAGCAACCCGGTCTGCATGGAACTGATCCAGTCGTGCAACGGGTGTCCCGCCCAATGAACACTCGTGAACTGCCCGACAACGGGGAGCAGGAGCGACCGCCGTGGTGGACATGCTACCTATGGGGCTATGAGTGTGCCTTCGAGCTGGAATAGGGGCTGAGCGCATACGTGGACCACGGGGTCAAACCTTGCCTTTTGCCCTGCGGCGTCCCTCTCTGAAGCATCCCACCACGCCGTTCCCGGCTAATAGGGTCGGACCACAATAAGCTGCTGATCCATGAACGCAATCCATCCTTATCCCTTATTTCGGGCTTGCCAGCGATTTTAACCGCTTAAACGCCACGTCCTGGCTGACGGGTCACTCTCGCCGCATCTTGCGCGAAAAAACGGTCTTTCACCGGCTCCAGACCAGATTGTTAAGCCTTTTTGAGCGGCAAATCAGTTGCGTATAGAGATTCGTCCCGGAATCCAGGACGGAGTGGATGGTTCGCCTGGAAGTGCGAACGTAAAGCGGTAGCAGTTCATCATCCGCACCGTCAGTCAGCGGCGTGGAATTCGCGGTATTCGTCGAGGAAGGCGAGGCGCGTGGTGTCGGTGAGGCGGTCGATGTAGAGCTTGCCGTCGAGGTGGTCGATCTCGTGCTGGAAGACGGTGGCGAGAAAGCCTTCGGGCTCCAGATGGCACGGCGTTCCGTCCGGCTCGCGGTAGTCCACGGCAATGTGCCGCGGTCGCGCAACTTCGCCACGCAGGCCGGGTACGGAGAGGCAGCCTTCCCAGTAGCGCTGCGGCGTCGGGTCGAGCACGGTCACGGCCGGGTTGACGAGAACCAGGCGGCCGGTGGGCACAGCATCGGGGTAGCGGCTGTTACCGGGCTCGATCTCGATCACGGCAACGCGTTGAGGCACACCGATCTGGGCGGCGGCCAGGCCGAGCCCTTCGTTGGCGTGCATGGTGTCGACGAGGTCGTCCACCAGGGCGTGCAGGTCGGGCCTGTCAAAATCGGATTCGGGTACCGGGTCGCAGACGCGACGCAGGTCGGGGTGTCCCATGCGCAGGATATGGCGAACGCTCATGGGAAAGATGGTGCCACAAGGGGGAAATAATGGTGGCCGGGGACGGAATCGAACCGCCGACACGGGGATTTTCAATCCCCTGCTCTACCGACTGAGCTACCCGGCCATACTTCGGGGGAATCGTCCTGCGGACGAAGGGCGGTATTAAAGCCGTCCGGCGGCCCCACGTCAAGCGCGCGGGACCGCCAGATCGATACGAGCCGCGGAAAACTGCGACTCAGGAGGCGTTCGGGTCGACGAAACCTTCCGGCTTTTCCGAACCGTCGCCGAACAGGAACTTCTCCATTTCCTCTTCGAGGAACTTGCGCGCCTTGGGGTCGACCGGGGTCAGGCGGTATTCGTTGATCAGCATGGTCTGGTGGCTCAGCCAGGCCTGCCAGGCCTCCTTGGACACGTTCAGGTAGATCTTCTTGCCCATCTCGCCGGGATAGGGCGGGAAGTCGAGCCCGTCCGCCTCTTTGCCGAGTTTCACGCAGTTAACGGTTCGTGCCATTGCCGGGATCCTTGTCGTCGTGCAGATAACGCTGGATGGGGGCCGGGATGCCGACCGCCCGTGATGTGCCGGGTTTATACCAAATCACCCTGTTCCCTTCCATGATCCCACACGCGCCAGCCGGGAGGTCGAAGGGCCGGATGCGCAGATCCAGGCGGTAGTGGCTGAAGCTGTGCTGGAGCCCGTGATCGGCACCGGACGGGGTAGCACCGGGCCACTGAACGAGCACCCAGTCTTCCAGGGCCTCGGCGGTTTCGGCCTCGGGCAGGCTGTAGAGCCCGCCCCAGATACCGTCCTGTTCGCGCTGGATCAACGCGATACCCTCCGGCGCCCGCAGACAGGCGGCCCAACGCGTGCGTGTGGGCAGATCGCGGCGCGGCCGGGGCGAAGGCAGCATGCCGGTCAGGCCCTGCTGCGCGGCGCCGCAGTCCGCGTGCACCGGGCAGGCCTCACAGGCGGGGCGGCTGCGAGAACAGAGCAGGGCGCCCAGGTCCATGATCGCCTGGGTGTAATCCGCGCAGCGTGTGGCAGGGGTACGCGCCTCGGCCTCGGCCCACAGTTCGCGCTGGACGGCGGTACTGCCCGGCCAGCCGTGGATCGCCGCGTGACGGGCGAGTACGCGCTTGGCATTGCCATCCAGGATGGCCTCGGGCACGTCGTGCGCCTGGGCGATGATGGCGGCGGCGGTGGAGCGCCCGATGCCCGGCAGTTGTTCCAGGCCCGCGCGCTCGGCGGGGAATACGCCCCCGTGTTCCTCGACCACCACCTGTGCGGCGCGGTGCAGGTTGCGCGCACGGGCGTAATAGCCAAGCCCCGACCACTGGTGCAGCACAGCGTCCTGCGGGGCCGTGGCAAGGCTTTGCACGTCGGGGAACTGCTCCATGAAGCGCAGGAAGTAGGGGACGACGGTCTCCACCCGGGTCTGCTGCAGCATGATCTCGGAGACCCACACCCGATAGGGCGTGCGCGGATGCTGCCACGGCAGGTCCTGGCGGCCGTGGCGATCGAACCAGGCGAGCAGCCGCTCGGCGAAGGCGTTCATGGGCGAATCGACCATGGCGGCACCCGCACCGGGGGCGGGCGCCGCGGGTGATCAGCGACTGCGGAAGCGATCCAGGAGCCGGTCGGACTCCTGCTCAATGCGCTCGCGGGCGCGCTCTTCTTCCTCGTCCAGGCGTTCGCGGACACGATCCTCTTCCTCTTGCACGCGTTCGCGGACCTCGCCCTCGTAACGGTCCCGCAGGGCGTCCTCCAGGTCGAGACGGAAGCTCGGGTCGGTGAACGTGCCGCTGATGCGGATCGGCAGCGTCACGCCGCGTAGATCGTCGAGTTCCCGGCCACCCTGGCCCTCCAGCGTGCCGACCACGGTGCTGTTCACGCGGTAGTCGAGGGTGTCGTCGTTCAGGTCGGCCTGGCCTTCGCCGCTCACCCGCAGCAGGGGCGAGCTGGCCGCCAGGTCCTCGTTGCGCACGATGCCGTCGCGAATGGTGAAGCTGCCGGTCAGTTCGCTGAAATCGGTCTGGTTGGGTTCTTCCTCCTCCAGCGACTCCCCGCGCAGACGGGCCTCGGCCCGGCGGATGATCTGGGCCACGTTGATGCCGCGAACGGCGCCATCCTCGAAGCGCATGTTGCCGGAGCCGTTCAGGGCACCCTTCAGCTCGCTCAGAAGCTCGCCCCGGGTGGCAATGTCCAGCTCCAGGTTGCCAGTACCCATCAGGCGCGCATCGTCGCCCTGAAAGTCTTCCAGCAGGGCCCCGATATCCAGGGCCTGCAGGTCGGCTGCCAGCTCGTAGCGCGGGGCATCGTGGCGCGCGTCCAGGCGCAGGCGGCTGCTCAGCTCGCCGTCGTAGGCCGCGGCATTCAGGGGCTGGATATTCCAGTCGCCCGCCTCGGCGCGGATCTGCAGCTCGATGTTGCGCAGGACCATGCCCATCACGTCGAGGCGGCCCAGCGCCGCGCTGCCATCCACATCGACGCTGCGCAGGGCCTCCAGCGGCAACTCGATGGCGATATCCTCGTCGGCTTCGCCATTGCCATTGCCGTTTTCCGTGCGCGCCTCTTCCACTTCCGGCGGCAGGTAGCGGTCGAGATTCAGGCGCTCGCCGGAGACATCGAAGGTAATCAGCGGACGTTCGCCGCGGCCATCCCAGCCCGCGGAACCGCTCAGCATGGCGTCATCCACGGTGATCAGGAACGGGTCCATGTTCAACGCCTGGAAGCTGCCGTGGGCGGACAGGTCCAGGGCAACCCGGGCCAGGGCATCCGGATCGCTGGTTCTGGGGGCGTCCATTCCCAGGTCGGTCAACACGTCCTTGAGGTTGAAGGTGTTGGTGCGCATCTCGCTCCGGATCTGCGGCTGCTCGCCATCCAGCTCGGACAGCTCGGCAAACCCGGTCATGCGCACGCCGGCGACACCCAGCGTCAGACGCTCCAGGCGCAGGGACATCGCGTCGGCCATTTCCAGGGCGACATCGGTTTCCAGGGTCATGCCCACGGCGCGCGGCAAGCCACCACCGTCGAGGCCCAGGGTGGCGTTCAGACGACGCACGGAGTAGCGCTCGTTGAGCAGGTCGACGTTCATCAGCCCGCCGAGGTCGAGCGCGAGCTCCACGGGTTCGGCCAGATCGCCGCCCTCGGCGCGCACGACCGCTTCCAGATCCAGCCGCGTCTCGACGCCCGGGCGGAAGCGCCCAATCTGCAGCTCGAACGGGTCCAGGGTGGCCTGCATGCCGGTCTCGCGATCATCCCAGTGCACCCGGGCATTGGTCAGGGAGATTCCGGCCACGTCGATGCGCTGCAGGGCCAGCCGGGTCTCGGTCGTGGTGCGCTCGTCGTCATCCGCACCCACGGCCTCGTCGCGGGCGGCGCCCGCGTGATCCAGCAGGTCGTCCCAGTTGTTGCGGCCCTGTTCGTCACGCGCCAGGTTCAGACGCACGCCGTCGGCCTGCACGCGCTGGACCTCCAGCTCGCGGCGCAGCAGCGGCATCACCGCCACCGCGACATCCACCACGTCGACCTCGGCGAACGGCTCGTCGCCAAAGCCCTCGGCATTGCCGAAGCGCACCTCTTCCAGACGCAGCCCAAGGCTGGGGAACAGGGTCAGGCCGATCGGCCCGGAGAGGGTCAGCTCGCGCCCGGTCGCTTCCTGCACCTCCGCTTCGATGCGCTCCTTGTAATCATTGGCATCGAAGGTGATCAGCAGGTAGGCGGCCACGATGATGGCCAGCAGGATCAGTACGGCGATCAGGCCCAGCAGGCGCTTGATCCATTTCATTCGGAATCTCCTTTCGGTTCGGCCCGCCAGGTGCCACTGCGGCCCCCGCGTTTCTCGAGCAGGCGAACACCATCAATTTGCATGCCGCGATCCACGGCCTTGCACATGTCATAAACCGTCAGCAGCGCAGTGGATACGGCGGTCAGCGCCTCCATCTCCACCCCGGTCTGGGCGTGCACCTCGCAGGTGGCCTGCACGCGCACGGCGGTGTCTTCCGTCTCCAGATCCAGGGCCACCCGGGTCAGGCCGATCGGGTGGCAAAGCGGGATCAGGTCGCCGGTCTTCTTGGCCCCCATGATGCCAGCCACGCGGGCAATACCCAGGACGTCCCCTTTCGCATGGCGGCCTTCGCGGATGCGCTGCAGGGTGTCCGGCTGCATGTGGATCCGGCCCTCGGCGATCGCCACGCGATGGGTGACGGACTTTTCGCCAACATCGACCATGTGCGCATGGCCTTCGGCATCGAAGTGAGTGAATTCGTTCATGCCGGCTATAATGCTTGACTCGCAGTCATGTTTACAGGGGCCGGAATGACCGTAAGCGTTCACTATTTCGCGCGATTGCGCGAGGAACTGGGCCGCCAGGGCGAAGAAGTGGCCCTGCCCGGAGAAGGCCTGACCGTCGGCGAGCTGTGGCGGCACCTGCACCAGGATGCCCCCCCGGAACGCCTGATGGCCGCGGTCAACCAGGAACAGGCGAGCCTGGAGACCCCGGTGCGCGATGGCGACGAGGTCGCCTACTTCCCGCCGGTGACCGGGGGCTAGGGTGGCGGTCGAGATCCACACCCGCGACTTCGACCCCTGGGAGGTCGTCCGCCAGGCCGAGCAATCCATCCCGGCGAACGCCCGCGGCGCGGCCAGCGTTTTCGTCGGCCGCATGCGCGACTTCAACGAGGACGAGGACGTGACCGGCCTGTTCCTGGAGCACTATCCGGGGATGACCGAGCGCGAGCTGGAGCGCATCGTCGCCGAGGCCGAGGCGCGCTGGCCGCTGCTGGGCTGCCATGTGGCCCACCGCGTCGGCGATGTGCGTCCCGGCGATGCCCTGGTGCTGGTGGCCACCTGGTCCGCCCACCGCATCGCCGCCCGCGACGCCTGCAGTGACATCCTCGAACGCCTGAAGCACGAGGCCCCGTTCTGGAAACGCGAGACCCTCACCGACGGCAGCAGCCGCTGGGTGGAGAAAAACACCCCGGGCTTCTGACCCCACCGCCCTGTTCGCATCCCCGGTAGATACCGTCTTGCCCTACGGGGTGCAAGGAGTTTCATGGCGGGCTTGATACGGGGTTTGGGATTTGAGCACACCGAAGGCGATGTGCAGGAGTTTGCGCATGGCCGCCCCGATCGCCGACATCTTGGCCTTGCCGCGTGTCAGCAGACGTTGATGCTGGTGTCGCACGTCCGGGTTGTACCGGGTCGCCACCACCGCCGCCATGTAGAGCGCCTTGCGCAGTCGGCTGGAACCGATCTTCGCCAACCGCGAGGGCCGCCGGACCGTGGTCCCCGATTCTTCCAGGACC